>NZ_CP150203.1:3468125-4133750 GCF_037969725.1 Paenibacillus sp. FSL W8-0426 | reverse complement strand
TACCGAACTGAACCTGCTGGAGAACTACGCGCCTGCCAAAACGATCACCGTAGCGGTTAGAGATCAAGACGGCGGGATGATCGAAGGTGCTGCCGTCCGCTTCGAATTGTATAACATGGCCGAATTCTACCCCATTGCAGAGCTGATGACGGATGGGGAAGGGCAGGTCGGCTTTAAGACAGGATTTGGCGATTTGCTCATCAGGGCCGTGTATCGTGGGCGGTGGCAGGAGCGCAAGGTCAGCATTGGCAAATTGGACTCATTGGAGCTTGTTTTGGACCTGAACAGCGAACCTGTTCAGGAACGGGGCGTCGTTGATTTGGATATGGTTCCTCCACCCGAGACGGAAGGCGACGAACTGCCGGCAGTGACGGATGCAGCCGAGTCCTTGCATCAACGTCGATTGCAGAACGGGGACGCTGTTCGCGCATTGTTCGAAGGCACATTTGTGACGGAGTCGGAGAGCCATCGTTTAGCTCGGCAACTTGGCCTTTCTGAAGCACGGGTGTGGGATATCTTGCAAAAGGCGCGTGGAAACGGGCATGAAATAGCCGGATTTCTTCGGGAGAGCTCGCCCGAGCATGGGGAGTGGCCGCTGCTGTTGTTGGAATCGCTGAATAGCAAGGATTTGATCGACACATTTCGTCCTGTCCTGAATGAACATTTGAATGAATCGCTGCCTCTTCGCGGCATGCTGCCGGATCATTTGTTCATTCCTTATGTCCTGTGCCCGCGCGTTTCCTATGAAATGCTTGGCTTGTACCGAAGAGAATTCCGTGATTCCTTCAAAGCGGATGAGTGTGGTTCCATGGTGAAGGACCCGGCGCTTCTTGCCGCTGTACTGAAAAGGAATTATGTTTATGTTGAAAATTTGCCGAATCTAAAAGGCAAGGGAACAGCTGTGGGCACCTATCGGCTGATGGCCGGAGATGAAGAGTCGCTGGCGATTTTGTTTGTTTCCATGTGCCGCAGCTTGGGCATACCCGCTCGCCTGCATCCCCTGGAACGCAAACCTCAATACTGGAAACAGGGGGCATGGATGAGTGCAGATTTTGGAGATCAGGAAGATGTGGAGCAGGGCAGCGGTTTTATTCAACTCAAACGGATGGAAACGGCGCTGGCGACGCCAAAAGCATCTTATTATGAAAATGTCACGATTGCACGTCTTGTTGAAGGGAAATACGTAACGCTGCATTTGCCGCATGGAGAAACGAATCTGTTCGCGGCTCCGCTGGAGGTCGAGCAAGGATCTTATCGCATGACGACAGGCGTACGTTTGAAAAACGGCACGGTTAGCGTGAAGTTGACGTACTTCGAGGTGCAGGCGGGGGAAGAAACCCATGTTGACGTAAACTTCCGGAGTGTGGAGGAGGACCTTCCCGTTCTTGGCGCGGTAGATCAACAAATGGAGCTGCGTTGGCAGGACGGAACCGTAACCCGACTCAATGACCAAAGTCTTGGCCTGACTTCAGGCGCACTGCTGGCCTGGATCGAACCAGGAAGGGAACCGACCATGCATTTGTTGAGAGAGCTGGCCGATTCGAACCAAGCGTTGGCAGAAGGCGGTCTCCCGATCGTGCTGATTACACCTTCCTTGGGTACGATCAGTCCTTTTAGCGCAGATCCGTTGAAGCAGCTACCGGCACAGGTTCGATTCGCAGAAATGAACAAAGGCGCAATACCCGAAGTGCTGTGCAGTCCAATCGCGTTAGAGTCGGGATTCCCTCACCTTGCGGTGCTGGATCAACAATACCGCATTCGGTATGTTTCTTACGGTTATCGCATCGGAGCCGTGAAGGAAGCTGTTCGTGTCGGCGTTATGCTCGCGAAGTGACCTAGTGTGATCAAGGGAGAGGTGACATATGAGCCGAAAATGGATCATCGGATACGTCGGTCATCGTGATCTGAAGAGCGTGACAGAGGCCGATCTGAAACGAATGACGCACATCAATATCGCTTTTGCCGGTATTCGGGAGGGAGCCATTCACACCGAGCATTTGCAAAACATGGATCAAGTTTCCGTGATCAAGAGGACCCATCCGGATTTGCGCTTTATTTTGTCCGTTGGAGGCTGGAGCTCCGGCGGTTTTTCGGAGGCAGCGGCGACGGCAGAGGGCAGGAATAGAATCGCCGAATCTGCTGTGCTAGCCGTAACCACTTATGGACTTGATGGCATTGATTTGGATTGGGAATACCCATGTTATGGAGAGGCTGGGATTGCGGCATCCGCAAGTGACAAGCCGAACTTCACGATGCTGCTGAAAACCATCAGGGAAGCGTTGACACGGCAGGGTGAGTTGGACGGGAAGTATTATATGCTGACCATTGCAGCGGGAGCGGACCAATACTACGTGGATGGAACGGAAATGGATCAGGTGCAAAGGTACGTCGATTACGTGCAGCTGATGACCTATGACATGCGGGGCGGCTTTCAGGTATTAACGGGACATCATACAAATCTCTTTACGCCAACTGGGGATTTGTTCCGCATCAGCGTTGATGCTTCGGTCCAAACGTTTCACAGGGCAGGTGTGCCCAAGGACAAGATCATCATCGGTGCCGCGTTCTATTCCCGCATGTGGAAGGGTGTGCCCGACCGGAACGATGGATTGCATCAAATGGCAGAAACGACCGGCGGTTACGGTCCGGAGTATACGGAGTTAAACGCCAATTACATTGGGTTGAACGGGTATACCAGGCATTGGGATGATGAAGCAAAGGCGCCGTATCTCTTTAATGGACACACGTTTATTTCTTATGACGATCCTGACTCCATCCGAGCCAAATGCCGATATGTACATGATCATGAATTGGGCGGCATTATGTTTTGGGAATATAAATGTGACAAGACACATCAATTGCTCGAAACGATGGATCATGAATTTGACAGCCAATCGTAAACGAAAAGGGTTTGACTTTCATTTTGGCTTTGATTACAATAATAGGAAATATTGAACGTGATGACGAGAAGAGTAGATGCTGATTTTTTTATACAGAGAGCCCTGATGCTGAGAATGGGTGAAAAAACAGCATTGAAGCAAGCCTCCGAACGGTCCGCCGGAACAAAACGTGCAGCGTCAGGGATGGTGGAACGGGTGCTCCCGATATAGAGCACAGGGTTCAGTACGGTTCGCAGTATGAACGGAAATGGACTTGATGAGACTGGAATGGCGACATTTCGGTGAACCTGGGGTGGCACCACGAGAACTTCGTCCCCAAGACATATCGTCTTGGGAGGTGAAGTTCTTTTTTCGTTGATCATTACGTGGTTGATCATAACAGGGGAGGCATTCTAGCATGGAAGCAGGTTTCGACAAACCGAAAAAGGAAACAGAACATGAGTTGAATAGGGAATTCGTGATGGCGAGACGTGAAAATAAACAATCCCGGCAAGACGAGGACGAACGCAGCTCCACCCAAGGTGGGAGTTACCTGGAGAACCTCATCCGGGAAGATGTGATGGCTGGCCGTTTTCAACGTCCGATCTGTACCCGCTTTCCACCCGAACCGAACGGGCACCTTCATATCGGCAGTGCCTATGCTATTCACATCAATTACACCACAGCTCAAACATTCGAGGGTACCTTTCATTTAAGGTTCGACGACACGAATCCATTGAAAGAGGACATCTCTTACGTTGAGTCCATTCTCAAAGATATGGAATGGCTTGGTTACAGTCCTGGGGGGCACGTATATTATGGGTCTGATTATTCCGACCGAATCTATGCCGCAGCAGTTGAACTCATTCAACAAGGCAAAGCGTATGTATGTCATCTTTCTCCGGAGGAATTGGCAGCTAGCAGGGGAACGTTAACCGAACCAGGAACCGACAGTCCCTATCGCAATCGAACCCCAGAGGAAAATTTGCGCTTGTTTCAGGAGATGCGAAATGGAATCCATCCGGACGGATCTTGTGTACTTCGTGCAAAAATCGATATGGCTTCTCCGAACATGAATCTTCGTGATCCGGTGCTGTACAGGATCATTCATGCCCCGCATTACCGGACAGGAAATGTTTGGTGCATCTATCCAATGTATGATTTCGCTCATCCTATTCAAGACATGATTGAAGGCATTACACATTCCCTCTGTTCCATTGAATTCAAAGACCATCGTGCACTGTATGATTGGGTGCTGGCCGAATTGGGGATCTTGGAACCGCCCAGGCAGTGGGAGTTTGGACGCGTCAATATCGCCGGTGCGGTGACCGGCAAGCGTTACCTGCGGAAAATGGTTGAATCCGGCTGGGTAGATGGCTGGGACGATCCCCGGCTGCCAACGATTTCCGGCCTGAGACGCAGGGGATACACTCCCGAGAGCATTAGAGAATTCATCGGTGGCATTGGACTCGCAAGACAGCAAACAACGGTGGATATATCCTTGTTGGACCATGTGCTCCGTCAGGAGCTTAAACCGAATGTTCCGGCGATCATGGCGGTTGTTCATCCCCTAAAGGTGATACTCATCAATTACCCGAATGAAGGTGAAGAGATGCTGCCTATTGAAAACAACCCGTTGACCGCTGATCGGGGTGTGCGCGAGGTAGCCTTTTCGAGGGAGTTATACATTGACCGCGATGATTTCATGGAAGTTCCTGCGAAGGGGTTTCATCGGTTGGCGCCAGGTGCAGAAGTGCGGCTCAAGGGTGCATATTTCATTCGCTGCGAGGAGGTTATCAAAGATCCGCGATCCGGCGAAATCATTGAACTGCATTGCACCTACGATCCCCGAACGAAGAGTGGCAGCGGCTTCAAAGAGC
The DNA here is from genome assembly GCF_037969725.1 of Paenibacillus sp. FSL W8-0426. NCBI lineage: Bacteria > Bacillati > Bacillota > Bacilli > Caryophanales > Paenibacillaceae > Paenibacillus > Paenibacillus sp. FSL W8-0426. The sequence continues at coordinate 4,128,991 of NZ_CP150203.1, read as the reverse complement.
GTAAAGTCAAAGGAACCATTCATTGGGTATCGGCCAAGCATGCTGTAACATGTGAACTGCGGCTGTACGATCAACTGCTGATTCCCGGAGTGAATTTGGACGATATTGGTGGGAATGAGAGGTTGGGGATGAATCCCGATTCTTTGCACATTGTTAAACAAGCAGTGGTTGAGCCTTATGTGCAGCAATCGAATCCGGGAGAACGATTCCAGTTCATTCGCCATGGCTATTTTATCCTTGACTCGATGAATGAGTCTTCAGGTGAACAGTTCGTCTTCAATCGGATTGTTTCGCTAAAGGACGGATGGAAGCGATAGAACACTCTTGCGAGCGAAATTAAAAAAACTAAAAAACCGTCTCCAGCCAAATGTCATAAACATTGGGAGACGGTTGGTTTTATGCGATGCAAGTTAGTGCTGATTCACAATCGCTGTAATCTCTTCATCCAGATCCAGGCGCACATCTTCGCGATATGCCCGAATATTGTATTCGCTGTGAAGATAGCGCAGGATTGCTTCGATCATATTGGACTCCACCAAGTATTGGCTGCGACCGGCAACCCATACTTCTGCGGTGTATCCCGTATCTTCTTCCCAGCTCAGCTCAACGTTGACCTCCGTTGGACGTACGCCTTTTCGCTCGGCGGTATGAATGCAAATAGCGTTGACGATTTCATCCATGCTCAGAATCATACGGATTAATACCGTCCGTTTCTGTTGCGGTCATCGTCACGATCGTCGCGGCTGTCATAGCGGCCGTGAGTTGCCGGTTTGCGGCGATTGGCAATCGCTCTGAAGAGGGCCATAGCCAGCATGACGATCGCTACGATGGCAATGACGTTAACCAACAGTCCGAGGATGTTGCCAAGGAAGCCCATGCCGCCGAACAGTCCGCCGAACAGCATTCCTGCCAGACCACCCAGCATCATGCCTTTCATGAAACCGCCGCCACCGCCGAAGAATCCGCCACGGTTCGTTGTTGAAGCGCCTGTAGTTGAATTGTTATTGGAATTGGATTGGCTCACGTTGTTGTCGGATTTTTTCGGTGTATTGGTATAGCTTTTTGTCCCCGATTTGAAACCGCCGCGTTTGGCGTCGGCGTAGTCTGGAGCGAAAGCAGAGACTGTACCGAACAACAGTGTGAACGCCATGAAAACCATCATGAGATGTTTGATGCCGAATTTGTTTTTCATTGGTAAGATCGTAACCCCCTGATTAAAGTGTTTGATGTGCTGCCCGATTGGGCCTTACTGCGTTAATACGAATGAATCTGAAGAGAAGTTTCAAATTTTTTTAAATTAATTTTGCGCAATGCTTGGTGTGGAATGAATGGCTTTTTGTCCGTCAAGCAGCTGAGTCACCCATTTGCACCATTCCAGTCCGGTTTGGGCATTCATCAGCCCTTTCTGAACCAGAATGTAACTGCCGAACTCGCGGCTGCCTACGCGCAGATTATCGTGAGGAATGCGGGATTTCAGCTCTTCATAATAACGGATTCGTTCCAAAAACCAATTTTTTCGTTCATTCAGGATCCGTCTCATACTGCCATCTTCCGCGATTCCTACGCATAGGATGCGCAAATTGAATTCGTCCCTCGTGACGGGAGCGGTTACAGGAGTGATCATCCACTCAAGCAGCTTTTCGATCCCTTGGTCCGTAACGGCATACATTTTTTTGTCTGGCTTGTCGGATTGCTGAACCCAGCGGGACGATAACAAACCTTCGTTTTCCATTTTGGATAGGAGAGGGTAGATCTGGCTGTGTTTGGCTTGCCAATGTGGCTGAATTTTCAGCATCAAATCATAACCTGACGACTCCTCGCGGGTAAGAAGCCCGAGCAATCCGTAGGAAAGTATGTTCATGCACATGTCTCCTTAATATTAGGGCTCGGTCAGTGAAAATCACGCCAATGGCGTAGAGCTGACCGCTTTCATAAAAGTGTACACTGAAACTGTATGGTTTGACAACCTGACAGACCAAGTGTCTAAAATTAGACAAAAAAAAGAGTGCGGAGAACGGCTCCGCACCCAAAGCGATATAAAGAGAGATGCCTATTGTTGTTCATACCCTTCAACGACAAGATCAAGCTTGCCTGTGTAGGAATCGATAATCATGCCGTGAACAGGTACGCCCGGTGGAAGCAGGGGATGATTCTTGATGACTCCCACAGTATGTTTTACCCCGTCCTCAACGCTGTCAAACCCGCGCAGCCACTTGGTCAGGCGAATTCCGGAGTTTTCGAGGGTGCTCATGACTTCCTCGGATACACCGCGCTCTACCATATGGCCGATCATCGTGTCTGCATGCAAGGATGCCATGCCGCACTCGGTATGACCGACAACGACAACCTCGTCCGCGCCGAGCTCGTAGATGGCAACGAGCACGCTGCGCATTACGGAACCGAAAGGCTGGGAGATGATTGCACCCGCGTTTTTAATGATTTTGACTTCGCCGTTTTTCAGGTTCATTGCTTTCGGCAGCATTTCCACCAGACGAGTGTCCATACATGTGATGATAGCCATTTTTTTGGTCGGGAACTTACCGGCCGTATACTTTTCGTATTCTTTGGTCTCGACAAATGTTTTGTTGTACTCCAAAATCTCTTGAATGTTGTTCATGTCCATTGCCTCCTGTTATCCAATACGATGAGCACGGCCGCTTGCATAATTCGCAGCTTGTCCTACGCTCTTAAGCTTATCATGGTTTGCCCATGACCCATCATGATGATTCCTACATCTCTTGCACTGGTATTCCGCCCAACAAGGGCATATTAAAAATTGCATCTGTTAAAAGTTGATTATACGCATTGCAAAAAGTATCATCAATAGGGGATGCAAATATTTTTGGAGAGGTGACGGCCCATTATGGACGAAAATACACAGAAACAGCTGGATTCATTCCATGAATTGGTTCGCAAAATTAAAAGTTATCACGAGGCGATCGGCCTGCTGCATTGGGATCTGCGCACGGGTGCGCCCAAAAAAGGCGTTCCGACCCGATCCGAAACGATTGGCATGTTATCCACCGAAGCATTCAAATTGCAAACTTCTGCAGAGATGAAATCCCTGCTCGACGCGTTGACTCATAAAGACGCATGGGAAAAGCTCGAGGACATAGACCGCCGCATGGTTGAGGACTGCAAAAAGGAATATGAACGAAGCCAGTCCGTGCCGCCCGAAAAGGTACAGGCTTATGCCGTACTTGCCGCCAAGTCGGAAACCGCTTGGGAAGATGCCAAACATAACAGCGATTTTGCGGGCTTTGCGCCCTATTTGACAGACATCGTGAAGATGAAACAGGAGTTCATCGACTATTGGGGCGTAAAGGCCACGCGTTACGATACGCTGCTGGATATGTACGAGCCGGACCTTACGGTGGAAAAGGTAGATGCCGTATTTGATCGGCTGAAGGCACGTCTTGTGCCGCTGCAGGAGAAAATCAACGCTTCGCCGAACCAACCCAAAACCGATTTCCTGGACCAGTTGTTCGACAAGGAGCAGCAAGAAAAATTCAGCCTCTTTATTCTGGGTCAAATGGGGTACGACTTTGAAGCAGGCAGACTGGACGAAAGCGTTCATCCGTTCGCAACCGGATTTAATCCCGGGGACGTTCGCATCACGACGAACTATTTGCAGGACGACGTGACAAGCGCCATTTTCAGTTCCTTGCATGAAGGCGGACACGCACTTTACGAGCAAAACATTGATGCAAGCCTGGAAGGCACGCTGCTCGCGGAGGGCACCTCGATGGGCATTCATGAATCGCAGTCCCGTCTATGGGAAAATATGATCGGCCGCAGCCGTGCGTTCTGGACGCGTTATTACAAAGATTTGCAGCAGCATTTCCCTCAGCTGGCCGAGGTGGAGCTGGAAGATTTCTATCGTGCGATCAATCGGGTGGAAAGCTCGCTGATTCGCATTGAAGCGGATGAATTGACCTACAATCTGCACATCATCATTCGTTATGAAATCGAGAAAATGCTGTTTAACGAGGGGCTTTCTGTGCAGGACCTGCCCGAAACATGGAACGCCAAATACGAGGAGTATCTCGGCATCGTTCCGCCGAACGACGGTCTGGGCGTCCTTCAGGATGTTCACTGGTCGGGCGGCGATTTCGGATATTTTGCTTCCTATTCGCTGGGCAACATGTATGCCGCCCAAATCGTACATACCCTCCGCAAAGAGCTTCCCGAATTCGATGAACTGGTGGCCGCAGGCAACCTGATTCCGATCAAGGAATGGCTCACGGACAAAATCTACCGTTACGGCAGAAGCCGCAAACCTTCGGAGTTGATTCTCGCCATTACGGGCGAGGAGCTGAACCCGGACTATCTGGCCGATTATCTGGAAGCGAAATACACGGAAATTTACAACCTGTAAGGACATTCGTCCATTCAAGGAAAAGCCTGACGTGAGAACATCTCATGTCAGGCTTTTTTTGTGCTCCCGGTAGGCGATGAACACCGGTGGCGGAATCCATTCTTTTGCCGTACCCGAGTTCTTAACATTTTGATGGGCGAGCGCATATTGATGGTAGAGAGAACAAACCGCACACGAAAAGGAGGGAAAAGCATGAAATATACGCCCTGGTTTATCCGGGCCATCGTCATATTGCTGATTATCATCGTGGCGCTGACAAGTTGCAGGCAGAACGGTAACGAAGCCAAAATCACGATCGGCGAGGTCACGCGTTCCGTGTTCTATGCCCCGCAATACGTCGCGGCAGCCCAAGGCTTTTTCGAAGAGCAGGGACTGGATGTGGAAATTCAGACGACGGCCGGCGGCGACAAAACGATGGCGGCGCTGCTTGCAGGATCGGTGGATATCGCGCTCGTTGGCGCCGAGACGTCCATCTACGTGTATCAACAAGGCGCAGAGGATCCGGTGATCAATTTCGCCCAGGTTACGCAGACGGACGGAACGTTCCTGTTTGCCAGGGATGCCGCAGGCAGCTTCGACTGGGAACAGTTGAAAGGATCCGAATTTCTGGGTCAACGCAAGGGCGGCATGCCGCAAATGGCAGGGGAGTTCGCGATGAACAAACACGGCATTAACCCGCATGCCGATCTGCATTTGATCCAGAACGTCGATTTCGCAAACATTGCCTCTGCATTTGCTTCAGGCACGGGAGATTTCGTGCAGCTGTTCGAGCCCCAGGCTTCGATCTTCGAGCAGGAAGGGCGCGGCAAGGTCGTTGCCTCCTTCGGAACGGAGAGCGGCCAATTGCCTTATACGGTGTTTATGACCAAAAAAAGCTACTTGAACGAAAAAAGCGATATGATCCAAAAATTCACAAACGGATTGCATCAAGCACAGTTGTGGGTCGAATCCCATTCAGCCGAAGAAATCGCCGAAGTCATTGCGCCATTTTTCAAGGACATCGATCCGGCCATTCTCGTCAGCAGCGTGGATCGATACAAGCAACAGGGAACATATGCTACCGATCCGATGATCGACGAAGGCGAATGGAATAACCTGCTTGACGTGATGAGCGCGGCAGGCGAGCTGAAAGAGCGGGTAGCGTTGGAAGCGATCGTGGACAATGCTTATGCCGAGTCGGCTTCGTCTTCCAAGTGATTCGGAGTTCGGGAAAGGAAGTGATTGCCGATGCCTGAATCCGAACCAATGATACGATTGCAAGGCGTTTCGCAAGTTTACGTGAGTGAGCGGGAAGCTTCCCTGGTCCTTGAAGATTTGAATCTTCAGGTCGAGCAGGGAGAATTCGTGAGCCTGGTCGGGCCAAGCGGTTGCGGCAAAACGACGCTGTTATCCATCATCGCAGGGCTATTGGTGCCTACTTCAGGGGAAGTAAACGTCAAAGGCAGGCTCGTAGACGGTCCCTCGGCGCATATTGGCTACATGCTGCAGCAGGATTATCTGTTTCCATGGCGCACGATTCTGGACAATGCTTTGATCGGGCTTGAATTAACGGGCCGGCTTGATGAGCGCAGCCGTGCGCGGACGCGCGAACTTTTGGCCGGCATGGGGCTTTCCGGCACGGAAAATCAATATCCCTCGGAACTGTCAGGCGGTATGAGGCAGCGCGTAGCCCTTGTTCGCACGCTGGCGACGGAACCCGGGCTGCTTTTATTGGATGAACCGTTCTCCGCGCTCGACTATCAAACGAAGCTGCAGCTGGAGGATCTGGTATCCGATACGTTGAAACAAACCGGCAAGACGTCAGTGCTCGTAACGCATGACCTGTCGGAAGCCATTGCCGTCAGCGACCGGGTCATCGTGCTGGACCGGAATCCCGGCCGAATTCGGCGGGAATTTGTCATCCCGGACGCCATCCGAAATGTCCAGCCTTTTTATGCAAGGGAACAGGAAGAATTCAACGAGCTTTTTCAAGCGTTGTGGAACGAATTGGATCAGTCCGGAGGAGGTGAGCAAAGCAGGTGAATCAGACCGAAGAGAAACCGCGGATCCGGGAAACATGGCTGCGAGAATTGCATCAAGGGCACCTGCGGCAGGTGTCGGCATGGCGCCGTAAAGTGCTTGCCGTACAACTGGCATTGCTGGTAGCCATGTTTGTATTGTGGGAATTGGCCGGGCGGCTGCGCTGGATTGACGTGCTGCTGTTCAGTTATCCGAGCAAAATATTCAGCCAGATCGGCAAAGATGCGGTCAGCGGAGAGTTGTGGACGCATCTGGCGGTTACCGTAGGTGAAACGGCAGTGGGTTTTTTACTGGGTACACTTGTCGGAACCCTGCTTGCCGTGCTGATCTGGTGGTCCCCTTTTCTGTCCAAAGTGCTCGATCCGTACATGGTCGTGTTCAACAGCATGCCGAAGGTCGCGCTTGGTCCCATTTTTATCGTCATGTTTGGCGCGGGCTTTACGGCGATCGTAATGACGACTTTATCGATTACGGTGATCATTACCACCCTTGTTGTCTATAATAGTTTTAATGAAGTCGACGACAATTACATTAAAGTCATCCGTACTTTTGGGGGAAGCAGATCCGAAATTTTTGCCAAAGTGGTGCTTCCGGCTTCATATCCGGCGATCGTTTCCACCTTAAAGGTGAACGTGGGCATGGCGTGGGTAGGCGTCATCGTCGGAGAATTTTTGGTCGCCAAACAGGGGCTTGGGTATTTGATCATTTATGGTTTTCAAGTGTTCAATTTCACGCTGGTGCTTTCGAGCCTGCTCATCATTGCAGCGGTAGCTACCGCGATGTATCAGATGGTCGTATACGTAGAGCGCAAATTGCTGGCAGGACGCCAATGATATGTACCGAATTTCACAGAAGGTGTCACGTTGCCCGAAAACTTAAAATCAAGTACCATAACGATGACGAATATTCCGCGCAGTCCGGAATGGATGCGGCGATGGACAACGTGGCTTGAGCGCTTTCGCCGCATCAATCTTTTGCCAGCGTCCCTGTTCCGGGGCGCATTGTTGTGTTACCGGCATGCTGTGCATGTCGGTTGACTCCGTTTATCTTGTTTCAAAAGAGCCGGAACGGATTCCGCCCGCCTGATTTAGGGGATGAAAGCTGGCCGGGACATATGTGCAGCTAAGAGGAGAGGACATTTAGAAATGGGTTTTAGGGTAATCAAAACCGCAATCGCAGCTCTGATGGCTGTTCTGATTGCGGACGGGTTCGGCTTGCCTGGACCAACTTCGGCAGGTTTGCTGGCCATACTTGGCGTTGACGTCACGCGCAAAAGGAGCATTCGGACCATTTCCGCGCGGTTCTTCGCGTCCGTGGTAGGGCTCCTGTTTGCAAGTGTACTTTTTCACGTATTAGGATTCCACTACTGGGTATTGGCCATTTACATATTAGCTGCCTTTCCGGTGATCGTCAGGGCCGGGTTCAAAGAAGGCATCGTCACGGGATCCGTCGTAGTGTTCCGCGTGTTCAGCGGCGGGGAAATGGATCTGCACGTCATCCTTGTCCAAATCGGGCTGCTCCTGATCGGTCTTGGTTCCGCGATGGTGGTCAACCTGGCCTACATGCCTGCGGCAGATCCGCAAATGCTCCGCATCCGCAAACGGATCGACGAGTTGTTTTCGATCATTTTCAAGGAGTTTGCCACGACGCTGCGCAATCCGAACGAGGTGTGGGCAGGCAAGGAACTGATCGAAGCGGACAAAGCGGTGCTTGGAGGCATAGAAGCGGCCAAGCGTTCGTTGGAAAACCAGGTGATTCATCCCAACGAGGGCTGGAGCGTATATTTTTATATGCGCAAAACGCAGCTGGATTCCATTCAGCATATGATGCATCTAGTCTCGCAAGTTTATCAGAAAATGCCGCATGCCGAGATGGTTGCCGAGCTGTTCGAACAGCTCAGCCAGGACGTGTTGACGGAATCCTATACCGGACGGACGGAAAAATTGTTGGCCGAAGTGCAAGAGGAATTTAGGAGGATGGAGCTGCCGGATACAAGGGAAGAATTCGAGATTCGTTCGGCCATTCTCCAATTATGCCGCGAACTCGCGTTGTATCTGAAAATCGCGAAGAAAGACAAAGCGCCTTCGCCGATCGCCGACCGTGTCCACTCTACAAACGAATAATAGAAAATAGTTGTCACCCTAGACGGATGCCCTGCATACACTTGTAGTGAATGATTGCATGGAGGAGGTTTAGAGATGTCATTGAGTCATAAACATCAATGTAGAGAGATCATTACGAAAGCGATCTGCGGCAAGGGTCGTAAGTTCTCTACCGTAACACATACCGTGACTCCGCCAAATGGTCCGACAAGCATTTTGGGGGCTTGGATTATCAACCACCAGTATGAAGCCGTATCAGCGGGAGACGGAATTGAAGTTATTGGTACTTACGATATCAACATCTGGTATTCCTATGACCAGAACTCGCAGACAGATGTAGCCAAAGAGACGGTGTCCTATGTAGAACTTGTGCCATTGTCGTATCTGGATTCCAAACACCGGGCGTCCACGGTTGAGGTGTCTGCGGAGGCAACGCAGGAGCCTAGCTGTGTGGAGGCCGCGGTGTCGGCGGGGGGCGGCAGCGTCATCATCCGGGTGGAGCGGGAATTCGCTGTTGAATTGATCGCCGAAACCAAGGTGTGCGTGAAAGTGTGCACCGAGGGCTGCGGGGATTACGAAGACAAGGATTATGACTTCAACAGCACCGATGGAGACTATGACGATCTCGATCCCGATTTGCTGGATGACGAACTGTAAGTTGGCCGAAGCCGCCGTGTGAGGGGATCACTCATTTTGAAGTTAATGTATCTTATGCGCCGCAAGCGGCAATGAGAGGGCGGAAGCCCTCTTTTTTTAATTATTTGTGTTCACCCGAAAAGGGAGTTGGCCTGATGAATGGGATGGTTATCAATTTGCGGGCGAAAGAGGAGAAGGGGCATGCATGTGATGGATGAGGCCGAGTCGGCCGTACAGCGTTACGAAAAAATGACCCTGGCCGAACGGTCCGGTCGGCTTGAGCGATCCGGCATCGATTATCTTGCCGGTCGCAGCAAGCAGATTCGCGGCCCGGGTTTGCGCGCAGCCTATGAAGTACACATTTGCTGCCTCCAGGCGATCCGCATCAAACGCAGGGATACCGGCGATGCGAGCAGGCTGCGGGAGAGTTTGTTGGAACGGGACGACGCCTCGACGTTATTTCGAAGATTGGAGCGCATGGCAGTCAAGACGCTGTATGCCCTGGGACTGGACCACGGAGAGGTCCGGCTGGAAGCGGGGGGCAGGAATGGCTGCAGCGTCGTATCGATTGACCCCCGTCCATGGAAAGGATGGACGGAGCTTACCTCCCTGTACCGGGAAGCATGGAAGCAGCATCAAACGGCTTTGGACGAGGAGCAGGCAAACGAAGTGTCGCCTGTCCTCGGCATGGATCCGGAATTTCTGCTGGTGCAGATGCCCGAAGCCAAAATTGTGCCGGCCTCCAGGTTTTTGGAGCGTACCGGGCAAGCCGGGTGCGATGCCGTAACGATCGGCGGCAGACGCGTATATCCGGTGGCAGAGCTTCGGCCCGAGCCGAGCTCGGAACCGCGGGAACTGATTGCTCATCTGCTGCGGGCGTTCGGATCGGCTTCGCGCAGCATTACGGACCATACGTTGATCTGGCAGGCGGGGAGCATGCCGCAGCGGGGTCTTCCGCTCGGCGGACACGTTCATTTCAGCGGCATAACGCTGAACGGGGAGCTGCTGCGGACGCTCGACAACTATTTGGCTTTGCCGCTTGCCATGCTGCAGGATCCTCGCGGCGATGCCCGGCGTCCGCGTTACGGAGCCCTCGGCGATTTCCGCCTGAAATCCCATGGAGGCTTCGAGTACCGGACCTTGCCGAGTTTTCTGGTTTCTCCGTTGGTGGCAAAGGGGGTGGTTGGCCTCGCAGGCCTGATCGCTTCCAATTACAGAAGGCTGCGCCAGCGTCCGCTCGCAGGGGCGGCCGTGCATGCCGCTTTTTACAGTGCGAGGCGGGAGGTGCTGGGACAGCAGCTTCCTTCGCTGCTGAACGATTTGACCGCATTGAGCGATTACGGGCGTTACGAACGGTATGTCGCTCCGCTAGTCGCCCATATGAGAGAAGGAAACACCTGGGATGAGAGCCGTGATATTCGCAAGTTATGGAATATTCGGGCAGACACATGAGGTATGGGCACTTTTTTTGGTTTTTGATATAATGGAAATCAGGTCAATTTCGATGAGATAACAAGAAGTGGAAGAATCGGAGCCTGTAAGGGGAGCGGCTGATGGAAGAAACGTGAGGCGGCGGCACATCGGTGCCTGACCGCCTTTATTGTACCTTCCGGCTGCTTCCCTCCTGGCAATTTGCAGCAACGGATGGAGGATAACGATGGCTCAGTATACGCCTATGATACAACAATATTTGCAAGTCAAAGCCGAGGCGCAGGACGCTTTTCTTTTTTTCAGGCTGGGCGACTTTTATGAAATGTTTTTTGAAGATGCCATTAATGCGGCGCGTGAACTTGAAATCACGTTGACTGCCCGCAACGGAGGTTCGGACGAGAAAATTCCGATGTGCGGCGTGCCGTACCATTCAGCAGAAGGGTACATACAACGTCTGATCGAGAAGGGGCATAAAGTTGCGATTTGTGAGCAAATGGAGGATCCGACGGTCACCAAGGGCATGGTGCGGCGAGAAATCGTGCGCGTTATTACGCCTGGCACGGTGATGGAGGGCAAAACGCTCGGGGACAAGTCCAACAACTATATCGTTTGTTTGACGGGAGATGCGAACACGCTTGCGCTTGCGGCATGTGATTTGTCTACGGGTGAGCTGTATGTGACGTCGGTTCCCTATTCAAAGGAATGGTTGAAGGACGAAATCGGCATTTACGAACCATCCGAGCTGATCGGAGACGCTGCGCTGCTGGATGAGGTGGCTGCCCAAGCATCGCCAATCGGGCGACCTGTCGTATACACCCCATGGGTGAAAAATAAAGAAGAGCTTGTGCGCCAGCAGTTCGGGGAAGCGGTCTGGGCGCGTCTCGAGCCTGAGCGTCAGGCATGCATCGCGCGGCTGTTCTCCTATTTGAATGAAACGCAAAAACGTTCATTAGGACAATTGACGCAGATCAGCGCTTATGAGCCGGATCATTACATGATTTTGGACCCGTTCACACGGCGCAATCTGGAGCTGGTTGAAACCGTGCGCGAACGCTCCAAAAAGGGTTCCTTGCTGTGGTTGCTCGATCGCACGGAAACGTCCATGGGAGCGCGCATGCTGCGCCGCTGGATCGACAAACCTTTGCTGCAAAAAGGGAAGATCAACGAGCGGCTCGAAGCGGTGGACACGCTGTATAACCAGTTTATTTTGCGCGAGGATCTGCGGGCCGAACTTAAGGATATTTACGATTTGGAACGCTTGGTTGGACGAATCGCCTTCGGCAACGCGAACGGACGGGATTTGAACGCGCTCAAAATGTCGTTGGACAAGGTTCCGGCACTGCGCCGGCTTTGTGCGGATTCGACTTCCGCCACGCTTCGCCATATCGCGGAAGTGATGGACGATTGCAGTGACCTGCGCGATGCGATCGCGAGCGCCATTGTGGACGAGCCTCCGGTTTCCGTGCGTGACGGCGGAATTATTCGTCCAGGATATCATGAGCGGCTGGATGAGCTGCGCGAAGCCTCTGTCAACGGTAAACAGTGGATTGCCGAGCTGGAAGCAAGGGAACGCGACGCAACCGGCATCCGGTCGCTGAAAATCGGTTATAACAAAGTGTTCGGCTATTACATCGAAGTGACCAAATCGAACCTGTCGGCACTGCCGGAAGGGCGTTATGAACGGAAGCAGACGCTCGCCAATGCGGAGCGTTTCATTACGCCGGAGCTGAAGGAAAAAGAAACGCTGATCCTTGAGGCACAGGACAAAATGGTCGATATCGAATATGCCTTGTTCACGGAGCTGCGTGACCAGTTGAACCGGCAGGTGGCCAGATTGCAGAAACTGGCTGAGCAAGTGGCGGAAATCGACGTGTACCAATCCTTTGCTGCGATCAGCGCAGAGCGCAACTTCGTTCGTCCCGTGCTGACGGACGGTTATGATTTTGTGGTGGAGCAGGGCCGCCATCCGGTCGTGGAAGCGGTAATGCATTCGGATGCGTTCATTGCCAACAGTACGGCGATCCAGAAGGACGCTGCGCGCATCCTGCTCATCACCGGACCGAACATGGCCGGCAAGAGCACGTACATGCGTCAGGTGGCGCTGATTTCGATCATGGCTCAAATCGGCTGTTTCGTTCCTGCCGGCAAAGCGGAAGTGCCGATCATGGACCGCATTTTCACACGAATCGGCGCTGCGGACGATCTGATTGGCGGCCAGAGCACGTTCATGGTGGAAATGGCCGACATTCAGGTCATGACCGAAAAGGCGACGCCGCGCAGTCTGATCATTATCGATGAATTGGGCCGGGGAACATCCACGAGCGAAGGCATGGCCATTGCGCAATCGGTGATCGAATACGTGCATGACGTGATCGGCTGCAAAGCGCTGGTTTCGACGCATTTCCATGAGCTTGCGCATCTGGAGGAAAGTTTGGACAAGCTGGCCAACTACTCCATGGCCGTGCAGGAGAGCGGAGACAAAGTTCATTTCCTGCGCAAACTGATTGCTGGCGCAGCGAGCAGCAGTTACGGCATCTATTGCGCGCGTCTCGCCGGATTGCCGGATACGATCATTGAAAGGGCGAACGGCCTGCTGCACGGGTTTGAACAGGCGGCTGCACAGGTTGCGGTGGGCAGCGAGCTTGCGGCGAAAGAAAAGAATTCAAGTGGCGTGCCGTCTGCCAGTTATGAAACAGATCAGGCCGCATCCGACGGATCCTCCATTCTTCGGGATGAGAAGCAAGTGAATGGATCGACCGGATCGGTGATTCGGGAGGACTACCGACCTTTGGACAATACAGGCAAGGACCGTCAGGGGAAAGGACGGCAGGAAGTGGTTCAGCTCTCGATCTTTGATGAAGAGGAGCCTTTGCACACCCCTGAACCGATTACTTCCGTGCCGGATGAGCGTACCCAGGAACTTATCCGCCAGATGAAGGATGTGGATGTCATGAACATGACCCCGCTTCAGGCGATGCAGCTGTTAAACGAACTTAAAGTCAAAGCCCAGCAATTATCCTGATTCAAGCGGGAGGGGAATAAACGATGGCGAAAATCCATGTGCTGGATGAACATATTGCCAACCAGATTGCGGCCGGGGAAGTCGTTGAACGCCCGGCCTCGGTCGTCAAGGAGCTGCTCGAAAATGCGATCGACGCAGGGGCAAGCAAAATCGAAGTGAGCGTGGAAGAGGGCGGATTGCTCAGCATTCGGGTCAAAGACAACGGATCCGGCATTGAGCCGGATGATCTCGAAACGGCTTTCTACCGCCATGCCACGAGTAAGATTGCGCACGGGCGGGATCTGTTTCAGATCACGAGCCTGGGCTTCAGGGGAGAAGCGCTGCCCAGCATCGCGGCCGTGTCCAAGGTCGAGGTGCTGACGGCCAGCGCGGACGACGGCCGGGGCCGCAAAATTGTCATCGAGGGCGGCAAGCTGTGCTCGCACGAGGATGCAGCTTCGCCGCAAGGGACGGAATTTGTGGTGAAGGAGCTGTTTTATAACACGCCGGCCAGGCTCAAATACATGAAAACCATTCAAACCGAGCTGGGGCACATCTCGGATGTGCTGTACCGGATGGCATTGTCCCATCCCGACATTTCGTTCACGCTGCGGCATAATGCCAACACGTTGCTCCAGACGCTGGGGAACGGAGACCTGCTGCAGGTGGTGGCAGCCATTTATGGCACGAGCGCGGCCAAAGCGATGCTGCCGATTGAAGGCGAAAATTTGGATTACCGCGTCAAAGGTCTGATCAGTCTGCCTGAATGGACCAGAGCGAATCGGGGCGGCATGTCGACGATTGTAAATGGACGGTATATTCGGAATTATGGGCTGAATCAGGCCATTCTCAAGGCATATCATACCCTTCTGCCTATTAATCGTTACCCGCTCGTCGTCGTACAGCTGGACATGCATCCTTCGCTTGTGGACGTCAACGTTCACCCTGCGAAGCTGGAAGTGCGGTTCAGCAAGGAGACTGAACTGTACGAGTTCGTGGAGACGACGCTTCGCGGCATTCTGCGCAAAGAAGTGCTGATTCCTCAAGTCACGAAACAACAGGTCAGACGCGGGGATGATCGGGCCATCATTCAGGAGCAGTTTGTATTTCCAAGGGCACCGTACAAAGACGAGCTGCCCGCGGAGGGGGAGGGACGTCCGGAATTCCATCCCGATCAACGGATTCAAGCGCCTCGCCTGAACGAGGATGCGGTTGCCTCGAAGCCTTCCGGACAGAGTGCGAACATTGAAGTCGATCCGGATATGGACCTGGAGGCACCTGCTGAAGTGAATGAGGGAGAACGTTTGGATTTCTCGGCCCAGTTGGCACCTCTTCCCGAGGTTCCTCCCGAAGAGACCACTGCCTACGGCTCGGCAGGGACGGACGAAGTCATCGTGCCTGCATCTGCAAAACCGTCGACTTCACAGCCTCCCGAGCATAGCCGAGGTGCAGACTATCGTTCCAAAGCTTCGGCTTCGCCGGTGTCGGTGAAAGAAAGCCGTCCGGCTTACCAGCCACCTTCGCCAGCTGCGCAGCGGGAGTATGCCGGAACGGGCAAGCCGCTGCCGGATGTCGACAAACTGGCTGCTGCGCTGAAATCCGATGCGGCCGTGCCGTCGTTTCCGGAGCTCAGCCTGATCGGACAGCACCATGGCACGTATTTGATCGCGCAAAGCGATGACGGTCTCTACCTGATCGACCAACATGCTGCGCATGAACGGGTGAATTACGAATATTATTTCGAAAAATTCGGTAATCCCGCGCAGGCTTCGCAGGAGCTGTTGCTGCCGATCACGCTGGAATTTACGCCTTCCGAGACCGAAAAAATCAAATCCAGGTTGGCCTGGTTCGAGCAAGCCGGCGTTTATCTGGAGCATTTCGGCGGCCAGACGTTCCGTGTACGCTCCCATCCATATTGGTTCCCGCATGGAGACGAGAAGGATATTATAGAAGAAATGTGCGAATGGGTGCTCAGTGAACGCAGCATCGACGTGGGCAAGCTAAGGGAGGCTGCATCCATCATGTGCTCCTGCAAAGCATCCATCAAAGCGAACCAAAAGCTGACGGAGCAAGAGGCCGAGGTGCTGATTCAGCGTCTTGCGTCTTGCCGCCAGCCATACACTTGTCCGCACGGGCGTCCCATCGTCGTTTCATTTTCAACGTATGATCTGGAAAAATTGTTCAAACGGGTCATGTGACTGTTTAGGAGGAAGTTATGTATATTACAACCGGTGACACGCAAGCCGATTCCCTGGTGGAACGCGCTCGCCGCTTGGCGCAATTGACAGGCGGAACATATGTGCCGCGCGGCAATATGTCCCTGTCCAAAATGGCCGACCGATACCAAGCCAACGAAATTCTGGTTGTTCTGCAAGGAAGGGCACGACTATATCGCAAACATGCGGAACAGCTTGAGTTTCATCCCAGCATGGGGTTTATCCGGGCGAAGCGCGTGCTTGCGGGAGAGTCTGATCCGATGTTGGATGCCGGAGCGGTCCGCCAAGGGGATACGATCCTCGACTGCACAGCCGGACTCGGGACGGATGCGCTCGTATTTTCGGTAGCGGCAGGCCCAACGGGAAGGACCATTGCTTGCGAGAGCTCGCTGCCGATCTACGCGCTGTTAGCCGAGGGCATGTCCCACTATGAAAGCAAACTGCCCGAGGTGGACGAGGCGTTTCGCCGGATCGAGCTGCATCATGCCCATCATCTGGATTTGCTGCGCTCCTTGCCGGATAACAGCTGCGACACCGTCTATTTTGACCCGATGTTTCGCGAACCGATGATGGATTCGAGCGCCATCCAGCCTTTGCGTGATTACGCGAATCCGAGCGCGCTGGACATCGAGAGCATCGAAGAGGCAAAACGGGTTGCCCGCAAGCGAATCGTCATGAAGGAAAAGCGCGGCAGCGCCGAATTTACGAGGCTTGGCTTCGACGTTCTCGATCGGGCCAATGCAAAAACACTGTACGGAGTGATCCATGTTGAAAGCGGAAGTTAAACCGAAGCTGCTTGTGCTTGTCGGGCCGACGGCGGTAGGAAAAACCAAAATGAGCATCGAGCTGGCCAAGGCTTTCGATTGCGAAATTATTTCAGGCGATTCGATGCAGGTCTATCGGGAGATGGATATCGGAACCGCCAAAATTACCCGGGATGAAATGCAGGGCATTCCCCACCATCTTATTGATATTCATGATCCCGAGTATCCCTATTCCGTGGCCGAGTTCCAGGAGAGCTGCACGCGTCTGATCGGCGAAATCCATGGGCGCGGCAAGCTGCCGTTTATCGTGGGCGGCACCGGCTTGTACGTGGAGTCGGTTTGTTACGGCTTCCAATTTTCGGACAGCGGATCGGACGAAGCGTTTCGGAATGAGCAATTCCGCTATGCGGAGCAGCATGGGGCTCAAGCGCTGCATGACCGATTAAGGGCCGTTGATCCCGCGAGCGCAGACCGTTTGCATCCGAACGACCAGCGCCGCATCGTGCGCGCGCTTGAAATTTTTCATTTGACCGGGCAAAAGTGGTCCGAGCAGTTGGCTTCCCAGCAGAAAATATCCCCGTACGATCTCCTGATTGTCGGCCTGACGATGGATCGGCAAAAGCTGTATGCGCGCGTAGAAGAACGGATCGATCTGATGATGGAACAAGGATTGGTTGACGAGGTGAAATCGTTGCTGGAACGTGGCGTAGGTCCTGGACACATCTCCATGCAGGGATTGGGGTACAAGGAAATTGTCGCTTACCTGCAGGGCGAGGTGAGCTTGGAGGCCGCGGTGGAATGGCTGAAAAGGGATACGCGCCGTTTCGCCAAACGCCAGCTCTCCTGGTTCCGGCACATGAAGGATATCGAGTGGGTGGACGTTACGGACACCGAGGATTTCGAAGGTAATTTCAGGAAGGTTCGTTCACGGATCGAGCAACAATTTTATTAAAAACATCGGGACTTTGGGCCTCTGTCTTCTCCAGGCGAGAAGATGGGGGTTCTTTTTGCAAACAGGAACCAGGGGACCATTTTTCGTCGGTTTCTGGACGGTGGGGGCCAACGAAACGCTGGAAGAACGATTGAAAATTTGCCCCCCTTTTGCAATTGTGACAAGCGGTGTATAATGGATAAGTCTTCTAATCGTCATGAGCCTCATGCTGAGGGGCGAGTTGACAGACAAGGGGTTTTTGTGGATTATATGAAACTGTTCATGATATAATAGCACGAAAGCTACTCAGCGATATTGAATACGAACCATAACATGAATTCAAATGAACCAATGGGGGTACGGCTAATGAACAAGTCCATCAACATCCAAGATACGTTCTTAAACCAACTGCGGAAGGAAAATATTCCAGCAACGGTATATTTGACGAACGGGTTCCAAATTCGCGGAACGATCAAGGCTTTTGACAATTTCACAATCGTGATCGATAGCGACGGACGCCAGCAAATGGTCTATAAGCACGCCATCTCCACGTTCACGCCGCAACGCAGCGTATCGTTGATGCAGCAGGATAACAACGGCGAAGCTTAAAAAATTGCGAAACCTTTTTCACAGCCATTTCGTCTACATGTATAGGATTTGAAGCGGAGCAACCTGAATAAAGGGTTGTTCTTTTCATTCCGGGCAAAAAAGGCTTGCCGTCAGCCCTTGCCCAATAGGCGAATAGAAATCAAGCAACCGAAAGGGAGTCAGGAGGAAACATGCCAAACGATCCGTTGTCGAGGTCTAATCGCAACAACAACAGTGGCAAGTCATCCAATAAAGCGAAACCAAAGACCTCTAAAAAGAAAAAAATTACGGGTAAACGTGTTGGATGGACGCTGTTTTTTACAATGGCAATCGCCATTTTCTGTGCACTGGGCGGATATCTATTTATTATGGTCAGCGGGGAACGCCTGCTTACGGCCAACATGGACAAAACGACGATCAACGAAACGTCGAAAGTGTACGACCGTAACGGTGAATTGATGGGCGAGCTGTCGATCAAAAAACTGGAGCCGGTCGATGGAGACGAGATTCCGAAGCTTGTGAAAGAGGCGTTTGTGGCTACGGAAGACAGACGATTTTATGAGCACCAGGGCGTCGACATCTGGGCGATCGGCCGTGCGGCCGTCAAGGACGTCATGGCCCGCTCGATGGTAGAGGGCGGCAGTACGCTGACCCAGCAGCTGGCCAAAAACATGTTCTTGTCGCGCGACAAAACGTTTTTCCGCAAAGCTACGGAAGTATCCATCGCGATGGCGCTCGAGCGCAAATTTACGAAAGACGAAATCTTGACGATGTACTTGAACCGGATTTTCTTCGGCCATCAACGGTACGGAATCAAGGCAGCATCCGAGTTTTATTTCGGGGTCACCGACTTGAAAGAACTGGAGCTGTGGCAAATCGCCACGCTCGCGGCTATGCCCAAAGGGCCGTCGGCATATAACCCGCTCAGCAATCCGGAAGCGTCCAAGGAACGCCGCGCGGTAGTGTTACAGTTGATGTACGAGCAAGGATACATCAGCAAAGCGGATATGGACGAAGCCAAAGCGGTCGATTACGACTACACGCCGCCGGAGAAAGAGAGAAAATACCAGGCCTTTATCGATTACGTTTTGCGTGAAGCCGAAGAAGTGACGGGCAAAACGGAAGATGATCTGAACATCGGCGGATACAAAATTTACACGACCATGGATGTGCAGGCCCAAACGGCGATGGAGAAAGCTTTCTCCGACGACAGCCTGTTCGAAAAAAGCAAAGACGACCAAAAGGTGCAGGGGTCGATGGTGATCATGAACCATGAAAATGGAAGCCTGGTTGCCTTGCTGGGCGGACGCGACTATCAAACGAAAGGTTACAGCCGCGTTACCCAAAGCCGGAGACAGCCGGGTTCGGCATTCAAACCGATCGTATCTTATGCGCCTGCACTGGAGTCCGGGGAGTATAATGCCAATTCTCCGCTCAGCAATCAAAAGCAGTGTTTTGGCAACTACTGCCCGGGAAACCTGCATGGCTATTCGTCAACGATCAGCATGACCGATGCCATTACGAAATCGGAAAATATTCCGGCGGTATGGCTTTTGGACAAAATCGGCGTCAATACCGGCGTGCAGTTTGCCAAGAAGCTGGGCATTCAGCTTACGGACGAAGACAAAAACCTGGCGATTGCCCTCGGGGGGCTGAGCAAAGGGACCAATACGCTTGAAATGGCTCAGGCTTACAGCGCTTTTGCCAACCTTGGCGAATATCAGGAAGCGTACTCCATCAAATCGGTGGTGGACAGTACCGGCAAAGAGATTTATAAGCACAAGTCCAAAACGACGCGGGTCATGAGTGAGCACAATGCTTACGAGTTGACCAAAATGCTGCAGAACGTCGTCAACGACGGGACAGGACGCGCTGCACGTTTGGATCGTCCGGTTGCCGGCAAAACGGGTACGACGCAGAGCGGCATTTCCGGCAACAGTTCCAACCGGGATGTGTGGTTTGTTGGTTACACGCCGGAATGGACTGCGGCGGTCTGGATGGGATATGACAATCCGGATGCGAACCATATGCTCAAAAACAGCAGTAAATTGTCCGCTGCGTTCTTTGCGAAAGTCATGAACGATGCGCTCAAAGGTGTTCCTGTCAAGGACTTTACCGTTCCGGAAGGAGAGAAAACGGCGCCGCCGGTGCAAAAACCGGAGACACCACAATTGTCCGTAACAGGACTGAGCGGGGCTTATGATCCGACAACGCAGACGGTATCGTTGTCGTGGAGCGGATCAGGAGATTCCCAAACTCAGTACCGGGTGTACCGTAAAGAGACGTCTGAGTCGGAGTTCACACGTCTCATCGACGCTGTTGGAACGACTAATGCGCAGGATTTAAGCGCCCTTCCAGGGTTGACTTACGAATACTACGTAACTGCGTATGACCCGTCTACGGGAGCAGAGACGCCACCAACCAACACCATTTCACTTTTCATCGAAGCTCAGGAATTGGAGCCGCAGGAGCCTGATCCTGGCACGGATCCGGGACTGGATCCGGGGACGGAGGAGCCGGGAATAGACAATCCGGGCGGCGAGCTTCCCGATAACGGCAATGGCAACAATGGGAATGGCAATAACGGGAATGGAAATAATGGCAATAACGGCAATAATGGCAATGGAAACAACGGCAATGGGCATGGCAACAACGGAAATAACGGAAACGGGAATAATGGGGAACCGAGCCAGGATGGACAATCCGGCAACGGCAACCCACCGCCCGATCAAGGCACGACTGAACCAGGCGGGAATGGGGATGGCTCGAGTGACGGGGCTGTCGTCATCCCGGGAGAGGTTGTTACGCCGGATGGCGGAGATAGCGGCAGTACGGTAGAGTCAGATCCGAACGTCGTCGATCCGCAAGCCGGCAACGGAGGTTAACGAAACATATTCGAAGAAATGAAAGGCCCTGCATCCCGATTGGCTTTGGGATACAGGGCCTTTTGCATTTCTGTTTCCGATCATGCGATTTTGAGTGTATACCTTAAATATGGTAAGCTGTAGCTATTGTAATACGTCGTGCAGAGCATGTTCAGGAATCGCTCCCATGCAGACGTTATTCGCTGTTCACCACATTAGAGCAGGCCAGGTGGGCCTGTTGTCGGCAAAGAGGGGTTCGTATGAAACGGAAATTCGGGGATCGCGCAAATTGGCGCCGGATTACGAACCGACAATTTACATGCCGGTTCGTGCAATCCAAAATATTTACAGGCTACATCACGTTGTACACGATACAGGATTTGAAGGAACCATTGTGGAAAACCTACGGAGGAAGCACGTTTTGCATTGCAGACAAAGGGTATTCCTGGCTGCAGTATTATCCCAAAGGCGAACATTTTGTCGTGACTGCCATGTTTGATAACCAAGAGCGCATCGTGGAATGGTATATTGATACATGCAGAAGCCAAGGAATTACCGATCAAGGCGTGCCTTGGTTCGATGACCTTTATCTGGACGTCGTTGTACTGAAGGATGGAGAGATCTTTTTGTTGGACGAGGATGAACTTGAGGAGGCGCTGGCGCGGAAACAAATCACGACCGCCGACTATGATTTGGCCAATCGAACGGCGAAGGAGCTGCTGCGTGCCATCGATGCACACATGTTTCCTTATTTCCAGTTATCGCTTAAACATCGCAAATCCTTGTTCGAGAACGGGGAGTTTCGCAAAAACGTCCAGCTTTGAATGAAACGGAACGTGTCCGGCTGCCGTCCAGCAGCATTTGCCACGGAAAGTCCTCTTGCTTTCACGATGGGCCTTCATTTCAGCAGATTAAAATGAACGTCATGCCCAAACCAAAAGCCCCTAATGAGAAATTTAGATCTCAATAGGGGTTTTGTTGTTCAAAGCATTTGTTCGATTGCAGAATTATAACGATAGCTTCGAGCATATAATGAGCCTTGAGGTGATGACTGTGGGCGAAAAAACGAGAAGAATAACTGTAAACGAATCAAGAATCAACATCGTGTTTAATTCTCAGAATCAGGGTGAACCTTATGTTGAGCAAGCGGAGGAGCCTCTTCCATCAAATAGTCATCATGAATCTGTGGCGGATATTTTCAAAGAACTCGATGAAATGATCGGATTAGATAAGGTTAGGGATCTCGTTTACGAAATATATGCGCTCATTCAAATAAACAAATTCCGTGCCGAAGAAGGGCTGAAGAGCAGCAAACAAGTGTATCACATGATTTTCAAAGGCAACCCGGGTACGGGGAAGACCACCGTTGCAAGAATCATTTCGAGAATGCTGAACCGGATGGGCGTACTTAGCAAAGGTCATCTCGTGGAGGTTGAAAGAGCCGACTTGGTGGGGGAATATATTGGTCACACAGCTCAGAAAACGAGGGACTTGGTTAAGAAGGCCATGGGGGGAGTGTTATTCATTGACGAAGCTTATAGTCTGGCTCGGGGCGGAGAAAAGGACTTCGGGAAAGAGGCCATCGATTGTTTAGTGAAAGTGATGGAGGATCGTGCTGACGATGTCATTATCATACTTGCCGGATATCCCGATGAAATGGATGAGTTTATGCAAATAAATACAGGGCTGCCATCCAGGTTTCCTATTCAAATCAATTTTGAAGATTACTCCGTGGATGAACTGATGCTGATTGCGCTGAAAATGGCTTCTGAGAAAGAATACAATCTCAACTCAGATGCCATGGACCGATTGAAGGAGTTGATTTACCTGGAAAAGGAAAGCAGGTTAGACTTTAGCAATGCTCGGTACGTGCGGAACGTCATTGAAAAGGCAATACGAACCCAGGCTGTTCGACTAATGAGTTTGGGAGGCAAACCATCCAAACAAAAGCTTACCGAGATTACATTCCGTGATGTTCCTGCAGCGAAAACCAAGCTTACAGACATTACGGAAGGGATACATTTCAATTAGTCGGTGTACTTTTTCGATAGAGGAGGTGATCGTTCGTTTTCTTTCTTGCTTAGGGTGGGGAGTAAGGACTGGCGGCGGAGTACATAATTTCAACGCATAGGCCATCATGATTAAGAAGGCGGAAGGATTTATCATGTTCCAGGGAGAATGGTTAGGATAGCAAGCATTGCCGGGCGATGTTTTATAAATTTCCCATCCGATGTTAAACTAAATAAGGGAACATCGACATGGGAACAATGAAACCGTACTCCAAGGCAATGGGATTGAACGTTCCATCCGCTATTCGATGGTCCGTTTGCCTGGACCTCGCCTTCAGTTCAATCTCGGCAAATCTGGAACGGAAACCGACTGGACGGAGGATTTGAAGTTTGGGTGAAAGTAAGCGATAATGAATATCTTTGGATAAGCCGGCCGGGCCCATCCGGTCCGGCTTGGCATGCATGGCAAGACGTTGGAGGTTGACGATCGTACCATGCAGAAGGAGGGAATGATACGATGGCAAATGTCACACATGATACCAATCAAGTACAAAAAGATCGTGCCATATTGGTCAGCCTGATTACGGATGAGGTCAAACGATCGGGTATTAATCCGGAATATTCGCTCGAAGAGCTGGTCAAGCTTGCCGAAACAGCAGGCGTTGAGGTTTTGAGCGTCCTGACCCAGAACCGGGAAACGCGGGATACGAAATGGTTCATCGGTAAAGGCAAGGTGGATGAGCTGCGTGCAGTGGCGGAAGAACTTGGCGCAACGACGGCGATTTTCGATCAGGAGTTGTCCGGGGCTCAGGTTCGTAACTTGGAAGAAGCGCTCGACCTAAAAATTATCGACCGTACCCAGTTGATTCTGGACATTTTCGCGCAACGCGCCAATACGAGGGAAGGGATCATCCAGGTAGAGCTGGCCCAATTGAGCTATTTGTTGCCACGGTTGTCCGGACACGGCAAAAACTTGTCCAGACTGGGAGGCGGGATTGGTACCCGCGGACCGGGGGAGAGCAAGCTTGAGACGGATCGCCGCCACATTCGCGGAAGGATCGATGATCTGAAGCGGCATTTGGAGGAAGTAACGCGACATCGCAAACTTCATCGCGAGCGCCGCAAAAAAACGGGGATAGTTCAAGTGGCACTCGTCGGATACACGAATGCAGGCAAATCGACACTGTTGAAACAGCTTACAGAAGCCGATGTATATATTGAGAACCAGTTGTTCGCTACGCTGGATCCTACATCCCGTACGATGGAATTGCCCAGCGGCAAAGAAATCGTGCTTACCGATACGGTTGGTTTCATTCAGAACCTGCCCCATGATCTGATTGCTGCATTCCGCGCTACACTGGAGGAAGTGAATGAAGCAGACCTGATTTTGCACGTCGTGGATGCATCTTCCGAAATGCGCGAGGATCAGATGAGAACGGTAAATGCCATTTTGCAGGAGCTGGGTTCCGGCGACAAGCCGCAGCTGGTCCTGTTTAATAAAAAGGATGCATGTACTCCTGAACAGCTTGAAATGCTGCCGCAGGACAAGGAACATATGAAGATCAGTGCATACGATGAAGTTGACCAGCTCAAAATCCGGGAGCGCATTCAGGCCGAGCTGACAGGCGATACCAAACGTTTCCGCATTCCGGCGGATCGCGGTGATCTGACTTCGGTATTATATAAGATCGGAGACGTGGTGGACACGTCGTTCGAAGAGAATGATGTGATCTATCAAGTGGAGCTGCAAAAGGGCGAATATGAAAAATACGGCTATTTACTCGAAGATTTCATCGTTTCGTAACATTGGCGATACATTTGTATGGTAAGTTGACATAACAATATATATTTGACGTTAGATTCATGCAATAAAGGAGAATAAAGCAGGATGTCCAGTTTTGATACAGCAATCATTGAGCTTCAACAACAGGTTGAACGCCAGATCGAGCAACAAATGAAAGAGATTGATCGCTTGGTCGATCAAAATCAATGGAAAGTCATCGATGCATTTCAACGGAGAAAAGTGAGCGACTTTCATTTTGCGGGATCGACAGGTTATGCCTACAACGATCGCGGACGGGAAGTGCTTGACGAGGTATATGCAGATGTTTTCGGAGCGGAAGCGGCGCTTGTCCGCCCTCATTTCGCTTCGGGAACGCATACGATTGCAACGGCCTTGTTCGGCGTTCTGCGCCCGGGGGACGAATTGTTATATATAACGGGGAAACCCTATGACACTTTGCATAAAGTCATCGGCAAGCCTGGTGATGGCACGGGTTCCCTGATGGATTTCGGCATCGATTACAAGGAAACGGCACTGCTTCCCGATGGCGGGATCGATTGGGAAGCAGTGCGAAATAGCGTGACGTCAAAAACCAAAGTGATCGGTATCCAGCGTTCGCGCGGGTATGATTGGCGCTCGTCTTTTTGTATCGACGAAATTGCGGACATGGTCACACGCGTGAAGGCGATCAAGGAAGATGTCATCGTGTTCGTGGACAATTGTTACGGGGAGTTTACCGAGCCATTGGAACCTACCCAAGTGGGCGTAGACCTGATGGCCGGATCGCTGATCAAAAACCCTGGCGGCGGTCTTGCGGAAACCGGTGGATACATATGCGGAAAGGAAAAATATGTACAGCTTGCAGCCTATCGTCTGACGGCCCCCGGTATCGGCGGCGAGGTTGGTGCAATGCTTGGCACGACACGGGGAATCTATCAGGGACTTTACATGGCTCCAACGATCGTTGGACAAGCCGTTAAAGGAAGCGTTTTTGCGGCAGCGATGTTTGCGGCTTCCGGATTTGTCACCAAACCTGCATGGAATGATAAACGAACTGACCTGATCCAGGCGGTCCAGTTCAGTTCCGCTGAGCATTTGATTGCCTTCGTTCAAGGGATTCAGCGGGCAGCGGCGGTGGATAGCCATGTCGTTCCCGAGCCTTGGGACATGCCGGGATACGAACATCCTGTTATTATGGCGGCAGGTACGTTCATTCAGGGCGGAAGTCTTGAGCTGTCTGCGGATGCACCGATCCGAGAGCCTTATATCGGGTACATGCAAGGGGGATTAACGTACTCGCATGTCAAATATGGCGTTTTGATGGCATTACAAGCCATGAAAGATCGTAAATTATTGTGAGTTTATCTAACACGTTATTGACACTTTGTAACAAGTAAATGTACAATAAGGTGAAGAATAGATGACTGGAAGGTTGATGAGTGATGGGCGACGAAATTCGCAGAAATATGGCCTTATTCCCGATTGGCATCGTTATGAAGCTGACGGACCTGTCCGCACGGCAGATTCGTTATTATGAGCAGCATAATCTGATCGTTCCGGCAAGAACGTCAGGCAATCAGCGTTTGTTTTCGTTTAATGACGTTGAACGTTTGCTCGAAATCAAGGCTTTGATCGAAAAAGGAGTAAACATCGCGGGCATCAAACAGGTAATGAACCCTGTGTCCAAGGAATCCGAGGAAGCAACCGTCATTACGGCCGATACGGAAGTGAAACGCAGGGAACTATCGGATACGCAGCTTCATCGTTTGTTGAAACAACAGCTGGTTTCCGGAAAAAGACCGGGACAAGTATCGCTTATTCAAGGAGAGCTTTCCCGATTTTTCAACAAAAAATAATGTTGCGTAATCTCGCGTGTCATAGGAAATGTTCCTGTCATAGGTTGAGCCTTTTCTTGACCCATGCGGGTTTCTAATGTACAAATATAACATGCAAGCTAAATAAGCAGAGAAGAAAGGGAGAGAGTATCGTGAGTTATACTAAAGAAGACATTCTCCGCATCGCAAAAGAAGAAAATGTACGGTTTGTTCGTTTGCAGTTTACAGACTTGCTCGGTGCAATCAAAAACGTTGAAATTCCGGTAAGCCAGCTGACAAAGGCTTTGGACAACAAAATGATGTTCGATGGTTCTTCCATTGAAGGATATGTGCGCATCGAGGAATCCGATATGTACCTCTATCCGGATCTCGATACTTGGCTCATTTTCCCATGGGTGGCCGACAACCGCGTTGCTCGCATGATTTGCGACGTATACTTGCCGGACGGAACGCCGTTCCCTGGAGATCCGCGCGGCATTCTGAAACGCAGCCTGAAGGATGCGGAAGAAATGGGCTTTACAGCGATGAATGTCGGGCCTGAGCCAGAGTTTTTCTTGTTCAAGACCGATGAAAAAGGTAACCCAACCAACGAATTGAACGACCAAGGCGGTTATTTCGATCTGGCTCCAACGGATCTTGGCGAAAACTGCCGTCGTGACATCGTTATTACGCTCGAAGAAATGGGCTTTGAAATTGAAGCTTCCCATCACGAGGTAGCTCCAGGTCAGCACGAGATCGACTTCAAATACGCGGATGCGTTGAAAGCGGCTGACCAAATCCAAACGTTCAAACTGGTCGTTAAAACGATTGCTCGCCAGCACGGATTGCATGCTACATTCATGCCAAAACCGTTGTTCGGCATGAACGGTTCCGGTATGCACTGTAACCAATCCCTGTTCAAAGGCAATGAGAACGCGTTCGTGGACGAGTCCGATGAGCTTGGCCTTAGCAAAACCGCTCGCCATTACATGGCAGGAATGCTGAAGCATGCTCGTGCATACGCGGCGATCACGAATCCTAGCGTAAACTCCTACAAACGTCTTGTACCTGGTTACGAAGCACCTTGTTACGTAGCATGGTCTGCAAGTAACCGCAGTCCAATGATTCGTATTCCGGCTTCCCGCGGTCTCAGCACACGCGTCGAAGTGCGCAACCCGGATCCGGCTGCGAACCCATACTTGGCACTGGCTGTGATGTTGAAAGCAGGCTTGGACGGCATCAAACGCGAGCTTCCTTTGCCGGCTCCAATCGACCGCAACATCTATATCATGTCCGAAGAAGAGCGTGTGGAAGAAGGCATCCCAAGCTTGCCGGCTGACCTGAAAGAAGCTCTTAATGAGCTGATCCGCAGCGAAGTCATCTGCGACGCGCTCGGCGACCACGCTTTGGCTCACTTCTATGAGTTGAAAGAAATCGAGTGGGATATGTACCGCACGCAAGTTCACCAATGGGAACGCGATCAATATATCACGCTGTACTAATTGGGTTAAAACCTTGTAATCACGGGGTTTAATGAGATTTCATATGGGGACGTTTAGTGAGGAGATTACGCTTCTATTGAGGTGTATCCCCCAAACGTCCCCATGTTTTTTTGTTTGTCTGAACCAAGAGTATTTGAGGTATATAGCTCGTATTTGTTGATGATCGGTTTATCAGTTACAGGAGCAACTCGAAGAATATCCAGTAGATATATCAAAACTCTCTAGCTGCGTGAAGAAAATTAGTTATATCCTCAGAGGCAGTGAAATCAACTGACTTCTTTCTTCGCATCTCTTTAATAATAGAACCTTTACATGGGTTCCGCTCCAACTTTCCTTGAATTACGGCCTGTTCTATTTCAGCATAACTTGATGATTTCAACGGTCCTGTTAAACCTTTCTCCTGCGCCTTCAATGTGTAACACAATTCCAAAGCTACTGGACGGCAAATTGAGGCAGTGAAGATTCGCCTTGCGCTCCATGAGTGGTAGCTTACCGAAGATCGCATACGTGGCAGGCCATTCAAAATGATAATAACCTTTACATTAAAAGAACCCCAAAGGGGCTCTTTTATAGTCATCCTATATTTTTAAGTTAGACCAAGAACCTAATTTGGTTTTAGCTCCTGCTGTTTTTGTCCAATGAGTCTTTGGCGGTATACTAACTTCTACAGTTTTGTGTTGATGTTCAATTTCTACCCACAGCTCTTTGTTATTGACCCATGCTTTAAATTGATATCTGGTAATCCCGTCTGCTTCAGGCCATGTGGCAGTAACTGAATTATTTCCTTTTCTTAGAAAATATTCTCCTCCAGTTCTTATTCCGATTATTTTAGGTAACAACTCAATTTCACACTCATAAATTTTGTAATCTACAGAGACAATATCGACACTTGCCGTCCCAGAATAAATAAATTCCCCCTTCCCATCTGAACAAGGTTGTACTTCGTCATTTTGAACTATTAACTCAGTAAACCATATTTCATCACTAACCCCGGGATCACGGTTTGCTTCTTTCTGCATTTTAACAACAGGACCGGTACCGTGGTCAGTATTCAGGAAATAACCAGCTCGCGATTTTATTAAAATTGGTTCTCCCGGTTGAATCGAACCAGCGCCATCTAGCCGCTCAATGAACCATATTTCATCACTAACCCCGGGATCACGGTTTGCTTCTTTCTGCATTTTAACAACAGGACCGATACCGTGGTCAGTATTCAGGAAATAACCAGCTCGCGATTTTATTAAAATTGGTTCTCCCGGTTGAATCGAACCAGCGCCATCTAACCGCTCAATGAACCATATTTCATCACTAACCCCGGGATTGCGGTTTGCCTCTTTCTGCATTTTAACAACAGGACCAGTACCATTGTCAGTATTCAAGAAATAACCAGCTCTTGTTTTAAATAAGAGTCCATCAGTATGTTGAATAGCGACCATTGTTATCCTCCATTATAAAAGTATTTAAACTTATTTTTACAAAAATCAAGGAATTTATTCAGAGAGGGACTCGTTTTGGGGTGCTCAATAATTACAACAAACAAGGTGTTAAAATGGTTTTGTGTAAATAGTGGGATTCGATATACTGATTGTAATATTGGTGATATCTTTATATGTTAGGTGGCCTAAGAGTATATGAATAATACATATCGTAAATCGGAAACAGACTTTTTTGTCTTTGCTTTATGCCAGACTCGTGTATCTGTCTGGCTTTTTCACAGGACCTAGAAGAAATTATGGACTATGGTGTAATTTAGAAGCATCCGATCATGTATCTGTGAGGATCGCGGGTAATAGATATTTTAAAGATAAGTTTGAATTTAGGGGAACAGAGGTGGATAAATGTTGATCCAAAAAGTATTATCGATTCGTAGTGAGGTAAAAGGGATGTTGAGGCAAAGGCAGTTGGTAGGATACTTGGTTGTTGCATCAGGTGATATACACAAGCAGCTTGGTTTCCAGGTATCGTAATGCCTTCTTGTTGTTATGCTATGTGAGAAATGATGAAGACAGGGGCTGTTGTTTTACACCACACTCACTTACAGTAGGTTATTTCATTTAAACAAAGGCCCCGCTAAGTTTATTTTAAACTGTATTCTATAAGATAGACACTTTGAAAAGTCCTTTACAAAGGGTACGTAATCGAATAATTACTTAATTACTTGTTATTTCCTTCGTATCATATTAGAATGTCAGGGTAGGTACCCAAGGTGATTCCCGAGAAGGATTATCTTAATGAGCAATAATAAACGTACAAAGCGGAGTTTTATGGAATGGGTATGGATACTGCTAGTCACTGTGTTATCGTTTAAAGTGTTATCGAAAATTTTAGATCTATTTAAATAATTTTCTCTACCTACAAATAATATGGGATTCTAGTTGGGGCGCTGATTTTTGAATCAGCGTTCCACAGGTGCAAAATATAGTGAATTTTTGATTTGATTTATATCGCTTCTGTTGGGTATACAAAATAAAAGTATTACTTAAAATAAGCAATGAGATGATAAAAAGTCTCATTGCTCATTTTTTTAACTGTCCCCCAGTTTATCCCCAAAAACTCCCCTAAGTCATGAAAAGCTATGATTTGCTGTAAACACGCGATCAATATATCACGCTGTACTAGAATCCCTAATCACTTGCGCCATATGGCGTGAGGGGTTTTTCAAGTTATTATTGTATAGCTGTCATTGAATCATCTTCTGCTATGTGGTTCGCTGGTAGAGGTTTTTTTCGCAAAGTTCGATCATACAGATATGGTTTTCCATGATATTCCCATGCATTCTTTTGTTTCTCTTTTTTATGTACAGAAACTTTTATCTCTAAATTGGCAACATTCCTTTGGAAGTCAGAAGCGGTTCGTTTGCACCATCGTAATCCGCTTTCTTCCGTTGCACTAAAATGGACGCGCAGTGGAAATCCATTCACTGTCAATTCGAATTTATATAGATTCATGTTTTATCTCCTTTCTTTGAAGCCGGTATAACTTGTGCTCATTACATGAACTTTGACTAGATGATAACATAGGAACATGTGTTCTGAGAATATAATTAAGAAAAATTTTATTCTGCAATCTTCTTTATTATCATGAATCGTGGAAAATCACGAATAACCTCTTATCGAATGAGAAGAAGATGGAAGTTTCCGGAATGGAGTCGGAGGAGGAGGGGGGGGATTCACAATATCTAAGACATAAAAAAAGAGGTTGACCCATTAAACGGGCCAGCCTCTTGTTGTAGTCATTCATGATGTGAAATGTTGCGCAAAATTAGTGAATATCACGGAAAAGACCGATGACCTTGCCCAAAATGCTGACATGTTTGAGACGCAATGGCTCGAAAGTGGCATTTTCCGGTTGCAGACGAATATGATCCTTTTCTTTATAAAACGTCTTTACCGTCGCTTCGTCTTCTTCCGTCATGGCGACGACGATATCGCCGTTATCCGCCGTTTGCTGCTGGCGAACGATGACATAGTCTCCATTGACGATGCCTGCATCGATCATGCTGTCTCCGACAACGGATAACATAAAGACTTTCTGTTCGCCGACATAGTGTGTTGGAAGCGGGAAGTAGTCTTCAATGTTCTCGGTTGCCGTAATCGGTACCCCTGCCGTTACTTTACCGACAACGGGAACACGAGCGACGCTATGGGCAAACTGATGTGAATGCTCGGACTCTTCTTGGCTGAGCAGTTCAATCGCCCGAGGTTTCGTTGGGTCGCGTCTGATTAGTCCTTTTTTCTCCAATCGATCCAAATGACCGTGGACGGTTGAACTGGATGCCAACCCGACGGCTTCACCAATCTCTCGTACGGAAGGAGGATACCCCTTCAACCGGACTTCATTGCGTATAAACTCCAGAATAGCCTGTTGCCTGCTGGATATCTTCGACATACCGTATCAACCCCATTTAGTAACGTTTGGGAAAATTATAACATAGAACTACCGTTCGTACAAACATAAGTTCTAAAAAAAAGCGATAAAATCAACGTTTTCGTGGAGGGTTGGTTTGAATCGTCGTCGATGCATCGAATTTTGGACGTATCCCGCTGTAACGCCATGCTCAAAAAAAGAGCGAACAATTGTTCTAAAAAACTATTGTATGAAACATGTGTTCGTGCTATATTGATTTCAACGAACCGGAACAAATGTTTGGAGGGCGAAGGAACCATGAGATATTCCACTTATCAAAGCATTTACGAACCTGTCAATACAGAGGCTGTCAAATCCAATATGGGATTGCTAAAGAAACGGCTGATTCAGAACAAGGCAGCAGCTCTGCTATTAAAATTAACGATCGTTTCATTGATCGTCATTATTGGCTGCAGCGCAGTGCTAACAGTGTTCGCAGGTGATGAGGAAAATTTGATTCCTGGTGGTAAGGTGGCGGTGTCTCAAGGGGAAACGCTGTGGAGCATCTCGTTGGAACACAAACCGGAAAATATGGATACGCGTGTATATATAGAAGCAATTAAGGAAGCAAATCAGTTACAAACAAGTTCAATTCAAGTCGGGCAAGTGTTGGAATTACCTCGCTTTAAATAATTATATAGAAGATTTGCACCCTGGTTATGCATCAATCTTGACAAGCAGACCCGAACATGTCAAAGTTAATGTGACTTTGTATTTTTGGAGGGGACAAGTTTGGATATAGATCGCCTGGTAGGACGCATTAATGAGTTGGCTCGCAAACATAAATCCACTGGATTGACAGAAGAAGAACTTGAAGAACGCGCCAAACTCAGAGAAATTTATTTGAACAACATTCGCAACAATTTCAGACAGCAGCTGGATTCCATTGAAATTGTTGATGACGAGAACGATCAGGGCCGCCAGGGCAAACTCAAACACTAGAGAAACCTAAGCTATCCTTGTGATATCTAGGTTTCTTCTGTTTATATTTGAGTGTCCATAATATAGGGGGAAGTGTTGGCTAATCGTTGTTGTGCCGACCTGCATAAAAGAACATATAAGGGGGATTTTCATGGCTCGTTCGTTCGAGAGAACGGTTCGAAGAAATTCGAAACAATTGAATCAACAGCGCAAGAAAAATGGCCAACCTGTATCAGGAACACCGGGAGAAGACGTATTTAAAGGCCGCAGTCTTCTGTTTCCCGTATTTTTGTTGGGGCTTGCTGTGCTTTATTTGTTTATGAGCACGTTTCTTACCCAAACTTCCATGACGACCTGGGACTGGGTAACGATGCTGTTATACGTATTTTTGGCGTTCATTTTCTTTCTGCGCCGACCTTACGTTAAAGTGAGCAGCAATCGAATCGTGACGCTCAAAGGAAACCGCGAGCGCTCCATTGGCGTGGACGATATTGTCAGATTCCGTATTGAACCAGGCACAGTGGTCATTGAGCACAACAGCCGTGGAAAACGATGGGTATTTACGAAACTGATTAACCGTTACGATACCGATGCGCTTGCAGAGCGTCTTCTTAAATTTGCCAAAGCACATCAGATCACCGTGGAAACAATCGATAAAAAGTAATCCATTGCATAAAGGGGAAGATGACCGGGATGGCGTTGAAAGCGATTTTGTTCGACCTTGATGATACTTTGTTGTGGGATGAGCGCAGTGTAAGAGAAGCTTTTCATGAGACATGTCTTGTGGCAGCCCAAGAAACGGGCATAGATCCGGAAAAGCTTGAAGAAGCCGTTCGCAATGAAGCTCGTAACTTGTACGAATCTTACGAAACGTTTCCGTTTACCAAGATGATTGGAATCAATCCTTTTGAAGGTCTTTGGGCCAATTTCACAGGAGGAGAACAAGCGGAATTCCGCCAGTTGGAACAGCTCGCTCCGGTGTATCGGAAGGAGTCATGGCGACGTGGCTTGTTGAAATTGGGCGTAGACCAAGAGGAATTAGCCGAGCGTTTGGCTGAACAATTTGCGGCTGAGCGTCGAGCGAGACCCCATATCTACGAAGAAACGATGGATACGCTGCGTGAACTGCAAGGGAATTACAAATTGCTGCTTTTAACGAATGGTTGTCCTGCTTTGCAGCAAGAAAAATTGGACGGCGTGCCCGAATTGGCTCCATTTTTTGATCATATTATTATCTCGGGTTCTTTCGGAAAGGGAAAACCGGATCCGTCCATCTTTGAACATGCTTTAGCCCAACTCGGCGTCAAACCTGAAGAGAGCATGATGGTAGGGGATAAGCTTACTACGGATATTCGGGGAGCATTATCTTCGGGTATTCGAGCTGTATGGATTAACCGGGAAAATAAAGAGAATCCAGAGTCGTATGCACCTGATCATGAAATTAAACATTTGGCAGATTTGAAGCGTATTATTGCTGAATTTTAAGTTCTTATGCATTAACATATCGTACAGAAGGAATGTTGGTACTTTATTTGGGGGCAGCTGTTTTGCCATCCATTTGAAGCAGCCAACATTTTTTTTATAAAAAAGATGTTGAAATGTTGGAACGGTTGATTTAGAATATAACTAACATACTAGTATGACTAGTATGCGCTTGTACAAAGCGATTCATCTTGTAACTAAACGATGCAACGACGTTAAGCATCCCGCTAACAAAAACGGTGAAAGGAATGATCGTACACCATGTTTAGCGTGAAGGGAGCAAGAGTGTAATCGCTATTCATTTCGTATTCATTGTAAGCGCTTTATAGTTATTGTGAAACCACTGGAATTTGGGAAGCGACGGTTTGTACTTTTAAGCTTCCATTTCGATGTTGGCGGTTTAGAGAAATCAATTATACCAGTTTACACAAAAATGATACCGTTTACATGGTTTGATGGATCTATTTTGTTATGGGGGTGAACATTCAGTATACATCAAGAAGCGTCAGGTCACAGGAAAAGTGTGGGTTTACAGCGATTGGACCCATGCCTTAATTCATGTTTATGGATCGGAGTGAGGACACATGAAGACGGAAACTGCTAAAACGACATTAACGATGACCTCTTTGCGTAAAGAAAGCAGATTACAGACAGCTGCAGCGCTGTTCCGTAAAGATTGGCAGCTGTACTCATTGTTAATTCTTCCAATCATTTATTTGCTGATTTTTAAATATGGTCCGATGCTTGGAAACATCATTGCTTTTAGACGATTTGTTCCCGGGGGAAGTATTTTCGGGGAAACGTGGGTTGGATTCAGATATTTCCAAATGTTTATTCAAGACCCGACCTTCTGGAAAGTGTTTGGAAATACACTGATGCTTGGCGGTTTGGCGCTGCTCTTCACCTTTCCGGTACCGATCATCTTTGCATTGCTGCTGAACGAGGTGAAAAGCAAACGATTCAAAAAATTCGTGCAAACGGCTTCATATCTTCCGCACTTTCTGTCCATCGTCATCGTTGCCGGTATGATCCTGCAGCTGACAGCCGTAAATGGCTCCATTAACAGCTTGGTATCCTTCTTCACTGGAGACACCATTCCCTTCATGCAGCGGGCTGAATGGTTCAGAACCGTCTATATTACCTCCGAAGTTTGGCAGGGAATGGGCTGGGGGGCGATTTTGTATCTGGCAGCATTGACAACCATCGACGACTCCTTGTATGAAGCTGCCCGAATCGATGGCGCGAATCGTTGGAAACAAACGCTGCATGTGACCATTCCTGGCATTTTGCCCACAATTGTTACACTGCTGATTCTGAATCTGGGCAACTTCCTGGCGGTTGGGTTCGAGAAAATATTGCTCCTGTACAATCCGCTGACTTATGAAACATCTGACGTGATCTCCACCTATCTGTACCGGGTCGGCCTGCAATCCAGCAACTTTAGTTATGCGACAGCCATCGGATTGTTCGAATCGATTATCGGGCTCATTCTCGTATTTTCGGTGAACGCGATCTCGCGCAGATTGACGCAAAGAAGCTTGTGGTAAAGGAGGAGCATCATGTTTGAATCCAAATCATACAAAGTGTTCAAGGTATTCAATGTCATCTTTTTATTGTTCGTAGTGTTCATTACGCTTTACCCGTTTTTGAATGTCGTGGCGCAATCCTTCAGCAGTGAGTCGTATATCAACTCCGGCAAGGTGAGCATTATCCCAAGAGGATTCAATATCGACACCTATAAAACGATTTCCAAGGACAGCATGTTCTGGACCAACTATAAAAACACGGTGATATACACCATTGTGGGCACATTGATTTCCATGTTCATGACCACGATCTTCGCCTACGCGCTGTCCAAAAAGCGTCTGATGGGCCGCAAGTTCCTGACGATGTTCGCCGTGTTCACGATGTTTTTCAGCGGTGGTCTGATTCCGAACTATGTTTTGATCAATTCGCTGGGCTTCAACAACACCATGTGGGCACTGGTCGTGCCGGGGGCAATCAGCATTTATAACATGTTGATCATGAAGTCCTTCTTTGAAAATATGCCGGAAGAGCTGGAGGAAGCGGCAGCAATCGACGGCCTGAATACGTATGGCATCTTGATCCGCATCATTTTACCGTTAAGTAAAGCAGTTATGGCAACGATGGTACTGTTTTATGCCGTTAGCCATTGGAACTCTTGGTTCCCTGCATTTCTCTATCTGGACAAAAAGGAACTGTTTCCGGTCACGATTTATCTTCGCAACATGATCGCCGGAGCAACAGGGGGAGCTTCTGCGGGAGCATCCGCGGATAACCTTACTTCGATTGCGGCCAACATCAAATCAGTGACGATGGTTCTGACGATCCTGCCGATTTTGACGATTTATCCGTTTGTGCAGCGTTACTTTGTAACCGGTATCATGCTGGGGTCCGTGAAACAATAGGCTCCAGCCCGATATATAAGCTTGTTTACGCAAGGCCAACCTATACCACATGCAGGGGGACTAAAAGGATGAAACAGAAGCCACGCAAGCTTGTAGGCAAAATGGTTTTGGCAACTTTGATGAGCGTCGTGCTGGCAGCATGCAGCAGCGGTGCAGGAGGCGGCGAAGCCGATGTAAAAACGAAGGGCGCCATGGAAACGTATAATGTCGGGGATACCTTCAAGGCGAGCGAACCGTTCAACCTATCGATATTGTACAGCGATCAGCCGGCGTATCCGTATAAAAAGGATTGGCTGTTATTCCAAAAAATCACCGAAATGACTGGTGTAACGTTGGAACCTACCATCGTTCCGATGAGCGACTATCCCCAAAAAAGATCCCTCCTGATCAGTTCGGGGGATGCACCTCTGGTAATCCCTAAAACTTATCCGGGCGAAGAATCGGCATTTGTATCGTCGGGTGCGGTTCTGCCGGTCAGCGATTACATTGATCTGATGCCGAATTTTAAAGATAAAGTGGAAAAGTGGGGACTGGAGGATGAACTTGAAGGCCTTCGGCAGGAAGATGGGAAATACTACGTGCTTCCAGGTCTGCATGAAGAAGTATGGCCTGATTATACGCTTATCGTAAGAACGGACTTGTTTGAAAAAAATAATATTCCGATTCCGACCACTTGGGATGAATTGTACCAGGCAGCCAAAAAACTAAAAGAAATTTATCCGGACTCCACTCCGTTCTCGGATCGATTCAAATTCAACAGCACGCTGAACATCGCTGCCACCGGTTTTGGAACGAAAGCAGGTTGGGGATTCGGCAACGGACTGACGTACAAGAAAGATCAGGATGAATTCGTGTATACGGCGACGACGCCGGAGTACAAAGAAATGCTGGAGTATTTCAACAAACTGGTTACGGAAGGATTGCTCGACAAAGAAAGCTTTACGCAGGATGATGATCAGGCCACGCAGAAATTCGTTTCCGGCAAGTCCTTCATCATTAACGGTAACTCGCAAACGCTCGTGCTGCATCGCAATGACATGAACAAAACGCTCGGCGAAGGGAACTTCTCCATTGCCAAAATTACGGTTCCAGGCGGTCCAAAAGGGCAGCTGATGTCCGGATCCAGACTTGAAAACGGTGTCATGATCTCGAGCAAGATCAAGGATAGCGACAATTTCAAAGCCATTATGCAGTTTATTGACTGGCTCTACTACAGCGACCAAGGCCAAGAATTCGCGAAATGGGGCGTTGAAGGCGAGACCTTTACCAAAGAAAACGGCGTTCGCAAGCTGGCAGACGACATCAACTACAACGGACTGAATCCGAAGGGAACCAAAGATCTACGCATTGATTATGGTTTCTCTGGCGGGGTGTTCGCGTATGGTGGAACGACCGATTTGCTGCAATCCATGTTCAGCGAAGAAGAACTGAAATTCCAGCAGGACATGAAGGAGACCAAAGAAGTGGTTCCGGCAGAACCGCCGATCCCGTATTCCGAAATTGACCGTGAACAGGTTACGCTGCTGAGCACGCCGCTCAAAGACTACACGGACCAAAACACGTTGAAGTTTATTCTGGGCGAACGCAAATTGTCTGAGTTTGATACCTTTGTACAGGAACTGGAAAGTCAAGGATTGTCCCAATACGTGAAGCTTGCCAACGACACTTACAAGAAGTATAAAGAGAGCAAACAACAGTAACCTAATGCCCAAAGCCCGGATTGCCGTTTCACTTGAGCATTTCAGTGGAGCGGCAATTTGTGCTAAGATGGATGAATACGGCTGAGAGGAAGAGGTTAAGGAATGTCACTTAATCAAAAAATTAGAGGATCGACCCGGGCATATTCATACAATCTGATTAAAGAGCGGATATTGCATCTTGAACTTGAGCCGGGCACGAAGATTTCCGAAAAGGAAATTGCGGATGAATTGCAGGTGAGCAGGACCCCTGTCCGGGAAGCGTTTATGAAACTCGCCGAAGAAGAACTGCTCGATATTATTCCGCAGAGCGGGACGGTCGTGTCGCTCATTAATTTGGAACACGTGGAAGAAGGGCGATTCATCAGGGAAAAGATCGAAATGGAAATTGTGGCTCTTGCTTGTGCTTCTCTTGAGGAAGAGTTCAGGTTCCGATTGGAGACCAACATTGCGATGCAGGAAGTATGCCTTGATAACAATAATGTTTATAGGCTGTATGAGCTCGATGAAGAATTCCACCAAATACTGTTTCAGGCGACAGGCAAAATGCGGACATGGAAGATGCTGCAGCAGTTGAACATTCCTTTTAATCGCTTGCGCCTGCTCCGTTTGTCCGAAGTTTCCAACCTGGACGTCATCGTTTCCCAGCACAAAGAGATCTATAGACTGATTACGGCACGGGAGACCGAGCTGGCCGTTAAGGCCATGGAAGAGCATCTTCGTTTGGTCATGATCGAACAAGAGCCGGTCAAAGCCAAATTCCCGCATTATTTTATATAAAACTCATAGTGGTGAATAATGCCTCAAGAGATGCAACGAACCCCTGTT
Source organism: Paenibacillus sp. FSL W8-0426 (assembly GCF_037969725.1). Taxonomy (NCBI): domain Bacteria; kingdom Bacillati; phylum Bacillota; class Bacilli; order Caryophanales; family Paenibacillaceae; genus Paenibacillus; species Paenibacillus sp. FSL W8-0426. Next base: position 4,089,690 of record NZ_CP150203.1, on the reverse strand, counting down.
CGATGGCGAACAGGGGTTTTGTTTAGCCTATTACATATTCATGCTGTGAATCATCTTATTTGATAAAGGATGGATCCGGATAAGGGCTTGCAATCCAGCCGTCTTTTTCAATAAAGAGGCGTACAGCGATGATTTGTTTGTTTTCCATCAGCGTAAAGAAGTGCGGAATGTTTTCAGGCACGGAGATGACGTCCCCGGGCAGCAGTTCTACATTAAAGTAACCTTCTTCTTCCGTTCCTTTGATGACAAAAATGCCTTTACCGCCAACAATGGCGCGGATTTCGTCCTCGGAGTGCGTATGGATTTCTTCAAATTTGGCCAGCTTCGCTTCAATGTCGGGCGTATCTTCAGACAAGGTGATCACGTCCCAGATTTGATAGCCGCGGCGCGCAGCCAAATCCTTGATTTCGGCATCGTACGTCTCCAGAACCTGTTTTTTTTGCTCGTCGGTCAGGTTGAAGTTGGTTTGCAGTTCAGGGCTTAATTTGGAGGCATCCCATTTTTCATATAATACGTCATATTTGTTCAAGAAATTTCGAACGTTTTCTTCTCCGGTGATGCGTTCGTTCGTTTTTCGGATCACGATTTCAGCCATTTTCTTCCCCTCTTTTCCACTAGGTTTGATAGACATTATATCGGAACGCTTCGATTTTGTCGATTCATTAATTCGTTCGGGTCGATGCCAAACGGCGCCACACGGCTGATGAAAACGATCTTTCACAATAAGTTAGTTTCTGTTAAACTAAGATTTAACGTTTTGCGGGGGTGACCATATTGGATAAGCTTAGTCTACACGATGCATTAAAACAACGAATATTAATCCTCGACGGTGCAATGGGGACCATGATCCAGCAAGTTGAACTTACCGGCGCAGATTTTGGCGGCGAAGAGCTGGATGGATGCAATGAGATGCTCGTGTTAACACGCCCGGATCTCATTCAGCGGATTCACGAAGATTATTTGGAAGCCGGTGCCGATTTAATAGAAACCAACACGTTTGGTGCGACTTCGGTTGTACTGGCTGAATATGAAATACAGGATCGCGCGCGCGAAATCAATCTGGCTGCGGCCAAGATCGCGAAAGCTGCCGCCGACCGCTACTCTACGCCTGACCATCCGCGCTACGTCGTGGGTGCAATGGGCCCAACGACCAAAACGCTGTCGGTTACGGGCGGAGTGACCTTCCAGGAACTGGTTGACAGTTATTTCGAACAGGCCGTCGCTTTAATCGAGGGCGGCGTTGATGCGTTACTGCTCGAAACTTCACAGGATACGCTCAACGTAAAAGCAGGGAGCATCGGCATTCAACAAGCCTTCGAACAGACGGGCGTCAAATTGCCGTTGATGATCTCGGGCACGATTGAGCCGATGGGCACCACTTTGGCAGGTCAAAACATCGAATCGTTCTATATCTCTCTGGAACACCTTAACCCGATTTCGGTGGGGTTAAACTGCGCGACAGGACCCGAGTTCATGCGTGACCATATTCGTTCGCTTTCGAGCATGGCCTCGGCCGCCGTCAGCTGTTATCCCAACGCGGGTTTGCCGGATGAGAATGGGAACTATCATGAATCGCCGGAATCGCTTGCCCAGAAGATCGGTGCCTTTGCCGAGCAAGGCTGGCTGAACATCGCGGGCGGATGCTGCGGCACGACGCCTGCACATATCAGGGCGATGCGCGATACCCTGGCAAAGTACCCCCCAAGAGAACTGAACGGAACACATCCGCCGGCGTTATCCGGCATTGATCCGGTATACATCGAGCAGGACAATCGCCCATATATGGTGGGAGAGCGGACCAACGTGCTCGGATCACGCAAATTCAAACGCCTTATTGTCGAAGGGAAGTATGAAGAGGCTTCGGAAATTGCGCGTGCACAGGTGAAGAACGGGGCGCATATTGTCGACATTTGCGTACAGGACCCTGACCGCGAGGAAAGCGAGGACATGATCAAGTTCCTTGAGCTCGTCGTCAAAAAGGTCAAGGTCCCCCTGATGATCGATACGACCGATGCAAAGGTCATCGATCTTGCATTGCAATATTCTCAAGGCAAAGCGATTATTAACTCCATTAACCTTGAGGATGGCGAAGAAAAATTCGAGCTTGTCACGCCTTTGCTGCACAAGTACGGCGGAGCCGTCGTTGTAGGTACGATCGATGAGCGAGGCCAGGCGATCAGCAGAGAGGACAAGCTTGACGTGGCCAAGCGCTCCTATGATTTGCTCGTAAGAAAGTACGGCCTGCAGCCGGAAGACCTGATTTTTGATACGCTTGTTTTCCCTGTCGGTACGGGGGATGAGCAATATATCGGCTCGGCCAAGGAAACGATCGAAGGCATTCGTCTGATCAAAGAAGCCATGCCGGAATGTCACACAATTCTCGGAATCAGTAACATCTCGTTTGGTTTGCCGGAGGCAGGCCGCGAAGTGCTGAACTCCGTGTTTCTGTACGAGTGTACCAAGGCGGGACTTGATTATGCGATCGTAAATACGGAGAAGCTGGAGCGCTATGCCTCTATTCCGGAGGAAGAGCGCAGATTGTCCGAAGAGCTGCTCTATAACACGAACGACGAAACGCTGGCTGCATTCGTTGCTGCTTTCCGCAACAAAAAGGTAGAGAAAAAAGAGAAAATCTCGAACCTTTCGTTGGAAGAACGGCTTGCTTCTTATGTGGTCGAAGGCAGTAAGGAAGGACTTATTCCCGACCTCAATGAAGCGTTGACCAAATACTCCGCGCTGGAAGTCATTAACGGGCCGTTGATGGCGGGCATGGAGGAAGTGGGGCGGCTGTTCAACAACAATGAGCTGATTGTTGCCGAGGTGCTGCAGAGCGCCGAAGTCATGAAGGCATCCGTTGCCCATCTGGAGCAGTTCATGGAGAAAAACGAATCATCGGTCAAAGGGAAAATCATTCTCGCCACCGTTAAAGGTGACGTGCATGACATTGGAAAAAACCTCGTGGAAATCATTCTCTCCAACAATGGTTACCAGATCATCAATTTGGGTATAAAAGTACCACCTGAACGGATCATTGAGGCTTATCGCAAGGAAAAAGCGGATGCGATCGGTTTGTCCGGACTGCTCGTAAAATCAGCGCAGCAGATGATCGTAACCGCTCAGGATTTGCGCACGGCAGGAGTGGACGTTCCTATTATGGTCGGCGGGGCGGCACTGACTCGCAAATTCACCAAAACGCGTATCCGTCCGGAGTACGACGGCATGGTCGTGTATGCCAAGGATGCCATGGACGGGCTGGATCTGGCGAACAAGCTGATGAATCCGGAAACCCGCGCGCAGATGCAGCTGGAGATGGACGCGGAAAAAGAGGCTGATGCAGCCAACGCGGACAACGTGAAGTCGATGCCAGAGCTTACTCGCGTGGAACGGTCCGACATCGCGATCGATAACCCGGTGCTTGTGCCGCCTGATTTGGAACGGCACGTGCTGCGGAACTACCCTATTTCGCACATCCTGCCTTACGTCAACATGCAGATGCTGCTCGGACATCATTTGGGGCTTCGTGGTTCGGTAGAGCAATTGCTCGCTGCGGGTGACCCCAAAGCAACCGATCTTAAAGCGGTCGTGGATGGCATCATGAACGACGCGATTCGCGACGGCATTATTCAGGCACATGCCATGTATCAATTTTTCCCGGCACAATCGAGCGGAAACAGCATTATCGTGTATGATCCGAAGGATACAAGCCAAATATTGCATACTTTTACGTTCCCGCGGCAAAAGGTCGATCCGTTCCTGTGCTTGTCCGACTTCCTCAAGCCGGTAGAGTCCGGTATTATGGATTACGTCGGATTCCTTGTGGTGACGGCTGGACACGGTGTGCGTGAGCTCTCCACCACCTGGAAAGAACAAGGGGACTACCTTCGTTCACATGCGCTGCAGTCGGTAGCGCTGGAAGTAGCGGAGGGACTCGCAGAACGCGTGCATCATATGATGAGGGATATATGGGGCTTCCCGGATCCTCAAGAAATGACGATGAAGCAGCGCCACGGGGCGCGCTATCAGGGCATTCGGGTGTCTTTCGGATATCCTGCTTGTCCGGACCTGGAAGATCAGGAGCCGTTGTTCAAACTGATGCGTCCCGAAGATATCGGCGTACAGCTGACAGAAGGCTTCATGATGGAGCCCGAAGCTTCCGTTTCGGCGATGGTATTCAGCCACCCGCAAGCGAAGTATTTTAACGTGGATAAAGCATAACAATAAAGAGCAATGGTCATGCAAAGACCTCCGCATCGTCGGAGGCTTTTTGCTGGCAACAGAAAGAGGTGCAATCCGGAGTGGAACTATATTTCCTGGGAACTAACGCTGGTGTACCTTCGCTGCAGCGCAATGTGACCTCTATTGGGCTTCGTTTGCTCGATGAACGCAAGGCATTGTGGTTGTTTGACTGCGGGGAAGGAACGCAGCATCAGATTTTGAGCTCTCCGCTCAAACTGAGCAAACTGGAGAAAATATTCATCACCCATCTGCATGGCGATCATGTATTCGGGTTGCCGGGCCTGCTTTCCAGCAGGGCATATCAAGGGGGCACGACGCTGCTTACCGTATACGGTCCTCCAGGGACGGAACGCATGATTGCGACAACGCTGGAGCTAAGCCAGTCCCGACTGAATTATGAGCTTCTTATCGTTGAACATACGGGTGGAATTATTTTCGAAGACGAGAGTTTTGTAGTGGAAGCCGGCCTTTTGGAGCACCGCATCGACAGTTACGGCTACCGGGTGACCGAGAAGGATCGTCCAGGCAGTCTTGACCCGTCGAAAATGGCGGAGTACGGTTTGAAACCAGGGCCTTTGTTCGGCCGCTTGAAGCGAGGCGAATCCATTACGCTGGATGACGGTCGGACGATTGCTCCGCAAGACGTGCTCGGCACTCCGAAACCCGGCAAGATAGTAACGATCCTGGGAGATACACGCCCGTGCGAAGGGGTACTGCCGCTTGCGCAGCATGCGGATGTGCTCGTTCATGAAGCGACGTTTACCCATGAGCTGGCGGATACGGCGCACGAGTATTATCATAGCACGGCTAGGCAAGCGGCCGAAGCGGCAATGGCGGCGAATGCGGGGCAGCTCATTTTGACGCACTTCAGCTCACGCTATAAGGATGAGGAGCAGCTGCAGCCCCTGCTGCAGGAGGCTCAGGAAATATTTCCGAATACCCGTCTTGCCGTGGAACACCAGCTTATGCCGATTGCTCATTCGGGTCCAGCCCCAAAAGGTTGAATATGAATGGATGGTTGGGCATCTGCAGACGGGCGTTGATTAGGAAAGCCTATTATGGCTCGGGACTGGGGAAGCATTTCCCGCAGTCCCTTTTGCAATCTGTTGGTAAACGGTGTAGGATGGGCATTGAGCATGAGGAAATGAACCGAATTATTTTCCGGGAAAGCGCAGGAAATGACAAGCTTGTACAGAAGGCGCGCGAAGGCAGACGTCTATCTTCGATCAAGTTCGACGTGTTGCGTGCTGCGAAGCGGGCGTTTCCTTTTTGTCTCTATACATAGTATCGCCGGACAGTATTGTTTGGAAGCCAACCATTTGTGGAACTGTTCTGCAATTTGGGCTTCCAGCAATGCTTTCCTAATGGTTCATGCCATGAAGAAAGGAAGTGTCTGAGTGATTAAAGCTTTTTTGATTGACTTGGATGGTACGCTTTATCACGGAAAACATCGAATCGAGGGAGCAGATCGGTTAATTCATTTTTTGAATGAGCAAAAGGTGCCTTATTTGTTTGTCACAAACAACTCGTCGCGTACGCCTCAAGGCGTGGCGGAACATTTGAAAGGGATGGGCATTCCGGCTGAAGCTGAACAAGTGTGTACTTCGGCGGTTGCCGCGGCAGAATACGTAGCAGGAATTGCGCCTGGCGCGCGAGTCGCTTGCATCGGAGAAGAAGGGCTGCTGCAGGCGATTCAGGATGCTGGATTGACTTTAACGGATCACGATCCTGATTACCTGATCCAGGGGATTGACCGTGATTTCAATTACGTCAAATTGACGCAGGCGCTTCGGTGGATCAATGCAGGTGCGGAATTCATATTGACGAACCCTGATCTGCAGCTTCCTTCGGACGACGGGCTTACGCCGGGAGCGGGAACGCTTGGCGCGGCCATTGAAGCGGCGACCGACATCCGACCTACCGTTATTGGCAAACCGTCCAGCATCATCATGAAGTCGGCCATCCAACGTTTGAACCTGAATCCGGAAGAAGTCGCGGTCATCGGGGACAATATGCGTACCGACATTGGTGCAGGCGCCGCAGCTGGCTGTGAAACGTTGTTGGTGTTGACAGGAGTGACGACACGCGACAACATGGATAGCCACATCAATGCCGCAAAGGTACGTCCAGACCATGTGTTTGAAGATTTGAACAATTTGATCGAGTGGCTGTCTGAGCAAGTCGGCCATCCAACGACGAAGGAGTAGATGTACGATGCCGGAATTGCCGGAAATGGAAAACTACCGGACGCTATTGTCCGATCACATACTGGATAAACCGATTACGAACGTAGCGGTTAACCGCGAAAAATCCATTAACAAAACGCCGGATGAGTTTGCACAGCAGCTGGTGGGCAATCGCATCATTTTTGTGGAGCGTCGGGCGAAGCATCTTATTTTCCACCTTTCCAACGGAAAGCGCCTCGTACTGCACTTGATGCTGGGCGGATTGCTTTATTGGGGAACCGAGGACGATCGACCAGACCGCACGACCCAAGTAGAGCTTCATTTCGGTGAACAAATTTTATTCTTTATCGGTCTGCGGTTGGGGTATTTGCATCTGTTGACTTCGAAGGAAACCGAAGAAGCGATGTCTGAGTTAGGACCCGAGCCGCTGGACCGCCGCATGAACGCAGAACGGTTTGCCGCGCTGCTCAAGGGGCGTCGGGGCACGCTCAAAACAACGCTGGTCAATCAACATATCATTGCGGGCATCGGCAACTGTTATTCGGATGAAATTGCGTTTGCTGCGGGCTTAAGACCCGGGTCCAAAACCCAAAATATTGCCGCTTCTCCGGAACTGAGCGAACGTCTATATCATGCCATGCAATCGGTATTGCGCGAGGCAGCCAGCGAAGGCGGATATATTGAAATGCCGCTGATGCAAGGCGACTTGAAGACAGGAAATTTTGATGACCAATGCAGGGTGTACGATCGCGAAGGCGAAGCGTGCCCGCGTTGTGGGGGAACGATCGAACGTGTGGAAATCACGGGCAAGAAGGCATTTTTCTGTCCGGATTGCCAGCATGACGCCTAACAGCGGCATCGGCGCGCACGTCAGCACCAAAGGCGGATTTGTCCAGGCGGCCAAGCGGGCTCACGCACAGGGGGCAACGGCATTTCAGTACTTTCCGAAAAACCCCCGCAGTCTCTCGCTTAAGGCTCTGGATGCCATAGATGCCCGGCAATGCCGGGACTATTGCATGGAGTACGGATTGGCGTCCATCGCCCACTCGCCTTATCCTACTAATCCTGCTTTGGGCATGTCCCGTGGAGAGGCGGGATATCATGCGGTGATCGCTTCGATTCGCAATGACCTGGAGATCGCAGATGCTTGCGGCTCCGTGGGTACGGTGGTTCATTTTGGCCATATGAAAAGCGACGACCCTTTGGTGGGTTATCAGCATATTATACAGACCCTTGACATGGTTCTGGAGCAATGGGACGGGAAGGCAAAGGTGCTGCTCGAAAATCAAGCAGGCGATCATGGACCTATGGGAACAACGATGGAAGAGATGGTGCAGATTCGCAAACTATGCAGCCACCCTGAACATATTGCTTTTTGCTTTGATACCTGCCATGCTTTTGCTTCAGGCATGTGGTCTGAGGGGGAAGAGCAGGCCATGTTAGAAAAAGGAAGAAAGCTTGGCTATTGGGATGCCTTGGCGGCCGTACATTTCAACGATTCAAAATTTGCATCCGGCTCATGCAAGGACAGACATGCCCGAATTGGCGCCGGTCGCATCGGAAGTGATGGAATGAAGGCGCTGCTGGCGTCTCCCGAGTTCGGAAAAGCCGTCGTTGTCATGGAAACGGAGACGGGCAAAGACGGAACGCACCGCGAAGACATCGCGTTAATGCGTTCCTGGCAATAAAAGCGGGGAGAGGAGAGATACCATGCATGTATTTTTGGATGACTATCGGGCATGTCCGAAAGGCTTTGTGCTCGCAAAAAACGCGGAGGAATGCCTGATGCTGCTCAGGGAATGCGAAGTAGATATATTGTCGCTCGATTATGAGCTGGGTCCCGATTCCCCGAACGGTGGCGATGTCGCTGCAGCGATCGTAAGAGAAGGCCTCTATCCGCGCGAGATTTATTTGCATACCTCGAGCATGTTTGGCAAACGTCAAATGTATGAAATCCTTTACTCAAACAAGCCGGCAGAAGTCATTATGCACAACGGACCAATGACAGGTGAGGTTATGCTTCGCATTGCCGCGGGAGCGGGTTCCCGATGAAGCCGATCACGCAAAAAATGCTTTTGCGCAACGTATGGGAAGGATTGCCACAAGCAGTCTTCATCCATACTCCGCTATGCGGCACGTGTGCCGCTGCCCGGCGCATGCTGGAGGTTGCCGAGCATTTGCTGCCGGAGGATGTGTTGGTCGAGATGAATATCAACGATATTCCCGAGTTGGTGCAGAAGTATCAAATATCCAGCGTGCCGGCACTTATGCTGTTTGACGGTGAGCAAGAAAGGCCAACAATGGTTTATCGAATGAATTCAACCCAACATCTTCTCGGCGAAATTCGAAAGGTGGTGCTGGGATGAGTATCATTCAGATGCAAGACGTTTCCCTCCGGAGAGAGGAACGTCAAATTTTGGACCATGTGCAGCTGCATGTTCAGGAAGGCGAGCATTGGGTGATCCTGGGACGCAACGGTTCCGGGAAAACAACGCTGCTGGAGCTGATGACGGGGTACATGTTCCCAAGCCAGGGACGCATCGACGTATTGGGCAACCGGTACGGGCAATGCGATGTGCGGGAAGTGCGCAAGCAGATCGGCTACATCAGCCAGACGCTGATCGAAAAGCTGACTTTGCGAGATCCTGTCTGGGAAGTTGTGGCTACCGGGGCCTACGCATTTCTGCGTTTTTATCAGGCGATTCCGGACGAGGTTCAAAACAAAGCGCGGCAGCTGTTAGAAGAAATGGACTTTGGCAAACTCGCCGATCAACCGCTCGGTACATTGTCCCAGGGGGAACGGAAAAAGGTGATGCTGGCGCGTTCGCTCATGGCCGATCCCAAACTGCTGATCATGGACGAGCCCTGTGCGGGGCTTGATCTGTATGAACGCGAAAAAATGCTGGCCGAAATCGACCGGCTGCGCCAGCGGGACATGACCGTTATTTATGTCACGCATCATATTGAGGAAATCATGCCTTTATTTACGCATGTCGCTCTTGTTCGCGATGGCCGCATTGCCGCGGCAGGTCCGAAACATGATGTTTTGACGCAAGAAACCATTAAGCTTACGTACGACATTCCGGTCGACATCCAATGGGTGGAAGGACGGCCTTGGATTCGCGTACGTTCTGGAGGGTAACACATTTTGAGTACACAGTCACAGTCACCTTGGGAGGAAGGCAACTTCTCCCGTTTTATTTGCACGGCCAATCATGGCTTTGCGCCCTACGCGCAGGAAGAATTGCGCCGAACGTTCGGAGCGGTCAAGAGCACGGTGCTTGTGCCCGGCGAGGTGTTGCTTGCCGGCTTGCCTGTTGCGGAAGAACAAGTTGCCAGTATGCTGCAGGCGGAGGATCCGACGTTTCTGCGTCATATTCAACCGGTGCAATTTCAGGAAAATGCAGCCGATTCCGAACAAGCGCTGGAACGCTTGCTTGCTTTTATAACGAATCATCAAGAGCTGGGCGGCTTACGCGTGGCGTTGCAGGTGCGCAAAACCGAAGGTGCGTTCTGGCACGAAAACGCTGCGTCGCTGAAGCAATACCTCACCGACAAATTGGAGGATCTGGGCTGCGAATGGGTTGTTCGCGAAGCAGATTACATCGTATCCGTTTTCGCTGCTGAGGAAACCTTGTACGCGGGAATTTCGAAACCGGAACAAAATTTGTCGGACTGGAATGGAGGAGCCATCCGTTTTCAGAAGGAAGAGGGTCAGATTTCGCGGGCCAAATTCAAACTGTTGGAAGCGGAGCAGACCTTTGGCATCGACTTCAGATCTTTTCGCAAAGCGCTGGACATCGGAGCCGCGCCAGGAGGTTGGACATCGTTTCTGTTGGAACGCGGCCTTGAGGTTACCGCTGTGGATCCGGCCAAGATGGATGCGGGTCTGCTGCAATCGCCCAAGCTTACGTTTTTGAAAAAAAATGCGGGTGACGTGAAGTTTAAGGAAGGCGAATTCGATCTGCTGGTATGTGATATGAGCTGGAGTCCGAAGCTGATGAGCAGGCTTGTTTCCGATCTGATGTACAGCCTTCAGTCCGGGGGGACCGCGATCGTTACGGTCAAGCTGCTTCACAAAAAGCCGCTGGCCCTCATCAAGGAAGTCATCGACACCTTTGAACGCTCTCGCTTGCAAATTCAACGCTCAAAGCAGTTGTTCCATAATCGTGAAGAGATCACGCTTTACATGATTAAATATTAACAGACTCGCTTCCTGAAACAGATTGCTTTACCAGCAATGGATGGAAAAATCGGGCGTACTGTGTATGACATGATCTGAAACGGATTTTGTACTTTACAACCAACACCGGCCTGTACTATAATGATACCAATATTAACCATGACGTTTAAAGGGAAAGCATCCCAGAGTCAGAGCTACCGATGTTTCGGTAGTGCGGCTTTGGAGTGCTTTCCCTTTTTGTCGTGCGAGAAAGGAGGGATTGACAGTGAAACATTCGGCCGGATTGGTGCCAGGAAGACTGCTTGGCGACAGATACCGCATCGTTTCGGTTCTAGGCACAGGCGGCATGAGCCGTGTGTACGAAGCCGAGGATTTGAAGCTTCCCGGCAAAACGTGGGCCGTTAAGGAAAGCGTGATGAGCCTGCCATATGAGAGCACCATGGACACGGAGGCGGCCCTGCTCATTTCCCTTCGACATCCGAGGCTTCCGCAGATTGTCGACTTCTTTGCCCCGGATGAACAAGGGTATGCTTACCTGGTCATGGAGCGAATCGAAGGCATGACGCTGGCTGAATATTTCAAACAATGCGGCGGTAAAATCCCGATGGAGCAAGTGACCGAATTTGTGCTTCAGTTGCTCGATGTGTTGGAATATTTGCATCATCTCGATCCGCCCATTATTTACCGGGATATGAAGCCGTCCAACATCATGATCACGCCGGAGCAGGAAGTGAGGTTGATTGATTTCGGCATTGCTCGAAGCTATAAGACGCTTCAAAATCAGGATACGATCAAGCTGGGAACTGCCGGGTTTGCCGCTCCGGAACAATACGGATCGGGACAAACGGATGCCCGTTCAGACCTATACGGACTTGGAGCACTAATGCTGTATCTCTTGACATGCGGTGCTTATACGGAGTGGATTCATGGGGTAGAGGCTTGTGTACGAGGCGACGTTCCGCGCATGTACATTCCTGTTGTGCGAAGGTTGCTGCGCCAGGAACCCCAGGAACGCTTTCAATCGGCCGGCGAAGTGCGTGCAGAAATTTTGCGAAGACCCGGGAGTACTCCGCTTTCAGGAAATGTATCGGTAACGATGAATGGCGGTACCCGTGTCATCGCTCTGATGGGAACGGCCGCCGGTGTAGGCGTAACGCATACATCCATAGCGATAAGCCATTATTTGGAGCGGAACAACGGCAAGGTAGCCATTATTGAAATGTCTCCGCGTTCGCAGTCGTTTAGCCGTATCCAGCAAATTGCCCATGGCGGCAAGCCGCCTGCTGCAGGCCGGAATTTTGTGGTCAACGGTGTCCACTACTGGAAGCAATCCGGAAGGGCAGATATTTTGTCTTTGCTTGGGGGCAGCTACCAGTTTATCGTCATGGATTTGGGCAGTGGTCAGGATCAGCAGCGGCTGGAGGAATTTCTAAGAGCCGACCTGCCCATCGTTGTAGGTTCAGGCGCGGAGTGGAGGCAAGCCGAGATTGGAGCTTTGATTCGCTCGCATCATCGTTTCCCGCGGGACAAGTGGACCTATTGCCTGCCATTGGCCGCTTCGGATGCAGTGCAGCGAATTCGCAAATCACTGGATACGGAACGCGTATACAGCCTTCCGTTGCAAACAGATCCTTTTGACAAGGATCCGCACATGGATAAGGTGCTTGGGCAATTATTGCATCATCTGACAGGGCATACGCCGGCGAAGCGTTCGTGGTTTACCAGAAAGAAATGAGCCGTGTATATGATGGTAAGGCTTACAGGATGAAGTGTGGTGAAGCAAGCTGAGATCATCAAGAAATGACGATCAATTCCAAAGCAGAACATGCAATTAAGGGAAAGGAGAGCCTTTTTTGTCCAAATTACGAAAGCAAAGCCGACAACGGATTTATGCTGGCTTGATTGGTGCGGGTGCAGCAGGCCTGCTGTTTGGGGGATACGTGATTTACAGCCTCATTACGCTAAACGACACCAAAGCGGAGATCGAAGCGAAGTTTACAGCAGCCTTCGAGCAAAAAGAAGCCGAGCTTCTCCAGCAATGGGAGTCGGGGGCGCAGGCATGGGTGACCGTGCGGGATATTGAAGCGGGGGAGCCGATTCTCGCGGAAGACATTAAGCTTTTTGCCGTTCCCGACGCACAGGCACCGCGCAATTTGTGGTCCAGCAGCAAACAACCCGAAGATCAGCGAGCCAAGATCGAGCTTAAAAAAGGAACAGCCATTACGACGGAAATGGTTTACGAAGATACGCCTGCTCCTCCGGATTTAAGGAACCGGGAGCTTCAAGTTGTTCTGCTGCCTTCGTCGTTGGCCCAGGGTGATATCATTGATGTTCGGATCCAGTTTCCGACAGGCCAGGACTACATTCTATTGTCGAAAAAGAAGGTGGAGCGCCTCAATGCCTCTACATTATGGATTACGATGACGGAAGAAGAGATCTTGTCGCTATCCAGTGCGATCGTGGATGCCTACTTACATAAAGCTTCAATCTACGCCCTTACCTATGTGGAACCCCAGTTTCAAACTGCGGCCATACCGACGTATCCAGCGAATCAGGAGGTGTTGAAATTGCTGGAGAGCGATCCGAATATCGTCAGGCGGGCCGAGCAGGAACTGGTGCGCCAAGTGCGCAGCTCATTGGAAAGCTCGCTTGCAATCTCTGCTGCCGCGCCTTCGCGGAGCGTTGAACAGGATGTGGCGCAATCCTCTGTTTCGTACAATAACCGTCCAGGCGCTGGCGAACGAACGGATCAGTCCGCGAACGTTGATCCAGGAAGCGTGTTTGACCAACCGGCGGACAGCGGCAGTGCTGAGGAACAACAACAACGGGTGCTGACTGGCGGGCAATGAGACACAGAAAAACAAGCGATGTATTCTATTAATGATTCTTATAACAACGCGATTGTTTAGGAGGGGTTCAATTGCATGCATGGATTTTTGCGGGATTGTGCGAGAAAACGGATCTGATGTTGTACTTGTGCAAAATTTTGGCGGCGTCCGGTAAAAGGGTTTTGCTTGTAGATGGTACGCTTCAACAGAAATACATGTATAGCGTGGGTGAAGGCAATCACTCGCTTCGCATTACTGAGTTTGAAGGATTCGACGTCGCTTGCCAATTCGTTACGTCCGCAGCGGTTGAGGGCCATCTCGAAGCAAGCGGCGAAGGGATTGACGCTTATGATTACATCGTTTATGACGTGGAAAGCTCCCATTTCGCTTCCAGAGATTTATGGCTGCAAGCCGAGATCCGTCTCTGGGTCTGCGATTACGAGCGTTATAATCTCGAGCGTAGCAAGGGCTGGCTGGAGCATTTGCTGGAGGAACAGGACTTGCCGGGCAATCTTTCGTTTCAACGGATTTTGATCAATGCGGTGGATTGCAAACTGGATGTTCAATATTTATGGACATATCTTGATAGAGGCCCGTTTGAGTGGACTGCAGAATCTCTGGTGCTGCCCTGGGATGAACTGATTGCGGCAGTCAAATTGGAAAATGAGCATCATCGCCGAATACGGCTGGGCCCACTTTCTCGAAACTACAAAAAATCGCTTCGCCGCCTGATCGAGCAGCTGACAGGCTGGGAACCGGTTCAGAGCCGCAAGGCGATGAAAGAAGCAGAAAGGATGAGGGCATGAGTACGGTAGCGTTTTGGAGTCCGTTTGCCGGAAGCGGCTGCACCTCCAGCTCATTGATTGGCGCGTATGCTATGGGTTTGCAGTACAGAGTAAGAATTTTACTGGTGAATTCAGGACAGGCGGGCAGCGGAGTGGAGGCGTTGCTTCCTCCGATTCAAGAGTATGAAGCAGACTCGCTTCACCGTTTTGACGAAGGGGGATGGGATGCCATCGAGCGGCTGCATGCCAGCGGCGCATTGACCAAACATAACGTCAAGGATCATGCCAAACCGCTGATCAAAGACCGCTTGGACTTGCTGACCGGTTCCATGAACAATATGGAGCGATTGCATAAAGGGCAGGCTGAACCGCTGAACTCGCTGCTGAATGCCGCGAACGAATACTATGATCTGGTCATCGTAGAGGCGGGTCAGGAAGGGAGAGATGCAAGTCTTCTTCTGCAGCGCGCTGAGTTCGTGGTCGTTCATTTGACGCAGAACATGAGGGAGCTTGAACAGTTTTTTGAAGGAGAAATGCCTTTTTGTATGAAAGACCGAAAAATGCATTTGGTAATTGGCAAGTATGACCCGCATGCCCGAGCAACGCTAGCGAACATTCGTCGTCGTTTCCGATATAAGGGGACGATGTCGGCGATCCCGTACACAACGGGGTACCTTGATGCAGCCAACCGGCGCGATGTGGGGAGCTTTCTGCAATTGCACGGGTGGGGTGGCAATGAAGGAAAAGGGAAAGACAGTTTCAGCAAGCATATGGCTGAATTCGCTCGCCTGATCATGGACGGCGCAGGAATGCGCACGATCTTGAAAAGGCTTGAAAGGGGAGCCTGACCTTCATGGGGGTGAATGGTACATTAATCGGCGTAATGCTGCTTGGAATCATCCTATTTTTTGGGGCGAAATACAGGAAGCTTGATCGTGAACAACAAGAACGGAAAGATCATAATCACGAATCGCTAACCATCGAAGGTTTGACGGAGAAAGTAAAACATTCGCTGCATGAGTTAAGTCACAGCCAGTTGGCCGACGCCGGCTTGCATGAAGAGGAGTATCAGCGGAGAATCA
Source organism: Paenibacillus sp. FSL W8-0426 (assembly GCF_037969725.1). NCBI lineage: Bacteria > Bacillati > Bacillota > Bacilli > Caryophanales > Paenibacillaceae > Paenibacillus > Paenibacillus sp. FSL W8-0426. Next base: position 4,074,390 of record NZ_CP150203.1, on the reverse strand, counting down.
ACCAGCGTGCCGAGATGCGGAAAGCGCTGAAAGGCTGTGTCTCCGGCAGCCTGAGCGACAAACTTTATGTTAAAAGACTCATCGGCGATCTGCTCACGCGGACTCTTGGATTGAACAAGACCACCATTGATGAAGTCATTCCATTTGAAGATCAGGAGCTGTTAACGGTTCAGGATCGCTTTGAAATCGTGTTTTTTTTGTACAAACAGCAATTCGGGGTGGATGCTCTTTCCCGGCTGATCGAAACGTATGATCTTGGGAAATTGCGAATGGAGGCAGAAGGGGAGAACGGGGGGAGCTACTACATTTCGGAGGAAGACATCCATTACGTTTTCGATTGCGAATACCGCAGGCTAGAATTTCATGAAAAAAGAGATATCGTCGTGCAGCGAATCTATCAACACTACAAAGGGTTTTCGATTGTTGACGAGATTCGTGACCAACGCATTGATGGCGTGAGCGGCGGAGTCAGCGGCATATTGGATACGCAGGATCAAGGAAGTCGGTTACCTGCATCGTGGAATGATCTGATACAGGATACATCGTTTGTGGATGAAGCGAAAGAGCCTTTAAGCGCAGCGGAGAGCGTTTGGATTTTTTACAAGGGGAGATCGATCCACCTGTCGTTTCTGTCCTTTGGCAGCGTCCGTGAACTGAAAAGGGTATGCCAGAACATTTACAAATACAACTACCCTGGACAGTTGTCCGAGGCGAACGGATATAAAGTGAACGAGATGAAAGACGGTTCGCGCGTTGTTGTCGTTCGTCCTCCGTTTGCGGAATCGTGGGCCTTTTTCGTACGGAAGTTCGATATTCCGAATGCTTCGCTGGAGCAGCTTGTCACTGGCGAAAATGCGGAGCTGCCCATCATGCTGTTGTGTTATTTGATGAAAGGAAGCCGGATTACCGCTGTGACCGGAGCTCAGGGTTCGGGGAAAACAACGCTCCTTATGGCCATGGTGAAACACATTTATCCATCGTATACCTTGCGTGTGCAAGAGATGGCCTTCGAGCTGCAGCTGAGACGTATTTATAGCCGGCGCAACATATTGAGCTTTCGCGAAACCGAGCAAATTTCCGGTCAGGAAGGTCTCGATTTACAGAAAAAGACGGACGGAACCGTGAATATTTTGGGCGAAGTAGCGAGTGACGAAGTAGCTGCCTGGATGATTCAAATGTCTCAAGTCGCCAGTCTGTTCACGCTGTTCACTCACCATGCCAAAACGTTCAGGGATCTTGTGTTTTCCCTGCGCAATTCACTGCTCAAAACAGGGATGTTTCAACATGAACATATTGCCGAAGAGCAGGTCGTCAGCGTGATCAATTTCGACGTGCACATGAAAAAAGATGCGGAGGGACGCAGATACATCGAGCGAATCACCGAATGCCTGCCGCGTTCCGGGCAGATCGAGAGCGTTGAAGAGCGGGTAGGGTTTTCGTTCCGCAACGTGGTCGAGTATCGGGACGGAAGTTATGTTGCGGCTGCGCCTTTAACTGCTGAAAGCATGTCCGATATGCGGGATCAAATGACGATGCAGGATGCAGACCGGTTCGAGCGGTTTCTGATCAAATATTGGGGGGATACCCATGCCGTTTAAATCGATCCTGTTATTGCTGCTTGCATGCTGTGCTGTAGGTCTGGCGGTTGTCATGCTGATTCTAGCGATTCTCCGCCATAAAGGAGGTGTTGCAGCAACCAGACGGCAAACCGTATTTTCCATACCAGGAAGCCGGCGGCTTGCCGGTTGGAGATCGTTCTTATTGCAGAGCTATCGTTGGAGCATGAAACTGCCGTTATGGTCTGCATACGTTCTGCAGGTCAAAAAGAGGATTTCGTTCCGCCATGTCGGAGATGAAATGGCGCTGAGAAAAACGACGATGGGGATCGTGCTCATCGTCGCAGGAAGCTTCAGTTTAGTCGGTATCGTTCTGTTGATGGTTCAACCTGGATGGAGCTTTTTGTTATTGGTTGTTCTGTGCGCGGTTGTGTTGAACAGCCTGGTCTTGGATATGTGGCTAAATCGCTTGGAGAAACGTTTGTTGATGCAGATGCTGGATGTGTTTGCCGAAGTGCGTCATCGTTATCACCAGCACGGCATGATCGAAGAAGCGCTATACGAGGCAGCGGAAACAGGTAAAGGGGAAGCCGCGCAGCAAGTCATGCTCATCTACGAGGCATTGACTTCACCGGATCCGAACGAGGCGCTGGAAAGGTATTATGAGGTTGCTCCTAACCGTTTTTTGAAAGGATTTGCGGGCATGTCCTACTTGGTCATGGAATTCGGGGATAAGGACAGGGCGCACGGCTCCATCTATCTGAAGGGGCTCGGCAACCTCACGCAGGAAATCCACTTGGAAATTTTGCGCAGGGACAAGCTGGATTACCTGTTGAAAGGGCTCAATATCATTGCGCTTGCCCCGGTACTGTTTACGGCGCCGATCGAGCGTTGGGCCAGAAGCAGCTTTCCTTCGATGGATGAGTTTTACGGAAGCAAGCTGGGGTTCGTAACCAAGATATCCATCTATGTGGTGATTATTGCTGCCTATTTACTGCTGCAGCGCCTGCAACAGTACGATGAAACGCGTTTTCGGGCAGGGCGCAGCAATACCGTATGGGAGCGAATCCTTTACAAGCAGCCTTTTATTCGAAAATGCTCATTTCTGCTTGCAGCCAAACCCGGCAGCATCAAGTACGGCCAATCCGTACGTTTGATGAGAGAGAGCAGCTCGGAGCTCAAGTATGAATGGTTGGCTATTCGAAGGTTTGTCCTCTTTGTAGGATGCTTTCTATTCTCTCTTTGTTGCATTGCTGCGCTTCACCAGGTGGAACGGAACCATATTTTATATGCGCCTGTCCGGGATGACCGAATGTTCGGAGCCATGTCCGCAGATGAATTGAAACAAGCCCAGGATACGGCGGATCTGGACCGGGCTGTGCTGCAGCAGGTCTCCAAAGCAGGGAATGCGACTCATGACGAAATCGTCCAAGCGCTAGAGCGCGTTAGTTCCCGGAAGCTTAAGGACGAGGTGCAGAATGAAACGGTTGCCCGGATCACGCAAAAATGGGAGAAGCTTCAACGTCAATATTTGCAGTGGTGGGAACTGCTCATTGCTTTTCTGATCGGCACGTCCGGGTATTATTTGCCCATATGGCTGATGCTGTTTCAGCGCAAAATGCGCGGCATGGACATGCTGCATGAAATTTACCAGTTCCAGACGGTCATCTCAATTTTGCGCGACATGGAGCGGATGTCGGTGGAAGAGATTCTGGAGTGGCTTAACCGGTTTGCCGTCATTTTCAAACGCCCTTTGCAAAAGTGCCTGCTTCATTTCGAACATGGGCCGGAGGATGCCCTTGAACATTTAAAGGCGGATGCGCGGCTCCCGGAGTTTCAACGCCTTGTGGACAAGCTGCAGCTTGCGCTGGGCAAAATTTCGATCCAGGAAGCATTTGATGATCTGGATAGCATGATGTCTTTTTATTTTGAACAACGCAAGCAGGAGTACGCCAAAATGGTCGATGCCAAGGCTGCATGGGGAAAAATGATCGGGTTTGCGCCTATGTATGCACTGGTCTTTCTCTACTTGGTCGTCCCGCTTGTTGGCATGAGCTTCCTGCAGATGAACATGTATTACGAACAAATCCAACAATTATAAATCATACAACTTATTTTGGGAGGAATTGAAAATGAACAATGCATCCAGTGCGCTAAAGGTTGCTGCCGGGATTTTTTTGACGATTGCCTTGATTACGATCGTGGTGCTGCTGTTTATATCGGCCCAGGAGGCCACCAAGACGGCACAAAACAACTTCGCGGACATTCAGACCGAATTGTCTCAGGCTGCATTCACCGTTTATGACGGAACAACGATCAGCGGCTCCCAGGTGACCAATGCGCTGCGAAAGTATGCGGACAAGGACCAGTTCGGCATTCAGATCATTACTGGCAAAAACGCAGCGGGACAATGGTACGGCAATGAATTGAACATTTCACGTGACGTCAATAACGCAGATTATGGCTCGGTGATCGCGCCTGATAACAAGGTAGGGAGCATTAATCAAACGATGAACGAGAAAGACAACCAATACGTCAATCCGAGCGGGAAATTCAAAGCGATCATCGTGAAAGATAAGTCCAATGTGGTGAGAGGGCTTATTTTCACACAATCGTGACAGGAGCTGGAGGGTGATGTCCCGAAACACGCAGCAGCTTATGTTGTTTTGCACGGCGGTAGTTATGTTTGTTGCAGCTTGTATGCACGGACAGCATCATGTTCGCCACTTGGCACAGACCATTGATCAGACCATCCAGGGAACGGAAGCTATGGAGGGCAAGTTGACAGCAACGCTGAGAATTTCTGAGCCGGAACGTTATAGCGGAGCGGAAGTGCTGCATACGGTCAGACAGATGACGGGGACAACCATTCAGGTGGAGGTGGACGGAAGCGCCTATCGTATAGACCCTTTGGCAGACAGGGGGGCGACCGTTCCGGTCCAGCTTATGGGTCTCTACAGGCCTGAGTTTATCAGAGACGAGTCCGGGCAGCTGAATAAAATCTCGTTCTGGAAGGAGGCCGGAGATATTGATTAATGCCGCATCCAAACTGCTTGCCGTCTTGTTGGCGGTACTTCTGCTATATGTATATCCGGCTGCCGAAACGGCAGATCGGCAGGATGAGATTTCCCGGATGACCGTTTACCAGACCGTCACGCGTTTTGTTGATTCCGCTCGCACCAAAGGTTACATTTCTCCAGCGATGTTTGCCGAATTCGAAGAACAATTGGCGCGCACGGGCAATGTCTACGACATTTCAATGGAGCATTTGCACAAAAAATATGTGCCGAATTACATCGATCCCCAAAATCCTGCGACTTTTACGGGGACGTACGAGACGGTTTTGGATGGATATTATTCAAGCCAAATCAAAGAGAAGCTTTTTCCGACCGACGGTTTAGAAACCGCGGAGGATCCTGCTCGAAGATACACGTTTACAGTAGGGGATTTTTTTACCGTGTCCGTCAGAAATACGAATCGAACCCCCGCAATGCTTATCCGCGAATGGCTAAATGGGACAATCCAATCTCCCGCCGTGTTTACCACGTATGGAGGGATGGTGCTGAATGAAGATTACTGAGCTGTCCATCGTTTTTGTGCTTGTCTTTTTTCCGTTTTTTTGGATCGTGTCGCAGAGCAGTCGGGAACTCCAAGAGGCCCAGATCCTCAGCAATAGATACGAGACAGCGCTGAGGACTGCCGTCATGGACGCTGGCATGGTCATGCACCAGAACGAAAAGCAAAGTGGAGAAGCGGGCTACGGTTCATCAAAGTTTGTGAACGCTGATAAAGATTTGGCGCTGGAGACGTTTACGCAAACGATGGCTCTTAATTTGGGGATTCAGGACGATCCGCCAGCGATTCGCTCCTTGTTCGATTATATCCCGGCTATCGTTGTTCTGGACTACGACGGTTACTACATGTATGCCAATGAGACGGAAATGATGGGGGAGTCCGAAAACTCTTTTCGTCACGTGTGGAGCCCAAAGAAACCCTATACCTATGCAGACGAAGACGGAAACAGCATCAATTTCACGTTGGATAGTTATGTCTACGCCTATGATGCCGAAAAGCAAATGTGGCTTGAAGGCTTTCGGAACGAACTCATCGCGTCGACACGGATCCCGTTGCTGAGAGATGATCAACATTTTGAACATGTGCGCAGAAGCCGGATTGTCAGTGCCGTTCAGGAGGATTTGGCCGAGGTCATCAATCGTCACAACGAATTTGCCAGAAGAAATGGCATCTCATACACGTTTACTCTGCCGCTCATCTCCCAGGAAGACTGGTACAACTCTATAAATGACACAGGGATCATTGCTTTCATTCAGGGTATTCCGAGCGGAGGCCGAAAAATCAACAACTTTGCCATCGGAGGCGGCCGGCTTGTTAAGAGGGCGGCCGTGATCGGCGGTGTGGATCCTGACAGCGGCATCAAATATTATTATCCGGCCACATGCTCGAACGGATACAGGCCGGAGGAAGTTTTTACGGATGCCCAGGAGGCAGCGGCTCGAGGCTATTTTGAGCAAAATTGTTATATCAATCGCTAGTATCCTCCGACGAAAAGGCACTGGATAGTGCGATATTTTCAGCTGCGTAGTCTAACCTAAAAAAGCGCTGATCTTCCTGATTTTTGGCAGTGCACGCAAAAATGATCGATGACAAAACAGGATGCCTATGGTAATATAGGCTACAACTTCATAAGAGCACTAGGGGTGCCGCGCGATGCGGCTGAGATGGAATAATTCGATTCCGGACCCTTTGTACCTGATCTGGATCATACCAGCGTAGGGAAGTGGCACGTTTTTCGTCATGACAAGGAAGGCTGTATTTCAGCCGTCGCTTGGATTGCAATGCGATTATCGGCAATGCTCGTTCCATGCATAAACGCGTGAGAATAATGCCCATTGGTTTCGCATTTGCCTTGCATTGCACGAAAGATACGAATAAGTCGCCACTCCCCTGCGGGAGTGGTTTTTTGTGTTCTTTCAGCGAAAGGCAGGTGAACCGAGTTATGGTTGCTTCGCAAACTCAATCAGTACCTTCATCATTGGAGCTCCATGTCATTTCAAACGGAACGGGGGACCTTGATGTTTTTCTTGAAAAGGCGATCCGGGTGACCCCTTGGGTGGATTACATTCATATTCGGGAAAAACATCTTGCGATCAACCAAAGATTGCATTGGGCCGAACGAATGCAAGAAGCGGGTATCCCGGCTTCGCAAATTGTCGTTAATGGCATTCCTGATCGAATGGATGGTTTTTCTGTTCCTAAGTTGTGCGGCGTGCACAGGGGGGAATCGGATTTCAAACAGTATGGCACAACCATCCGGATGGACAACAAGCATGAACCGATCCGTCTGGGCGTTTCCGTGCATTCCTTGGAAGGGGCGAAATCCGCTGAGCGCCAAGGCGCAGATTATGTTATTTTTGGGCACGTTTTTGCTACCAACAGCAAAATTGGCGCTGCGCCAAGAGGCATACCTGCATTGAAAGCGATATGCAGCTCCCTTTGCATTCCCGTCATTGCGATCGGCGGAATTCGCCTTGATGCCGTGGATGCGATTTACGCAGCCGGGGCAAGCGGGATTGCGGTCATGTCCGCCATATGGGAGAACAGTAAACCTGAGCAAGCAGCCGCTGCATTCAAACAGGCTATGTCCGGTGTACGGCCCATGAATGACGCCATTGAACGAAGATGAAGGAGGGGCAATCGTTGTTTGATGATCGCATTAGCTTAGACGGTAGTTCGGGGTTCGACATTCTCGACAAAAAAGAGAATCCACGTTCGCGAAAGGACATGTCTGCCGAAACGATCGTGATCGGAGGGGGTGTCATCGGTTGTTCCATTGCTTATGAATTGGCAGCCCGCGGGCAGGAAGTAATGCTCCTGGAACGAGCCCGAATGGGTGGAGGGACGTCATCGGCGGCGGCCGGCATGCTGGCTGCCGACAGTGAGCACTTTCATCATGCGGCCATGGCGGAGCTTGCCCGGCGCAGCCGTGAACGGGTTCACCGGCAGAGGGAGCATATTCAAGCGATGAGCGGAATTGACATTGGCTTGCGGCAGGCCGGGTTCATTACGCCTTTTCGAAGCGGACAAAAGGCAGGACTATATGCAGCCGCATATGAAACAGATTCGAATGCATGCACGTATTGGGATCGGCAGGAACTGCAGCGTCAAGCACCCTGGCTAAGCCGGGATACGTATGGCGGGTTGTACAGGCAAGCTGAAAGCGAAGTGCTGCCGTTAAACCTTGTCACAGCTTATGCCAAGTCCGCTCAAGCATACGGGGCTCGAATCATGGAAGGCATTCAGAATGTAACGCTGCAAACCGGGGCAGGGCGCATACAAGGGGTTCAAACCTCCATTGGCATGTTGACATGTAAAAATGTCATAGTCGCGGCCGGGCTGCAAGGAGTAGAGTTGATGGAAAGCGTAGGGTTGAACATGCCTGTCGTGCCGGTAAAGGGAGAAATGGTTGCTGTCCGGTTTTCGCATCATGACGCTGCACGGGGAAATATACCGGACAGGACCGTTTATGCGGAAGATGTTTATATCGTTCCAAAAGCGAATGGAGAAGTGTGGTTGGGTGCAACAAGCTTGGCGGGAGCTTCGGATTTGCATGTGACCCCTGGAGGAATCCAGAAACTGATCTCCGCCGCGGCAGCATGGGTTCCCGCCGTTGCGCACGCCCGATTCGAGCGAGCCTGGGCCGGCGTGAGACCATCGACTCCGGATGGTTTGCCGTATTTGGGGGAAAGCGAACAATATTCGGGATTGTATGCCGCTTTCGGACATTATCGGAACGGTATTTTGCTCAGCGCTATCACAGGCAGTGTGTTGGCGGATTTGATCGAGGGGAAATCGGCCGGTGAACTCGGGATTGCTGCTTTCAATCCGGAGCGCTTAAGCGGAAAGGGGATGATGCATTGAATATTATCGTCAACGGACAATCGATGGAGATTGAAGACCAGTTGAATCGTGTGGACAAATTGTTGCTCTCTTTCAATCTTCAGGTGAAAACCGTCGTTGTTGAACTGAATCGGCAAATTTTAACGCGAGAGCTTCATGAGACGACGCCGCTGAAAAACGGAGACCGAATCGAAATCGTACATTTTGTGGGAGGCGGATAAGTATGTTAAACATTGGAAAATATGCCTTTGAATCGAGATTGCTGCTGGGAACAGGGAAATTCGAAGACTTGGATGTACAACGACAGGCGGTTGAGGCATCAGGTACAGAGGTTCTGACATTTGCTATAAGGCGCTTGAATTTGGAGCAGCGGGAACGCAAGCATTTTCTCGACACGTTGGACCTGAGTCGATTCACGTTGCTGCCGAATACCGCTGGAGCGACGAATGCCGAAGAAGCGGTACGCATCGCCGAATTGGCACGGGCATCGGGACTTTGTGATATGATTAAGGTAGAAGTGATCGGCGATGGGCGAACGTTGTTGCCCGACCCGATCGAAACGTACAGGGCTTGCGAGATGCTGCTTGAAAGAGGATTTACGGTGCTGCCGTATATTTCGGATGACGTCATTTTGGCCAAACGTCTGCAATTGCTCGGTGTACACGCCGTGATGCCCGGGGCCTCGCCGATTGGTGCGGGCAAAGGGCTGATAAATCCGTACAATCTTGAGCTGATCATTGAACAGGCTGCGGTTCCGGTCATTGTGGATGCAGGCCTTCGTTCTCCCAAAGATGCTGCCCAAGCGATGGAGCTGGGGGCAGATGGCGTATTGCTTAATACGGCTGTTTCAGGTTCACGCGATCCGGTTAAGATGGCTAAGGCCATGCGAATGGGCGTTGAAGCAGGGAGATTGGCATACGAGGCAGGCATGATCCCCGTCAAGCGTTATGCAGCAGCGAGCAGTCCTGCGGAAGGAATGGTTCAGTCATGACAAACCCGAACACGAACGAGCATCCAGAGCAAGAAAACCGTTACTCACGGCAGGAACGATTCGCGCCGCTGGGCAAAAACGGACAGGAGCGGCTGAAAGGAAGCCGTGTACTGATCATTGGTGCAGGCGCGCTGGGAACGGGAATCGCCGAGACGTTGGCACGTGCCGGAATCGGGCATATCACGATCGCCGATCGCGATTACGTGGAGTGGAGCAACCTGCAGCGCCAGCAGCTCTACACAGAGAAGGACGCATTGGAGCGCATGCCGAAAGCGATCGCTGCTGTAAAGCGTCTGAAAGAGATTAATTCCACAGTAGACATCGTTGGAAAAGTCATGGATGTGCGGACGGATGAATTGGAAGAACTCATTGCGGATGTCGATCTGGTGATGGATGCAACGGATAACTTTGATACAAGACTGCTGATCAACGATATGTGCCAAAAACATCGCAAACCATGGATTTACGGTGGGTGCGTAGGCAGCTACGGGATTACCTACACCTTTATGCCAGGGGAAACCCCTTGTTTGAATTGTTTGCTCGGAGAGGTGCCGTTGGGCGGGGATACCTGCGATACTTCTGGAATCATTCCGCAAGCCGTGCAGATGGTCACGGCCAATCAGACTGCAGAAGCCATGAAGCTTCTTAGCGGAAATCATGGCGCCTTAAGGCGCAAGCTGCTGTCGTTTGACCTGTGGCGGAACGAGTACATAACGATCAACGTGGATGGCGCGAAGAAGCCGGATTGTCCTTCGTGCAGCGCATCGGCTTCATTTCCGTATTTATCCGCCTCGAATCTCGAAAAAACGGACGTGCTCTGCGGCAGGGATACGGTGCAGATCCGTCCTTCCCGCCCATTGAAGCTGGATCTCCAACAGACCGCTGAACGTTTGGGTAAGCTTGGGGAAGGGGTCGTGGAACACAATCCGTTTCTGGTCTCGTTCAGCCTAGGGGAACATCGGATGGTTATTTTTCAAGACGGTCGGATCCTCGTCCACGGGACCAAAGATACTGCTGAAGCACGCACGCTTGTCCATCGCTATTTTGGCTAATGCCGTGCACCAAATTCAAGTTCGTTCCTTTCGAGGAATGGACTTTTTCGTTTTTCGGCATCATAACGACATATGGAGGATCGCACGCGACCTCTACAGAGAAAGAATTTGTCCAAGGCCGGGTGAACGGATGAAAACGACCATTTTACTTGTTGGCGCCCAGGAACAGACAAGGTCGCTAAAAGAAGCGCTGAGTGCCGAGGGCTATGCCGTGCTCTTGGCCAGCGCAGGTACATACAAGCAGCAATTGGAGATGGTCAAGCAGAATCTGTCTATGATCATCTGGACCGCTGCTCCTGAAGACACAATCCAGCCCGACGAAGGATTGAAGTGGCATCGCGGACAGAACCATCACAACATTCCGTTTATAATTATTACGACCGCAATATCCGCGGATCGAATCGTGGAATGGTTGGACAGCGGGGCAAACGACATACTCGAGCAAGAGAGCGAGCCGAGTATATTGATGGCAAGGATTCGAAATTTGCTTCGCTTGTTTTCTCAAGGTTCGCAGTTCGACGAAGAAGTTATCATGGTGCATGACCTTAAAATCAATTTGCGCTCGCGGAGAGTCAGCCGGGCTGGGGAGTATTTGACGCTCACGCCGAAAGAATACGAATTGTTGGAGTTTTTGGCGCGGCATGCAAACGAAGCCTGTTCGCGGAAGGCGATCTTATCGGAAGTATGGGGCTATGATTTTCAAATGGATACGAACGTGGTGGATGTGTATATCAAACATTTGCGTGAAAAAGTGGACAAGGGTAGGGGCGTCAAACTCATTCAAACTGTGCGCGGAGTGGGTTATATGCTTCATTCTTCCCATTAAAAATGGCCAGATCCTTAATGGATCCGGCCATTTTAGACATATATTCAATGATTCGTAGGGAAATTACAGTACACGGCGTGCTTTAATATACGTTTTTTTCCAGTTTCCCGAGTTCAGGTCAGAGAACGTTACCCCTGGAGATCCGTAAGTGTGCAGGATCTTTCCGTTGCCCGCGTAAACTGCTACGTGCGTAATATTGCTGCCTGTGGAACGGCTGCCGCTCGAAAAGAATACCAGGTCTCCGACGCGCAGGTTCGCTTTGGATACGGCTACGCCTTCCTTGGATTGTTTGACGCTGGTACGCGGAAGGTCCACGCCATACTTTTTAAAGATATATTTCATGAAGGAAGAGCAGTCAAAATTTTTGGTCGTCGAAGTGGATGCTCCAAATTTATATGGCGTTCCCATAAATTGTTTACCGTAATTGACGATTTGTTGTCCTTTGGACACGGTTGCGCTTGCTGCTTGAGCAGCAGGTGCCGATGTCATTGCGATGGCTCCAAAACCAAGTGCTGCGCACAATCCCACGGTCACGGCCTTTTGGACAAAGATGTTTGTTTTCATGTAGTACCTCCAAAATTAAGTTTTCGTTTCGTTTGCTAGAGCGAGTATAACAGGTTTGTAACACCCTAAAATTTGGAGTAGAAGCTTGAAGTGCTTGAAGTGACTGGTTTTGGAGCGTTTTATTAAAATACCATTAAAAATGTCAAAAAATTAATCGTTGACGGATGCATTTAAGGTTTGAAACAGAAAAAACCTTTGAAAATCAAAGGTTTTTTCGAATAATAAGTTGCTCTTTTTATTTTTCAGCAAGTTACAAAAATGTAACTTTCATATGAACCAACGTTAATCCTTGCTCTGAATAATGAGCAGCAATCCGCTATCGATGGTAACTGTCCCCGCAGGTCCCAAAAGCTTGTTGCTTATGCCAAGGGATTGTCCCATCCGGAGCGTTGCTTTATCCAGAGGGTACTGAAAGCCTTCCAGACTGATTCCGGTGACCTCGGGCGTCAACGGCAGCAATGAAACGTACTGATACCCCCGATCTTCGACCGAGGCTTCGGACGTAGTCAGTGTCAGATAGTTGTGTTCGTCCTGAAGCGTGCAAGAGATATGATGCTGCATCGCACGGACCATGATATGTACGTTGGCAAGCGTATGATCAAGGCGAGTACCTGTAGCGCCCAGCATGAGAATATGGGTAGGTTCCATATCCAATGCGGTTTCGAAAGCCATTTCCGTATCCGTCCAGTCCTTCTCGACGGCATCGACGGAAATCATGCGTTCACTGTTCAGGCGGACCCTTTCCCGTTCCTCGTCAGTAATAGAGTCGAAGTCGCCTACGGCAAAGTGGGGTCGAATGCCGTGATCGATCAGGTACAGTGCCCCGCGATCTGCAGCGATGAGCACGTCATCGTGCCTGATTTCTTTGAGAAATTCGGGAGACAGGCTTCCCCCCGTAAAAATGACGACGCGTTTCATGGTCATTCTATTCATCCTTCCTGCCATGAAGAAAGTTTTCATTTATCATTATATTGCGAACCCTTCCAGTATAAATCACAAAATCTAGTTGCACAATTCCGGCACTCGCGGATACAATGATGAGAGCGACATGGAGATGACTTGAAAAGTGAGGTTTGGACGGAATTGGACTTGCACATTTTTGAAGTGTTCAGCATCATCGGCACCATTGCGTTTGCGATGTCGGGGGCTTTCGTGGCCATGGAAGAGGAATACGACATTCTTGGCGTGCTGGTGCTGGGATTGGTCACCGCCTTCGGTGGCGGGGTGGTAAGGAATGTTCTGATCGGTGTGCCCGTGACCACGCTGTGGAGCCAAGGCGCACTTATTATGCTTGCCCTCGTATCCGTAGCCGTGGCATTTGTGCTCCCGCTGAAATGGATCGGACATTGGAAGCGGACGGAGGCGCTCTTCGATGCCATTGGACTTGCCGCTTTTGCGATTCAGGGTGCCCTATATGCCGTTAACATGGGTCATCCCATCAGTGCGGTCATTGTGGCAGCAGTGATGACAGGCATCGGCGGAGGGATCATTCGCGATCTGTTGGCAGGACGCAAACCTTTGGTGTTGAGGGATGAAATCTATGCGGTATGGGCGATCGCTGCCGGGTTTGCGATCGGAATGGGCTGGCTGACAACCAATACGGGATTGCTTATCGGATTTGTTGCGGTCGTATTTTTCCGGATGTGTTCCGTCCATTATAAATGGAAGCTGCCGCGCCGTTCGCTGGTACAGGCGGATCGTGTGCAGCCTCAGGCGGCACAAAGCTCATTAAATCGTACGTTCGGAAAAGGGGAGTAACGAGATGATTCATGTTTTGTTTGTATGTTTGGGGAACATCTGCAGATCCCCGATGGCTGAGGCGGTGATGAGGCACAAAATAGAGCAGCGCGGACTGCAGGACCGAATTCGCGTAGACTCGGCCGGGACAGGCAATTGGCATGTCGGCAAGCCGCCTCATGAAGGAACGCGCCAATTGTTGGATGAATACGGGATTTCCTATGCCAATATGGCCGCCAGGCAATTCGCAAGCGCAGACTTTGAACAGTTCGATTATATTGTGTGCATGGATGATTCCAACGTGGCGAACGTACGCAAAGTCATTGGCGGAGAGAAAGCCGATCTGCTCAAATTGATGGATTTGCTGCCTGATGAGACGTTGCGCGAAGTGCCTGATCCGTATTATACGGGGAATTTCGAAGAGGTTTACAGACTCGTGGATGCCGGGTGCGACGCATTATTGAAACGGATTGAAAGTGAGCATTCACTATCATTATAACATTTCGGAATTCTTCCATACTGAGCGCAACAAAAAGCGACTGAAAGAGCAGGGCGTCCTGCTTCTTTTTTGATCTTAAATGTAAACGCTAACAAATATGCCGGGAAAAAAGCGGCCTTTCAGCCGCCGCCGGACAGATGTTCTTAGCGCTCGCTCAGGAAATAAAGCAGAGCCTCGGGGAGCTCTTTTTGCCAAAACCCCCATTGATGACGCCCGTCTTTTTCCCGGTACGATACAACCGCATCGCGGTTTTCCAAAATGTCGCGCGTATCGCGGTTCAGCTGCACGAAATCGTAGATGCCTGTATCGGATTCAAATGCATCCTCCTGCAAGCCAACGATCATCCAGATGTTCAGCCACGACAAGTCTTCCTCAGCAGCGTAAATTTCTTGGGAAGCGGAATAGAAGGCTCCTGACAGGCTGATGACCCGGTTAAAAAGGTGAGGATAAAGCAGGGCGAGGTGCAGCGATACGCTGCCGCCGAGGGAATCTCCCGCAAGCACACGTTCCTGGGGAGAGCGGCGTACAGGATATTTCTCTTCCACATAGGGAATAATCTCTTCAGCGAAGCAGGCCGTGTATGCTTTGAAGCGATCGCCGAACGGAGCATACTCTTGGGTTCTCACCGAGACATCCACCTGAACGCCTACAATAATGAACGGCTCGGCGCCTTCATCCAGGATGATCCGGTTCGCCGTCGTCGCGATGCGTCCAAAATTGAAAAACTCCTCTCCGTCCTGACAATAAACGACAGGATAAGTTAGCAGTTCGTTATACCCCGGGGGAAGGTAGATGCGCAGGACACGCTTTTCGCCAAGATGGCGACTCTCGATTTCTTCTTTCACAATCGTCCGTTTCAAATAGCGGGAATCCGTCATAAAACGTCACCTTTCTCGGTTATTTTTTTGCATTCAACTGCACAATACGGTAAGATTAACCTTGTGCGCGGATAGGTCAGACCAGCAGCCATGTACTATGCTGTTATACCATTATTCATCCCCTGTTATACATACAATCCGAAAGGAAATATAAAAAAATTACGGATTTCTTTGACGTATGCGGTGAAACAGGTGTATAATAATTCTATAACAGCGGAACTTGATATTCAAACTTTTTGTTGAGGTGAAGAAAAAAATGAGCAAGGTTCCTTATGAAGTATACACGGAGGAAGTAGAAGCTCTGTCCGTACTGTCTCCGGATGGTGAAATTATTAACAAAGACAAGTTGCCAGAACTTTCCGACGATCAATTAAAAGAAATTATGTACCGCATGGTATTTACCCGCACTTGGGATGATCGTGCAGTTAACCTCGGTCGCCAAGGCCGTCTCGGTTTCTATGCTCCGGTATCCGGACAAGAAGCAACAATGGTGGGTAGTGAATTCGCCATTCAAAAAGAAGACTTTATCTGCCCAGGCTATCGCGACATTCCGCAGCTCGTATGGCATGGACTTCCATTGTACCAAGCATTCCTGTATTCCCGTGGACATCAGCATGGTGGCCAAGTGCCTGACGGCGTTAACGTATTGATGCCGCAAATCATCATCGGCGCGCAAATCCTGCACGCGATGGGGATTGCAATGGGATACAAATTGAAAAAACAAAAACAAGTCGTTATCACATATACAGGTGACGGCGGTTCTTCCGAAGGTGACTTCTACGAAGGTTTGAACTATGCCGGCGTTTACAAGCTGCCTGTTATTTTCTTTGTGCAAAACAACGGCTACGCCATCACAACTCCCTTTGCTAAACAAACCGCTGCATTGTCCATCGCTCATAAAGCGGTTGCAGCAGGGATCAAAGGCGTTAAAGTTGACGGTATGGACGTTCTGGCTGTCATCAAAGCGGTTCAAGAAGCTGCTGAGCGCGGCCGCAATGGCGAAGGCGCAACATTGATCGAAGCTGTAACGTATCGTTTCCGTCCTCACTCCCTTTCGGACGATGCTTCCAAATATCGTACCAAAGATGAAGAAGCAGAGTGGAGCGAAAAGGATCCAATCGCGCGTTTTGCGAAATATCTGGAGAAAAAAGGTCTGTGGACCGAAGAAGATACAGCTCGCGTGAAAGAAGAAGCAAAAGCGAAAGTCAACGACGAGATCAAAAAAGCGGAAAAAACAGAAAAAATGACGATTCCAGGCTTGCTTGACAGCATGTTCGAACATACGCCTAAGCACTTGGAAGAGCAAAAAGCAGACTTCCAATAAGTTTTTTCCATTAAAAGCATATATCGTGTCCGGACGATCGTCCGGATTACGGTTCCTTGTGTGATTTCGAGAATGTGAACTGTCAATGTTTAAGGAGGAAATGAAGCAAATGGCACAAATGAACATGAAAGAAGCAATCCGTGATGCGCTTCGCGTTGAATTGAAACGTGATCCTAACGTTGTGCTTTTCGGTGAAGATGTAGGTCATGTAGGCGGCGTTTTCCGTGTAACGGAAGGACTGCAAAAAGAATTTGGTGAAGAGCGCGTATTCGATACGCCGCTGGCTGAGTCCGCAATCGGCGGTCTGGCTGTAGGTTTGGGTATTCAAGGCTTCCGTCCGGTTGCCGAAATCCAATTCGTAGGTTTCATTTTCGAAGCCCTTGACCAAATGGTTGTGCAAGCTGCGCGCATGCGTTACCGTTCCGGCGGCAAATACAACTCCCCAATCGTTTTCCGTACACCTTACGGCGGCGGCGTAAAAGCAGCCGAATTGCATACAGACGCTTTGGAAGGTTTGCTTGCGCAAACTCCGGGTATTAAGGTAGTAATCCCTTCGAACCCTTACGATGCAAAAGGTTTGATGATCGCTTCCATCCGCGACAATGACCCTGTATTCTTCATGGAGCATTTGAACCTGTACCATGCTTTCCGTGCAGAGGTTCCTGAAGAAGACTACGTGGTTGAACTGGGTAAAGCGAACGTGGTTCGCGAAGGTTCGGACGTAACGATCGTTACTTACGGCATGATGGTGCACACGTCCATCAAAGCTGCTGAAGAGTTGGAGAAAAAAGGAATCAAGGTTGAAATTATCGACTTGCGTACGGTTAGCCCGATCGATATCGATACCATCGTTGCTTCCATCAAAAAAACCAACCGCGCTATCGTGGTTCAAGAAGCTCAAAAGAGCGCAGGCGTTGCGGCTGAAGTCATTGCCCAAATCAATGAAAAAGCTATCCTGCACCTGGAAGCGCCGGTTCTGCGCGTAGCAGGTCCTGACACGGTATATCCTTTCGCGCAAATCGAAGATGCTTGGCTGCCTACTCCTGCTCGGATCATCGATGCAGTGAACAAAGTAGTTGAGTTTTAATTCAATCATCTGACATGCCGCAAGGCGCAGTATGGTGATTCACATCGCAGCTGCAAAGCTGCACTGAAAACAGCCATTAGCCCCTTGAGTAGTCACAGTTATTTGCTCTCGCAGTAACGGTAATAGACTTGGAGCTAAGGGTTGTTTTCAGGATTGAGCACATAATCAAGGAGGTTTTTCAGTTGGCTAAATTTGAATACAAATTCCCTGAACTGGGTGAAGGCCTGCACGAAGGCGAAATCATCAAGATGCACATCAAACCCGGTGACAAGGTAACAGACGACGACATCATCATGGAAGTACAGAACGATAAAGCGGTCGTTGAAGTTCCTTGTCCGGTTAACGGAACAGTAACTGAAGTATTTGCAAAAGATGGTCAAGTTTGCCACGTTGGCGAAGTTGTTGCGATCATCGATGCAGAAGGTGACATTCCGGATCAAGGCGACGACGCTGGCGATCAAGCTGAACAAGAAAAAGATGCGGCTCAAGGCGGAGCAGACACTAACGCTTCTTCCCCTGCTCAAGCAAGCAACAACGTTGCTCCAGCAGCTCCGGCCAAAGACGTTTTGGCTACGCCAAGCGTTCGCAAGTTTGCTCGTGAGCAAGGCGTTGACATTGCTCAAGTGAACGGCACCGGCAACAACGGCAAAGTAACCAAAGAAGACGTTGAAGCTTTCAAAAACGGTGGCGGCCAAGCAGCAGCTTCTTCTGCAGCTCCAGCAGCTCAAGAAGAGAAAAAATCCGCAGCTCCGGCAGCCGCAGCAGCAGATGCGCGTCTGGAAGAAGAACGCGTACCATTCAAAGGAATCCGCAAAGCGATTTCCAATGCCATGGTTAAATCTGCTTACACAGCTCCACACGTTACAATCATGGATGAAGTGGACGTCACTGAACTGGTAGCGTTCCGCACTCGCATGAAACCAATTGCAGAGAAAAAAGGCACAAAAGTGACTTATCTGCCATTCATCGTTAAAGCTCTGGTTGCGGCTTCCCGTCAATTCCCGGCTCTTAACGCGATGATTGATGAAGAAGCTAACGAAATTGTATACAAAAAATACTACAACATCGGTATCGCTACAGATACAGACAACGGCTTGATCGTTCCTGTTATCAAAGATGCTGATCGTAAATCCATCTGGATGATCGCTGATTCCATCCGTGACCTGGCAGCTCGTGGCCGCGACGGCAAACTGAGCCCTAACGAAATGAAAGGCAGCACGATCTCCATCACGAACATCGGTTCTGCTGGCGGCATGTTCTTCACTCCGATCATCAACTTCCCTGAAGTTGCTATTCTCGGAACCGGACGCATCAGCGAAAAAGCGGTTGTGAAAAACGGCGAAATCGTTGCAGCACCTGTAATGGCTCTGTCCTTGAGCTTTGACCACCGTATCATCGATGGCGCAACAGCACAAAACTTTATGAACTACATTAAACAGCTGCTCGCTAACCCTGAGCTGCTTGTTATGGAGGTGTAAGATATGGTAGTAGGCGACGCTTCTCTCAATATCGACACATTGGTAATTGGTGCAGGACCTGGCGGCTACGTAGCTGCCATCCGTGCTGCACAACTGGGCCAAAGCGTATTGATCGTAGACAAATCCGAACTGGGCGGCGTATGTTTGAACCGTGGATGTATTCCATCCAAAGCTTTGATCTCGGCTGCGCATCAATATGAAAGTGCATTGCATGGCGACGCTTTTGGTATCTCTGCGGAGAACGTAAAAGTGGACTTTGCCAAAACGCAAGAATTCAAAAACGGCGTTGTTAAGAAAATGACTAGCGGCGTGACTGGCTTGCTCAAAGGCAACAAAGTTGAAGTTTTCAACGGTGAATGCATGTTCATCAACGAAAACGAAGCGCGTGTATTCAACGATCACGAATCACCGCGTTACAAATTCAAAAATGCAATCATTGCAACAGGTTCCCGTCCAATCGAACTGAAACCTTTCCCGTTCGGCGGTCGCATTCTGTCCTCGACAGAAGCGTTGAACTTGCCTGAAGTACCGAAAAGCCTGATCGTGATCGGTGGCGGATATATCGGTGCCGAGCTTGGTCAAATGTACTCCAAATTCGGTGCGAAAGTAACGATCATCGAAGGTATGGACACGGTATTGCCAGGTTTCGATAAAGACATGACGAGCCTTGTGGCTAAAAACATGAAGAAAACCGGCATCGAAATCGTAACGGGTGCAAAAGCGGAAAGCGCTGAGCAAACGGACAAAGACGTAACGGTTAAATATTCCGTAAACGGCGAGTCCAAAGAAATTACTGCAGACTATCTGCTCGTAACGGTTGGACGTCGTCCAAACACAGACGGAGAACTGGGTCTGGACTTGATCGGTGTTGAAACTGATGAGCGTGGCTTCGTTAAAGTTGACCACCAAGGACGCACTAGCATTCCTCATATCTTCGCAATCGGTGATATCGTGGCTGGTCTGGCATTGGCTCACAAAGCTTCTTACGAAGGTAAAGTGGCTGCAGAAGCCATTGCAGGACAACCGTCCGTAGTTGACTACAAATGTATGCCGGCTGTTGTGTTCACAGATCCTGAGTGCTCCAGCGTAGGTCTGACTGAAAAAGAAGCCAAAGAAAAAGGCTACAAAGTAAAAGCAGGCAAATTCCCTTATGCGGGTAACGGCCGTGCCGTATCTTTGAACCATGCCGAAGGTTTCGTAAAAATCGTTGCTGACGAAGAGAACGGCCTTGTTCTTGGCTGCCAAATCGTAGGTCTGGAAGCTTCCAACTTGATTGCTGAGCTGGGTCTCGCTATCGAAATGGGTGCAACTCTGGAAGACTTGGCTCTGACTATTCACGCTCACCCAACATTGGGCGAAATCGTGATGGAAGCAGCGGAACTGGTTATGGGTCATCCGATCCACATCATTTCCCGTTAATTCAGAACAGCAATGGCCTTGGATTCGTCCGGCCTTATAGATGAACGTACAAGGGATGGGTAACGCCACAGCGTTACCTGTCCTTTTTTTTGACTTGCACGAAACGACAACCTTCGAACACAGTGAGGATGAAAAGCGGAAAACTTTTCGTTGACTGGGTTATGAAATATGCGAAGTGTGAAGTCACCGAATAATGATGCCTTTCCGTGAAAGAATGATATATGATAAACTGTTACAATGAGCTTCTCCAAGAGGTTGAGACTTATCGACAGATGTCCTCCTTGAAAAAGGAGTCAAAAAAATCTGGGGATAACAGCAATCGGAATATGGTTCTGACTACATAGTGGCTCGATGTAAAACCATTCGTTCAAACTTATATAGAAACGACTGTGAGGCGATGAATACATGAAAAATTATCTGGAATTGCTGCAGGACGTGCTGCACAACGGGGTTCACAAAGAAGACCGCACGGGCACGGGCACATTGTCCGTCTTTGGGCGCCAATTGCGCTTTGATCTGAACGAAGGTTTTCCGCTGGTTACGACCAAGCGCATCCATCTGAAATCGGTCGTTCACGAGTTGTTATGGTTTCTGAGCGGAGATACCAACATTCGCTACCTGAAGGATAACGGCGTGAGCATCTGGGATGAATGGGCGGATGAGAACGGCGATCTTGGCCCGGTATATGGGTCGCAATGGCGGACCTGGGAAGCTCCGAGTGGCGAAAAAATCGACCAAATCGCTGCCGTGGTGGACGCGATCAAAAACAATCCCGATTCCCGGCGCCATCTGGTTAGCGCGTGGAACGTGGCCGAAATCAATCGCATGAAGCTTCCGCCATGCCATTTTGCGTTTCAGTTTTACGTGGCTGAGGGTAAATTATCCTGTATGTTGACCATGCGTTCGGTGGACACGTTCCTTGGACTGCCGTTTAACATCGCCAGCTATGCGTTATTAACCCATATGATCGCTCAACAGTGCGATCTGGAAGTGGGCGAGTTCATTTGGTCCGGAGGAGATGTGCACATCTATTCGAACCACTTGGAACAAGTCAAAACCCAATTGGAACGTGAGCCGTTTGCATTGCCGAAGCTGGTGATCAAACGCAAGCCGGATTCGATTTTCGACTACAAGTTTGAAGATTTCGAATTCGAGAACTACCAGCATCATCCTGGAATCAAAGCCCCGGTTGCCATCTGATTGCATCCGGTGAAAGGAGTGCATACACATGAGTATTGAACTGGTATGGGCCATGGGAGAGAACGGAGCGATCGGCCTTAATAATGCGATCCCTTGGCGATTGCCGAAAGACATGGCTTTTTTTAAACAGCGTACGTTGAACAAAACCATCATCATGGGGCGCAGAACGTGGGAATCTTTCGGTGGCAAACCGCTGCCGCAGCGCCGAAACATCGTGATTACGCGGGACCTGGACTATAAGGTTGAACAGGCAGAAGTGGTCCAT
The DNA here is from genome assembly GCF_037969725.1 of Paenibacillus sp. FSL W8-0426. Taxonomy (NCBI): domain Bacteria; kingdom Bacillati; phylum Bacillota; class Bacilli; order Caryophanales; family Paenibacillaceae; genus Paenibacillus; species Paenibacillus sp. FSL W8-0426. The sequence goes on along the minus strand of NZ_CP150203.1, from coordinate 4,052,596 downwards.
ACTATTGAAGAAGGTCTGAGTGCAACCCAAGGCGAAGAATTGTGCGTGATCGGGGGTTCTGAGATCTATCGTGAATTCCTTCCGTTTGCCGATCGGTTGGTTGTGACCAAAATTCACGAACATTTTGAAGCGGACACCTTTTTTCCCAACATCGATTGGTCGGAGTGGGAGCTCGTTGAGCAGATCGAAGGCAAACAGGACGAAAAAAATATTTACCCCTACACGTTTGAATTTTATGAACGAAAAAAATAAATAAAGCATACGTTGAGATCAAAGAGCCCAGATATGACATCAAAGGTCAAGATCCCAAAAAATGATGCACGCAGAAAAAGGGCGCTCGTTACGAATGGTTCGTGACAGTAGCCCTTTCTTTATTCTCGAGCGAAAAAAACGGATATGAAGGTCTGACCGAAGATTTTACATAAAACTAACATAAAAAGCACCAACATCAGGAATGAAATGTGAATTGGGTTTATATATTTTGGTGAAAAAGTATAAACGATGTGCCTTTTTACCGTTGTAAAGCTTTAAATTCGAACAATTCGTTCAATTTGTCTAGCTTTTATTTCTTAAAACGTTGATTTTGATGGCAAATTATCTCACATTTACGTAACGTGCATTCATTTTTCTTTATGATCAAGTAATGTGCAAGACGAAATACCCGTATCTGGATAACCAAAATTCGGTTGTTGACCTGCGGTCCTTTGGCCCTCTATGATGTATAAAATACAAATTATTATGCGGATAATCCATTTAATATTCAAATGTTGAAATGCTACTATTATTGAAATATCTTCGACAAGATTTTGTGATACAATATTCAAAAAATGAGAAGTTTGCATAATTCATTCATATAGGGCCTCGGTTATGAAGGGATTAAGATAAAAGAACGGATGGGGGAAATGTAAGATGTCTACACCTACTGGATTTATGGAATACAAACGCCAACTGCCCGCGGATCGGGAGCCTGCAGAGCGTATCAAGGATTGGGAAGAGTTTCATAAACATATGGCGGAAGAAGAGCTGAGAACGCAAGGGGCGCGCTGCATGGATTGCGGAACTCCTTACTGCCATACAGGTATAGATATGATCGGCGGTACGTCGGGCTGTCCCGTGCATAACTTGATTCCGGAGTGGAACAACTTGGTGTATCGTGGTTTGTGGAGAGAGGCACTCGATCGCCTGCACAAAACCAACAATTTCCCTGAATTTACAGGACGTGTATGTCCTGCTCCGTGTGAAGGCTCCTGTACGGTCGGGTTGATCGGGCAGCCGGTTACCATCAAAACGATTGAAGAAGCGATTATCGAAAAAGGATTTGAAGAAGGCTGGGTTGTACCCCAACCGCCTGAAAAGCGTACAGGCAAACGCGTAGCCGTCGTTGGCTCCGGTCCTGCAGGACTTGCCGCAGCAGCGCAGTTGAACAAAGCCGGCCATCTCGTTACGGTGTACGAGCGTGCTGACCGCGTTGGCGGTTTGCTGACGTACGGAATCCCGACCATGAAACTGGATAAAAGAGTCGTACAACGTCGTGTTGACCTGCTTGAGGCTGAAGGCATCCAGTTTGTGACCAATACGGAGATCGGCAAGGACATACCTGCACAGCAATTGGTTGACGAATATGATGCTGTTGTGTTGTGCGGCGGCGCAACCAAACCGCGTGAATTCAACATCGAAGGCAGCGAATTGAACGGCGTGCATTATGCGATGGACTTTTTGAACGGAAGCATCAAAAGTTATTTGGATTCCAAACTCGAAGACGGAAATTACCTGTCTGCAGCACAAAAAGACGTTATTGTCATCGGTGGCGGAGATACCGGTTCGGACTGCGTGGCGACATCCCTCCGTCATGGCTGCCGTACCGTAACCCAATTCGGTACCCATGCCAAAGCTCCGCTGGAGCGCGATCAAATCAATAACCCTTGGCCGCAATTCCCTAACGTATATACACTGGATTACGCGCAACAAGAAGCCAAAGCCATCTTTGGTCAAGATCCGCGCGAGTTTTCGATCATGACAACCAAGTTTGTGGGTGACGATGAAGGCAACCTTAAAGAATTGCACACGGTTCAAATTGAACGGATCGTGGACGAAACGGGCCGCAAAATCTATCAGCCGATTCCTGGCACAGAGCGCGTATTCCCTGCGCAAATGGCGTTGATCGCCATCGGTTTTGACGGACCGGAGCAAACGTTGGTGGAACAGCTTGGCCTGGCGACGGACCGCCGTACCAACGTGAAAGCACGTTATGGCAAATACAACACCAATGTGGATAAAGTCTTTGCCGCAGGCGACATGCGTCGTGGCCAAAGCTTGGTGGTATGGGCGATCAATGAGGGACGCGAAGCAGCTCGCGAAGTGGATAAATATTTGATGGGTTCCACCGTTCTCGTATAATACGTTTATAAAATAATAGTTTTGCATGTTTTGCCAGCATGATTATAACTTGGCTGCAAACAAACCCTCCGCAGAAATGCGGGGGGTTTTTGCCATGAATGCGATAGCGCGGTTTCTTCATTGAAAGTGTGATCGAAAGTGTGATCAGCGGCATTGCTTTTTTGACCAGAAAGACTTATTATTAGATTATAATTATTATAAATAAGATATTCTGACAACGACTAACCAAAGCAATATTTAGGTTGAACTAGTCATTTACACGAAAACACATTTCGGAGGTGCGGCCTGCTATGACAAATAACCAGGGCAAATCCATTCAAGAGCAAATTCAATATATAAAGAAGCAGCTGGTCGAGAAAGGGTACAAACTGACGCAGCAGCGGGAAGTCACGGTCCGAGTGCTTCTGGAGCATGAAAAGGACCATTTTAGCGCAGAAGAAGTGTTTTTGCTGGTGAAGGAGCAGTTTCCCGAAATCGGTCTGGCTACCGTTTATCGCACGCTGGAGCTGCTTAGCGATCTGCAGGTTGTGGAAAAAATAAACTTCGGCGACGGGGCTGCCCGCTTTGATCTCCGCAGCACGGACGGGTCGCACCATCATCATCATCTGATATGCATGCACTGCGGCAGCGTGGAGGAGATTATGGAGGATGGATTGTTGAAACTGGAGCAAATGGTGGAACGACAGTACGGTTTCAAAGTGATGGATCATCGTCTGGATTTCCAAGGCGTGTGCCGCGAATGCAGACAGAAGCAAGCCGTGAATGAACCGGCAGTGGGTTAATTCAATGGGGGAGGATGCTCCCGCGATCAAAATCTGATATAATGGATTATAGAAGCAGGGGCTTCCGTGGGCGGAAGGCCCTTTTTGCCGTCATGTGACGGTATAGGAGGAGATTGAGACGGATGAAGACACTGGTTATCGCGGAGAAACCGGACATGGGGAGAACCATTGCCGCCGTTATGGAACCCGGGGCCAAGAACAATCGCACGTATCTGGAAGGCGAAAGCTATATCATTACGTGGGCGATCGGACACTTGCTCGGACTTGCAGAACCGGATGCTTATGATAGCAAATATAAGCGTTGGAACCTCGCGGATTTGCCGATCATTCCGGACCAGTTCAAAATTGTCCCTAACCCGAAAACGAAGGATCAACTGAAAACGATCGGTGAACTGGCCAAAAAATGCTCCATGATCGTTAATGCTTGTGATGCGGGGCGTGAAGGACAATACATTTTTGCATTGATCCAGCAGCAGCTAAAGCTTCGTCAACCGGTCAAACGACTGTGGATATCGGACCTGACGGCCGAAAGCATTCGGAAGGGATTCGCAGGGCTAAAGGATGCTTCCGAATTCGAAAATCTGACGCATGCTGCGCGGGCGCGAAGCGAGGCGGATTGGTTAATCGGCATGAATGCGTCGAGAGCGTTCACGACCCGCCACAATGCGCTTTTGTCTGTGGGGCGTGTGCAGACCCCTGTTTTGGCGCTGATCTATGACCGTGAAACGGAGATCGAAGCTTTTCAGTCCCAGACGTACTACGAGGTTGCTGCTTGGTTCCGCCAGGAGGATGTGGAGTACCGCGGAGTGCTGCAGGTTCAAGGAGACAAGCTGACTGATCTTGAGGCGGCGGAGGGCATTGCAGCGAGCGTAAAGGGGAAGACGGGCCGCATTGCCAAATACGAGGCGAAACCGACAAAGGAGTATCCGTACCGGTTATACGACTTGACCCTTTTACAGCGGGAGGCCAATGCGAAATTCGGTTACGGTGCGAAAAAAACGTTAGATATTGCACAAGCCCTTTATGAAAAGCACAAGGTCATTTCGTATCCGCGGACCAATTCCAATTACGTGACCGAACAAAATTTGGACGGCATGCATAAAACGCTGAACATGCTCAAAACAGGAGCATACAGTGAGCTTGCCCAAGGCGCGAAGCCTGAATTGGTGCATAAAAACAACAAGGGTGTCTGCAATCCATCCAAGGTGGAGGATCACCATGCCATCCTGCCTACGCTGAAGCGGCCGGGAACGTTGTCGAAGGACGAGCAGAACATTTACGATTTGATCGTCCGGCGATTTTTGTCCCATTTTTATCCTCCGGCAGAGTATAAGCAGCATACCGTGCTGACCGAGGTGGAGAAACACACTTTCAAAACATCCGTAAAAGAACTCATTTCGTTGGGGTGGAAAGCGGTTCTTCCCGCAGCGGATCAGGAAAAGGGCAAGACGTCGGGCAAAAAGAGGGGCAAAGCCGGCGCTCAGGAGGAGGAACCCGAAGAATGGACGGACAAGGCGTTCTCGGTGCGGCCTGAGCTCCCGGTGCAGTGCCACAAAAGCGAATGCAAGGAGAAGGCGACCCAGCCGCCGAAAAGCTATACCGAAGGCACGTTGTTGCGTGCGATGGAAAGTGCGGGCAAACAGATCGAGAACGAGGAGCTTCGCGACGCGATGAAAGACAGCGGCCTAGGCACCCCTGCAACGCGGGCAGCTACGATCGAACGGCTTAAAAACGTCGGTTATATCACCATGCAGGGGAAAAAGATGCAATTGACGCTGAAAGGGCGAACGGCCATCGAGTTGATTCGGCGTGCCGGGGTCGACCTGCTGACTTCGCCCGAAATGACCGGCCAGTGGGAGCGAAGGTTGTACCAGATTTCCAAAGGCGAAGCCGGGCAGGACAAATTTATGGAAAACGTGAAAAAGTTTACGTTATCCATCATCGATAAAGTGCGTGTCCAGACACCGGCTCCGGCGGACGCGTTTGGTGACGAAGCGCGTGGCGGCCGCGGCAAGGGCAAAGGGAAAGGAAACCGCACGCGCAAAAGCAGCTCGTCTTCAACAGGTTCTCGGCAGGCGGAGTCAGTTGCGACGCGAAGCAGAGCAGCTGCAGCAGCCCCTACAGGCACGATCAAAGCCCCGGAGAAGGCAACCGCAGGAAGCAGGGAAGCTTTAGGTTCATGTCCTTCGCAGGGGTGTACGGGACATATTATCGAGGGCAATAAAGGTTTCGGATGCACCCGCTATAAGGAAGGCTGTCGATTCGTCATTTGGAAGGAATATGCGGGCAAAAAAATTACGGGCACGATGCTGAAGTCGCTGATTGAGAAAGGAAGCACTCAGGTGCTATCCTTTAAACGGAAAGACGGGAGCACCGTTAAGGCGAGGATTATCCTTGAGGACCGCTCCACCGGTAAGTTGTCTGCAGAACGTGTTTAGGCGTATGGTTGGCGCCGATCGATAACGGCACGAGCCAAAACTGGAATGACAAAAAAGGACCCGAGAGATAGAGACGGGTCCTTTTTTGTGGTTGGGTTCTTCATTTTGGCTTCAGTGCCCTATGACTAATTCGGAAGACGGATCAAAGAAGCAAAGAGTCCTATCTCATTTCGACTGGTGCCGATAGATTCGTTTTGCATGGTGCTGCAGATTTTCATGAATAATCTCTGGCACTTCTTTCAAGGCAGTGATCGTGTACATGGACACATCAGGGTTGGGCTGAAGCTCCACGATGTTATACTGCCACTCGTTCGGCTGTTTGATATAAATGCTGTGGATGCCCGCCGTTACTGCCGGCATAATATCCGTGCGAAGCGAATTGCCCACCATCCAGGTTGCAGTGCGGTCGAATGGTCCGTTTGACAGAATACCTTCCAATGCTTCGATGTTTTTATGCTGCCGGATATAGATCCGGTCATCGAAGTAAAGAGATAACTTCATCTGATCGATTTTGCGCTGTTGAATGACTTTTTCCCCGCCGGTATACAGATAAAGGGAATGTCCTTCCGATTTCAGCTTCTCCAACGTTTCAACCATGTGCGGGTAAGGCTCGACTTCCTGTTCGTATACGCTCATTCCCAGCTTGTGCAGGTAAGCCTCTTCGGAAGCAGCCGTCGGTCGTTTATACTTTTGCGAAAAGTAGCGATACGTGTCAATCAGCGATTGAGGGAAGTGATGGCTCGCGAAGCCGACTTTGTTTACTCCCGTAACATCGATCTCCAGCTGTTTGTCCCGAACCTGCTGAACGGACAAGGCATCGCCTTTAAACCATTCCTGCATATTTTCGAAAAACTCGCCAAGCACGAGGTTGAAGTATTTGTTGCAATAGACGAGCGTATCGTCGAGATCGAATAATATGTGCTGTTTCCAGGTGTTCATCATTAATCACTCCTTGCAGCCGACGGCTACGCATTTCATTCCGATACGGATCAAATACGTATGTAGGATTCCAAAAACATGTTCAATTCGGAAACGCCATCGGGACGGATGCTGTATTTTTCTTTGCGATTGCTGCCGAGCAAATGGGTGCGCAGCAGTCCGGCAATGCGCAGCGCCATAACCTGATCCTTGACCGTATCCTCATCCTTGCCAAGCATTTCGCACATTTCGGCGAGTGATCGGGGTTCCCCGGAGACGTAGCGGAGCAGGCGAAGCCTTTCCGGATCGGAAAGGGCATGGGTAAAACGCAATAAGCAGGTAGGCGGCTGATCCTCGTCCTCTTCCGGAACATCAATCGGATACTGCATGATCATCGCGCCTTCATAGAAATTATACATATTAATAGGCCGATTATGGACGGTCGGGAACAAAATGACCTCTTTGACACCAGGGGTCGGTTCGACGATTACGCCTGCGGTGGCGTATTCCACGAGCAGCTCAGGACCCATCTTGTCAAGCAGTATCCGTTTCTCTTCGGCGTCTTCTTCGATCCAGCACCGGTAATCCTGGCTGATATCCTGGCAGTAGTGCTCGTTCCAAAGACGAAGCAAAGGAAGATAACTGCTGCAAATGCGCGTAGTTTCTTCTATTGTAATATGCGGCATAAGGGCAGAGATCCTCGCGAGCGATTGCTCGGGGGTCGAATCGGCCAGCATGCCAAGGAAATCCTCGTTTTCTTGGCCGCAATCGCGATAGGCTGCCCAAGCGAACAGAACGTCAAAATCGTCGAAAGGCCAGGCGGCTGCCGGAGCCAATGCAGCCTTTACGTTGGAACTTAGTTTGCCTTCGACGTCCAGAATCCATTCAGGACCAATATCCAGATGCTGGATCCATTTCTTCGTTACATAAACCATGAAGCTGTTGAGCATCTCATATATCGGTGAAACATCAATTTTAACTTGATAAGACATACGATGCGGAATCCTCCCGTCACATCATTTATACGCAGCGACTTATGTACTATTATGGCTTGTTTTGGAGGGCGTTGTCCACTATAATGTTCAAGTCCGGGACAAACGGCCTTGCATGGGCAGTGTCCTGGGCGAATAACTGAATATCCACTTAATGTAAAAAAGTCGTCAGCGATGGCGATTTTTCTTTGTATGCACGCAGGGGGAATCATTTTATGTCAAAAAACAGCAGCATCGCCACACATTCATTATCGAATTATTTCATCTTGATTACCGTCATTGTCGTTGCCGGAATAAGCCAGGGGTTATTATTGCCGGTGCTGTCGATCTTTTTGGAGGAGCGAGGCGTTTCGCCCGGCCTAAACGGCTTAAACGCCGCAGCGCTGTATATTGGCTCCTTTGCGATGACACTTATTGCGGAACGATTGCTTGGTGCCATCGGGTTCAAGCGGTTGATCGTGAGCGGACTGGTTTTGGTCATGTTTGCGCTTGTCCTTTTTCCTTATATCCCTGATATCAGGGTATGGTTTATGTTGCGGCTGATCGTAGGTTTGGGGGACAGCGCTTTGCATTATGCAGCTCAACTCTGGGTGCTGCTGGTAACAACGCCCGAAAAGAGGGGGCGCTACATCTCTTTGTATGGCATGTCTTACGGACTTGGCTTTAGCATCGGGCCGCTGGGAATCAAGCTGCTTGGTTATGGAGAAGCGGTTCCGTTCTGGGTGCTGTTTGTTTGCCTGGCGGCCGTGTTCATGCTGGTTTTGATCAAACTTCCGGATGCAAGACCGGAAAAGACGGAGCAGGGCGAACGGCCGGAGAGACGTTTTCGGCGCAGCTTTGCATGGGCATGGTATGCCTTGCTGCCTGCGTTTTTATACGGTTACATGGAAGCCGGAATGAACAGCAATTTCCCGGTATACGGTTTGCGCATTGGTTTCGATGCCAATGAGATTTCGTCGCTGCTGCCGTTTGTGGGGATTGGGGGACTACTTCTGCAGCTTCCGCTGGGCATGCTCAGCGACCGCTTTGGGCGCAAAGCGGTATTGATGTTTGCCGGGATCATGGGAGGAGCGACGTTTCTGGTTTTCCCGCTGGCCGGGACGCATTTCTGGTGGGCCTTGGTTCTCTTGACCGTGGCTGGCGGCCTGGTCGGCTCCTTTTTTTCGCTTGGCTTGGCCTACGCTGCTGATATTTTGCCTAAAGCGTTTTTGCCTGCGGCGAATGTGGTCGCTTCGTTTTACTTTACGATCGGCAGCATGATCGGCCCCAATCTGGGCGGTCAACTCATTCATTGGTTCTCGCCGGGAAGCATGTTTGTTTTGCTGGGGGTGTTATACATGCTTTTTGGCATCGGAGGACTGTTATTCAAGCGTAAACCTTCCAAGGAATTTGTGGTAGAATAGAAGCGGGTGTTCGCATGGAAATGTATGTCCTTTTCCGAGTACACTAGTAGTAGGAAAACATGGACAAGAGGAGACGTCGCGATGATCAGAGTAGAGAATTTGAATAAATTCGTAGGAGCGGACCGGATTCCGGTGCTGCGCGATATCCGATTCGATATGCAACAGGGGGAAATGATCGCCGTTGTAGGCGCCAGCGGGAGCGGCAAAAGCATGCTTTTGAAATGCCTTGCCCTCATGGAAAAATGGGATAGCGGCAAGTTTACCGTCGACGGAGTCGACATTTTGAGCCAAGGCTGGTCCGGAAAAACGAAAATCAAGCGCGAATGGGCATACTTGGAGCAAAACCCGCAATTGTATCCGAGGCGCACGGCCCTGAAAAATGTGCTGATCGGCCGGGCCGGACAAACACCGTGGTGGAGGATGCTCACCGGTATGGTAAGATCCGACGATTACATGGGAGCCATGGACGTGCTGGAAGGGCTGGGGCTGTTGGATAAAGCGCACCAAACCGCCGAAAAGTTGAGCGGTGGCGAGAGGCAGCGTGTCGCTACGGCAAGGGCCCTTGCTCATGGCGCAAAGGTCATTCTGGCCGATGAACCTGTGGTGGGGCTTGATCCGCATACGGCGGATTCCGTGCTGGAAACGCTGCGCAAATTGTGTGAACAGGAACGAGCAACCGTCATCGCGGTGCTGCCGATCGAACTGGCCGAGAAGCATGCGACCCGGATCTGGGGGCTTGCAGAAGGCCGCATCGTTTTCGATATCCGCGGACGGAGACTGACGCAGCAAGAAAAAAATCTGATTTGATTGAAATGAGTGATGAAATTGCTTAATTCGCGCTGGGGGCGAGTGTTGATAGGCGGAGCCGTCTCCATGATGCTTGTTTCGCTTCTGAGTGGTTGTACGGTTATTAAGGATCCCCTGACTTTAATGAGGCCGCCGATGATGTCGACGGATAAGGAGAAACTGTTGAATATCGTGCAGAAGGAAAAGCCTCCGGAGAGTAAACTGATCCGACCCAAGGACCTGAACAATACAAGCATGATCCGTGTAGCTGATCTGGATGGGGACGGCACGCGGGAGGCTATCGTTTTCTACGACACGCCAAATGAAAATGTGCGAATCCATGGCATGCTGCTCGAAGAGCAAGGAGATACATGGGTTAAAAAGTTGACATTCGATGTTCCAGGTAACAGTCTGGAGTCTTTCAAGCTGCTTGATATTACGAATGATGGCCATCCCGATATCGTTCTGGGAGTGAGCCTTGAAGCCCAGAAAGCGTTGATGGTGTACTCCTATAAAGGAGGGGCCCTCGAACAGGTGATGGGCGGTGTTCCTTACAACCAGTTGGTTATCGATGACGGTCAGGGTAATCCACTGGATTTGAATGGGGATGGGGAGAACGACTTTATTAACGTATCGGTCAATACGAGCGGGTTCGAATCGGTTGCTTTATACCAATATAATGAAGAAAGTTTTAAGGAAGTAGACAGAATACAGTCAGATTATACTGTCAAAGACATTTATAACGCTCTTGGCGGCCATGTTGCGAAAAACCGGACAGGCATCGTGCTGGATGTCGAGTTGGATGACCGGAGCACGTTTACCCAGATTGTTTACGTAAAAGACAACAAACTGGTGAATGCATTCCAATCTCCAGACCAAACGTACAGAGATGACAAAATTTTAAGCGGTGACGTCAACAATGATGGTATTATTGAATTTGGACTGAAAGAGACGCCAAAGGGTTGGGATCACTATGTGTTCAACGACCGGATGTGGTTTTACACGTTTTATCAATGGGATGGAAATGAAGGCAAGAAATTCGTTTCCTTCCAATACCGAGATGACGCGAATTTGTTCCATTTGAATCTAAAACCCGAGTGGTATGGCAAAATCACCATTGATACCAAATCGGAGAAGGAAAAATACATTCGCTTCAAAATGATTGATTCCGATGAAACGGTTGGAGAGATCAGTTACTTCACTATGTCCCAATGGGAACAGGAGAAGGGGAAGAAGTGGAAAGAAATCACTCGAACGAGTGATCATGTAATTGCCTCGCGCGGCTCGCAATTGGATGGTAATGATGGATTACTGGACAATATATCGCAGCTGAACAGAAAGGGAGAACTAAATGAGTAAAGTGCTTATTCTTGAAGATGAAGAATCGATCCGCAGTTTTATCGTCATCAACCTGAAACGAAACGGATTTGAAGTGCTGGAAGCAGGAGACGGAAATGAGGCGCTCCGCATTTTGCAATCCGTGCCGGATATCGACCTGGCATTGCTTGATGTCATGGTGCCGGGCATAGACGGTTTTGAAGTGTGCAGACGCATTCGGGAAACGAATGAACGCATGGGTATTATCTTTTTAACTGCAAAAGTCCAAGAACAGGATAAGGTTTATGCGCTCTCTGTAGGAGCCGATGACCATGTGAGCAAACCGTTCAGTCCGACGGAGCTGATTGCCCGCATCCAGTCTTTGCTCCGCAGGGTCAACGTGCATCGTGAGACGGCTGCCAAGGTGACGTTCCAGTCAGGACCGTTTTCGCTGGACTTGATCTCCAAGCAGTTCAAGAAAAACAACGAGCTGATCGAACTGACGCCGACCGAATTTTCGTTGATCCAGTTCTTCCTCGAAAAAGAAAACACGCCGCTGAGCCGCGATCTGCTGCTGGATCACGTATGGGGCAAAGAGTATATGGGAGATCCCAAAATCGTTGATGTGAACATCCGCCGGTTGCGCCAAAAAATCGAAAACAATCCTTCCGAACCAGAATACCTGCAAACCGTATGGGGACACGGGTATAAGTGGAAGGGCAGGGATCAATGATCAAAAAGGGCATTACCCGGCAGATTGTTCTGCATTATTTTTTCGTGGTGTTCCTGGCACTCCTGCTGGTTGAATTCATCTTCATGCTTGCGGTGCAGAGATACTACTATGAGAGCATCTATAATACGATTAACCAAAGGATTACGGCGACAAATGACTTCAAAGAACCACTTTCTCTCGTAAGTGGAGCTGAGGATGGCAACAATTTGTCTTATCTGCTTGTAAATTTGCATCTGGATAACACGGAGCTGCAGATTCTGGACATGAGCGGACGCGTGCTCGCAAGTTCAACGGAATTTGAATCGGAGCGAGCCGTCATACAGACAAGTGACATCACTCAGGCCATGAATGGCAGCATTGGACGCTGGGTCGGAAGGCAACCTAACACGGGTGAGCAGATCATGGCAGTATCCCACAAGATGGATTTAGGTGGGGAGAACACATACATTATACGTTACTTGACGTCACTTGAGGATGTGAACTCGAGGTTGCTTGTAATGGGGTCACTAGCCATTCTGGTAGGTGCGGCCGTCCTTGCGGTTGTGCTCATTATTAGCATCGGTATGGCGAATTCCATCGTCAAACCGATCAACAACATCACCGCAGTGTCGGAACAGATGGCCCGGGGCCGTCTGGATGTGAGGGTCAAAGGAAACTATAAGCATGAGCTGGGGGAACTGGCTTCAACGCTGAATTTCATGGCTCAGGAAATCGTGCGCAGCAATCAGATCAAGGATGATTTCATTTCCTCGATATCTCATGAACTGCGTACCCCGCTGACCAGTATCAAGGGTTGGAGCGAGACGCTGGATTCCGGCGGCTACGATCCGGATGAGACGCGAATCGGCATGAGCATCATCTCCAAGGAAACGGAACGGTTGATCGGTTTGGTTGAAGAGATGTTGGATTTCTCGAAATTGCAGCAAAATCAGATGAAACTGGTCAAAGGAACAGTCAGCATTCGGGAAATCGTGCAGGAAACGATGTTGAACGTGTGGGCCAAAGCCGAACAGAAACAGATCCATCTCAAGCTGGATGCCGATGAAACGAAGGCCTATAATGTGTTCGGAGACGGTAATCGGCTTAAGCAGGTGTTCCTTAATATCGTCGATAATGCCATTAAATTTTCGCATGAAAATTCGTGGATATACTTGTCCGTGAAAGAAGAAGACGGCAAGGTGATTGCTGCTGTCCAGGATACGGGAATCGGGATTAGCGAAGAACATTTGAGCAAGGTCAGGGACCGCTTCTTTCAGGTTAATCATCAAAACGGAGGCACAGGGTTGGGGCTTGCCATCACCCAGCAGCTGGTCGAACTGCATGAAGGAACGATCTCGATGCAAAGCGAGCTGGGTTCGGGAACGACGGTTACGGTGATTTTGCCAGCTTTGGCTGAAGAGGATGATTTAATGAAACATGACGATCAACAGGCAGGGCCGGATATCGGAACAACGTAAGAAACAGAGAATATCCCTTGTTTGAACCGGGCAGAATGGTTAGGAAATTGAAACACAGGGCTGCGTTACATCCGTCCCGGTTCAAATGAAATAAGATGTATAATAAAGGATATAGGATGAAGCAACAAAAAGGGCGAACCGTTCAACGGCTCGCCTTTTTTGTTTATAAAATCAGGAATAATTAACCTCATACAAATCCTTCGTTATATATTCCCAAGTGAAACTTATGATGAAAGTTCGCCTGCACGCAGTCGACCGGTCTTCTCATAGACTTCCTTCAAAATTCGCGCGGATTGTGTACGCAATGCCGGTTTGGCAGAAACGACTTCTCCTGGGCCAATCACGGCAATTTCGTCTGCGCTGCCTTTGACGATGGCACCGTCCTTGATAATGGCTCCTTCGCCGATAATGGCATGCTCAATGTGGACGCCGCGGCCGATGCGAGCATTAGGCATAATTACGCTCTCCTTGATTTCCGAACCTTTGCCGACCTCAGCCCCGCAGAAAATGACAGAACGTTCGGCACGCCCATCAATGGCACAGGATTCATGGATCATGGACATGGCATGCTCGGTACGGGAAGCGGGGATTCGATACGTACTCGTTTTGCTTCTCCAGCCACGCGTGAACATGGGCCAATGTTCTTTGTGAAGACTCCAGTCCTGATCATTGTGCAGAAGATCCATATGGGCATCCCATAGGCTTTTTACCGTGCCGACATCTTTCCAGTACCCGTTAAAATTATAAACGTAAAGCGAATTGCTTTCATTCAGCATTTGCGGGATGACGTCTTTGCCGAAGTCATGGCTGGAATCCGGATTTTGAGCATCCTCGAGGAGATGGCGCTTCAGATATTCCCAGTTGAACACGTAAATACCCATTGAGGCCAAATTGCTTTTTGGTTTGGCCGGTTTTTCGGTGAACTCGGTTACGCGCAATTCATGGTCTGCGGCCATGATGCCAAAACGGTGAGCCTCATTCCAAGGGACTTCCATCACCGAAATGGTGGCGGCTGCTTTGTTGGATTTGTGAGCGTTCAGCATCTCGCGATAATCCATATGATAAATGTGGTCTCCCGACAAAATCAGCACATTTTCGGGGTTTTGTTTATCAATAAAGTCGATATTTTTATAAATGGCATCCGCAGTTCCCAAGTATTCGTCATTTCCTGTATGGTAAGATGGAAGCAACGATATTCCAGATTCAGACGAGTTCTCTTTTCTCCAAGGCTCTCCGCTTCCAATATGTTCATGCAATGATCCTGCTTGATATTGCGTGAGCACGCCAACAGTATCGATTCCCGAGTTTACGCAGTTGCTGAGAGGAAAATCGATGATCCGGTAATGCCCGCCAAACGGCACAGCGGGTTTAGCGATACTTGAAGTCAGGGGTGCCAAACGTTTACCCTCTCCTCCCGCCAACAGCATAGCGATGCAATCTTTATTAAACATAATCGTTTCCCTCCCGGAAATTTTTGTTGAAAGTTGTACATACATTAACGCGATTTGGAGCTGATGAAACGATATATACGGTTAAAAATCTGTAAAATTACAACATTTTCGAAATCGGTCATTTTTCTTTTCAATTTGGCTAGAATGGGGTAATGGTTAACGTTATTATTATTTTCTGGGAAAAGCAGGTGATTTTATGGCGATTGAACCATTCACAGATCCGGTCATCTCACCGGAACTTATTTATTTGTTTCATGAAGGAAGCCTTCATCACAGTTATCGTATGTTGGGTGCGCAGCCTGTCGTCGAAAATCAACAACAAGGGTACCGGTTTACGGTATGGGCGCCCCATGCGAAGGAAGTGGGTCTGGCCCTTGACCGCAACCATTGGAACGGAAAAAAGGATCCATTACATAAAGTGCCCAATTCCGGATTTTGGACTCGTTTCTTTCCTGACATTCAGGAAGGGACCCTATACAAATTTCACTTATTGACCAAAGACGGAGAAGAATTGCTCAAAGCCGACCCTTATGCATTTCACGCCGAAGTCAGACCGCGCACGGCATCCATCACCAGCTCCATCGACGGTTACAAGTGGAACGACGGAGCATGGAGGCGCAAGCAAAGAGGCGTATACAACAAACCCGTGCACATTTACGAGATGCACCTGGGAACCTGGAAACGCCGTCCAGACGGTTCGCTTTATAATTACCGTGAAATGGCTGACCTGTTGATTCCGTACCTGTTGGAGATGAACTACACCCATGTAGAGATTATGCCCTTGACGGAGCATCCTTATGACCTTTCATGGGGATATCAAAATACCGGTTTTTTTGCGCCAACGAGCCGCTACGGAAAACCAAAAGATCTGATGTACTTTGTAGACAAGCTTCATCAGGCAGGAATCGGCGTTCTGTTGGATTGGGTTCCTGCCCACTTTGCCAAAGATGCCCATGGCCTCAGATTGTTCGACGGTACGCCATTATACGAGTATGCTGACCCGATGTTAGCCGAGAGACCGGGGTGGGGCACGCTCAGTTTTGACTATTCGAAACCAGAAGTCCGCTCCTTCCTCATCTCCAATGCCGTTTATTGGTTGGAAATGTATCATTTTGATGGGCTGCGCGTTGATGCGGTAACAAGCATGCTGCGGCTGGATTTTGAAAAATCTCCGGGCCAGTTTCGTCCGAATCCGGACGGCGGATTGGAAAACAGGGAAGCCGTATCTTTTTTACAGGAATTGAACGAGACGATATTCCGCTATTTCCCATACGCGTTAGTCATGGCCGAAGAGTCCAGTGCATGGCCCATGGTGACGTCCCCTACGGATGCAGGAGGACTGGGTTTTAATTACAAATGGAATATGGGATGGATGAACGACACGCTCGATTACATCAAGAGCCCGTTTCATGAGCGCCCAGCCAAACACCATTTGCTAACCTTTCCGATCATGTACTCCTTTAGTGAAAATTACGTGCTGCCTCTGTCCCATGACGAGGTGGTTCATGGCAAAAAATCATTGCTTGACAAGATGCCGGGAACATATGAGCAGAAGTTTGACGGTATGCGGGCGTTTTTGGGTTACTTTATGACATTCCCAGGCAAAAAGCTGTTGTTCATGGGCGGCGAATTCGGCCAATTTATCGAATGGAAGGACGAAGACCAACTGGACTGGTTTTTGCTCGATTATGAGAGCCACAGCAAACTGCATCGTTTCGTACGCGACTTGTCGAAGTTCTACCTTAACGAAAAAGCCTTGTGGGAGCTTGATCATTCCTTTGAAGGATATGAATGGATCACTCCGGATGACCATGGTCAAAGTGTCATTTCATATGTGCGCAAAGGAAAAAAACCATCGGATACACTCCTGGTCATTATTAACTTTCAGCCGATCGAACGGAAGCGTTACCGAATCGGAGTCATGCGTCCCGGTATGTATACCGAAGTGCTGAACAGCGATCATTCCGATTATGGAGGATCAGGTACTCTCAATCATATGCAGCTGCCTACGGAAAAGATTCCATTTCATGGGCGGCCCTATAGCCTTGAAGTGGTGCTGCCTCCGCTCAGCATTGTCATTTTGAAGAAAGCGGGTCGCCAGAGAGCCGCGAAACCCGCTTTGGATGCAGCCGAAGGCAAAGTGAAAGCTTCAAAGAAGGCCCCATCGGGTAAAGCTTCCAAAGACGAAGTTCAGACGCAACCAAAGAGGAGGAAAAAGGCATGAAACTATTGTTTGCAGCAGCTGAAGCACATCCTTTTGTCAAAACGGGTGGTTTGGCCGATGTCATCGGGGCTTTGCCGCTCGCCTTGAAGAAGGCTGGAGTCGACGTTCGGGTGATATTGCCCAAATACAAAAGCATTCCGGACGAATTCAAACAGGCCATGGAAACGGTCGCGGTTACGGAAGTGCCGGTCGGTTGGCGAAGGCAATATTGCGGAGTCGAGATGTTAGTCCATGAAGGCATTCCCATTTACTTTGTCGATAATGAGTACTATTTTGCGCGGGATGGCGTGTACGGTTACATGGATGACGGAGAACGGTTTTCCTTTTTCAATCGGGCGGTGCTCGAAGTGCTTCCTAAAATTGATTTCAAGCCAGACGTTTTGCATACTCACGATTGGCACGCGGGAATGATCCCGCTGCTGCTTCAGGCACATTACGCCCACCATCCGTTTTATACGGAGATCCGTACGGTGTTTACCATACATAACCTGCTGTACCAAGGCATTTTTCCCTATGAAGTGTTCGGTGAATTGCTTCAGCTGCATAGTCGTTACTTTACGATGGAAGGCGCAGAATATTATGGTAACGTCAATTTCCTGAAAGCAGGGGTCGTTTATGCCGACCACGTCACGACAGTAAGCCCGACTTATGCGCAGGAAGTACAGACGGCCTATTACGGTTATGGGTTGGACGGGTTGTTGTCTTCGCTTGGCGATCGGTTCAGCGGAATTGTGAATGGCATCGATACGATGAGCTACAATCCGGCTACCGACAAGAAAATTGCGGTGAAATTCAGATCAAGCCTCTCCAAAAAAACAGAGAATAAAATGGAGCTTCAGAAGGAGCTGGGACTGCCTGTGCGTCCGGATGCGCCTCTTATGGTTATGGTTACGCGTCTGGTGGATTCAAAGGGACTTGATCTCGTCTGTCGAGTTTTGGATGAATTGCTGCACTACGATGATCTTCAATTTGCCGTTTTGGGCACGGGAGACGAGTTTTACGAGCACTGGTTCCGCGAGGCAGCCCACCGCCACCCGCTTAAAATGTCTGCGCAGATTTTGTTTAACGACGGGCTTTCCCGGCGTTTTTATGCCGGAAGCGATCTTTTTCTGATGCCGTCGCGTTTTGAACCTTGCGGAATTAGCCAATTGCTGGCGCTGCGTTATGGCAGCGTGCCGATCGTACGCGAAACGGGCGGTCTGAACGACACCGTGCAGGCATACAATGAACACAGTGGAGAGGGGAACGGGTTTTCGTTCACCCATTTCAACGCCCATGATATGCTGCATACGATCCGTCGGGCAGAGGCGTTTTATCGGGATAAAGCAAGCTGGAAGAAAATAGTGAAAAACGCGATGGGCGGAGATTACAGTTGGGATTCTTCTGCAGAACAATATATGGATATCTACCGTCGAATTTCGCTGGGATGAATTCTGGTTTCCAAGACGCTTTATAAAGCAACCTATAATGGCCACAGTATAACTATACTGTGGCTTTTTTTATAGGAAATACTTCATAGAAGGGGAGCTGGGATTAACTGGCTGATCGTGCGTGCCTTGCCGTATACATAAAAAAGTGCTTGTCCAGTCACGGATAAGTGACCAGACAGACACGTCGAAGCCGATAACATGGTATTACCGAGTCGATTGTTCAAACTCCTTACGAATGGATTGAAGCAGCTGCGGGTTGGTCAGCACGTCGCCGGCCGTTAAGGCAATTGCCTTTGCCCCCAGAATCATGCCATCCAAAGCCCGTTCCTGCAAGGCCAGATCACGGAACTCGATGGAATGAAGCGTGTGTACCTCGTCCACAACGCGAATATAGGGGTGAATCGCGGGACAACGCAACGATACATTTCCGATGTCCATGGAGCCGTGGTCATTGCCAGTAACGATTTCGTGGGCAGGAATGCCGAGCTTCAGCAAATTGTCGCTGAATGCGCCGGACAACGTCTCGTTGGTGACCATTTCATCATAAGAAGTTTCGTAATTTGAAGTCACCAGTTTGCACCCGGTTTGCAGGGCGGCTCCTTCCGCGATCTGAATGACCCGCTGCGTAAGCACGTTCAGCTCTTTGCGTGTCGACGCGCGGACATAGAACTGGGCGGAAGCATAATCGGGAATGATATTGGCCGCTTGTCCGCCGCTGTTAATGATGCCGTGAATCCGAACGCTGCTTTTGACTTGTTGCCGGAATGCATTGATGCCGTTAAAGGTTTGAATGACCGCATCCAGCGCATTAATGCCTTCATGAGGCGTAGCTGCGGCATGCGAAGCTTTGCCGTGAAACTCAAACTGAACGGCATCGATGGCCAGCGAGCTTCCCGACTTTTCGTAAGCGTAAAACGGATGGGCCATAAGAGCCACATCGCAATCATCGAACAGGCCGGCTTCCGCCATCGGAACTTTGGCTCCCCGCGTTTCCTCCGCAGGTGTGCCGAAAACTTTAAGCGTTCCTCCCACTTCATCTAATATGGACTTGAGCCCAACGGCAGCACCCAAGCTCATCATGCAGATCAAGTGATGGCCGCATGCGTGACCAATCTCAGGCAAAGCATCATATTCGCACAGCAGGGCAATGGTCGGACCGGATTTGGCAGCCGAGTACGTGCCGATAAATGCCGTCTCCAGACCGAGAACGGGAGCTTCAACGGCAAAGCCGTGATATGTTAGCTCCTCCTTCAAACGTGCGGATGCGAGATATTCCTCATTTCCTAATTCCGGATTGGCCCCGATATATGATGAAATGTCCTTGAAACGGGAAGCATATTGATCAATAACCGCTAAAATTTGTGTTTGGATGGGTGTCATGGTGGTGTACTCCTTCTGCAAAAATAAAAACGATTTCTTGATTATAGCATGCTTCTCCATTTTTTTCAGGGCGTTGTCATGCGTTGTAAATATGAAAATGCATTGCATATTCATACATTGTCCTTTATAATGACTCAGGCATCCTATGAGAAATAAGCATGTGAATAAAGTAAGGGGAGAACAGGTTTGAAATTAATAAGTCGTTACACCATGATGCTTATGGCCTTTGTGGTCATGCTGACAATGGCTGTTCCAACGGCCATGGCCGCGGGCACGACGGGCATTTCAGAGGGCAAAAAGCTGGTGCTCGGCACAAGTGCCGATTTCGCGCCGTACGAATTTCATAAAGTGATTGACGGCAAGGACCAAATTGTCGGTTTCGATATCGCGATCGCCAAAGCGATTGCAGCCGACATGGGTGCAGAACTTGTCATAGAGGATATGGGCTTTGACGGACTTCTGCCCGCGTTGCAGAGCGGTCGCGTCGACATGGTCATCTCGGGCATGACCCCGACCGATGAACGCAGAAGAAGCATCGACTTCTCGGAAACCTACTACAAATCGAAGCAAGTCATCGTCGTACGCGCTGAGGACAAGGACAAGTTCCCGACGATGGCCGAGCTGGAGAACCAGAAGATCGGCGTGCAGAAAGGCTCTATTCAAGAAGAGATCGGTCAGAAGATTGCCGGTGCTAAGCTGACTGCATTGGACAAGATTTCCGATATTGTGCTGCAATTGGAGACCAATCGTATCGACGCAGCCATTCTGGAGGACACCGTTGCCGTCGGATACCTGGATGACAACATCGTGCTTGCGCCTGCAGTGCCGGACGAAGAAGAAGCAGAGGCCGCCATCGGTATCCGCAAAGGAAACACAGAACTTCTGAATGCCGTAAACGCAACGCTTGCCCGACTGAAAAGCGAAAACAAAATCCCTCAGATGGTTACCGAAGCGAGCCAAATGATGGCGGGAAAAGAAACCAAAACACCGAATATTCTGGAAGTGTTCTGGCAATACAAAAGCTTTTATGCAACAGGTGTGGGCTATACCTTGCTGTTGTCTGCGCTTGGCGTCATTTTCGGTGTCATCATCGGTCTGATCATCTGTTGGTTCCGTCTCCATGACGCAGCCATCCTGCGCTGGATCGGTACGGCATACGTCGAATTGATCCGTGGAACCCCGATGCTGGTCCAGTTGATGATCATTTATTACGGCCTGGCTTTGACCTTAAGCATTAACTTCTCGCCGCTTCAGGCAGGGATTATTACGTTGTCCATCAACAGCGGTGCTTACTTGGCGGAAATCTTCCGCGCAGGTATTCAAGGCGTGGACCGCGGACAGATGGAAGCGGCTCGGTCTTTGGGGAT
Organism: Paenibacillus sp. FSL W8-0426; assembly: GCF_037969725.1. Lineage (NCBI taxonomy): Bacteria > Bacillati > Bacillota > Bacilli > Caryophanales > Paenibacillaceae > Paenibacillus > Paenibacillus sp. FSL W8-0426. The sequence goes on along the minus strand of NZ_CP150203.1, from coordinate 4,031,521 downwards.
GGGCAAAGCTGCAGCGATGCGCTTTATTGTCCTGCCGCAGGCCTTCAAAGCGGTCCTTCCGGCGATCGGTAACGAGTTTGTTACCATTATCAAGGAATCGTCCATCATTTCGGTGATCGGTATGGTCGATATCATGTATCAGGCCAGCGTGGTCAAAAACATTACGTATCAGGGCTTGAATCCATTCCTGATCGCCGCAGCCATTTACTTCGTGCTGACATTCATTTTGTCCAAGCTGTTGGGACGACTGGAAAGGAAGTTGAGTGCAAGTGATCGACGTTAAACAACTGCATAAATCTTACGGAAAAAACGAAGTGCTGAAAGGCATCGACGTAACGATCGGAAAAGGAGAAGTCGTGGTGGTCATCGGACCTTCGGGCTCGGGGAAAAGTACGTTTTTGCGCTGCTTGAACCTGCTGGAGCAACCGACTTCAGGCGAAATCAATTTTGAAGGGGTATCCATCACCGACCCTAAACACAACATTAACGCAACCCGTGAAAAAATGGGCATGGTCTTCCAGCATTTTAATCTGTTTCCGCACAAAACGGTGCTGCAGAACGTGACAATCGCCCCGATCAAGGTGAAGAAACAATCCGTCCAGGAAGCAACCAAGATTGCGGAGGATTTGCTGAGAACGGTGGGCCTTTACGACAAAAAGAATGCTTATCCAAGCCAATTGTCAGGCGGACAGAAGCAGCGTATCGCCATTGCCCGGGCGCTCGCCATGCAGCCGCACGTTATGCTGTTCGATGAGCCGACCTCCGCGCTTGATCCGGAAATGGTCGGCGAGGTGCTGGATGTCATGAAACGACTTGCCGAAGGCGGCATGACCATGGTCATCGTAACCCATGAGATGGGCTTTGCCCGCGAAGTTGGGGATCGCATTTTGTTCATGGACGGCGGAGTGATCGTAGAAGACGGAACGCCTTCAGAAGTGTTCGGTGCACCCAAACATGCACGTACCCGCGATTTTTTGGCAAAGGTTCTTTAGCCGATCATTGGAGTATCAAGATAAACCATGCCTGCTGTTTAAGGAGGCATGGTTTTTTGCTTGGATTGGTGCGCTATGGATTGAAAAAGTAACTTTTCTGTTACCATCTAAGCGGGAACGAGCGACCATTCGAAACCCCGGATTCCCATGAAACAAGGGACATACGCTGAATTACAAGGGGAAGCGATTGCAGATTGGTAACAATTACTAGGCACCATGGTTACAATATTGTGATATATTAGTCGTGCCGAAACTTTCTTAACGGAAGGTGCGGGGGAAGTAATGATGCAGTAGAGGGGCAGTCGCATCCTTGCAGCTGCTTGGGGTGAATTAGGGCGTACATAAGCAATACGTGTAAATCTATACCTATAGGGTGGTCTCCTCCATCCGAATCCGACAACTAACTTCGCAGGCATAATAAGGGAGGTAGACTTAATTCGATGAAACGCATCGTCAAAACCGCAACAGCCATGTTAGCAGCAGCCGTATTGATCCAGGCTGTCCCGGCTCACGCAGATTCCGTCCATGTGGCCAAAGAAGGAGATACCTTTTATACGCTTTCCAAGAAATACAACATTGCCCTCGACACGTTGATGAAGGCCAATACGGGCATCTCCGCGTACAATATCTATGACGGGGTGAAAATCAACATTCCGGGCAAAACAAGCACCGCATCCGCTGCAGCTTCAGCATCGAAAGTTCAGGCCAATGCAGTAACTGCTGCCAGTCTGGACGTAAACAATGAAGACAAAGTCGTAGAGGCGTGGGGCAAAACGTTTGATTACAGCAAGACATTGAACGTTGTCGCTACAGGGTATTCGGCGGACCCTTCCGAGAACGGGAAGTGGGGATCTGTTGATTATTTCGGCAACGACCTTGAGCTCGGTACCATCGCGGTAGATCCTAAGATCATCCCGCTCGGAACCAAAGTGTTGGTGACTGGACACAGCCATCCGGGATTGCCTAAACAGGCTTTTGTGGCTACGGCGCGTGATACGGGTTCTGCCATCAAAGGAAACCGCATTGATATTTTCATCCCCGGAAGCAAACAATCCGTGAGTTCATTCGGGTTTCAGGATGTGAAACTCTTTATTTTGAAATAAATCGACGAAGGTGTTCGTTCAATCACGAAGCGTGAGTGAAGCGAACACCTTTTTGCATCCGGTCATTTTACGGTTTTTCTGTTTTTGGGCATTTGCAGCATTTCATCTAAAGTGACCAATTTGTATCCTCTTTTTTGCAGCTCCGTGATCACCTCCGGCAATGCCTCTACCGTCCCGCTGAGATTGGTCCCGACGCCGCCACCGGCATGTTGAAGAATAATGGAGCCGGGTTTGACGGCAGATAATATGTTTTCTTTGACCTTTTCTTTGGGGATGCCCTTCCAATCCAATGAATCCACGTTCCAGTTTACGATGCTGTAGTGGTTCCTTGCTGCCCATTTGAGCTGCTCTTCATTAATATCCCCGTACGGAGGACGAATCATTTTTGGAGTATATCCTGTCAGTCTCTGTATGATTTCCCCGGTTCGCAAAATCTGTTTGCGGAATGCGCTCATGGACAATTTGCTGAATTGGGGGTGATTGTAACTGTGATTGCCGACGACATGCCCTTCTTTCACGATGCGTTTGACCAGGTCAGGATGTTTCTCAGCACGGTTGCCTACGATGAAAAAAGTAGCCCGTACATGATGTTCTTTTAAAACATCCAACACTTGAGGCGTGAATCGAGGATCAGGCACATCGTCAAAAGTTAAAGCGACCCGTTTGGTCGACGGACCGTTGGTCTTGAAAGTATCTGCATATTTTCGCCGAAGCTGTCCCAGAGTCAGCTGTTCTTCCTCCGACGAATGGATGGTTTCCTTGGACTCCCCTGAAGGCACCGAATGATCCCCCATTGCCGCGGCAGGTCGTAAGGGAGAGAAACTAACGCAAAGCAGCATGCAGACGATCCCAATGGCCACGTTGAGGCGAACACGCATGACAGCAGCCTCCTTTCAAGAATGCGTTCTTTTTTGGTATTCCCGGGATCGCAATGGTTTATGCGGGATGTGAAGTGTTTCATTGTCTTTGCGACGAATGAGGCTCATAATTCCAGCAAATACATAAAACATGAAGGTTGGGTGGACGCAGATGAATGAGTTCGATTTGAAAACGATGAAGCTTCAAGCAATTCAAACCGGGGATGACCGCGTATTATTGGTGACAGGAGGAAAAGCGCATATCGGTGCAGTCGCCACATATTATCCGGATGGGGAACGCATTAACGGTTCGGTCATGCACATTCCGGGGCATAAGGAACAGGAACTGTGCGAGCGTCTTGCCCGTAAAGCGGCGCAGCATCTCAGAACGACCGTAACCGTCATTATGGGCATTCATTACAATGGCATTACGCGCATGCAAATCGACGAAATTGTGCAGACTGCGGAAAGGCTGCTTGATGAACATTTAAACCCGTCCGAACATACGAATGGTTTGGTGAACGATGCCGTTCATTCCTAAAACGGCGGTTCACAAATTTTTGATTGAAAATTGAAACGGACAGACGATTGCGACGTATGTATAATTATATACAGGGTTGTATTATCGACTAGGAGGAAAATTAAATGTCCATTTTCAAACGATTGCGTGATTTAACGATGTCAAACATTAACGCTATTATCGACAAGGCGGAAGATCCAATCAAAATGACGGACCAATATATCCGGGACATGCAAGAGGATCTGGAGGATGCGGAGAAAGCCGTTGCAGCCCAGATCGCCATCGAGAAAAAATTCAAACAGCTTTATGAAGAACAGGAAGCGCTCGTAAAAAAACGCGAGGAACAAGCTCATACCGCAGCACGCGCCCAGAACGTAGACCTGGCCCGGCGGGCGCTTGAAGAGAAAAAAGCCGCTGAAGAAAAAATGGCCGAATACAAAGTCAGCTACGACCAGAACAAGGCGGCAGCCGACAATCTGCGCGGCAAACTGGATGAGATGCGCAAACAGCTGACACAGATGAAAAACAAACGCGAAACCCTCGTTGCTCGTTATAACGCAGCCAAGGCGCAGACTGAAATCAACAAGGCTCTTAACGGGTTCAGTTCCGATACGGCGAGCGCCGGCATGAAACGCATGGAAGAAAAAATGCTGCAAATGGAAGCTCAAGCCGAAGCCAGCAATGAAATGTCATCCAAAGGCAAATCGCTCGATGAGGAGTTCGAGAAACTGGGCAAAGATCAAGCGGTTGAAGATGAACTTGCCGCTTTATTGAAACAGTACGAAAAATAAGATTCGAACGAGCGAGAGTGTGTGTACCCATCTGGCGGAGAAGAAACATGGTTTCTTCTTCGCTTTTAAATGTGGGTTATGTTGAACTTTGGAGGCTGTGTAAATGGATTTGAACATTTTGGCGATGTTGGTCTGGACGCTTTCAGGCTCAGTGCTGCTCTTTATATTGATGTTCGTGGATTCCTTGTTTACAAAATATAAGGATTTTGCCGAAGTGAAGGCCGGAAACATGGCTGTGACGACGCGAATGGTCATGAAGCTGTTTGCGCAGGGCTACGTGCTTGCCACTTCGATTTCGACGGCAGGACATCTGGGTGAAGCCTTGCTTGTATCGGTTGTTTCGTTTGTCATTTTACTTATATTGGAAAGTGTGGTTCATTTCATTATTCGAAAATGGGCAGCACTTGACTTGGATACAGGCATCCAGCAAGGAAAAACAGGGTACGGCCTGTTTTCAGGTGCCCTGCATATCGTGGGCGCACTGATTATTGCGGCTTGCCTATAAGATTGAAGAACGGGAGTAATTCGCATGAGCGTATGGAAACGAATTAAAGGAATTATGGCCAAACCGGAACCACCCAAGGCAGAGAAAACGATGCTTCAGCTTGCGCCAGGCGATATTTGCGAAGTGTCGCTAGTCACGTATGAAGTGGTGGGTAGAGTGCATCATCGGTCCCGAAATGCGGTTGTTCTTACCTTGAAGGACGGCACGTCCGTCCGCTATTTGCATATCGAAGAGCGCGAAACGACACGCTATGCTTTGTATCAACCGATTGATGGCCGACTTGATGCACCGGATGAGGTGCCGACGCTGCTGGATTTGGATGGCCGTGCCTACCACTTGGAAGATGAATACGGAGGAATGGTTACGACAGCGGGCAAAACGCCATACGGGCAAGCAGGCGAGCAGCTTGTATGGCAGTATCAGTCGGATGATCATCTGCTTCTACGCGTGGAGTGGCAAGACAGAAGGTTTGCTCTGTACGAGGGCGAGTCCGTCATTCCCGCAGACATTAAAGTGATTCGTTCGAGCTAGGAGAGGTGCAAATGAAAAAGCGCACGGCGTATGGATTGAAATTAATGCTTGTGCTCAGCCTTCTGATGTCTTTGCTGTCCGCGTGCGGAGCACCTTCCGTTCAGGATACCTATCCACTCGAGTCTGTTAGCGGGAGCGGGAATTCAACATCCTATGTATATCGGGCTGCTGACCGCACCGTGCCTGAAGTGGCTGAAGAACTGTCCGATCAACGCAAGCCGGACCAGATCTCGGCGGTAAACGACGAGCGGATGTTCCTGGTATATTCGGACCAATATTACCACCTGCAGCAGGACCCGAACAAAAAGGAAGATACGCTGATCGAGGTCGATTCAAAGGAATATGTCCGTCAAAATTACGATTCCTCCTTTTTGCAGGGTTATCTGACCGCCACGCTGCTCGGCAATTTGTTCGATGCTCTTGGGGGCAGCGGATCTTCGGGGAAATACCGGGGCTATACAAGCAAGGATACGTATAAGCCCAATGCCGGTTCCTACCGAACGCCAACCAGCAACGATAAAAAAGCAGCGCCTCCGATTACCGTTGAGCGAAAAGGCTCCATTACGAGACGCGGGGGCGATACGGACACGAGCGTAGGTTCAGGCGGCGGTTTGTTCAGCCGGAAAAAAGAACCGAGCACAGGCACCGTTGAACGCAACAAGAGCGGAGGATGGTTTGACTCACCGAAAAGCTCATACAAAAAACCGAAAACAAGGGTTGGCGGAGGAAAAATCAAAAGGCGACGATAGATTTTTGCGATGCTGAGCCGCCCCCAATTGAACAGCCAGCGAGTAAAAGGAGTCGTCTCCCTTTTGCACGCTGGCTGTTTTTTTAGATCAGGAATTGCGAACATGCTTTGACGTGACATTGTCACTTGTCATCGTTGCCTGTTTCGGGCTACACTTTTTTACATAGGGAGATTTTCTCCAAGAAGGAGCGACGAACATGAAATCAAACATGCCTCATGCTGACATGAAAAGTTCCAAATTTATGCGGACCGCCGTTCAGGTGCCCGATGCTCAGGCCAAGATTGCGGCGCGTGCAAGCTCTGGCTCGACCGAGCTGGTCAGGCTTGAACTCGCGCATGGGAGAACGTTGGCCGAAACCGTTCATGCACCGCATCCGTATCCGTTTTTCCGCCGTTCAGGCATGGACGGTTATGCCATTGTAAGCGGCGACACCTTGCATGCTTCCAGCGATGAACAGATCTGGCTGCGCGTGATCGATGAAATACCGTGTGGTTACACTTCGGATCAGATTGTTGTGGAAGGCACTGCTGCGAGAATCATGACGGGTGCACAGGTTCCCGAAGGAGCCGACGCTGTCGTCATGTTGGAGATGACCGAGAGCAGGGAACAGGATGGGCAGCATTGGATCGGTTTGAAACGAAGCATTCAGCCTAACGCCAATATTACGCCCATTGGGCTGGAGGTTCAGGAAGGCGACTTGCTGCTGGAGTCAGGCACGACCATTCGGGCAGGGGAACAGTCGGTCCTTGCGACATTCGGCGTGGCTCATGTACGTGTCTATCGTCGACCCAAGGTCGCGATTTTTGCGACGGGGACCGAACTGCTTGACGTGGACGAGCCTTTGCAGCCTGGACGGATTCGAAACAGCAACAGCTACATGCTTCGTTCCCTGGTCGTTGAGGCCGGGGGAGAACCGGTCATGTACGGTTCGATCGCAGATGACGTTGCTGCTGCCCGCGCCAAGGTGGAAGAGGCTGTGCGCGACAACGATATCGTGGTCACGACAGGTGGCGTTTCCGTAGGAGATTACGATATTATGGGAGATCTCGTGCGCGAAAGCGATGTGGACATGCTGTTCAACAAGGTAACGATGCGCCCGGGCAGCGTAACGACGGCGGCGGTGGTGAACGGAAAGCTGTTGTTTGCTTTGTCAGGCAATCCAGGGGCCTGTTTTGTCGGTTTCTCGCTGTTTGTTTGGCCTACCATCCGGATGATGCAGAGCGATCCGCACCCTTATTTGGAGGAGTGGACGGCGATTATGGATACGGAGTATACGAAGGTAAACAACTTTACCCGTTTTGTCCGCGGACGCATCCAGATTAGGGAGGGCACCGTTTACGCTGCACCGGCTCCATCGCGGGTGGATGAATCCAGCGTGATGATTACGATCAAGGACAGCGATTGCCTGATCGTGGTGCCGCCGGAAAGGAAGGGCATCGCGGCCGGGGAGAAGGTCCGCATTATCAAACTCCCTCAAGGCAGGTGAGGCAGGATGTCGATAACCAGCTATGCCAACACTCCGGGACCGGGGCCAAAAGTAGTGCAGGTGGTCGGGTACAAAAACACCGGCAAAAGCACGCTTACGGCAGCTCTTACGCGTGAATTTTCCAACCGCGGACTGAGGGTCGCGGTGATCAAACATGATGGGCATGACCACTTTCAAATGGATCGGGAAGGCACCGATTCGCATCGTTTTGCCGAAGCGGGGGCAGGGGCTGTGGCCGTCATGTCCGATACACGGACGGCCATTCTTGAGAAGCGGGCGGCCAGATTGGAGGATATGCTCCATTATTTCAAGGATTATGATTGGGTGTTGATCGAAGGCCACAAGCAAGCGCCTTACCCTAAACTGGTGATGGCGAGGAGCGGCGAAGACCTGCTCCTAGTGCAGCAGCTGGAGAGGGTCATCGGAGTTGTTTCGTGGTTCCCGAAGGAAGAGGTACAAAACGAGGCGGATTTCGATGGCCAGCATGTTATTGAGATTGACAACAAAGGAATCGCTTGGCATTCCGTGCATGAGCCCGGACAGGTTGCTAACGTCCTGCTGTCTAGTTCTCGATAAGGGTTGACACTGTGCATCACTGATCGTTCAAAAGCCGCCATTGGGGCGGCTTTTGGGGTTTGATTATCATTTGTTTTTTACGATGACGAAACGGAGAGTTAGTTTTCCTCCAATCGGCGCTCAATCGCTTCGGACATCGTTTTATCGGTAAGATGGGCATAAATTTCAGTGGTCTCGGTTGAAGCGTGACCCAGCTGTTCCTTGGTTTTATAGATATCATTTTGCAAATAATAGTCTGTCGCAAAGGAATGACGCAATTTATGCACGGTCAGGTACGGTTTGCCGAATTTCTTCGCATATTTGATGATCATGGCCTGAATGGCTCTTTTCGTCATACGGCTGCCTTCGGATTCCCCGTTGCGAAGCGCGATGAACAGCGCTTTTTCGCGTTTCGGAGTGCGGTAGCGGGACTGACGCAGCTGCATATAGTTGGCGAGCTCGTCTCTCGCTTGTTCCCTGAAATAAACGGGGGTTTTGAACGTTTCGTCGTTGTTTCCTTTTCGGTATACATGCAGCATCTTGTTGTTCAGATCCAGATCGTCGACGTTCAAGTTGACGACCTCTGACACGCGAAGACCGGAATTGAGGATAAGGCTGGCGATGCAGGCATCCCGTTCTTTGTTTAGTTCATGGGCATAGAGGGCTTGCTTGTTTTTTTGCATATCCACAGCGTAACCCTCCAGAATATAACCAATGAACTCCAGCAATTCGTCTTCTTCCAAAATTTTACCCTTCAACTTGGCTGCCGTGTCTTTGGGTTTGTGCGTGCGCTTGATTTCGATTTTGGCCATAATGTTTCGTTTCAGCAGGGGGTAGAAATCCTCATCTTCAGCAATTTGGCTCAAATAGTGGAACAGGGAGCGCAGGGAGGAGAGCTTGCGGGAAACGGTAATGCGTGAGTTCGCTCCTTCGCGTTTGGTGCCCAGAAACAGTCGAAACGACGTGATGGACTCCATTCGCAGCACTTCCAGCTCGGTGAGTTGAACATCTTTGTTCGTCACAGCTTGGGACAGCCCTTCGGCGCGAAGCCAGCTGAAAAATGCGTCGTAATCCCGCAAGTATTCCAATAACGTGGAAGGAGACAGGTCAGGCAGCTTATAGTCAATGAATTGCTGAACGAACCAAGGCATGGAAGGCAGTTTTTCATCCAGCTTGCGTCGGTCAATCTCTTTTTGCACATTGGTCATGTTCGGCACCTCCATAAATGTGTTTATCATTGCGAACGATCGCATTCGCATGGCATAGTAACACCAGTGTACCATATTTTGCTTGGTCACAGCCTGTTCAACGAACAGAGAGCAAAGAGATTGCTTTCTTGCCCCATGACTTATAAACCAGTAAAGTAATTAGTATAAACGGCAGGCATATCCATAGAAAAGAGGAGTGGACCGGATGAGGGTGCAGATCGAGCTGGTTCCCCAAGAACGCAGTCAGGTGATTCGGCATTTGATGCAATTTTATTTGTATGATTTTACGAAATATTTGAATATTGACGTGGACGTGAACGGCATTTTTCCAGAATATCCGGGCCTGGAATCCTTTTGGACGGAGGAAGGCCGCAAGTTTGCTTTTTTAATTACCAGCGGCGGCGTGCCGGCCGGGTTTGCGCTTGTAGAGAAACAGCCGGGGAACAAGGAAAACGACTATTATCTGACCGAGTTTTTCGTCATGCAGAAATATCGGCGCAGCGGCGTGGGAACATGGGCTGCCCATGAATTGTTCAATCGTTTTTCGGGGCGCTGGAAGGTGACGCAGGTTCGGTCGAATGTCATTGCCCAGGCATTCTGGCGCAAGGTGATCGGAGCGTATACGGGGGGCCGCTTTCGCGAGAAGTTCCATCCCGAGCTCGGAAATCCAAGCCAGTACTTCGTGACGTGAGTGATATACGATATTAATTGCATGGTGGTGCTTTGCGCAGGCCGTGCATGAGATTTGGAAGTTGCGAAAGCACAAACCCGTTCAGATCGGATCGGAGTCGCCCCTGGGCGACTTTTTTTGTGAAAAGAACAAAAGAATGAGATAGAATGATAGGCAATTTAAATTAAAATTTCATTATATGAAAAATTCACAATAATTAACAAGACTACTTCTGGCGATTTCTCATCAACGGATCGTTCCTTTATTTACAACATTCAAGGACGAATGATCAAAAATATTAATTTCCAAAAACAGGCCTCCGTCGTATAATGGAGAACATATGTTTACATAGGCATAGAATATTGTAAGGCAGCAAGGAGGCAGCAGCATGAATTCGCAGTTGAAACAGATTCATCCGCTTGCGTGGACCATCATTGTAGGCACGATTTTCGGACGGATGGCAACGTCGATGAGCATACCGTTTTTGTCGATCTACCTGACGCAGACGATGGGAGCGTCGCCGTCGCAGACGGGCGTGATCGTGGCGGTCAGCGCACTCGTCGGCGTATTTGCAAGCTTTTATGGCGGTTATGTATCAGACCGGATCGGCCGAAAAAAAGTGCTGTTCATATCCGTGTTTGGTTGGGCCATCGTATTCATCGGCTTTGCGGTGGCCGACAGAATCTGGATGTTTTTTGTCATGAATGCATTGAACGGCATATGCAGAGCCACTTTCGAGCCCACGTCGAGGGCGTTATTATCCGATATCACATCCGCTTCCAACAAATTGCTGGTTTTTAATCTGAGATATGCAGCTATCAATCTTGGGGTGGTTTTTGGGCCGCTGCTTGGGCTGTATCTTGGTTTGTCGGATTCGAATCTGTCCTTTCTCGTGGCTGGAGGCGTATATGTGGCCTACGGAGCTTTGTTGATCGTGCAGTTTATGATTCATCCATTGCCATCCGACGGACAAGCCGCAGCGCATACAGAGCCGATCCGCATCCGTGAGGCATTTCGCACGACGGGGAAGGACCCGATTTTTATGTATATATTGATCGGTTCGATCTTCTGCGTGCTGGGGTACGGACACTTCAGTTCCACATTGCCGCAGTTCATGTCATTGAATCCCCATATGCACGACGGTGCGAAATGGTTTGGATACATGCTCTCGCTCAATGCCGTCGTTGTGCTTGCCGTGCAATTTCCGGTCGTGCGCGTTGCAAGCAAATTTCCCCCTGTCGTACCGCTGATCGTCGGGAATGCCATGGTGTCCGTCAGCTTGCTGATGTTCGGCCTGGCGCAAAGTCCGTGGATGCTCGTGCTTGCGGTAATCATCTTTACGGTAGGCGAAGTGCTGATGTTTACACTTATGGACGTTCTGGTCGACCGGATTGCGAAGCCGGAGCTGCGCGGCACGTATTTTGGCATGATCGGTTTTAACAACTTGGGCAACGTCAGTGCCCCGATTTTCGGAGGTGTTTTGTTGGATACGTTCGGAGCAGAGCACCCTTTGCTCGTATTTATCCCCATCGCGGTGACCGCGGTATGCGGCGTTCCGTTTTTGTGGGCAGCGCACAAACGGCTTCGTATGCGAGAGGAGCAGCAATCCGTTGGCGGGGTCACGGCAGCGTCTTAGTTGGGCGGCAATGAAATGGGCGATTGCCAGGGTTGAGATAGAAACGTAAAGATGGAGCCCGCAATACAAACGTACAAACGAACGAAACCCTTGTTCCAAAAGTCGATGGAACAAGGGTTTTTCAGGTCGATAACCATCAAAATTTCAACATATGAAAAATTCATAATAGAACAAACAAAGCCGCTCCTTAGTTCCTCTCATCGAACAAGATTCTACCATCCTTCCTTTGACGTATAAAAAAGCGTGCCATCTTCCAAACCATATTGCAACATCAATTTTATCGTAAAAAAACTATGCCTAGAAACCGTTGGAATTATTCGGTAAAATATACCCATGAAACGAAAAGGAGCGGATTTCAATGTTAAACAAGGTATCATTTAAGGCCGCAGAAGGATTTTCACATGTTCAGTTTTTTTCTGCAGCATTTCAATGTAGGAAGTCGTTGGCAAGATTGTAGACTGGAGGAGATCGTATAAATTATAACGAGGTCGTTCAAAATTGTGGTGAGCATTTGCTTGCTTTAGGATCCCAGTTGTTCGGACTGGAAGGTTATGAATTCCTGCTTATTCCGGGGCATCAAGGAGGGCGGAATGTTGTTTATACCTGTGAGAAAGAGGGTTTCGACCCTCGAATACTTCGAATCGCTTTCTTGCCGGACCGGAGCCGGGAAGATTTTCTGGGAGAAGTGGAGTATATCAGGTATTTATTCGAGCATGGAGGCAGTGTCTCGAATGTAGTCAGCTCCAAGAAGGGGAATTTACTGGAAGAGGTCACTTATGATGACCATACCTTTTTTATTTGCCTGTTCATGAAGGCCAAAGGTAAAATGCTCGTGGAGAATCATTATCAGTACCGTGAAGGAGCCCCGATTACCGAATACTACTATAATTGCGGTAAAGTCCTGGGAAAACTGCACCACATATCGAAAGGGTATGCTCCGGTCCATCGCCGGCATCATTTTTTTGACAAATACAATGCCGCGTATATCGATAAACGAGTACCCGAATCCTTCACTCTGTTGAAGGAAAAGATGGTTGAACTCCTTGCCTCTTTAAATGAATTGGATACGAACCGGGAGACTTTTGGTATGATCCATTTTGATTTTAATGACGGGAATTATTCGATCGATTTTGATACCGGGCAAATCACCGTATATGATTTCGATAATTCATGTTTCGGCTGGTATATGTACGATCTGGCTGATCTCTGGACCCATGGAGTAGGCTGGATACAATTTGAACCAGACGCGACTAAACGTAAACAGTTTATGGACGATTATTTTGAAACCGTCCTCGCGGGATACCGATCCGAGACCGCAATCGATGATTCGATGTTAGAGAAGCTGCCCTTATTTATTCAAGTCACCCTCCTGGAAAATATTCTAGACGAATTTGAGGAAGTGCAGCGTAGCGGCGAGGAACCGAAGTGTGACGAGGAACTGTCGTATCTCATCAAATGTCTGGAAGACGATATACCGTATAAGGGATTTTTCCATGATATTTATTCTAGTGATGAGCCTTTTGAGTACGAGGGATGAGCTAACGGACGGGTGCGAAAAAGTAAAATCCAATGATTAATAAACGAGGCTGCCGGCATTGACCGGCAGTCTTTTCGTTCATTTGAAATCAGGAGCATCAGAAAAGATCATGTTGAGCGTTTTGATATTCAATGATAACATGAATCCTACTTTAACATTTCATTGACTAACCCAAATGAGTAGAGTACATTGTTTGGTGTTAAAAGGAACCACGGAGAAACCAATCTATGACAACGTGATTACTCTCATGAGGACTGAACGAATGGAAGGAAAGAGGACTGTGCGATGCGTTTGATCCAAATCATCAACGATATCAGGCTGAAAAGAAAGCTCTCCCTGATCTTTATCACTGTGGCCGTGCTCCCGCTTTTAATAAGCGGTATTTACTTAACGAACAAGCTGCGCGAAGTCATGGTCTCGAATGCCTTCGAACAGGCCAGCGATAACGTGGAGCGCGTTCAGAAAAGGACTGCGGAGGTTATTAATGTAGCGCTGGATATTTCCTATCAGCTCTCTAACGATAACCGCATGAAATCCATAGCAAGCCGCAGTTATGACAGCTACAACGAAGTCATCCAAACCTATCGCCAATATACGGATATCCGGGATTATGTGCGGCTCTATAAAGAAATAAAAGCAATTCGGTTGTATGCGTCGAACCCAACGATGCTGAATAACTGGGAATTTATGCAGCCAGATGAACAAACGACGAAGGAAGCGTGGTATGTGTCTGCCCTGAATAAAAAAGGACTGGCAGGTTGGGGTTATATTCAGGATGAGAGGGATCAGAAGCATTACCTAAGTCTGGTTCGGAAAATTAATCTGGATGATTTGAAAAATGAAAGCGTTCTGGTGATCAACGTCAATTCTGATTTGCTGAACTCGATTCTTTCCCAAGAGTCGTTTGCTACCATGATCGTCGATGACAGCAATAACATCGTAGCAGCCAACCGGCCGGATCTTTATGGCAAAAACCTTTCGGCAGTACATGCGGAGAGCAATATGTTATGGCAAAGCGAAGGCAGTTTCGATGCGGTCATGAACGGTAAAAATTCCAAGGTGGTTATTGCCAACCTGAACCCGCAGAATAGCTGGAACGGGCTGCGGATCATTTCGATTTTTACGATATCCGATATTGTTCATGATGCAAACGCTGTCATCCGTATATCTGCATTCGTTGTAGGCGGATGTTTGGTCATTGCCGTCCTGCTCGTTTATGCATCGGCATCATTAATTACGGGTAGGCTGCTCCGGCTTAGCAAACATATGTCCCAAGTAGGTACATTGTCTTGGGATTCTTATCTCGACCTGGACGGAAAGGATGAGATCGGACAACTTTCCAGACAATTTAATGCCCTTGTTCATCGAATAAGCCAGCTGATGTTCGAAGTGGAAGAGAGTAACCAGCAGAAACAGTTACTTCTGCAAAAACAAAACGACATCAAATTCAAAATGTTAGCAAGTCAGGTGAATCCCCACTTTCTGTTCAACACCCTTGAGTCGATTAGGATGGAAGCGCACCTTCGAGGGGAAGAGGACTTGGCCCAAGCCGTATGGCAGCTTAGCATTTTGATTCGCAACAGCCTGGAGGTGGGGAGCCGCCAAATTCCGCTATCGGAAGAGTTGAATATGGTCCGCTGCTACTTGGAACTTCATAAATTCCGATTTGAGGATCGGCTGCAATACAAAATGGATATCGATCCGGCAACCGAAGGCATCGAGATTCCGCCGCTGATCATCCAACCTTTGGTTGAAAATTCGATTCTTCATGGGTTAGATCGCAAAGAGGAACCGACACTGATCACCGTTCGGACCAGGCTGAACGATCACGGAGAGTTATTCGTCGAGATCCAGGATGATGGTGCGGGTATTCCTCCAAAGAAAATGAAGGATTTAACGATGAGGTTAATGGACTCCGAGGAACCTGGAAATCGTATTGGCCTTCGCAACGTGAACGATCGACTGCAGCTTACCTATGGTCAAGGTGCAAGGCTTTCCATCGAAAGCGAAGAGGGCCGAGGAACCTGCATTACATTTTGCATACCGAAGAAGGGAGTGGAACCTGTTGTTTTCAGTGACAATCGTTGATGATGAGCCGAAGCTGCGTCTTGGATTGCAAACGTTAATACCGTGGAAAGACCTCGGGTTCGAAGTCATGGGGACGGCAGCTGGCGGGAATGAGGCGCTCCGCATGTTTGAAGAAAAGATTCCGGATGTTTTGTTAGTCGATATCCGCATGCCCGGCATGGACGGGCTGGAACTCCTTCAGGAGATCCGCCTCCGCGGCTGGCACATTCACGTCATTATACTCAGTGGTTATGCGGATTTTGAGTATGCGCGCCAAGCCCTTCAATTCGGCGTTGAAGCATACCTGCTTAAACCTGTAAACAAGGAAGAGCTGTCAGCATTGCTTCAAAAGATTCATGGCCAGCTTTCTGCAAAAAAGCAGGAAAAAAGCATGGTACAAAAGACCAATTCGCCAGAATGGATCCTTTATTCTTTACTGTCCGGCAGACACGATTCAGAAGATTCCTTATTAAAGGAATGGTCTGGCTCATTTCAGGCAAAGTGGACCAAATATCAAATCCTTCTAATCGGCTTCCCGGGTTCGCACCCGGAAGAAAGCGAGCGGATTCATAGCTTCAAGGATGTATTGAGCAGAACGTATACTTTCGAGCGTCAAGGAATCGTTTTATATTTTGCTCCGTATATCGTCCTATTGCTCGGGGACCCGCCTGTCGGGGACTATGGTTGGACAGAGCTGCATAAGAATCTCCAACTCTTGTCGGGAGAGCTTCGCTTTGAAATGGATGTTGCGGTTGGACAACCCGTTCGATCGTTGGATGAGATCCTTCATTCTTTTCGAACGGCCCGCTCCCTGTTGGAGCGTAGTTTTTTTTACGATAAGGGGAGGCTTCTGACTGAAGAAACGCCGGAAAGCTATCAAAAAGAAACCGTCCCATCTCCAGCTTTATCTCGATCGAGCAAGGAGGAAGAGGCGTTCAGGCTGCATTATTTGGTAGATGTTGGTCATGCGGAAACGATCTCCTCCTTTCTGGATGAAATAGCATTGCAGCAGGTGGTTCATCACGCGCAGGAAAAGGACATTCGCGACCATTTCTTTTACCTCGCCAATGAAACGGTTCGAAAAATTCATCCCCGTATTTGGTCTTTATCAGGTTATCCAGGAGAACCGGCGCGATTTCTAGCCGAAATATATAATTCCCGTTATATCCGGGAGCTCGTCGGCCACGTTTCTGTAGTGATGGAAAAGCTGGCACGCTGCTCCGATTATAACAGCAAAGACAACGAGATGAAGCGATTGCTTGATTATATAGATCGGCACTATGGGGATAATCTAAGACTGGAAATGCTCGCCGTGTTGTTCAATTACAGCAGTTCCTATCTGGGCCAGCTCTTCAAAAGTTACACGGGGGAATATTTTAACGCATACCTTGATCGGATCCGGATCCAAAAAGCGAAAGAAATGCTGGCACAGGACATGAAGGTGTACGAAGTCGCTGAAAAGGTAGGGTACTCCAACGTGAATTATTTCCACACGAAATTCAAGAAGCTGGAAGGGAAGTCTCCTTCCTTTTATCAGAAAAAAGAATGATCTGCAGCATCACTCCTCTGCAAAGTCAGTAAACGACATTGTAGGGGAGTTTTTTGATTTCTAAATGAAAACCGAACTGTTTTTCTGAAAAAACAGTGAATATCCGTATGAAATGATTTGAAATTTGTGATATGTCCGCAAGTCCCCTTTACCAATATAGTTGAAACGAAAGGAGGGAAATTCACAAAATGAAAGCGATAACAGGACCAGCCATACTCTTTTCATGCATCGTCATGTCGGGTTTTGCCTGCTGCAGGGCGGACGCAGCCATAACGGTACCAGGATTTGTCGTTGATCGGGCTGAAGCGGTGCTTCCCCATCCAACCCAGGTGCTGAAAGTAACCTTTGAAGATGCTTCCATAGAAGGGTACTGCATCAAGAAGCGGTATGGGACCATCGCCAAAGCAGAAGACAAGTCATACGATGGCGAAGGCTATCTTTCATTTTTTTTCGAGGAGGATCCGGATGCTGCGGTGAAGAACGGAAGCGCTGCATTCAGCGTTAACGTGCCGGAAGGCGGGCTTTATGAGTTAAGCTTGGGATACTACATTCCTGAAGGCAATGGAGATAAGGCCACGTCTATTCAAGTTAATGGTTCAGGGGCTGGTGAATTGACGCTCGATGCTCCAAAAGCGGGAACGGTCCGGGCTGAAAAAAAGATGACGAAAGTGCTTCTTAACGCCGGCAGCAACTCCATCAACATTTTTCGAGGCTGGGGTTACTATGGTATCGAGTATATAAAGCTTGAACGTATACATTCCCCCGCAATCAAAAGCAAGGTACAGATCGACGCCTTAAGCAACTCCGAAGCGATGCCGCAAACCAGAGCACTCTTCGATTTCATGGTCAGCCAGTATGGAAAGAAGATCATTTCGGGACAGCAAACGCTGGAGGATGCGGAGTGGGTCAATCGGCAGACGGGCAAGTACCCTGCGCTTGTTTCCGGTGATTTGATGGACTATTCTCCATCCCGTGTCGAAAACGGAGCCACCTCGAATGAGGTTGAGGAGATGATGGAGTGGCATAAACGTGGAGGCATCGTATCACTGAGTTGGCATTGGAATGCGCCGAAAGGGATCGGAGGCAATGAACCCGGGCACGAATGGTGGCGAGGTTTTAATACCGAGTTCACGACCTTCGATGTAGAATATGCCCTTAGCCATCCGCAATCGGAAGACTACAAGCTTTTAATTCGGGACATCGATGCCATTGCCGTTCAATTGAAGCGATTGCAGGAGCATAACGTTCCCGTACTTTGGAGACCGCTGCACGAAGCGGAGGGCGGCTGGTTTTGGTGGGGAGCCAAAGGCCCCGAACCTGCCAAAAAGCTATATAGGCTCATGTATGAGCGTTTGACCGATCACCATCATTTGAACAATCTCATCTGGGTTTGGAACTCCGTTAAGGAGGAATGGTACCCCGGAGATGATGTGGTCGACATTGTAAGCGTTGACGTTTACAACCCGTCAGGTGACTACAGCCCGAACATTGCCAAGTATGATGAACTTTTGTTTCTGTCCAACCATAGGAAGCTTGTCGCGCTGGCCGAAAACGGGCCGATCCCGGATCCGGATTTGCTGCGGACTTATGGCGCATATTGGAGCTTTTTCAATACCTGGACCGGTGAATATATTCGAGACGGCAAAACGAATACGAAGGCCCATTTGAAAAAGGTGTATGATCACGACGCCGTGATTACCCTGGACGAACTTCCCGAAGGATTGTACGGCAATCCTTAGCTCTGGAACGACAGATCGTTTAATTCGTTTATGGTTGCAGGAACTTAAACATAAATCTAGATGAACAGGAGTGAATGATGTAGTGGCAGTATACGTTGACGAGTTACGGCAAATATTTCATCTGCAATCCCGGGTGACCAGCTATGTTGTTCAAATCGTAGAAGGCTTTCCTTTACTGGTATATTGGGGACAACCGTTGTCCCATGATGGAAACTTGGAAAATCTAGTCCCGGGTTTGGAGAAGCCTGCCCTGGATTCCATGCCCCAAGAATATCCGCAATACGGAACAGGCGATTTCCGGTCGCCTGCATATCAAGTTCAGCTTGAAGACGGGAGCCGGATTACAGAGCTTCGCTACAAAGGGTATACGACCACTGTTGGCAAACCCCCTCTTGAAGGTTTGCCGTATGTTTATACGGAATCGGATCATGAAGCCGATACGTTGGAACTGGAACTGGAGGATGCGTACACAGGCATGACTGTTTGTCTGCGATATAGCATTTTCGGCGATGGAGCCATTACCAGATCAGTCCATTTTAAGAATAATGGTCAAGGAACGCTTAAACTGCTGCGCGCGCTAAGTGCAAGTGTGGATTTGTACGGGAAGAGCCATTATGATTTGGTGTACCTTGCTGGTCATTGGGCACGGGAGGCGCATATTCAACGCAGGCCGCTTGGTCCTGGAGGGACCAGCCTCGGCAGTCGTCGGGGAATGAGCAGCCACCAGCACAATCCGTTCGCGGCTGTAGTCAGTCCGGGCACAGACGAGGATCATGGCGAGGTGTTTGCGGCAAATCTGGTGTACAGCGGCAATTTTCACGCTGAAGCGGAAGTCGATGCTTTTGGAATCGTCCGGTTGGGCATTGGACTGAATCCATTCGATTTTTCCTGGGTGCTTCATCCTGGGGAATCCTTTCAAACCCCCGAGGCAGTGCTTGTTTATTCCAACGAAGGACTTGGAGGCATGTCCAGAATCTATCATCGACTTTATCGGAATCGCTTATGCCGTGGGGTGCACCGGGACAAAGAACGCCCCATTCTCGTAAATAACTGGGAGGCGACGTATTTTAATTTTACTGCCGAAAAGATTGAAGCGATTGCCAAAACAGGATCTGAGCTAGGCATTGAGCTATTGGTGCTTGATGACGGCTGGTTCGGCAAGCGGGACAGCGACAACAGCTCCCTTGGGGATTGGGTCGAAGATCGCCGAAAGCTTCCGAATGGCCTGCGCGATTTGGCGGAGCGCATTGAACGTCACGGATTGCAGTTCGGGCTGTGGTTTGAGCCGGAAATGATTTCGCCGGACAGCGACCTGTACCGCAAGCATCCGGACTGGTGCCTGCACGTTGCGGGCCGTCGTCGGACGGAAGCACGGTGGCAGCTGGTGTTGGATCTTTCGCGGCCGGAAGTCCGGGATTATTTGTATGACGCACTGGCTGACATCTTCACCGGCGTGCCCGTTTCTTACGTGAAATGGGACATGAATCGCGCATTGACCGAAATTTGCTCTGCAGCGGCTTTGCCGGAGCATCAGCAGGAGATAGCGCATCGTTACGTGCTGGGTCTCTATGAACTGTTGGACAAGCTGACTACAGCCTTTCCCGAAATTCTGTTTGAAAGCTGTTCCAGCGGTGGCGGCCGGTTTGATCCAGGGATGTTATATTACATGCCCCAAACCTGGACAAGTGACAATACGGACGCCGTGGAACGACTGAAAATCCAGTATGGCACCAGTCTGGTGTATCCGGTAAGCACGATCGGAGCTCATGTGTCCGCTGTGCCGAATCATCAAGTGCACCGCGAAACTTCGCTCAAATTCAGGGGTGACGTTGCGATGTCGGGGAATTTTGGCTATGAGCTTGATTTGACGAAATTTAGCGATGCTGAACAATCTCAGGCAAAAGAACAGATCGCGATGTACAAGGAACTCCGGTCTCTCGTTCAACAAGGCAATCTGTATCGGCTTCGCAGTCCATTTACAGGGAATGAAACATCCTGGATGTTCGTGTCGGAAGATCGATCCGAAGCGATCGTATTTTTCTTTCGCGTACTGGCCAAGCCCAATCCTGCAACGGATATGCTGCAGCTCAAGGGATTGGATCATTCGCTTGTTTATACCGTTCAAGGGGCGGATGGGGACGTTGGAACATACGGCGGAGATCGCTTGATGCAAGCAGGCTTGATTATCCCGCCTCTTGCGGGTGATTTTAATAGCGTATGGTTCAAATTAAGCGCTACTCGGCAAGAAAGGGCATAGCTCAGCGTTAATCTGCAATGGTTGAATTTCAAATTTTAAGGATCGGGTCCCCTGCAATCTTCTTTAACCGCAGGGGATTTCATTTTACAACGATTGAAAACAAGATTGAATTTTCTGAAAGGATCGAAGATTTTTGAATGAATTCATAATAAATCTCCGATATGTCGCCATGATCATCATTGTTTTATGATGAGAGAGGAAAGGGGGGGATGAAATGAAAGCGATAACAGAAAAGAAAAGCATCCGCACACGGAAACACAAGCATTCGCAAAAGTGGAAAGTGTTTAAGAACCAGAAGTATCTCTATTTGATGTCATTTCCGTTTGTAATTTGGGTGTTCATATTTCAGTACTTGCCCCTGTGGGGCTGGACGATGGCATTTCAAAACTACAGACCCGGCAAAGGATTTTTCGATCAGAAATGGGTCGGATTTGAACATTTCCAAGCGTTGTTCCAAGACGAGCACTTCTACCTGGTGTTAAGGAACACGCTTGCCATGAGCTTGATGGGGCTTGTGGCCGGTTTCGTGTTTCCCGTATTGTTCGCAGTGCTTCTAAACGAGGTACGTGCTCAGGTGATGAAACGTTTTGTGCAGACCGTATCTTACCTGCCTCACTTCGTGTCTTGGGTCGTCGCCGCAGGCATCGTCATCAAAATGCTGTCGACCGACGGTGGCGCGGTCAACGATTTGCTCCTTGGACTGCATTTGATTGACCAGCCGATTCAGTTTATGGCGAAGGGAGAGCTGTTTTGGGGAATCGTGACCGGAGCCGACGTTTGGAAGGAGACAGGCTGGAATGCCATTATCTATTTGGCGGCCATTTCCGGAATCGGGCCTGAGCTGTATGAGGCGGCGAAAGTCGACGGTGCCAGCCGTCTGAGACAAATATGGCATATCACGCTCCCGGGCATCAGGCCAACGATCATCGTGCTTTTTATTATGTCGATCGGCCATCTTGTGAGTATCGGATTTGAAAAGCAGTTCCTGCTCGGCAACCATATGGTCAGCGACTATTCCGAAGTATTGGATTTGTATGCTTTGAATTACGGTTTATCCATGGGGAGATATTCTTTCGGTACCGCAATCAGTATTTTCAATTCGGTCATCAGCGTGATTTTGCTGTTCGTCGTGAATGGGATCTTCAAAAAATTCGCTAACGAAAGCATTATGTAAGGAGGAGGAACAGACATGGACGCATCCGGGCCGACAGCATCTTCCATCAAACCCAAACGACCGAAGATTGCCGCCAAATCCCCCCAAGACTGGATTTTTGATACCTTTGTCTACGTGTTTATTGGAATCGTTACAATCGCCACGCTATATCCGTTTCTCAACGTGCTCGCTATTTCCTTTAACGATTCCGTAGATACCGTTCGGGGTGGGATATCGATTTTCCCTAGACAATTCACTCTGGAAAATTATAAGCTCATCTTTAGTTACGACGGGTTGATCACCGGATTTAAAATCTCGGTGCTTCGAACGGTCATAGGTACGCTGGCAGGTCTTGTCAGCGGATCGATGGTTGCTTATACACTGGCGCGCAAGGAATTTCAGGGACGGCGTTTTGTATCCGTATTTCTGGCGATCACAATGTATGTATCCGGCGGCTTGATTCCGGGCTTTATTCTGATCAAAAACCTGGATCTGATCAATACGTTCGCTGTTTATATTTTGCCTGGACTCGTAAGCGCCTTCAACATCTTTATCATCCGTTCGTTCATCGACGGCATTCCTTATGCTCTGCAAGAATCAGCCAAGCTTGACGGGGCGAACGATTTCACCATTTACTGGCGTGTCATTCTCCCGCTTACCAAGCCTGCTCTCGCAACGGTGGCGTTGTTCCTCGCTGTGGGACAATGGAATTCATGGTTCGATACGTACCTTTATAATGGTTCCAATGACTCTCTGACGACGCTGCAGTATGAGCTGATGAAAGTGCTTCAGAGCACGACGACCAACGCTAACGACGTCCGCGGGGAGAACATGTCTCAACTGGTAACCCAAGTATCTCCGGACTCCGTCAAAATGGCGATTACCATCATAGCTACGGTTCCGATTCTCATCGTTTATCCTTTCTTGCAGAAGTACTTCGTGAAAGGCATGACGCTGGGTGCCGTCAAGAGCTGATCGGGCGAGCAGGAACATGCCCTTGGATCATCGCGGTATCCTGTTGACCTGTATAACTTCGTTTAATTTAAAATGGGGAGTGTTTGTTTTTATGAAAAAGCGTACCCGAAAAACAGCGGTTTCACTGCTGGCGGCTGGTCTTTTGCTTAGTCAGCTCGCGGCCTGTTCAGGAAGTGGGGATGGGGAATCCGCCAAGGGCGGAAACGGCACGGGTCCAATTACCCTTACTTATTTTTCCGAGGACGGAAGTCCGAACTGGAATAATATGCAGGACCGTATAGGCAAGGTCATCACGGAGAAAACCGGCGTCGTGCTGGATGCCGAATTCGCGGTAGGTGACCCTGTGCAAAAGGTATCCATCATGGCTGCCACCGGTGAAGTTCCTGATCTCATTGCCGCCAAAGCGGACCTCGGCAAGCTGGTGGATGTCGGTGCAGTCCTCGACCTGACGGACCTGATTGAGGAGCATGCTCCTAATATTAAAAAAATGCTGGGCGACAAGCTTGTTCGCGCCAAATACAGTTTGGAAGATCAGGCCATTTATGCCATTCCGACCTGGTCTGCGGTCGATGAGCGAAAATTCAAAGCCGACGGCGGCTTCCAGCTTCAGCATCGCGTCGTCAAAGAAGCAGGCTATCCCGAAATTCGTACGGTGAAGGACTACGAAAAGGTGATTACGGACTATTTGGCCAAACATCCAACCGATGAAAACGGCAATAAAAATATCGGATTGACCATTAACGCGGACGATTGGCATATGTATCAAGTAACGAACATGGGATTCTTCACGACAGGCGCGCCAGATGACGGCGAGTACTATGTGGATCAGGAAACATTCGATGTCACCTACCATTTCCGCCGTCCGGAGGAACGGGAATATTTCCGTTGGCTGAACCACATGAACGATATAGGTTTGCTGGATAAAGAAAGCTTTGTTCAAAAGACGGACCAGTTCAAATCCAAAGTTTCGTCCGGGCGGGTGCTTGGACTGATCGACCCCGCATGGGACTATGGCGATGCGCAGCAGGCTCTGAAGGCTGCCGGTAAATTCGATCAAACCTACGGCCATTATCCGGTAACGTTGTCCAAGGAGTATAAGGATACCAACTTTTGGTCAGCCGGTTTTGACGGAGGATACGGCATAGCGATTTCCAGCGAATGCAAGGATCCCGTAGCCGCCATAAAATTTCTCGACTATCTTGCTTCGGAAGAGGGACAGATCCTTATGAACTGGGGGATCGAAGGACAAGATTACATCGTTCAGGATGGAAAAAGAGTCGTACCGCAAGACGTGCAAGAAAAGATGGATCAAGAAGGCAGTGCTTACATGAAGGAATCGGGCCTCGGCCTGTATTGGAACCTTTCGGTTCATTATGGCGACGGAATCAAGGATTCTACTGGAAATTACTTTACGAAAACCAACAGTGATCTCCTGACTGCTACGTACAGCGCACCCGAAAAAGAAGCCTTGGCTGCGTACAACGTCGAGCACTGGAGAGATCTTTTCCCGAAAGAAGAAGAGTTTCCTGAAAGAAAAGCCGGCGCAGTGTACAATATTGCTCTGCCAAGCGATAGCAAGGCGACCATTCTTATGGCCAAAATGAAGGATATCACATGGAAACGAATTCCGGAAGCCGTTATGGCCAAACCGGAAAACTTCGATAAAGTCTGGGACGAGTACATGGCGGAGCTGGACAAAGCAGGTGTAGAAGAAATGGAAGAGGCTTTTGGCCAATACGTCAAAGACCGCGTTAAGCTGTGGAGTGGTCAATAAGCACTCGATATATGATCGACAGAAAGGCAGGACAATATGAAATCGATACCTTGCAATCCTAAAGCTTCGGATGAAGTACGGTCCGTACTGAACTATTTCAGCGAGATTCAGGGGAAAGGCATCATTACTGGACAGCACACACAAACGATGGCGCAAGAGGAATTGGACTATATCCATCAAGTAACGGGAAAGCTGCCAGCGCTATGCGGATTCGAACTTCTGGGTTATTCTCCGAACATCAATTATGAAGACAGTGGCGAAGACTGTTTGCTGGAAGTTTCCGAAAATCAGGATACGCTGCAAAAAGCTTGGGAATGGGTGCAGAATAACAAAGGCTTGCTTACGTTCACATGGCATTGGTTTTCTCCACTTCGCGGGCGGGATAAAAGCTTCTATACGGAACATACGGACTTTAACGTGAAGAAAGCGATCGTGGAAGGGACGCCGGAATACAAAGCCTTGCTGTCCGATATGGACCACATGGCCGAAATTCTGCGGGAATTTTGCGACAAACGCATTCCGATCTTGTGGAGACCCTTTCATGAATCGGAAGGAACCTGGTTCTGGTGGGGGAGCCAAGGTCCAACCATTGCGAAACAGTTATACCGGATCATGTATGAAAGGTATACGAATCATCATGCGCTGACGAATTTGATTTGGGTGTGGAACTCACCGTTGGCCGAAGGTTATGTTGGAGATGACGTGGTTGACATCATTTCGAGAGATATGTATCCCCCGGCTCACCAACATACCGATTTGCGCAAGGAATACGAGGAACTGGTTGGCATTACACCAACCCCAAAACTTGCCGCGATCGGAGAGATCGGTCCGATTCCGAGTATCAGAGACTTATCCGCCTCGCGTATTCCGTGGCTGTGGTTTATGACTTGGTCTCAGGATTTTGCCAGAACGGAAAAGTTCACGACCAATGAAGAGCTGCGCAGCGCGTATCACTGCGACTATGCGATCACGCTAGACAAGCTGCCGCAGCTTTATTGAAGAGTTGATTTCAATATGCAGGGAATCCGACCTGGATGTCGTGACCAAACTAAAAGGCTCTACTGGCTTCATGCCGGTAGAGCCTTCATCGCCCATGCTTGTGGGGGAGGGTCCATACAAGTATGGCCCCTATTCCTGACATTTAAACAATGCCTTTCGGAATATCATCGGTTCCACCGAAATCCTGCTGGAGAAGCATGAATTGAAACCTATTTTTCATCAGAATCAGGTCGTTTAACTTGAAGAGGTGGTGGCACAAGCCACCCTTTTTCTTTATTCATTTGCAGAATCTTTACGCCCAATGCCGTTTTAGTGACATGATATTTGGCGAACAATGCCCCGATGTCCTCTCGGATGGATTGACCCATGCCTTGGCTGGCTGCAACCAACCCTAATGCGTTATCGGCTGCAATCTTTGCCGCTATTTCAGGATCCGTGAATCTCGCTCCAACCGGAATATCTTCCCATTTCACAGGGGGCCTTTCCGGCAAAACGGGAGCAGGAGTAATTCCGTTTTCGGTCAGCAAGGTGTCACATTCTTTGATCTCCAGTTTTGCTTGATCCAATAAAGTATCCAAAATCTTTTTCAAATCCTGATCACCGGCATGATTCAGATAGGCCTGATAACAGGATACCGCTCCCTTGGCTGCCACGGAACATTGCCATATGCTGAAAATCTCCCCGTAATGCATCGGTTCATTTTTCGGATTGCCGCTCAAAATACCCATCTTATAATCCCTCCTCGATTTTTACGGGTTTATGCTTTCCATGATCAAGAGATCTATGCATGTACAACCAAACATTGGTTAGGCTCCATTTCACATAAAATCACAAATGCAGCCGGAAGCTAAAGCGGTAATTCACTTGAATGGAGGAAAAGCATGTTTTTTTATCGTGAAGATCTCATTAACATGATTGTCCCGGACAAGCCTGATCCGGCAGCGGCGAAAGTGCTGCAAGAAACGCTTGGCGGGCAATTCGGGGAAATGCGTACCATGATGCAATTTTTCTTCCAAAGCAGCAATTTCCGGGGCAAAGCAACGCAGTTCCGGGATTTGATCCGCGGCATCTTTCTCGAGGAACTAAGCCATGTCGAACTGGTTCAACAAACGATCAATCAATTGTTGACCGGGGCAGGTGCCGAGGGTGCAGGCAATGCAGGCGTTGACGGCGCTCCGCTGGACGAAGCGATTAAACATGCCAATCCTCATCATTACATTATGGGGGCCCAAAGCTCGCTGCCTGTGGATGCTGCAGGCAATCCTTGGCTGGGGAACTATGTATATGATCACGGTAACCTCGTAAGCAACCTGCTGGATAACGTGGTGTTGGAATCCACGGGGGTTCTTCAGAAATCGCGAATTTATGAAATGAGCACCAATAAAGCGTTCCGGGAAACGTTGGCTTTTCTCATCGTTCGCGATAATGCGCACCAGAATGCATTCGCAAAAGCGCTGGAGACGTTAGGCGTTCAGTGGGGCAAGCTGTTCCCCATACCCAATTACGATATTAACAAATATCCGGAATGCCGGAAGTATGTAGATCTCGGCTTTCACAATGCCCAGTTCAACTTCCGCTTGGATCAGACCCGCATTGCGGAAATATTCGATGGACAAACCCCAAGCCGAAATGGCGGACAGCTTCGTGTGACCGATCCTCCGCAGGGGTTTCCGCTTCCACAAATGCCGGAGCTTCCTAATGAGCACAGTCCCGGCTTGCATGATTTGAACGCGTAAACCGTTGAAAAATGCCGCTGTATCATGCACCTTATGCATGCAACCCCGTTTGATAAAAACGGTGGAAAAATGATGTAGAATATGAACCGACATGTTGGAGATGCTAAAGCCATAACCAATAAGGAGGGCTAATCTTGAAGAAAAAAATATCGGCTGTTATTGCAACATTTCTTTTCGTTTTCGCTTTGGCAATTCCGGTATCTGCTCAAGAAGCAACACAAGTTTCGACGGCTGCTGTGAATGACCAAAATACCGTGTATACCCATGATGCAAGGTATAATACGAACAACGTCAGAGCGAACTCAGCTACAACCACCGACAACAACAGAGGTATCGATTGGGGCTGGCTCGGCTTGTTAGGATTGTTTGGATTAGCCGGCATGCGAAAAAGAGTATCGGATCCGGATCGTTCCAATCGATAAACCGCAAGTGGTATTTTAAATGCCAAAGATGATACACGATACTACCATATTCAAGTCATTTAAGTCGCTACTATAGCGACTTTTTTGCATTTATAATGATTTGCTTGTCGTCTCGGCCAAACCGGCATGAGCGGAACGGCGGTAGGCGCGAGGCGTGCAGCCCGCCAGTTTCCTGAATTGCCTGGAGAAATGCTCGACGTTCCGGTAACCGCAGAGCTCGCTGATGTCCGATATGCGGGAATGACCGTGAACGAGCCGTTCCTTCGCCAATCGAATTCGGGATTGAATGACGTCGTCCATGCAGGAAAGGCCGAATGTGGCCCTGTATAACGATTGCAGGTAGCCTGGGCTAAGATGGACCTGTCTGGCCATTTCGGCTACCGACCAATCTCGGCCGGGTTGGTTATGAATCGCCTTTCGCAAGTCCAGCAGGTTCTGGTAATGCGGCGTAGATTCGTTGGACTGCGAGGCTTCGAGCAGTTTGTTGAACAAGATCCGGAACAGGTAATCGATCGACAGCTCGTGATAATCGCTTTCGAGGAAATGCTCGGTCACCAGAAGCTGGAACAGCTGATGGCAGTATGCCGGATCTTTCAGCGGAATCGGCACGCCTAGCGGCAGCGTCGTTTCCAGTACATAAGGCTCGCGGGAATCAAAGCGAACCCAATCATTGACGTATCGTTCCGAACAGGCGCGGTACAAAATTTTCCGGTGGGGCGGATAGAGCACGGCGCAGTGGGCAGGATAGGCCTTGATTTCGCCGTTCACCCAAAACTCGGCCGGCGTATGCGCATGGATCAGCAGCCAGAAATCATGCCCTTTCGGAATGTCGTAGACGAAATCGGACGGATGGGCGGCATCATAGCCGGCATAGAAAATGGTTGTCATCATTTCCTCCTATCGCAGGATAGATCAATTTTTTGTAAGCATAGATCATTCTTTGGAAGCGCATTCTGCTCTATACTATTTAATGGATATGCTTGGATTAAAGCAAGTGAGACAAAGGAGTCCTAAATTCGTTATTCATCCCGATCCTTGATTCGGTATGTGAATTGATCAATAAACTGGACATGCATCCATCATAACAGAAAACAATGCCGGAAGTGAAAGCGCCGTCATCTTTCGGCTGAAATCACATTGAAGCATCGAAGGAAGGGAGCAAAGTGTAATATGCATGTAAATCCGATTCTATGGGCCGACTATCCGGACTTGGACGTGATCCGGGTGGAGGACACCTATTATATGGTCAGCACGACGATGCACATGATGCCGGGCTGCGTCATTCTTCGTTCGTATGACTTGATCAACTGGGAAGTGGCCACCCATGTGTACGACAGGCTTGACGATACGCCTGCCCAGCGGCTGGAGGACGGCAGGCACATTTACGGGAAAGGGATGTGGGCTGCCTCGCTCCGTTACCACAAAGGCACGTTTTACGTCGTTTTCGTCGCGAACGACACGGGCAAAACGTATTTATACACGGCGGCGTCGGTAACGGGACCCTGGAGCAAACGCCATATCGACGGTTTTTATCATGACTGTTCATTGTTCTTTGATGAAGACGACAAGGCTTATCTGGTGTACGGCAATGCCAAGATCCGCCTGACCGAGCTGAACGCGGACTTGTCCGGACCGAAGCCCGGCGGATTGGACCGCATCATCGTCGAAGACCGTCAGCCTTATCATCTGGGCTATGAAGGAGCGCATTTTTACAAAATCGGCGGCCGGTATTACGTGTTTCTCATTCATTTGACCAAGGCGGCAGGACGCAGGACGCAGGCGTGTTACATAGCCGATGACCTGAACGGGGAGTTTGCCGGCGGGGACGTATTCAACGACGACATGGGGTATTTCAATTCAGGCATCGCGCAGGGAGGCATCGTGGATACCCCGGACGGCGATTGGTATGCGATGCTGTTTCAGGACCATGGCGCGGTCGGCCGCATTCCCGTTCTGGTGCCGCTGCACTTTGAAGACGGCACCCCGGTCTTTGCCTCGGAAGCGCCGAAGGAAATCGACATACCGAGCACCCGTCCGGGGTATGTGTACAAACCCTTGGTGGATAGCGACGATTTTCGCTACGAAAAACAGGACGATGGCCGGGTGCGGCTGAAGGACGTGTGGCAATGGAACCATACTCCCGACGACGCACTTTGGTCCGTAACCGAGAAACCGGGCGCGTACCGGATTCGGACCGGGCAGATCCGCCCCAATCTGACGTTCGCGGTGAATACGCTGACGCAGCGTGCAATGGGGCCTGCGTGCGAAGCAACGGTTACGCTCGATGGAAGCGGCCTGAGCGACGGGGATTATGCGGGGTTATGCTTTTTGATCGGCACTTACGGATTCATCGGGCTCACGAAAGAGCACGGCCGGTTTTATTTGGTCATGGCGGCACGGGAGGCGGAGGATGCCTCGATTTTCGGCAGCCTGATCGACGCTCAGCCGGCCGCGGAGCATGCGAGAGTTCCCGTGGCGAGCCCCCGGGTTACGCTCAGAGCCTATGGCCAGTTTGCGAACAATCAGGACGAATGCACCTTCTACTACGAAGACGAAAACGAATGGGTGCAGCTGGGCACGCCACACAAGATGATCTATAAGCTCGACCATTTCATGGGCTGCCGGATCGGCTTGTTCATGTTCTCGACCCAGGCGGCCGGAGGCTGGGCCGATTTCTCGAATTTCGAATACAAAGTGAAATGACCCCGTGACGAGGAAAGGAAGGATGAGCCATGTTTGACCCCCCATCAGGATCGGTACAACCATCGGAAGGTCCCAAAGCGCCGCGAGATCCGATCGGTATTCCGGATGCAACAGACCATGCGGCATTGAACCGCGATTCCCTCGCCTACCGGGAAATGATCGCTTCTTCGCTGCTGAACAAGGGCAACAATGCCCGATTAAAACGGGCCATCGACAACGCTCGAGACGGCAAACCCGTAACGATCGCTTATATCGGCGGGTCCATTACGCACGGGGCGGGGGCGGCGCCCCTGCACCTGAACTGTTACGCATATCGGTCTTTCGACCTTTTCCGAAGCATGTTCGCACCTGCGGACGAAGGCAAGGTTCGCCTGATCAAGGCAGGCGTCGGCGGTACTCCTTCCGAGCTGGGCATCGTCCGCTACGAGCGGGACGTGCTCCGGGAAGGCACGGTTCAGCCGGATGTCGTCGTCGTGGAGTTTGCGGTCAACGATGCCGACGACGAGACCGGGGGCGTATGTTACGAGAGTCTGGTGCTGCAGGCGCTGCAGGCGGACAACAAACCGGCGGTCATCTTGCTGTTCAGCGTGTTCGAGAATGACTGGAATCTTCAGGACCGCCTCGCCCCCTTAGGATGGCATTATGAGCTGCCGATGGTGAGCATTAAAGATGCCGTCGTGGAGCAGTTCGGACGGAGCGAGGAGGAAGGCCGGGTCATCGGCAAAGCGCAGTTTTTCCATGATATCTATCATCCGACCAATGCCGGGCACCAAATCATGGCCGACTGTCTGGGCTGGCTGTTCGAGACGACGCATCATTCCTTCCTTGATGCAGAGAACGATCTGCAAGCCCTGCCGCCGCTCATCGGCGACCGGTTCGTCGGCATGAAGCTGATCGACCGAAAACATGCCGGCACAGTCGCCCGGGTCGATGCGGGTGGTTTCTGTGAGACGGATAAGGACCTGCAGCGGACCGAATTGGACGATCATTCGCACGGCACGCCACTGTTTCCCGATAACTGGATGCATACGGCTTCCGCAGGCAAAGCGCCGTTTCGAATGACTTTACGAGCCAAACGGCTTATCATGGTTTTCAAAGATTCCGGAAGCGACGAGTTTGGAACGGCCAACGTTCGGGTGAACGGCGCATTCGTGAGGACTGCCGATCCTCATCAGGTTCATTGGACGCGCTGCCACGCGATGTTGATCTGCGATGAAGAGGAAACGGAGGAACGCATCGTGGAAATTTCCATGGCGGATCACCATGCGGACCGGTCGTTTACGATACTGGGTTTCGGGTACGTGCCGTAAATCGGCGAAACAAAAAGAGAGAAACACTTCACAAACCTTCGGGGTACATGCCCGGAGGTTTTTCGGCGATGTACGGAAGGGGCAACCGGGAAAATCTCCCGTGAGGGCGCTTCCGAACGGCTAGGACAAATGCAGCATGAATAGAGCGGGGCGCAGCCGCGAGAAACGGCTCCGTCTTTAATCGTAGGTATAATCCTTCTCGAGACGGATGGAAAATAAAGGTTTAATAAATAAAATATTTATATAAACCGCAAAAAAACAAACACACGTTAACGAAGAGGCAGAACCGATCTGGAGAAGCGAAGCGTTCTAAAAAGCTTTCTGAAAGAAAGCTGTATCGGAAGCATAGGCTTATCACCGGATTTTCCCCTTAGAAAAGGGGAACCAAAAAAAACTGGGGATAACCGCGATCGGAAGATGGTGCTGCGTTCGCAGAGCCCTAGTGTGATTGATTAGTGCGGTTTATATAAGTGAAAATAACAATTCCTTTAGAAACGAGGTTATCCGATGGAAAAGAGAAGAGGCCTACGGGCTTCAAAGAAACTTAATCTGATTACGGTAAGCTTATTGATGGCTGCACTAATATCAGGTCAGACGGCATTTGGGTACTCCGTCGCCGGGAGCGAAAACAGGTCCGGATTAGAACAAACCCTCCATGATCAAGGGCCGTCGACTGCGGCCGAAGTGGAGCAATTTGCGGATGAATTTTTTAACCGGCCTGATATCCAAAAGAAACTTGTCGGTGCAGCCTTTGTAGTTGTTGCAGATAACAAGGTGTTGTTAAACAAAGGGTACGGTTTTTCCGACCTGGAAACGAAATCTTTGGTCGATCCTGATCAGACGATTTTTCGAATGGCCTCCATCTCGAAAGTAATGACTGCGACTGCGGTAATGCGGCTCGTTGAGCAGGGGAAGATCGATCTCGACGAAAATATAGAACAATATCTTGAAGGAATCCCCATCAAGAACCAGACTGGAAGCCCCCTGACCATGAGACATTTAATGACGCATACCACTGGCTTCGATTATACGGATTACATTTCATCGAATAACGAAGAACAGTCTTTAGAACAATTTATTCAAGAAAACATGCCGACCGTTGTAAGAACACCAGGTGAGAGTTACCGGTATGATAACTTTGCTTTTAATCTCCAGGGATACATTCTTCAGCAAGTAGCAGGTGATCCTTTTGAGGAATATGTGCAGAAGCACGTTTTTGCACCTCTAGGAATGAATAACAGTGATTTCCGCATGACGGAACAAATCAAAAAAAATCTGGCTACAGGTTACGGTGCCGATGGCCAACCCAAGGAGCAGTATCCGAACGTTCCTTTTATTGTCCCGGACGGAGGAATGTTTGGCACGAGCAGCGACATGGCTCGATTTATGTTGGCCCATTTGAATGGAGGCAGGCTCGGCAATGCCGAGATCCTCTCTACATCAACGACAGAGGAAATGCATCGCACGCAGGTGTCCATTCAAGAGCAGGTGCCCACGATGGCTTTAGGATTCGAAAAATTTTATCGCCACGCCTACAATGGCCAATTGGTTATTGGAAAAGGAGGGGATCTGCCCGGATATCATTCCTGGATGTGGTTAATGCCGGATCAAAAAGTGGGTGGTTTTGTCATTACGAACAGTGACGCGAGTCAAGACATAAGGGAAGAATTGTTCACTGCATTTATGGACCATTATTTCCCCCAAGAAAAGCAGGAAGAACAAGAGTGGCCGCTCGATGCCAATGAGCTGGATGCGTTTGTCGGAACATATCGCCATCTTCGGCAGCCTTTCCTGTTTTTTGATATCAAGAAACAAGCGGGAAAGCTTTCGATTTCCGGTCCGAATGGAACACATACGTTAAAACCCGTCGGGGATCTGTTATTCGTCGATGAAGAGGGCAATCAAGCTGCATTCAAGAAGGATGACGAGGGAGAAATCATCGATCTGGATTACATTGCACCCGACTCATGGTTTGCTAAAATCCCGGATCTTCCTAAATACGTTGACGTAGGTAATGACGCATACTCGGAGGCTATATATACCTCTGCCAAACTGTTCATGCAAGACGACAACGAAAAGCAAGACTCCCGTTTCTTTCCGGAAGAGGCTGTTACGAGAGGTGAATTTGCAAACCAATTGTTGAAGTTTGCCAATGTAAAACCTTCTGAAAAGCCGCCATTTTTTAAAGATATCGAAGGACACAAATACGGAGCTTCGATTCAGAAACTCGCAGAAATCGGAGTATTGACAGGCACTTCCGATGAAATGTTCCATCCGGATCGTATCATTACCCGTCAAGAAGCGGCTACGATTCTCTGGAGGCTTTCTTCAAGCTTTAACATGCCCAAGATTTCGGCGAAGATCGCCGATCATCCTGCTCCCTGGGCTGAAGAAGCCGTCAAATTTGTCGTGGGAGCGGGGATCTATGGTCCTGATGTAACCACTAGCAATACGGGGGTCGTAAACTACCGGTCGCAAGATTCACTGCTGCGCAAGGAAGCTGCCGTCATTTGGGATCGGTTTATTCAAGTTCTGATATCCGGATTATAATAAACATATCCGCTACGGAGCAAGTAACAATAAAGCAGCGCTTTCCGCTTTAACGGAAATCCGCTGCTTTTATTGTGAAATCGTCATCCAGGTCGTTTCTTTCTATTCATTCACAGACTGCATCAATGTCGATTTGAATTTCTGTTTATGTCATAAACGTTTAATGGGTTGAAAGAATCCTTAATCACCTGCGAATCGGCCGGGATTTTAAAAGAAACGGTGGTACCTTGATGTTTAACGCTTTGGATGACCAACCCGCTGCCAAAGGTTTGCATCAGTCGACGGTTCGTGTTGTAAATTCCGATCCCTCTGTCCCCCGGATGAGGAGCATTCAGTAATTGGGCAACTGTATCAGGTTCCATACCAGGCCCGTCATCTTTCAATTCAATCGATATCGAGTCTGCATCCCGAGCAATTCGAATCCATATTGTGCCTCCGTTGACTTTTGCCATCATACCATGCCGAACGGCATTCTCCACGATCGGCTGAATGGCCAGCGGCGGGATGAGGGCGTTCACTTCCGAGTCAACCTCCCATACAACGTTAAGACGATCTCCATGCCTCTCTTTTTCTACGTATAAGTAAGCTTGCACAAGCTCCAGCTCCTGCTGCAGCGGTACCAGCCGATCCCGATTTCCGTAACTGAAACTGATTTGCAAGTAGGAACTGAATGACTGCACCAGGTTCTGCATGCGTTTAATATCGATGTCGCTAAGCGCCACGATCGTATTTAACGTGTTGAACAAAAAGTGAGGGTGGATCTGAGCTTGCATATAAGCAGCTTCCATTTGCATGCGGTCGTCGACCGTATGCTTCAATGTGATCAAGGAATGGATTCGGTATCTTAATTCCACCGGATCAACCGGCTTCGTTACATAATCGTTAGCACCGGACTGGAAACCGGCATACACATCGGCCGGTTCGCTTCGCGCCGTTAACAGCAGCACAGGAAGTTCTGAAGCATTATAACGGGTTCTTACAGCGCGAGTAAGGTCATAGCCTGACATTTCCGGCATCATGACGTCCGTAATAAGCAGATCCCAGGATTGCGAACCGAGAAGCTCGAGCGCTTCGGCAACCGAAACTGTACATCTCAAATGGTACGGTTCTACAGAGAGCAAGCCGGCCAAAATTCTCAAGTTTACAGGGTCGTCATCCACAGCCAAGATCTGAACGGGATGTTTATTCGACAGAAAGGCTGGCGGCATTCCCATCGAATCATCATTTTTATTGAATTCTTGGCTAGCTGTTAGCTCGTAGTAAGCATCTTCCCCGACTACCGGCAACACTGTTTGCGATACAAAGCGATCTGCAGCAGTATCCGCCAGCGGCAGGGTAAAGGAAAACGTCGTTCCTTTTCCCGGTTCGGATGAAACGGTAAGTTCGCCGCCGTGCAGCTCTACGAGCTCCCTGCTGATGTTCAGGCCAAGCCCGATTCCCTGCGCCTCGTTTAACCCTTGATCGCCTTGTTCATATCGAAGAAATACCCGCTGCATCGTTTCTTGGTCCATCCCGACTCCTGTATCGGATACCATGATGGTCATTGTACTGCCGTTTGCAACGGCTGATACGGTGATGGAGCCCTTCTCCGTGTACTTTATCGCATTGTGCACCAAATTAATGAAAACTTGACTCAACCGTTTCTCATCTGCCTGAACGACGGGGAGCGAATCCGGAATATCCATGATCAGCCGGACAGGTTTGCCTTCGGTCATATATTTTAATAAACCGAACACCCCCTTGACGACGGAAACGAGGGAAACGCTGCTGGTCTGCAGCTGGATTCGTTTCTCCTGAAGAAGGATGGCATCCAGTAAGTCATTGATCAAATACGACATCCGGCGGCTGATCGTAATCAAAAGGCTCAGGTCTTCGTTGCTCTGCTTGCTAAGCTTTTCTTTCTCGCGTTCTGCCAGACCGATGGAAATATTCAATATTCCGTGCAGCGGTGTCCGTAATTCATGAGACGTATTGGCTAGAAAACGATCCTTCATTTGGTCCGCTATCTTCAGCTTGCCGTTCAATTTGCTGATTTGGCGGACATTACGAAAATACTGCTTAAACCAGTAGGCGGAAAAACCGATAATGGCTGCGAGTACATCGACCGGATAATACACGGCAGGGAGTTCCTGATATCTCCCTATAGAACCCCAGAGTGAACTTGCTAATACGCCGCTGGCCGAAAGAAGCAAAAAAATGGAACCTTCCTTGCGATGGATGACCATTTTGGCGAATAACAGAAGCGAGTGCAGGATGGGGAATAGGTAAAATACGGCAAACACCCGGTACTTGGAGAGAAAATGAACCCAAGGCACGGGGGCGATGAAGATCACGGCCGTGTAAAGGACAAAAAATGAACTGAATATCGTAAACCATACTCTAGGCTTCGAAGAGGTAATGCTGCGGCTCAGCTTCCAGATAAAATAGGACAGCCAGGAGTACGAAAGCATGGCTAACTTGACTTCCCATTCATAGTTGATCGGTAACCATCTAACCAATAGGGTGTCGTTGGATAGTACAACGGTTAAAGCGGCTGCGAGCAGCAGCAAGAAGAAATCAAGTATGGACCGCTGCCTCGGATTGAATGTGTACAAGATGAAAGCATATACGCCGTGGAGCATCAAGACAACAAACATGACAAGCTGAAGGTCCACGGAGGTTCCGTTTTCCTTCTGGATCGCGATGTGTGTTCCGAACTTGATCGGTTTTACTATACCTCCCAAAAACGGATGTTCATTGTTGGCGACACGGATGATGATATCCAGCTCACGAGCATCAGGGTCAGGCATGTAATCGACGATGAAAGAGCTGCGGTTTGGGAGGTAGGAGGCTTGACCGGCTTCTCCCGTCATTCCCATTCTGGCTACGGTTTCATCGTTGATATCCACTGTGGCGGCAGATTGGATTCCCTGTACCCATAATGATATGGGGACCGAAATCGGGCGATCCAGCAATATACGGAGCCGATACGTACCGTTACCTAATGAAGATGTAGCTCCGTTAGCACTTTTCCAGTCCCCGGGTACTTCTGCATAGGTCTGCTTCGCTAGCTCTTTCCATTCTGTTTCATTGATTAGCGTATTCGAATAAAAGGCCCAGTCCCCATTTAAGTTGATGGGCTTCGAATTCATTAGATCCCAGCCTCTTAGATCCAAAACTCCGCCGGCGGCTTTCGGTTGATCTGAAGGAGGAGCATATGTATCGAGCCAAAGCCAGCGGATTCCCAAGAGGATGCTTAGGAAAATAACAAATACAACAATATGCAAGAATAATTTGGCAACTTTAACACGGTGATGTTTTTTGGTGGGCATTATGTTTAACATTCCTTTTAACAACGTATTGTCTGAATTCTCCCACTTCGATAGTGGCGGGTGCCAAAGTAGTTACATTTCTCACATTCAAATATAAATGTAACGATTTCAAACGTAAAGCTGTTTTCGGCAGTTATGGTGATTTTTGATCTTTATAAAGATTTTAACATATGAAGTGACTCCCGAGGATTTGCCGCAGGATATTGCCGTAAAAAGGTGGTTCTAACCCGGAGTGGAGAAAGGGTACAAGACGGAGTGACATATCGAGTTATATAGGCGCTGCAGTTTCTTTAAAGCCCTTTTTCCAAGTAGCCTTGTCAATTCGGATGTACATGAATAATCTATTCTATACCACAAAAGAGGAGGAAGAAGAATGAGTGATGTTGGGTACGGCAATGGAGTAGGAAGTGGAAATGTAGGAGGAGCAGGTGCATACGGTGGCTTTACCTCCATCGGCGCAATTCTTGTGCTCTTTATTCTGTTGGTTATTATCTCCAAGGCGTTCTTGGTCTAATAAAATGAGATTTCGTTTCTCGCTATGGTTGCGAGGCTAGAACATTATTCTCCTGAAAGTCGCTAATTTAGCGGCTTTCTTTCATGTTTCTTTGAAAACGTTCATTTTCCAAGACTCGAAAGTTGAATTCGGCTCTCGCCGGCTTCCTCCAGACTTTGCGATGGAGCTTTTCTCATGATTTCCTTTATTTTGGGGAACGCTTGTAGAACAGTGAAACATCGGGAGGAATGCAAATGTGGATGATATTCTGGAGCACGATTTTTTTAGCTTGCATCGGCACGCTCTTTTTAAGGATTGCGGGGCGGAAATCCATCTCACAAATGACGATTCCTCAAATCATCATTTTATTGAGCATTGGCACGGTGCTTGGCACTCAAGTAAGCGGGAAGGGGATGAAGGAAACGATTCTGGCACTTGCCGTTTTTATCGGTTTCCTCATCCTTGTTGAATGGATTACTTTACGCTCAAACGTTATGGAATCGATCTTAAAGGGAAAAAGCGTGTCGGTGATCCGCGAAGGTAAGCTTGACACGAACAATTTGCACAAGCTGCGAATTTCTGTTGACGATCTGGAAAAGCGCCTGCGCATGGCAGGCATTTCTCGAGTTGAAGATGTAAAGTCGGGTACCATTGAAAATAACGGAGAGCTTGGCTATGAGCTGTACCCCGAAGCCGCGCCGGTAACGAGAAAGGACTTGCAGCGAATGTTCGAGGCCTATTTTCCTCACCCTGAAACGGAACCCTTATCCGGAGAGAGCGGCCTTCAAGCAAAACTTCATGTTGAGGAGAAACCCCGCCAATTTCAATAATGCTCTGAATCATAAACCGACTCGCTGAGAGTCGGTTTTTCTTTTAGATCGGATTAACCCGTTACAAGAGTAGAATTGGCCGGCATAATTGCTGGCGTCGACTCCCGTATAATCGGTTTGGTCGCAATATGCGAGACCTGATAAGGTTGTTCCGGGTTATCAATCCGGGATAACAGCATCTCGGCCGCTTTGATCCCCATCTCGTTGCTGTAAATGTGCACTGTCGTTAACGGAGGTTCAATAATTCTTGATTCGGGTGCGTTATCGAACCCGCATACCACAATATTCTGCGGAACCGTCACCTCTCTTGCTTTCAAAGCCTTGATCAGTTCGACCGCAATGAAGTCATTCGCGCATACATAAGCGGAAGGCAAAGACTCCAGCGCGGCTACGCGCTCGTTCATCCAACCAGGCTTCGAGAAGAACAGCCGATCATTATCCGTAATGCAGTGGGATGGATCGACCTGCAGCCCCGATTCCAGCATCGCGCGTCGATAGCCCACCCATCGTTCATTGAAGCTTTTGCAGTGATTATAGTCTCCGGCGAACCCGATGCTTTTGTAGCCGCTATCAATTAATTTTTTGGTTAACTGATAGGTGCTATGTTCATTCTCCATTAACAGCAGGTCGGCATGAAAATCCGGATAACAGATGTCGGAAGCACAATCGATAAAGATCGTGGGGATGCCGAGCTCCGTGATGAGACGGGTATATTCCAAGTTGAACAATTCGATGCAAATAATGCCGTCCACCTTTGAAATATCAAAGTTGTTCGGAAGCGTCAGAGCGTCTTGGTCGACTTCACGCACGATATGGATCGAGAGATTATACCCCTCGGCACTGATCCTTTTTTCCAGACCGCTGATTAACAACGATCCAAAATGAGACGTATTGGGCAGGTTTTCGGTTAACAGGGCGATATTGCCCGGCGTTTTGCCCAGGACATGCTCGCTTTCCATATAAGCGAAGTGTTTATATTTTAACTCAATGGCTTTTTTAACGACCCGGTTCCGCGTCTCTTCCGGAATGTTTCCACTGTCATTCAGCGCTTTGGAAGCCGTATTTCTGGAGATGCCCAGAGCATCCGCAATGTCCTGTATTGTGACTTTCTCTTTTGCCATGTCGTGCTTCACCTCTAATGATCAATTAGTCATCCCCAATGATTATCTAAGTCAAATGTATAATATATCGGAGTAAATAGCAATCTCGACTTTACATATGAACAATTAAATTTACATTTTGAATATTGACGGTTCCATTTTTTGTGGTTTTGTAGTTAGGGGTTATACGATATAAAACAGGTTGGTCCTCGTTAAGACGAGAAGAAACAGGTTTGGAAAGACGATTTCAGGGCTGTGAGTTCACAATCCCATCTAATTATGAGCGAAAAAACGCAAAAGAAATTAGCAAATGCACAATTATTTTTTTACATTATGTATTGACTAAACGAGAGGTTTCCTGATAAATTGTAAAATATCAAATGAGCAATTGTAAATATTGAAAGCCCTTTCTATGAGCAATTGTCAACTTCATCAATGAACGGAGGTAGCGTGGTGGATAACACAGTGGACACCAAAAAGGGGATGGAAAGGGGCCTGAGGGAAAGGCCGTCCATCGGTCATGCATGGCAGCGGCTCAAAAAGAACTATTTTTTGTATGCATTGCTTGCACCAGCCCTGATCCTGACGTTGGTTTTCAAATACATTCCGATGTATGGAGCCATTATCGCATTCAAAGATTTTAGTCCGATTAAAGGGATTATGGGCAGCGATTGGGTGGGATTGAAGCATTTCGAGAAGTTTCTGGCATCGCCCAATTTTGACGTCATTTTCATGAATACGCTTAAGCTCAGCTTTTTGGGATTGATATTCAGTTTTCCGGTGCCCATTCTGCTGGCGCTCATGCTGAATCAAGTGCGCAAAGCCGGAGTGAAGAAGAACATCCAATTGTTTCTGTATGCGCCCAATTTCATTTCGGTCGTGGTCGTTGTGGGCATGCTGTTCATCTTTTTATCACCGACCGGGCCAGTGAACCAATTCGCCATATGGATTACCGGTCAGCCCATCATGTTTATGTCCGAACCCGAATATTTCCGCTGGATATACATTTTGTCCGATATCTGGACCGGAGCGGGCTGGTCTTCGATCATTTATGTGGCGGCTTTGGCCAACGTCGATCCGGAGCTTCATAATGCAGCCAATCTGGATGGAGCCAATCTCCTTCAGCGTATCCGCCATATCGATCTTCCGACCATTCGTCCGATTATGGCCATCGTGTTTATTCTTGCTGCCGGCGGGATCATGTCCATCGGGTTCGAGAAGGCGTATCTGATGCAGACATCCATGAACCTGCCATCCTCCGAAATTATTGCAACGTATGTTTACAAGGTTGGATTGCAGTCCGGAGATTACGCCTATTCTGCGGCGGTAGGATTGTTTAACTCCGTCATTAATGTGATATTGCTCGTTACCGTAAATCTGATCGTGAAAAAATTGAACGAAGGCGAAGGCCTTTACTAGAAAGGAGTGTTACCTATGGCAATCAAACCTACGGGACTGGACCGTCTGATTCTTGCGTTAAACGCCATCTTTCTCACCTGCGCCGTACTGGTTGTGGTCGTTCCTCTGATTTACATCGTCATCGCTTCATTCATGGACCCGACCGTGCTTCTTAACCGCGGATTGTCCTTCAATGTATCCGACTGGAGTCTGGACGGATACCAGATGATTCTGTCCAATCCGGCCATGATTCGAGGTTTCGCAAATGCGGTGCTGTACTCCGTTTCGTTTGCCTTCGTGACCGTCACGGTCTCGATCTTTGCAGGTTATGCATTATCCGAGGAAAGGCTGGCCGGACGGGGATTCTTCATGGTTCTGTTTATCATTACGATGTTCTTTGGCGGCGGCTTGATTCCCACCTATCTGCTCGTGCGCAACCTCGGCATGCTGGATACCGTCTGGGCCATCATCATCCCGGGAGCGGTTAACGTCTGGAACATCATTCTCTCCAGAACTTTTTTCAAAGGGGTACCCAGGGAACTCAAAGAAGCCGCGAACGTAGACGGCGCGTCCGACATGAAAATTTTCTTCCAGATTGTCATTCCGTTGTCGAAACCGATCATTTTTGTCCTCGCTTTGTACGCGTTCGTAGGGCAGTGGAATTCTTATTTTGATGCGATGATTTACCTTGATAATCCCAACCTTCACCCGCTGCAGCTCGTCCTGCGCTCCATTCTGATTCAGAACCAGGCTGCACCGGGCATGATCAGTGATCAGCTTGCGATGGCGGAGCTCAAACGGCTCTCCGAGATGATCAAATATTCGGCCATTGTCATTTCAAGTCTGCCGCTGATCATCATGTATCCGTTTTTCCAGAAATATTTCGAAAAAGGTGTCATGGTCGGTTCACTGAAATAGTGAACTGCCTGAGATACAGCAAGTTGGGTCCAACAATATACCATGGAGGTCACATCATGAAAAAAGTGAAAACATCCAAAAAAGCCATTACAGCGGCATCCCTTTCCATGTTGTCCGCCGTCTTTCTGCTCTCGGCCTGCGGCGGCGGGGACGGAGGAGGAGCAGCGAGCAAAGCCCAATCCCCCGACGGAAAAGTGACATTGAATTTCATCACGCAGAGCTCTCCGCTGGCTCCGGCCGATCCGAACGAGAAGCTGATTAACAAAAGACTTGAGGAAAAGACCAACGTGCATATCAACTGGAAGAACTATACGAGCGACGTGTTTGCGGAAAAAAGAAATTTGGCGGTCGCCAGCGGAGATTTGCCGGATGCCATTTTTGACGCAGGTTACGGGGACTATGACCTCCTGAAGCTGGCCAAGGACGGAGCGATCATTCCGCTCGAAGACTTGATCGAACAATACATGCCTAATCTGCAAAAGGTGCTGGCAGAGGCTCCCGAGTACAAGAGCATGATCACGGCTCCAGACGGGCATATTTATTCGTTCCCTTGGATCGAGGAGCTCGGAAGCGGCAAACATCGGATACAGGCTGTGGATAACTTGCCTTGGATCAATGTCGAATGGTTGAATAATCTGGGGCTGAAGATGCCGACGACCACCGAAGAATTGAAAGACGTGTTAATTGCGTTCAAAACGCAGGACCCGAACGGCAATGGGAAAGCCGACGAGATTCCGTTGTCTTTCATTAACAAGCCGGGCGGCGAAGATCTGACATTCCTCTTTGCCGCATTCGGACTCGGGGAGAACTGGGACCACACCGTGGTGACCAACGATGGAAAGGTGGTCTTTACGGCAGCCGATGAGGGATACAAGGAAGCGGTGAAATATATCCATGAACTGGTCAAGGAAGGTCTTGTGGACGTGGAAGCCTATCAGCAGGATTGGAACACATACCTGGCCAAGGGGAAAGACCACAGGTACGGCGTGTATTTCACTTGGGATAAAGCCAACATTACGGGCATGAACGATACCTATGACGTTTTGCCTCCGCTTGCCGGCCCTGATGGAGAGGTCAATGTCACAAGAACGAACGGGATCGGGCTTGACCGGGGACGAATGGTCATCACGAGCAGCAATCAAAATCTGGAAGCGACGGCGAAGTGGGTGGACCAATTGTACGATCCGCTCCAATCCGTGCAAAACAACTGGGGAACGTATGGCGATGAGACGCAGCAAAATATTTTTGAATTCGATGAAGCCAAGGGCATGCTGAAGCATCTGCCGCTGGAAGGGGCTGCACCCGTCGAACTTCGGCAAAAAACGAGCATTGCCGGACCGCTGGCGATTCTCGACAGTTATTACGGCAAATATACGACCAAACCGGAAGATGCCGCCTGGCGCATGGAACTTCTGGATCGGGTGATGGTCCCGCATATGAAAGCGGATAACGTATATCCAAGCGTATTTTTCTCGATCGATGAGCTCGACCGCCTGTCCACCATCGAGACCGATCTGTTTGCTTATGTGCTGCGCATGCGCACGGAGTGGTACCAAAACGGAAAAATCGAGCAGGAGTGGGATGCTTATTTGAAGGAACTCGATCGTCTCGGGCTGCAGGAATGGCTGCAAATCAAACAAGCGGGATATGACCGCAATACCCAATAGAACAAACTGGACGCGGAGGCTTTGCCATACATGGCTCTTGGGTGAGTCAAGGTATCGGAGTCTCCGGCAACCTGTTTGATACAAAGGAGAGAACCAACATGTCTACAATATCAACTTCCGATTACCGGGGCATCTATCATTTCTCACCGAAGGAGAAGTGGATGAACGATCCCAATG
This sequence comes from Paenibacillus sp. FSL W8-0426, assembly GCF_037969725.1. NCBI lineage: Bacteria > Bacillati > Bacillota > Bacilli > Caryophanales > Paenibacillaceae > Paenibacillus > Paenibacillus sp. FSL W8-0426. The sequence goes on along the minus strand of NZ_CP150203.1, from coordinate 3,987,253 downwards.
GCATGGTATTTTTTAAAGGCGAGTATCACTTGTTCTATCAGCATCATCCGTTTGGCACAACGTGGGGTCCGATGCACTGGGGACACGCCGTGACCAAAGATCTGGTTACCTGGGAAGAGCTTCCTGTCGCCTTGTCGCCGGATGAACACGGGATGATCTTTTCCGGCAGTGCTGTGGTGGATTGGAACAATACATCCGGGTTCTTCGACGATGAGCCGGGACTGGTGGCTATTTTTACTCATCACCTCGAGGTGCCGAACGGTGATCCGATTCAGCGGCAGAGCCTTGCGTACAGCAAGGACAACGGCCGAACGTGGATCAAATACGAGGGCAATCCGGTATTGGAGCACGAATCGATCGTGGATTTCCGTGATCCGAAGGTGTTCTGGCATGAGCAGACCAAGGGATGGGTGATGATTGTTGCTTGCGGCCAAACGGTATGCCTGTATCGTTCTCCCGATCTGAAAGATTGGACGCTGGGCAGCGAATTCGGCGCAGGCATCGGTTCGCATGACGGCGTGTGGGAGTGTCCGGATCTGTTTCCATTGGCAGTGAACGGGGACGCAAAACAGGAAAAATGGGTCATGCTTGTCAGCATCGGTGCAGATCCTGCTTTCAAAGAAGGCTCCCGAACCCAGTACTTTACCGGAGATTTCGATGGGTCGACATTTGTTCCGGACGACGCTTCCCATACCGTTCGCTGGATAGATCATGGCCGGGATAACTACGCAGGAGTCAGTTGGTCCGACATTCCGGCAGAAGACGGCAGACGCCTGTTCATGGGCTGGATGAGCAACTGGATGTATGCCAACCAAACGCCAACAGAAGGTTACCGCGGCGCCATGACGATTGCCCGGGAGCTGACTTTGGAGATGAGGAACGGAGAAGTTACCTTGATTCAGCGCCCTGCCCGCGAGCTGGAGCAAGCGAGAACGCCGATTTTGACCTTGCAGGACGTATCGATCCGGGAGGCGAATGCGCAGCTGAACGCTTTGCAGCTAGTAAACTATGAAATTGAGGCGAAATGGGCTTCCGAGTTCTCTGTTCAATTTGCATTGAGAAGTAACGCGAGTAACCAAACGGTCGTTGGCATTGATGCAAGTCAGGGTGAAGTGTACGTCGATCGCAGTCGATCAGGCATCGTCGGTTTCCATGAACATTTCGTGGGACGTCATGCAGCGAGTGTTCAAGCAGTGGATGGGGTTCAACATTTGCGCATCTATGTGGATTCTTCATCGGTTGAGGTATTTGCCCACGATGGTCAGGCCGTGATTACCGATCTGATCTATCCGGATGCAGAGTCCAAGGGAATCTCTGTTCATGCCGATCATGAAGACCTGGTCTTCTCATCCCTGCATATCTACGAATTGTCTCCCATAAAGGGGAACGGTAAACGGAACTAAAGGAAAGGCGGACAGTAAAATGCGTATTGGGGCCATAGAAGCGGGCGGAACGAAATTTGTATGCGGCGTAGGCAACGAGCGAGGGAGCGTGGAAGACTGGTGCAGCTTTCCGACGGAGCATCCCGAGACCACGCTTGCCAGGGTGTGCGATTATTTCAGGGATAAAGGAGTGGACGCGATCGGGATCGGTTCCTTTGGTCCGATCGATTTGCAACCGGATAGCCCTACGTATGGTTACATTACGACAACCCCCAAGCCGGATTGGAGCAACTGCAATGTTGTCGGAGCCTTGAAACGTGAATTCCCGGTTCCCTTCGGATGGGATACGGATGTGAATGCAGCGGCACTCGGCGAGATGACATGGGGAGCTGCACAGGGGCTGGACAACTGTGCGTATTATACAATCGGCACAGGCGTTGGCATCGGGTTGATCGCCGGAGGAAAAAGAGTCCACGGGTTGCTGCATCCGGAGGGTGGACACATGCGAACAAGGCGGCATCCGAAGGATCGCTTTGCCGGCATTTGCAAGTACCATGGCGATTGCCTGGAGGGTTTGGCCGCGGGACCTGCCATTGAAGCTCGCTGGCAGAGCCCTGGCAGCGAGCTTCCGAGCGACCATCTGGCATGGGAGATCGAATCCTTTTACATTGCCGAATCCATTACGACGACCATCCTGCTGCATTCGCCGCAGAAGGTGATCCTAGGCGGCGGGGTCATGCAGCAGGATCATCTGTTTCCCATCATCCGGAAGCAGGTTGTGCAAAATCTGAATGGGTATGTAAACATGCCGGAAACGATGCATCATATCGACCAATATATTGTCCCTCCCGGATTGGGACAACGCGCAGGCCTGTGCGGTGCGCTAGCCCTGGGCCTCGAAGCGCTTGAACAAGCAGCGGCAGCTTCATCCTTATAATCGTAAGCACGTCCCGGAAGGACGGATGCGGATTCGCTTATTTGCTTAAGGGAGTGCACCGTCCTTTTTGGGCTATAGTCTTTACCATCAGGAGAAATGAGGGGATGCTCATGAGATTCATTTTCAGATCCATTGGCTGCGTTCTGTTATCATGTGTCCTTGGTTCCGCTTCCGTGGAAGCGTATTCAACACCTTCCGCTGTAGACAAGGTTGCAATGCTGCAGAGAGAACCATCACTCAAACGATCAGATACATCACATATGGAGGGGATTCAAATGATCACTGACGTGTCCAGGGCAGCAACGAATTTGTCCGGTTGGACCTTGCACGGCAAAGGCACTCTTGAGGATACGGATGAAGGACTTCATTTGGCTTCCGATGCGGGGGAGAATGCAATGGCCTTATCGGCCACGCGCACCGATGATTTTGTGTATGAAGCTGACTTGATGATCAAGGATATGAAGGCAGATGCCAGCCTTGTTTTTCGGGCTGATGATACGGGTTGGTCTTCTTATATGCTGCAGGTGGTTCCTCAGGCCGGTGTGATCAGACTAAGGGATGCCGGCGGAAAGTCGGGATCATTGTTTGAAGAGCATTCGGTAAGCGTGGAACCCGGGGGGATTTATCATCTGAAAGTGAAGGCGGTCGGCGAGAGTCTCCAGGTTTTTTGGGATGGCCGATACGACCCGGTGATTGATGTAAAAGACAGCGCCTATGCATCAGGGAAACTGGGGCTCCACGTATGGGACGGATCAGCCTTGTTCCAGAATGTACAGGTCAGTTCCATGAACGGTAACCTGGGCAAGCCGATCCACAGTACCGGTGACTGGCAGCCTGATGTGAAAGGATTAAGAGGTAAAGGAACCGTTCAAGGGAAAACGCGGATGATTTACGAGAAAACGGCAGGCGATGTCGTATATGAGGGAAACGTGTCTCTGGCAGCCACGACGTCCTCCGCGGCATTGTTATTCAGATCAAATGCGGACGGGACAGAGGGATATGAAGCGGCCCTCATCAGGGAAGGGGACGAAGCTCGCGTGCAGCTTCGAAAAGCCGATGGTACGGTGCTCGCGAGCTCGGATCGCAAGTACCCAAGTCAACCGGGAGCAAGACATCATATCGAAGCGGTCGTCTTCGGCAGTCTGATCAAGGTGTATGTGGATGGATACGCGGCTCCGGCGATTGAAGTCACGGATTCAAGCTATGCTGATGGATATGCCGGACTGGTTGTTGAACAAGGCTCGGCTTATTTTCAGAACGTGTATATGACGGAAGAGTCGATGTATTACACGGAAAAATACCGCCCCCAATATCATTATTCTCCGATGCGGGGATCGGCAAGCGATCCGAACGGGCTGGTCTATTTTGAGGGGGAGTATCACCTGTTTCACCAGGATGGAGGGACCTGGGCGCATGCCGTCAGTACGGATCTTATAAAATGGAAGCGTTTACCCATTGCCCTGCCATGGAATGATCTGGGTCATGTATGGTCAGGGTCAGCGATTGCCGATCTGCACAATGCCTCCGGCCTGTTCTCGGATTCCGGCGGAAAAGGCCTGATTGCGTATTACACATCCTATCATCCGGATAAACCCGGCGGCAATCAGCGCATCGGTCTCGCATACAGCACGGATCAAGGACGGAATTGGCAATACGCTGAAGACCGTCCGATCGTCATCGAGAATCCCGGCAAACATGGCGAAGACCCGGGCAGTTGGGATTTCCGTGACCCGAAGGTAGTTCGGGACGAAGATCACAACCGCTGGATCATGGTGGTTTCGGGCGGGGACCATATTCGTTTTTTTACCTCAACCAATCTGCTTGATTGGACGTTGACGGATAACTTCGGATACGGGGAGTACGTTCGTGGAGGTGTATGGGAGTGTCCTGATCTGATTCAACTGCCTGTAGACGGAACGGATCAGCGTAAGTGGGTGCTTATGATCAGCACGGGAGCTAATCCGAAGACCCAGGGATCGGATGCGGAATATTTTATAGGCGAACTCACCGCTGAAGGGAAATTCCTGAACGATCATCCGGCGGGGAAAGTACTGCGAACGGAATTCGGCAAGGAGTTTTACGCGTCGATGTCATTCGCGAGCATGCCGGATCAGCGCAAAGTGATGCTTGCGTGGATGACGAATTGGGATTATCCGTTTGATTTCCCAACCGCCCCTTGGAAAGGTCAATTGACGATTCCGAGAGAAGTCTCTCTCCGGACAACGGATGAAGGAGTTCGTCTGGCGCAAACGCCCGTCGCTGAACTGCGGGCACTGCGGCAAAATCTGTACAGTGCACAACCATTCAGAGTTGGACCGAAATCGCAGAATCTGCTTCAAGGTCTGGCTGCGGGAGCGTACGAAATTGAAGCTGAATTGGAAATTCCGCCAGGCAGTTCTGTAACCGAGTTTGGTTTTCACCTGCGCCAAAGGGAAGGGCAAAAAACGACAGTGGGCTACAAGGCCGAAAAGCAGATGATGTTCGTGGATCGCACCAATTCGGGGGATTCGGGTTTCTCTGGTTTATTCACCAAAGTTCATGAGGCTCCATTACAACCTGAGCAGAACCGAGTAAAGCTTCGCATATTTGTCGATGAATCTTCCGTTGAAGTGTTCGGCAATGACGGCAGAGTTGTTTTCTCGGATGTCATTTTTCCGGATCCGGCTGGAAGGTCGATGGCGTTCTACAGCCTTGGTGGAGATGTGAAGGTCGTTTCAATGAATGTGTACGCCATGAACAATATCTGGAGGGAGGGCATGTCCTCCAATCCGCGGGTTGTTGCGGATACGCAGAGAAGAACGATGAATGTTGGACAGGACATAAGGCTTTATGCTTCCGTTGAGGGCGGGCCAGGCAAAGGGGCTCAACCGTTGAAATGGACCGTAAGCGATCCTAAAGTTGTGAACGTTGTCTATGTTGACAAGACGCGTGCTACGATTCGTGCCGTAGGCAAGGGAGAAGCTTGGGTGACGGCTTCGACGGCCAACGGCAAAGCTTCTGCAAAGATACCCATCGCGGTAACTGGCGGCGAATTCCATACCAATTTATCCGGCTGGCAGGCGGATCGGCCCTCTGCCCAGTGGTTTGTATCGGACCATGGCATACAGGGAAGCGACCGCAGCGACTCACAGTATATTGCACAAGAGACGGCGGGAGACTTCCGATATGAGGCTGACATGCAGCTGGACCCGGAAGGAGGAGCCGGTTCTCTTCTGTTTCGGGCAAGCGAGGATGGACGAAGCGGTTATTATCTGAACATCGATCCCAACTTGCAGGCGATTCGTCTCTTTTATAAAGTGAACGGAGCCTTCGAGAATCGGCAGGTACTTGCCCGCGTTCCAAGATTCATTCGCGGTGGTCAAACCTATCGCATCCAAATTCAGGCGGAAGGTACTCGTATTCGGGTTGATGTGGACGGCAAGCAAATCATGGACGTTCAAGATGGCACGTTTGCAGAGGGTCACTTCGGTGTTCATGCCTTTGGCGGAAGTGCGTCTTTCCAGAACGTGAACGCCTTTGATATGAAAAAAGCGGACTTGAAGACCGTGACGATTCGCAATGCAGGATATCCTGTTGCCATGCAATCCATTCCAACCCCGGAAGGCGAGGTCGTGAACGTGGGAGCCGAGACGGATCATGAAGCCGAGCGCTCGATGTGGATCCTTATGCCGACCGGCGACGATTTCGGCTCTTATTCGATCCGAACGATAAACGGGCTGTCGCTGGATTGGGATGTTGGGCAGAATCGTATCCAGCTTTACCCGTATCTGGGGTACCCTAATCAACGCTGGAACATTTCAAAAAACGATGATGGAACGATGCGCATTACAAGCGTGCACAACGGGAGTGCGCTCGGCGTGTCGGACGATGGTACAACGCTGGTGATGAATGAACCCCGTTTTGAGGATGAGCATCAAAAATGGAATGTAATACCCGGCCGTTGACCGACGCAAGTCAGTGGGTTCATTTCTGAACGAACTCTTTCGGCAATCCGATCAGATGGTAGGGGGCTATATCGCGTTGGCTCCATTCATCCAATGGTTTGAAGGAAAGAAAAGAATGACGCTGTCCGTAGACGTATACCATTTCATGGGTTTGGAGAAGCTTTTAGCGTTTAACCCCAAATCCAGCTGAAGGAATGGTACGAGATATGCTTGATTCAAAAACAATAGACATCGTCAAATCAACAGCTCCTGTGCTGAAGCAGCACAGTGCTCAAATAGGAAAACGATTTTATGAACGGTTATTCACCAAAGCGCCGGAACTGAACAACATCTTTAATCAGACGAATCAAAAAAGAGGGACACAGCAGGAAGCGTTGGGTTATGTCGTTTATGCAGCCGGAGAACATATTACCAACCTGGATGCGTTGACTCCTGTTATCCGGCGAATTACGGAGAAACATCGAGCGATCGGAATCAAACCCGAGCAGTATGCCATCGTAGGCGAAACGTTGCTCGAAGCTGTCCAGGATGTTTTGGGTGACGCTGCCACGGATGAAATTATTACCGCTTGGGGGAAAGCTTACAACTACATTGCGGATGCATTTATTCGGATCGAACAAAGCTTATATGAGGAGACCGAGCATCAGTCGGGAGGTTGGGCCGATGACCGGACCTTTATCGTAGATCGAAAGGTTAAGGAGACGGAAGACGTTACCTCGTTTTATTTAAAGCCGCAAGATGGCCTAGCGATTGCCAAGTACAAGGCCGGCCAGTATTTGACGATAAAAGCAAACATACCGGGCGAAAAGTATACTCATATTCGCCACTACAGTCTGTCTGATGCTCCGGGAAACGATGTCTACCGAATTACCGTGAAGCGTGAAGATGCAAGTCATAACGACCCGGATGGAATCGTATCCAATTACCTGCATGACCATGTTCAAGTCGGCGATGCTTTACCATTTTCCGCGCCTGCCGGCGATTTCATTTTAACGACTGCAGACGCACCCCTTGTTTTGATCAGCGGCGGAATCGGAATTACGCCTTTGTTGAGTATGTTAAACACGGTTGTCAGGGAGCAGCGTGATCGTCAGGTAACCTTTATCCACGCAACGGCCAACAGCAAGACACATGCCTTTAGGGAACACCTGCTTGAAATGGAGGAGAATCACCCGAATGTGAAGTCATTGGTATGCTACTCGTCTCCGACTCCGCATGATCGAGAATCACATAACTACGATGTAGACGGACGAATAGATCTAAACTGGCTGCAATCCGTCGTTCCGTCCAAAAAAGCGGATTTCTATATCTGTGGTTCTATTCCGTTTATGGAATCCATGTATCGAATGTTGACAGAGTGGGGTGTGCATCAGGCTAACATCCATTACGAAGCATTTAGTCCCCTGGCTATGTTAGGCGAGGAATAGCATCGTGAAACGTTGATGGTTATATTTGGTTAAGACTCTGTTTCGTAACATTAAAAAAACAAATATCGAACTGGCGCCGGTCCTTGATCGGCGTTAGTTGGGAAAGTTTTCATGAAAAGTCGCTAAATTAGCGACTTTTTCGTTTTGAGGCAGCTTTCTAAAGCAGCATGTTTCTAAATTCTGATGGTGTGCAGTTTTTTGCCTTTTTAAAATTTTTGGAAAACAAAAGGACATCGTTATATCCGACCGACCTGGCGATATCTCCAATTTTGAGTGAAGTATTGGTCATTAAATAACATGCTTTTTCAATTCTAAGATGGAGTAAAAATTGCTGGGGAGACTGATGAATGTATTGCTTAAACAGACGATGCAAATAGGAACGATCAATAGAAATGTGTCTAGCGACATCATTTACCGTAATATGATGTGCATAATTCTGATCAATGAAATGCAATGCATCTTCAATATACTTCTGTTGTTTTACTTCACTAGGGACTTTGATATTCGGGTAAAGTTCACACAATTCATACAAAAATTCATAAAGTTTTGCCGTCAATAAAAAGTCTCTGTTCGAAGTCAGGGACGTCAGACTTAGAATACGATGCATACAATCAGCCAGATTGTGCGTTTGATCAAAACTAAAGATCGGATGATCTATAGATAAACTCGTTCGAAGCAAATATTCTTTTGCTTTTATTCCACTAAAACCAATCCAAATATATTCCCAAGGATCATCAGCATCTGCTTCATAATAAATTAAAACGTTCGGCTCTATCAAAAAAGCTTCTTGTTGTTCGAGGTGATAAATTTTGTCATTAACTTTAAAAACACCTTTTCCTTTTAATACATAGTGAATCATATATCCGCTTCGAATCGCAGGACCATAAGAGTGTCCTCCCATACAAGCTTCTCTACCGCATGTGTACAAATTAAGATCCAGATTATTGCGGGAATGATTGGAGAAACTGGCGGCCATTCTTGTCACCTCTCTTTAAAACGCTGAAAAGTTATCACATTCTTTAATAGTCAGTCTACATTATTCCATATTCATTGTCCATTTAAACCATTAGAATAAGAGCATACTAATTATTGTATAGCAACTAATTCATTGTTTAATCCTAGGTAAAGCAATAACTAAAGCGCTATCTTTCATTACGTTGTTATATCGTTGTATTCGTTGTGAGATGATTCAAGCTGATTTGTAATTCCACATTTTTCTTTCTTATACAGCTTGGTTCCATCTATTCCCAAAACCTTATCAATTATAGTTTTAATAATATGCAAGGAGGATTCTATGGCAATCCACATTAATGGCGATCAACGGTTATTTCATTTACAAGGGAAAAATTCCAGCTATGTAATGCAGATCGTTCGTGATGGATATTTAGCTCATTTATATTGGGGAAAAAAAGTGAATACCTATCGTGGAAGCAACAAAATTATTTATATGGATCGAGGATTTTCGCCTAACCCGGATGCCTCTGATCGAACATTTTCACTCGATACGCTGCCCCAAGAATATCCAGCCTATGGAAATGGAGATTTTAGAACACCGGCTTATCAAATACAGTTAAATAATGGATCAACGCTGACGGATCTTCGTTACAAAGAGTACAGGACATATAAAGGAAAACCCAAGTTAAACGGACTGCCGTCTACTTATGTAGAGGACGAAGAAGAAGCAGAGACACTGGAGCTTATCATGGAGGATAAGTTGTTAGGATTGACTGTGACACTATGCTATAGTTTGTACCCTGAATTAGATGTGATCACAAGGTCGGCTCATTTTAACAATGAAGGAACACAACGCTTGAAGATCCTTCGGGCACTTAGTGCAAGTGTTGATTTTCGGGATGATGAGTACGAATTGATTACATTATATGGTGCTCATAACAATGAAAAAAATATCGTGAGGCGCAGCATTGTTCCAGGGATTCAACTGGTTGATAGCTGCCGGGGCGCGAGCAGTCCTCAACAAGCACCGTTTCTATCGTTAGTACGAAAAGGAACTGATGAGGATCAAGGGGAAGTATATGCGTTTAACCTCGTTTACAGTGGCAATTTTACGGCTCAAGTTCAAGTGGATCCCTATCGCAATACGAGAGTGTCCATAGGTATTAATCCTTTTGATTTCTCATGGCTGTTAGAACCTGGGGAATTATTTCAAACTCCTGAAGTTGTAATGGCTTACACAGCAAATGGGTTGGGTGATATGTCCAGGATCTATCATAAGCTCTACAGTAAAAGATTATGTCGTGGAACATTCCGAGATAAGTTGCGGCCAATACTAATTAATAATTGGGAAGCTACTTATTTTGATTTTAATGCGGAGAAAATTGAAGAAATAGCTGTGGAAGCAAAAAAAGCAGGTATAGAGCTGCTTGTATTGGACGATGGATGGTTCGGAAAAAGAGACGACGATAACAGCTCACTTGGGGATTGGGTTGTCGATCAGCGTAAACTTCCAAATGGATTGCTGGACCTCGCAACTCGGATTTGTGATCTCGGACTGGAGTTTGGATTGTGGTTTGAGCCTGAAATGGTTTCAATAGACAGCGATTTATATAGAAAACATCCAGATTGGTGTTTACATGTTGAAAATCGCCCTCCCACACTAGGCCGAAACCAACTTGTTTTGGATTTAACCCGTGAGGAAGTGTGCGATTACATCATCGAATCCGTGTCCTCTGTTTTATCAAGTGCACCGATTACCTATGTGAAATGGGATATGAATCGACATATGACGGATTTGGGTTCAGCTGCTTTACCACCGGAACGACAACGTGAAACCGCTCACCGATATATGTTAGGTCTTTATAAAGTAATGGAAGCAATCACATCAAGGTTTCCTGATGTATTGTTTGAGAGTTGTTCTAGTGGGGGCGGGCGTTTTGATGCCGGTATGCTTTACTATATGCCTCAAACATGGACGAGTGATAATACCGATGCGATGTGTCGGTTGAAAATTCAATATGGTACAAGTCTGGTTTACCCGCCAATTACAATGGGAGCCCACGTTTCAACCGTCCCTAATCATCAAGTGGGAAGAATAACCCCGTTGGAAACAAGAGGACATGTCGCAATGGCTGGTAACTTTGGTTATGAGCTGGACCTTACAACCATTACAGAACAAGAAAAAGAAGAAATTAAAAAACAAGTTGCTTTATATAAAGAGATTCGGCCAATTATCCAATTTGGAAGTTTTCATAGAATACTCAGCCCTTTTGATGGAAATGAAGCCGCATGGAACTTTGTTTCCGATGATCAATCGGAAGTCGTCGCGAGTTATTTCAAAGTGCTTTCGCAACCGGCTGCATCTCTTCGAACGATCAAATTTAAAGGGTTGAATCCAGATTTTATGTATAAAAATGTCGAGACTGGTGAACTGTTTGGTGGAGATGAGCTTATGCATGCAGGGCTCACATTGCCAAGGATTAAGCAAGACTTTCTAAGTATGTTCTGGAGATTTACAAAACATCCTAATTGAACAGTCAAGAGAGAGGGAAAAGAGACATGGAAGATAAGCATAAACAATACAGAGAAATTTCTGAAAACATCTTGAAGAACATAGGGGGAAAGGAAAACATCGCTGGAGTCACACATTGCGCCACTCGATTAAGAATCGTATTAGATGACAACGATAAAGCTGATTTAACAAAAGTGGAAAATATAAATTTAGTCAAAGGGGTTTTTATAGCAGGCGATCAACTTCAAATTATTTTTGGAGCCGGATTAGTAAACGATATTTATGCCGCATTCTCTATGCTTACAGAAACAGAAAATATGTCTCTAAGTGACGTAAAGACAAAGGCTTCACAAAAGCAGAATTTTTTACAGAAAGCCATAAAATCTTTATCTGATGTTTTTATTGAGATTATGCCTGGAATTCTTGCAGCCGCATTATTGATGGGAATTACAGGTTTGTTGGGCCAACAAGGTTTATTTGGTGAGAAATCGGTTGTAGAAATGTACCCAGCTTTGCAAGGGATTAACCGTTTATTATCAATCGTATCATCTGGAATATTTACGATACTACCATTATTGGTAGTATATTCTGCAACCAAAAGATATGGCGGCAGACCTATTCTTGGTTTAGTGCTTGGTGCCATTATGCTTCACCCGAACTTAGCAGATGCTTATGAAGTCGCTAAAGGCAACGTTCAGCCTGAAACCATAAATATTTTAGGGTTGAACATCGAACTCGTTGGATTCCAAGGCGGCATTATCATTGCTTTGATGATGGGTTTTGTCGTTGCCAAATTAGACCAATTCTTTATTAAAAAAGTACCTAATATGATCAAACTGTTTTTAGCACCTTTGTTGACAGTATTTGTTTCTAGCGTATTGTTATTCACAATGATTGGACCGTTGGGCCGCGAATTAGCTCAATTCGTAACCACCTCATTATTATGGAGTACACAAAACTTGGGCATTTTTGGATATATGTTCTTTGCTGGTATTCAACAAATTATCGTCATTACGGGGTTACACCATGTTTTAGGTGCAGTGGAAGCACAGCTTCTTATAGATACAGGGCGAAACTTCATAAATCCATTAATGTCTGTTGCCTTATTTGGACAAGGAGGGGCCGTATTAGGATATGTCCTTTTACATCGTAAGAATACGAAAGTAAAGGAACTTGGAATTTCAGCATTTGGCTCTGTGATCTTTGGCGTATCAGAACCAGCCATTTTTGGGATCACTTTAAAATATAAATTCCCGCTGATCGCTGGATGTATTGGGGGAGCGATTGCTGGTGGTTATGTGTATTTAAGCAAACTCACTGCAATAGGATTTGGAACCACGGCTCTTCCGGGATTAGCCATTGCTTCCGCCGACAACCATGGGCATCTTAATTATATAATCGCACATTTAATCGCATTATCCTGTGGAGCAGTCTTCACAGTAATATATGGAAACATTAATCGAAAAAAGACTAAACTTAACTCTCAACAAGAATAGTACAAATGAAGAATGTTCCTTAATAGCCGCGTCGATTGCCAATAAACGAAGGAGATATACGTAGATTTGGAGGGAGATTTACATGTTTCATTGGAGAAAAAACAAAAAGACAATTGATATGCTCAAGATTACAGCTCCAATTTCAGGCGCAGTATTAGCATTGAAACAGGTGCCTGATCCAGCCTTTGCAGGAGGCCACATGGGTATGGGAGTGGCCATAGAACCAATGGAGGGAAAGGTCTACGCTCCATTTGACGGGAAAATTGTCCATGTCATGGATAAAAGCAAACATGCAGTCATCATTGAACATAAAAGCGGTATCCAAATTCTTGTCCATGTCGGCATTGAAACGGTATCGCTAAAAGGAAATGGATTCACACTGTATGTGGAAAACGGTACTAAAGTAAACCAAGGACAACTGTTATTAGAATTTGATATTTCCGCTATTCAGGCAGCGGGCTTGTCAGTGATTAGTCCGGTCATTGTTCCGGATGGGCTGGAATGTGTAGACCATGTAGAGATACATGACATCCAGAAGCCTAAAGGCTCTGATGAGCCGATCATGACGGTGCATTTGAATTCATAATTAGACGAACTTTGTACTCGACGTTTTCATGGAAAGTACATGCCCCCTAGAGAAGGCAGTCATCCGTTTATGGATGGAATCTGCCTTCTTTTTCGTTCATACATTTGATCATTGTTGCTTGTTTGCGTGCTTTACTATTACGTGAGCTCCTGTGATTTGGCTGTGCAAAATCGCTGAAATTTCACGTGCGGGCGACTACAAATGGAAGAAGAATGCTGGTTACGACATTCATAGAAGGCTAGACGCAGCTACGCCGACTTCCTTGACCGAAGTTTCCGGATTCCGTGCAGGCCCAGCAGCAGCAAGGGAAGGAGAACCCCTATGACAAGGGTAAAAGGGATCCACACTTTGGCGTCCCAAGACTGCCTATAAGCCACATTAGGATAGATAAAGACCGCCATGGTAACCATGATCCACCCGGTAGGCAGCATGAGAGCTTGACTATTTTTAATCCCGAAGATTTGGGAAAGGCCGGCGACGATCATATACAGGTAGAGGGAAATTCGGAAAAACAGCGAGATAAACCACATAATGGCCATGACCGCCTCGATCCGCTGCAAAAAATTGCCGATATTGATTTTTTGGGCGAGCAAATAGCTAGGGTACATGCTTTCTGCCGTAATATTGGGGCCGAGTACCAGAATGGTTAGCGCAACAATAATGACCAGCATGATACTGCCGATCAGGGTTCCAATATACACGGCTTTATGGGCCTGCTCCGGATGGTTTGCGGAAGCCGGGTAAATCATCAGGAGTATAATATGTGGAAAAAACACCACGCTGGCAAAAGAAAGGCCGGCCGGAAACAGCGGAGCGGCCCCAAACTCCAATATGGGAAGCGCCTGTTCCAACTTTACCTCGGATAGCAGCAGCAGGGTCATGGCCGTAAACAGAAACAAAACCCAGGGAAACATCAACTCGGTGGAGCGGGTCAGGACTTCGAGGCCCAGTCGGCTCCCCAGGGCAACGATCACGCCAAAAAGAATGATGATCGCCTCGATCGGGGTCTCGGGCATCATTTGGATCGTCACAAAGGTTCCAATTTCCTGAAGAACCGTGGTGGGACCGCACAGAAAAAAAGTGACCAGAAAAACAAAGCCTACGGCTTTTCCGACCCATTTGCCCAGCAGGGCCTCACAGATTTGCGTCAGGTTCTTTTCGGGATACATTCTGGCCAGCAACATATGTACCGAAAGCGTGATGAAGCCGAAGAGAACGCCAATCAACGCGGCGATCCAGGCATCTTGTTTGGCGATGGAGGCCATGCCCGAGGGGACGAGCAGAATGCCGCTGCCGATCGTAAACATCGCCGTCACAATCATAAGCTGGGGCAAAGATATTTTATACTCCGGCATAGGTATGTTCCTTTCTTGAAATTAGATCAGATCCAAGTCCGTAAGAAAGCGGCTGAGTGGTCTGAGTGCCATCGTAATGTAAGCCAAAGGTGTCGGAAGGTCGGTGAACAGGGTCTGAGCTACCGAAATTCCGACGCCGATAAGGAGCAGAACGGAGAAACCCCAAACGGTGCTCCTTTCCTTCTCCCGGATCAGCCGGGGAAGCTCAATCCAGGAGATCAAGGCAGCAACGACCAGAATCATTAATATTTTGATCAATCGTCTCGCCTCATTCCTCGATGTTATTGATGAACGTATTGTTGGTTATTCCCGTTCTGCGGATATGGTAATCCACCTTGACCCTGACGGGCAGGTTCGGAAAGTAACGTTCATTCCAATCCTGTTTGACCCGTTTCCAGAAACCGGGATTCGAACGGCGGATGGCTTCGCCGAAACCGAAGACATCGACTTTATACTCTTCCTGTACTTTTGCAACGACCGATTTCATCAACTGCTCCGCCTTATTTTCCATTTTGGTTTCCAATTCTTCGATGGATTTTGTCTGCGTCAGATCCAGTCCTTTGCACTCTACGGCGCCCACATTCCCCTCGACGTACGCCTTGATCTCAATTTCCGGGTTGGAGTCGATGACCTTTCCTGTAACTTTCGTATCGCTTCGGACGGTTTCCAGGGTTACTTTTCCTTTATCGCCGCAGGAGACGAAAGCGACGGAGCTTTTTACTCCGCCTGTGACATAGCGGTACCCTCTGCTCTCTCTCTCGTTTAGCCAACCAACCAGCTTGTCTGTTTTAAAAACGGCGAGTCCGACAAATCGGAGATTTCCGGGGGTCTTGATCGTATTCACGTTCTCTGGGGTTTCCCCGATTTCACGGTCTCCGATGATTTCCAAACCGGTTAATATGGGATTCTTTCCTTCACTGCTCAGGTCGTTAATCAACTCATCCAACGTCACTGTGATGCTGGGTGACCATACCCGCTCTGAAGCTTGCAGCGAACTGAACAATTTGTTGGCTGGTATGGACTCCAGGGGCGTCATGATTTTCAGGGCCTCCTCGGCGGTGGCGCCTTTGGTGGCCACGAGATAGAAATCGGTTCGAAACTCATGATCCCTCAGCAAAAAATCGAGAATCTTGGCGATACCATCTTTGGCCATCGACTCGCCGATCAGGAACATGCGCAGGTGCGAAAAATAAATTTTTCGCGGACTCACTTGACTCATCCTCCGGGCCGCTTCAAAAATCGTGTCGCCTTCGGCCGTATATAAGGTGGCCGGTGCCTGGGAGCCGCCCGCTTTTTTGGAAGCGACCTGACCGGGCACGACGACCTGGACGGACAAGCGGTAACGGTCCTCCACACGGTCAATCCCGGCGGCCACCGCGATCCCGAGTTCATTCAGTTCTCTGCGGTTCCAACAGCCGCTCAACAACAGGGCGATCAGCATGTAGAGCAGAAGCAACCCCCCGATTCGTTTCATGTCGCATTCACCCGCTTTCCCGTGATGGCTTCAATTTTCATTTCGCGATTTCTTCGGAGGATTGCCCGGCCTGCGCGTCTGGTTGCGCCCGGTAGTCATCCTTGGACGTTTATTGAGCATCCAATGCGGGAAACGCAGGATGGCATCCTTTTGGGATTCCGGTATTAACGGAGCAAGAGACGTTATATAGGGAACTCCAAAGGAACGAAGGCTGCATAAATGGAGGATCAAGGCCATGATACCGACAAAAATGCCGAACAGGCCGAAGGACCCGGCGAGCGCCATCAACGGGAAGCGCAGCATGCGGAAGGCGATCGACATATTGAAAGACGGAAGTACAAAGCTGGATATGGCCGTAATCGCCACGACGATGACCATGGTCGCGGATATAATCCCCGCCTCTACGGCTGCTTGGCCGATGACCAGGGTGCCGACGATCGAAATCGCGGAGCCGATATTTTTAGGCAGCCGAACCCCGGCTTCCCGCAGAATCTCAAAGGTCAGCTCCATCAATAAGGCTTCAACGAAAGCCGGAAACGGGATTTGCTCCCGCTGCGCGGCCAACCCGAACAAAAGCTGGGTCGGAAGCATTTCCTGGTGGAAAGTCGTGATCGCGATATAAAGGGAGGGCCCCAGCAGCGATATAAAGATACTCAGATAGCGCAGAATGCGTAAAAAGCTGCTGATGTCCCACCGCTGGTAGTAGTCCTCGGAAGCTTGCAGGAAAGACACCAGCAGGGCCGGAACGATCAGAACGAACGGGGTTCCGTCCACCAGAATGGCAACCTTTCCCTCCAGCAGTTCAGCCGCAATAACATCGGGGCGTTCGGAGTTGTAGATGGTAGGGAACGGCGTAAACGTGGTGTCCTGGATAAATTCTTCGATATATCCGCTTTCCAGAATGCTGTCCACATCGATCCGTCTCAGGCGATCGCGAACTTCCTGGACGATCTCCGGATTGGCAATTCCATTGATGTACATCATGCCGACATCGGTTTGCGTCACCCTTCCGATCTGCATCGATTCCAGCCATAGATTAGGGTCCTTGATTTTTCTGCGAATCATCGATGTATTGGTACGCAGGGACTCGGAAAAAGCTTCCCGGGGACCGCGGACGACATTCTCCGCCGAGGTTTCTGTCACACCACGGTCCTTCCATCCCTTTGTACCAGCAATAAGGCCTTCCGCGGAGCCATTCATCAAAACGACGGTATCCCCGGACAACAAGGCGTGGAACAGAGTTCTATAGTCGTTTACCATCTTGATTTCCTGATTGTACAGTGAGATTTCTTTCAAAAGGCGGTTACCGTCGTTAACGATAGAGCATTCCGGATCCTGTTGCCCGTCGGCTTTGGCCATGTGAGCGACGGTTTTCATGACCGACTCGTAGATGATGTTCTGATCGGCCAGTCCGTCGGTATAAAGAAGCGCTATGCTGGCTTCACCCGACTCACCAAACGGAATTTCCCGGATACCGATATCGGTGCTGTTTCCGAGCGTCTGCCGGATCTTTTGCAAACTGGCCTGCAGATCGGAAAGCAGCATGTCCTCCGATGGAGGGGGCGAATGACTCGAACTTTTCCCGTTACTGTCGAAGTTCCCGGTCTTGCTGTTTTTTCTGCGAATCCGCATGGGGGTCTTCTTTCTCTCGATATTGCTAGCCCCATTATTTCCGAAGCATCCGGCGCTTAAACTCGGCAGAGAATCATAATAACAAGCCATCGGGGAGGACGCTGCAATAAGTATTTTTGTGACGAGCAGTCCCGTGTTACATTGAAATCGACACCGAAGTCCATAAAAAATCAAGCGGGAGGGGTTGGTTATGAATATCGCAGAATGGAAAAACGGGGTTTGACGTATTGGTGATCGGCATCGGGACCTGGTAGTTTGGAGGCGAGTGGGGTGGCAGTTTACGCATTTACTTCAGCAATTGTTTTAAAAAAATCAGAATAAAGGCAACAAAACAGTCGATCCGTTGATCAGCTGTTTTTTGCTAAACTTTATGTTGAAAACAAATCAGGTTGGTGGCCAGGACAAAACAAGCCCAAAGGGCAGATCGTAGCCTTCACGGAAGAATCACCTCAAATGTTGTGCCGGTGTCATCGGATTTTGCAACTCTAATTGTTCCGTTGTGCAAGGCAATGATTTTGTGAGCAATGCTCAAACCTAACCCATATCCAGGAGAGGCGTGTGAGGCATCTCCCTGATAAAATTTGTCGAAAATGTATTTTTGCTTACTCAAGTCGATCCCCGGGCCATTGTCATGAATAGAGATGCGGGTCTGTTGATCTCTTGATTCGATATCGATTTTGATCTCTGAATCCGAGGGAGAGAACTTGATTGCATTGTCCAGAAGATTGATCCAAACCTGGCTGAGCATATCTTCATTTGCTACAACCATGACTTCGGCCGAATCGAAGTGGAAACGAATGTTTTTAGCGGACCATTTCGAATCCAACAATACGACAGCATTTCTTATTTGTTCGGTTACGTTAAACAACGTCTTTTCCGTGATAATGGTTTGGCTTTCAATTTTGGTCAACTGAAGGACATTCGTGGCCAGTTCGGCAAGACGCTCCGATTCATGAATAATGATATCCAAATATTCATTGCGTTCTGCTTCCGACAAATTGTCTTTTTTCAATACCTTCGCATATCCCCTTAAAGAAACAATCGGCGTTTTGAATTCATGTGAAAAGTTATTAATGAAATCGGAACGCAGCATTTCAAGGCTCCCCAGTTCTTCTGCCATGTGGTTGAAACTTTGGTTCAATTTTTTCAGCTCTTTCGCCCCTTTGAGATGGATCCTGACGGCAAAATTTCCTTTGGCAAGCTCTTGGGAAGCATCAATGACTTCGCGGATGGGGGAGAGGGGGATCCGGCTAAAAATAAGCGACGCCAAAACACTGACCAGAACACTTACGGTTCCGAAATAAGAGATAAGCCATACCCCGCCTCCGGAATTCGGCTCGTCTGCTGGAGGCAGCGTGTAAAGCCCGATGTATGCTAGAAACACGATAATGATAAACGAAAGAAAAATGGATATGAGCAAAATAAACAACACAATGAACGTAAACATGAAAGTCAAACCAAAGCCGCGTAAGTAACCCTTTTCGGTAAAGTTGATTTTCTTTTTAATCACCGTGTTTAACCGCCTTATAACCGATGCCTCGAATCGCAATGATTTCGAATTCCGGATAATCGCTGAATCGCTTTCTTAGCCGGTTGATGTGAACATTGAGCGTAACATCGTTCGTCTCGGATTCCATGCCCCAAATTTCGTCCATCAACTGAATCCGGGTAAAAATTTTGTCGGGGTAAGATAGCAGCTTATATAACAAATAGAACTCTTTCTGCGGCAGCGTCTGCACGTCGTTCTCCCTCGTCACCGTTAATGAATCATATTGAAGCGTAATCTTCCCGATATGAAGCTTTCGCTCGTTAAGGATTTTGGCCCTTCGCAGCAAAGCCTTGATTCGAAGAAGCATCTCGTCTTCGTCCACAGGTTTGACCATATAATCGTCTGTTCCTGCCATAAAGCCTTTTCGTTTGTCTGCAGGCAGATGTTTTGCACTGACCATAAGTATAGGGATATCATTCCTGCTTTCTCGGATCATTTGAGTCAGTTCGAATCCGTCCAGGTGTGGCATCATGATATCGAGCACAATCAGGTCAATATGCTGCTTGTCCAATATTTCTAGCGCCACCATGCCGTTCTCCGCCAAATATACCTCATATCCGGCAGAGCCAATAATGGTTTTCATTAATTTGGCCGTATTTTTATCGTCTTCTGCAACGAGGATTTGGAACATCACCCTCATTCCTTTCCGTTGATGTGTATGCGTAACTTAGAACTGCATTCTATCATAAAGCACTGTTTCAAGTGAACAAAGTTCAATTCGTTTATAGTGGTTTATTTTCAGTTTATTTTTTCATGGTAATGTTTGCTCCAGCGCAAACAATTCATTAATATCTCGAGAATGAAGAAAAGGAGAAACGATGATAACCAAAAAACGTCTTGTCATTCTTGCCATAATTGCGGTAGCCGCATTTGTGTTAGGCAGATTAGCAGTCCGTCTGATGTTGGATCTGTTATTGGGAGGAAAATTATTCTGATGAAAAAAATGATGTGGATATTAACCTGCATTCTTACTTTTGTATTGGTTTTTTCCGGTTCGGCCTTCTTGAAACTAAAGTTTCCTACGTTTAGTAACCCATTACATGTAGACTGGAGTGATTCAGTCGGAACCATTTATACAGATTTAGAATATGGCAAAGAAGAATTGAACAAATATGACCTCTATGTTCCAGCAGATCATTCTAAAAAATCATATGGTCTTGTCGTTTATCTTCACGCGGGCGGATTTACAAGCGGAGATAAAAATGACGATGCCGATATGCTTAAATATTTTACTTCTAAAGGCTATGTAGCTGCGGGCATCAATTATAGCTTACGCACCGATGAAAATACGGTTAACCTCTATCAAATGTCTCAAGAAATTAAGCAAAGTATACCTGTCATCAAAGAAAAGGCTGCTGAACTGGGGTATAACCTTGATGAAATGGCTATATCTGGGGGATCTGCTGGTGGAGCTCTTGCTTTACTTTATGCGTACCGTGATGCGGATTCCTCTCCAATTCCGGTAAAATTGGTCTTCGAAGGAGTTGGCCCTCCTAGCTTCGAACCATCCATATGGCTTGGTATCGATAATACCGATAGCCCATATGAATCTGACGAAGCTGCTGAAGCAAGTGCAGCTTTTGCCTCGATCATGACAGGGGAAAGCATCACTGCAGAAATGATGAGAAATGGTGAGTACAAAAAGTACGTAGATGAAATTTCACCTTATACACATATTACCAAGAATTCCGTTCCAACATTAGCTGCCTATGGCACTTATGATAAAGTCGTGCCGTTCGGTCTAACGAAAAATCTGCTTGAAGCTCTAAAGGAAAATAACGTTCCCCATGATTTCATTGAATTTAAGCGTTCGGGTCACGGCTTACAAAATGATCCAAAAGAAGCAAAACTTTATTTTGAAAAAATCAATGAATATTTGGATAAATATATGCCGAATTAAGGGATGCAATTGTCGAAACATAATAATATCGAGTTTCCCACTCCGGATACGAACTGCAAAACGACAAAAAGCAATATCGCCTGTATCTCGAAAAGAAAATGAGCATGTGGGAAGATTAGGTGGCAATGAGGTGAAGTTTATGAAAATCTTTAAACGAATATTGCTGATTGTGGTTCTCGTTGTTATTGCGGTAATTGTGGCGGTGCTTGCATTTCTTTCATATCGCAATGGACATTATTATAAATTTGTAAAGACCGACAAGCCCATCGAAGCACAATATACAGCACTTGGTACAAATAAAGTTTCTTATGTGGAATTTGACGCAGGTAATGATACCTTCAAGAAATATGAGATTTGGTTTCCATCTGAATTGAAAGAAAGCTCGTCTGCGTATCCCCTCGTTATAATGGCAAACGGCACGGGGATCCCTGCTTCAAAATATAAAGCTGTGTTTAAACATCTTGCTTCATGGGGATTCATTGTTGTTGGCAATGAGGACGAAAATTCAAGAACAGGAGCATCATCGTCTGCAAGCCTTGATTTTATGCTAAGTCTGAATGAAGATCGCGAAAGTGATTTTTATAGTAAAATTGATGTGGACAACATTGGAATCGGCGGACATTCGCAGGGAGGCGTGGGGACAATAAACGCCGTAACCAATCAGGATAACGGCGGATACTACAAAGTCATGTATACAGCAAGCGCCACTTCAAGCTACTGGGGACAGGACAGCGTATTCGGAAAGGAATGGAGCTACGACGTATCTAAGGTCAAAATCCCCTATTTCATGGTTGCTGGTACGGGATATTTTGATGCGGGAACTGCTGAAGATATAACGGCAACAGAAGGGCAAGGTATTACCCCGCTTTGGTCACTTAACCAAAATTATGCCAATATTCCCGATACGGTAACCAAAGTTATGGCAAGGCGCGTAAACACGGACCACGGCGATATGCTGAACCATGCTGACGGATATATGACTGCATGGTTTATGTATTGGCTGAAAGGCGATCAACAAGCGGGAAACGTATTTTTCGGTGACGATGCAGAGATCCTTACAAATGCGAACTGGCGGGATGTAGTGAGAAATCGCTGAATGCCACCAAATCCATCCCACCCATCCCTTTCAGTATAAAAAAATGTTTAATAACACATCTCACTCATGACACAGGATCCATATGAACGTTCCGTTCTAAATATTTTTCGAATGCTCCTGGCGCATATTAAGGCTCTTATCGTGAATTTCTTTACAATACCACTTGTAATGGGTTTGGAGGTGGCAAAACGGGTTGGATTTCAACGTTTGCTCTTTTCGATGCAAGGAAGACGATGAGCATGAGCAAACCTGTTTGCAGGCTTGCCCGACGTTTTCCTTTTCTTATCTAGTGACTGGACGGCGCTTTCATCATCGGTGACTTGAAATCACCGGATTTGGTCGACGAGAATATCCCAGGCAAAGCATTACGAATTTCTCTCTTGACTATGACGTTAGGTCATAGTCCATACTCTCTCTATGAATACATCACTGGGAGTGAGAGATATGAACATAAAAACATTGCGTTCAGACCACATTTATCAAAAAATAATCCAGGCTTCGCCCGACGAAAAGCTTGAATTATTCAGAAACGAAATGATGGCCCCTTTTATGAAGCAATGGGAAATTCAACAGATCCCTTTTAGAGCTGAAGAGGCGAACGGTTTTGACGTGGTTACGTTTAATAGTATGATGCATCGATCTCCTGATCAGATTACCCGGCAGATTTCACATGAGGTAGAGTTGATTTCGTCAGATTCTTTTTGGTTAGAGTGTGAGCACGCTGTAAGGAAAAGCCTCGGTCTATTTGTGGAACATGGTATAAGTCTCCCCGTATCCGAGTATTTGTTTACCATTCAACTAGGGAATCCGGAAAACCGTGCTTTAACCATAAATGAAGGATATAGCGGTTTTGGCGGCATTCCCGGATTTATCTGGGGGACGCTCCTGCCAAATGAGTACACGATTCCGCGGATGAAAGCTTCGCTGGCGCATGAATGCAACCATAATGTGCGCTATCAATTTATTCAGTGGGATCACAACGTTCATTTGGGCGAGCTCATCGTAAGTGAAGGATTAGCCGAAAATTATGCGACGTTCATGTTTGGAGAAGAATTGCTCGGCCCTTGGGTCACGAAAACGAACGCAGAAACACTTAACCAACGCATAAAGCCTGTGCTTAGAGAGCGATTGCAATTAACCGGGTTTGATCAATTGGCTCCGTATCTTTACGGGGACGAGATCGCCACCCTTCAAAACTTCAAACCGGTCAACATGCCTTATAGTGCCGGATACGCTTGCGGATATTATTTAATCCGATATTATTTAAGAAAAACGGGAAAAACGATTTTTGAGGCGACAATAACGCCTGCTGCTCAAATACTGGACGAAGTCAAAGGATTTTGGGATGAAGAAACGATTATTAACGGTTAAAGATATTGTTCGGATTACAGGCATTACAGGCCGGACTCTGCATTATTACGATCGAATCGATTTATTTAAACCGACGCATCTGACGGAAAAAGGGTATCGCTTATATGAGCGAAGCAGTTTGGAAAAACTTCAAACGATTCTGTTCCTAAAGGAGTTAGAGTTTTCCTTGAAAGAAATTGCAGACATTTTAAAGCTGACCAGACAAGAACGTAAACAAATTTTGAAGAAGCAGAAACAAACGTTATTATCGAGAAAACAAAGACTGGAAACCATGATGGTAGCGATCGATGAATACGATTCGGGAATGGATATTAGCGATTTGCAAATCTTCAAGGATTCTTCCGTTTTACCATTGAAAGAACAGTATGCAAATGAGGCAAGATTCATTTATGGCGAAACAGAAGCGTATAAAGAGTATAATGAAACGTTGGAAAAATTATCGCCAGACGATAAAGAGAAACAGTTTCAATCCATGGAGGAAATATTCAAACAAATGGCAGCTTGTGTCGATCAGGATCCTTCCTCCGATGAAGCTCAGCGATTAATCGAAGAGTGGAAAGAAAATCTGATGCAATTCATGACATGTGATGCAGAATTACTGGCTTGCATTGCCAATACTTACAAATTCGATGCACGATTCAGAAACTATTTTGATCAATATGGCCATGAAGGTTTAGCCGATTTTCTCTACAGTGCAATAATGCATAATATCCATCCGAAAACCTCTCCATGAATGGTGAATGCTCGACTCCCGATCTTAAAACAACAACCTGATGGAATCGGCGTCATTTTGAAGTGATCTCGCTTAAAGGTAGACAAGTGTTTTATGCAACCTGTTAGGCATGAGCTCGGTATTATACCAGGTTTATGCCTTTTCATTTTGGCTTGATGGGCGCCGTTGTTTTTAGTTGAAAGAAGTGGGTAATGGTTCATCAATGATTGGTTCTAAGGGGAGGTTGGTCGATATGCTGTTGGAATTAAGCATCAAGCTGGTCATCAGTTTTTTCGGACTTTGGGTCATCACGTTCGTTACGGGAAGAAAAACGCTCAGTCAACTTACGCCGTTGGATTTCCTATCTTCGTTGGTATTAAGCGAAATTGTGGGAAATACGCTGTATGACGATCAGGTCAAGATCTCCCATCTCTTATTTGCTTTGGCAGTCTGGGCCATTCTTTCCTACCTTTTTGAGAAAGCAACAACCCGTTTCGTTAAATTCGGGTATGCAGCAGAGGGGCGGGCTGTTCTCTTGATTGATAACGGTGAAGTGAATCAGGGTTTATTAAAAAAATATGACATTGAGTATAAACAATTGCTCTCCATGCTTCGAAAACAGAACGTTTTTTCGCTTCAGGAGGTCAAACATGCCGTCCTGGAAATCGACGGATCTCTGTCCGTCCTTCGCAAGCCGGAGTACGAGCCTCCGACTGCCCAAGATTTGGGTCTTCAGGATATTTCCAATAGCTTGGCTATTACGGTCATTGATAAAGGGGAACTCCTGACGATGTCCATGAGAGGAAAGAAAATGGACCCGGAAAAGGTCAAGCTTGATATGCAAAGACAGGGGTATGACAATATTAAGGATATTGCATATGCGGAGTATGGCGAGGATGGAACGCTTTATATCATCCCTAGAGAGACAAAGTAGAAAAAATTCATTTGAGGACGATTACTCCATTTCGAGTTTTTGCTGCCCGGCAGCCGATCAAAGGATCGGCTGTTTTCATTTGAATTAGGTTGCATACATCGTTAACGCCCCGCGTCAAGCTATTGTTACTGTAGTTCAGGAAGTGGACTCTTTTTGCCTAAACTGCTTAGGTGACATTCCGTATACTTTATTAAATTGCCTTGAGAAATAATTGCTGTCATTGAATCCCGATTGATAAGAGACTTGAGTAATAGGCCACTGGGTCAATCTTAGAAGATGACAAGCGCGTTCCAACCGCAAACGCTGAAGGTACGCCATAGGCGATGTCTGATAAAACGATTTGAAAATCCGGTTTAAATGCCTTGTAGAAATATTGGAATGCGATGCGATGTCTTCCAGACTAATTTGTTCTAAATAATGATCCTCGATATAAGATACCGCCGTAGACAAATGCACTAAATGGGTTTTTGTTCCTCTTCCGCCGGATTCATGAAATCTGGACAAGTAAATCACCAATTCAATGAATTTTGAAGTCAATAACGTTTTATGACCTGGCTGCTTTAACTGGTATTCATCGATCATTTCGGCAACAAATGCTTCTACGTATTCGAAATCATTTAAGGGCATGGACAGATGATGCTGCTTCACCTTTTTATTTGTGCAGGAGGTCTGCGGAATAAACATAGACAAATACCCATTTAACGAGTGTAAGTCAGGTCCAATGCGGTCCAATAATTCGGGTTTGAACATGATATTACATATTCTGAAGCTGCAGGGGTCTAAATAAGCATGTGCGTCATGTCCATGAATGATAAAAACATGCCCTTTTTTGATAAACGTAACTTCATGGTTAACGACATGCGTTGCATGACCGTTAAGAACGATGACGAGCTCCAGAAAGTCCAGATGATTGTGTAAGGGGAAATCTTCATCATGGCCGCCATGCTGAATAAAGAAAGGGAATTCCTCATCTTTCGTAAACCATCTTAAAGGGATATTCTTGATCGTAATCACCACTTATCAGGAAGGATGTCTTTATAATGCTATTCATT
Organism: Paenibacillus sp. FSL W8-0426; assembly: GCF_037969725.1. Classification (NCBI taxonomy): domain Bacteria; kingdom Bacillati; phylum Bacillota; class Bacilli; order Caryophanales; family Paenibacillaceae; genus Paenibacillus; species Paenibacillus sp. FSL W8-0426. The sequence continues at coordinate 3,960,940 of NZ_CP150203.1, read as the reverse complement.
GGTCTAAAAAATCAAGGTTTGCTTCATAGACGAGATTTACGATAAAGAGAGGATGTTGAAGAAGGTAGAGCAAAAATAACATTTGAAAGCGCATTCTATTCATCTTGTTTGCATCCTAATATCAAGAGAGCCAAATGCGGGGGGCGAAGATCAATGAAATCGGGAAAGATGAAACTGGGAGCGTTCATGCTTGCGACGACGCTGTTCATTGCCGGTTGTGGAAATGGAAATGCAGCCAACACGCCGGATTCGGAAGGAGGCGAGTCCAATCAGGCCGTTACGTTTACCTTTTTCGGAGCTGACGCAAGTCCCAATTGGAATAAAATGCAAGATGCGGTTGGAAAGAAAATCACCGAATTGACGGGCGTGACGATTAACGCGGAATACGATATTTCCAGCGGGGGAGGAAACGACCGCATTTCGCTCATGGCTGCAAGCGGGGACTATCCGGATTTGATTTTTCCTAAAGGGAATTTAACTAGATTGGTCGATGCCGGTGCGATGATTGATTTGACGGACCTGATTGAAGAACACGCGCCGAACTTGAAAAAGATTTATGGAGAACACTTTAACCGTTTGAAATATAGCAATGAAGATCCGTCCATATATTGGATTCCGACAAATGGCGCCATTGACCAAATATATTTCGATGCAAATAACGGGGCTGCCATTCAACATCGGGTCGTCAAAGAGCTTGGATACCCGGAAATCAAAACGTTGGAAGACTTTGAACAAGTACTGCGACAATTCTACGAAAAACATCCTACCACAGAAGACGGTCAACCCACCATCCCGTTGTCTCTTAGCGCTGACGGTTGGCGAAGAATGATTACGGTTACCGACCCGGCTGCCATGTCCACGGGAAGTCCAGGGGACGGTGAGTATTATATTGATCCCGAAACCTATGAGGCTGTACTGCATTACAAACGCCCTGAAGAAAAGGAGTACTTCCGTTGGTTGAATAAAATGTACAACGAGGGACTGTTGGACAAAGATAGTTTTGTACAGAAGGATGATCAGTATAAATCCAAAATTGCGAGCGGACGCGTCCTTTCCTTGCTTGATCCGAATTGGGGATACAGCGATGCGGAAAATGCGCTCAAAAGCGCAGGGAAGGATGAGATGACGTATGGATATTATCCCGTCACGCTTAATGAAGACTTTGTGCGAAAAGACTTTCAGGACATAGGTTTTGACGGATATGGCATCGGCATTACCGTGAATTGCGAAGATCCCGTGAGAGCCATTAAATTTTTGGATTGGATGTCCTCGGAAGAAGGGCAAATCCTGCGGAACTGGGGGATTGAAGGCGAACACTACGTCGTCAAAGACGGAGTTCGCACCATTCCGGAAGAAGTGCAAGAGCGAAAAAATAAGGACAATAATGCCTTCACTGCCGAATCCGGAATCGGTCTGTATTATATTTTTGGGGCGCACTATGGAGACGGCGTCAAAGATTCGACGGGGAACTACTACACTACCAATTATCCCGAACAAATTCAACAGAGTTACTCCAATGCCGAAAAAGAAGCGCTACAAGGTTATGGTATCACGACCTGGAAGGATCTGTTCCCATCCGAAGAACAATTTCCTGTCAAAGAATGGGGAGCTGCGTACAATATGCCGATCCCTTCGGATAGCGGAGATTACAACGTTGTATACCAGAAGACGCAGGATATCATACAAAAGCGTATTGCTGAAGCCGTTACATCCTCTCCGGATTCATTTGACGGAATTTACGACAACATGATTGCAGAACTCAACCAAGCGGGAGCGGAAGGCATGGAACAACAATATACCGAGTGGATCAAGGACCGCGTAAGATTATGGACAGGAAAAGATATAGATTAAAGGGATTCTTTTATTGAGAGGAGAAAAAACATCGTTTCGTGGAAAGCCGCTGGAACAGCGGTTTTTCTATGTTTTAAGAAAACAAATTTTTATCCAGTGGCGGAATGCATGCAATAAAGCCATAGATGGACGGATGTTCATCTATGGCTTGATACGAAACCTTCATCGTTAGCCTTGTTTGCAAATTATGAATGATTGATCTGGTTCTTGATATAATACATCTCCAGCACTTGCGTAATCGACTCGCCTTTAATAGGTTTGCTTACATATGCATCCATGCCTGCCTTCAAGCATTTATCCATGTCTCCTCTTACGGCATTTGCCGTTACCGCAACAATAAATGGACATGATTGGGGGTCAAGCATTTCCTTAATCGCTTTAGTCGCTTCAAAGCCATCCAGCCGCGGCATATGCACGTCCATAAAAACAATATCATACGCATGCCGTTTGACAGCCTCGACAGCTTCGGCACCGTCGACCACCAGGTCTACAAAGTGTCCTTTTTTCTCGATCATTCTGCCAAGGACAAGCTGATTCACCTCATTGTCTTCCGCGATCAGAATCCGAAGAGATGCCGATTTGTTCTTTTTCTGTTGTTGATCGAATGTGCTGCTCTCTTCATTGTTGTTCAACTTGAACCATGCGGTAAATGCAAAGGTTGTACCCGGTTCATCCGATTCTTCGATCCAGATATCACCCTGCATCAGCTCCACCAGCTTTTTGCTGATGGCAAGCCCGAGACCGGTGCCTTGAGGTTTGCGAGTCATGAAGTTTTCCAGCTGGTAGAACGGCTCAAACAATTGTTGTCTTTTCTCCACCGGAATCCCTATTCCCGAATCCTTCACCGTGAATTGCAGCTGCACGTTGCTGCTGCACTGCTCTTTAACGCCGACATTGATTTCCACGCCGCCTTCTGAAGTAAATTTAACCGCGTTGCCGATGATATTGGTCAGTACTTGTTTAAGACGGTAAGCATCGCCATGCACCGGAGTCGGAATGGCATCATCCAGACATACACGGATATCCAGATTCTTTTCGCGAACCAGTGGTTTTACGATCTGCACCGTTTCTGTCACGATTTCTCGAAGATCAAACGGATCATCGACCAGCTCGGTTTTGCCTGACTCGATTTTGGAAAAATCAAGAATATCATTAATGATGGCCAGCAAGGAATCTCCGCTCTTCTGGATAATGCTGATATATTCCTTTTGTTCTCCGCTGAGTCCCGGCGTATCCAGCAGCAGGTCCGTCATCCCGATTACGCCGTTCATGGGGGTGCGAATTTCATGGCTCATCATGGCTAGAAATTCACTTTTGGCCTGATTCATTCTTTCGGCCGTCTCTTTGGCAACGAGCAGTTTTTTCTGTTCGGTAATGTCCTTTGCGATCAGATAAAACCCCACATTGGCCTTGTTGATAATGATCGGAGCAAGCGTAGCCAAGACTTCGGTCTCGTGGCCGTCCTTATGGCGAATGGTGTTGATTTCCTTCTCGGCCAACTCGTAATTGCTGCGGAGAATCAGTCCTAGATTAACGGCCCCGATAAACCTTTGTATGCTTGTGCCGCTCATTTCAGCCACGGGACAGCCTGTCATTTTCACCGCTACAGGATTGGCATTCATAATGTTCCCATCCATGTTAAACGAGATAATGGCGTCATGATTATATTTTTTCAGCGATGTGTACCGTTCCACGGTCTCCTGCAGCTTGAATTCAATGAGTTTCCGCTCGGTAATATCCTGCAATGTCCCATTTAACTGTAATGGCTTGCAGTATTCATCAAACGTAATCAATCCGCGCAAGTGAAGATATTTCTCGCTGCCATTCTTGCTGATGTATTTGTACTCGAAGTCAAGCGGCTCGCCTTGTTTTACCCAGCCGATTTTTTGTTGCAGAGATGCTGCATCCGCGGGATTCATGGCTTTAAAAACATCATTTGCGCGATATCGTTGGGGAGTGCGTTCGAGTTCAAGAATCTCAAAGATTTGATCTGAAATGGCGATTTGGTCATTGACCATATCCCATTCCCAACTGCCGATCATCGCGATACGTTCTGCCTCTGCAACGATCTCTTCATGTTTTTTTCGTTCGGAGACATCTCGTCCAATGAAAAGGATCTGCTGTTCATGCTCAGCATTTCCGATGATTTTATACGTAGTTTCGAACCAAAGATAATGACCGTCTTTATGGCGAATCCTAACATTCAGCATATTGCCAGAGGACAGGTCCATCTGTGAGATACGTTCCAGATCTTGGGGATGGAAATATGCAATGTTATCCTTGCCAATTATATCTTCGGGCGAGTAGCCCAGCAAATGCTGAACGGAAGGGGAGCAGAATCGACAGACGCCTTCACAATTCGTGATATAAATGATCTCCTGAGCATTATCCGAAATCAGTTTGAACATCTCTTCACTGTGCAATAGCTTCTGTTCGGACGCTTTACGATCCGTAATATCCACAATATGGCAAATGAAGTAAAGCGGCTCATCCGTCGTTTCGTCTCGAGCCAAGGAAACATGTAATGAAATCCAAAGGACATTGCCATCTTTTTTGATGTATCGTTTTTCGTATTTATGTTCTTTCGATATACCTTCAAACAGCTCACAGGCATAGATCACATCTTGCGGCGAGTCCTCGGGATGCGTAATATCCTGGTAGCTGAGGTTCAATAATTCCTCACTGGTAAAGCCCATCATATTGCAAAAAGCAGGGTTCACTTTCAGCCATTGCCCTGTCGGAGCAACGAGTGCAATTCCAATAGGCGCTAGGTTATATATCTGCTCGAATAATTCATGATGATCAACCTTTTGAACCTGCATTTTGAGCTCTCCTTTTGGTGTATAATACATCGTCGAAATTTAGTGTTTTGCGGATATCTTATGTTCAATAAGAAATCGTCGGTTAAAAACAACAATATGTGCTTAATACCCAGTATTCTAGCCAGTGAAACACCTCTTTTCAAGAGATTTGTGTCAAAGAAGCGGAAGCAGCTGAGCGTTATTGGAGCAGTGAGGCATATCGAATCCCGTCGAAACGATGGGTGAAACAAGCAGGAAAACGGGAAGGTTGGTTGATCGGAAAGAGTTTACCCTCTGTTTAGAGCGATGTGAAAGGGTTATATACTTTTAGAAATCAATCCAACTTACAAACGGAGGAAATCATATGTTTCGACATCAGAAAGAGTTACAGTTCGAGGTTAAAGTAGATCGCCCTGATCCGGCATTAGCACGCCAGGTCCAGGAAGTACTGGGAGGGCAGTTCGGTGAAATGACAGTGATGATGCAGTACCTTTTTCAAGGGTTTAATTGTCGGGGCGAGGAAAAATACAAAGATATGCTGATGGATATCGGCACGGAGGAAATTGGCCATGTCGAAATGTTATGCGCATTGATTAGCCAGCTATTGGATGGCGCCACACCTGCCGAGCAGCAGAAAGCCGCTGAGGATCCCGTTACAGCTGCCATTATGGGAGGCATTAATCCCCAACATCTGCTTGTAAGCGGATTGGGCGGCTTACCTACCAACTCTACCGGCGTACCATGGAACGGTTCATATATCGTGGCCAGCGGCAACCTTCTTGCAGACATGCGGTCTAATCTGCATGCCGAAAGTCAGGGCCGATTGCAAGTGGCGAGACTATATCAGATGACGAACGATGAAGGCGTCCGCGCGACTTTACGAAAAATGCTGGCACGGGATCGTTATCATCAATATCAATGGATGGCCGCCATTCAGGAGCTGGAAGAAAAGAATGGCGTCGTGGTACCGGCTTCCTTTCCGCCGGAGGCAGAGCAGGAGTCTCAACCTGAAGCCTATGAGTTCTGGAATCTCTCTGAAGGAACCGAATCCAGCGAAGGGTTATGGGCTAAAGGAAGCGCGCCCGACGGAACGGGGGACTTCGTTTATATATCACAACCTGTTGCAAAAGGGCAAAAATACGAGCCCGTTGTTCCCGCCAAAGAACTTCATCATGATTTGGATCATAATTGAATTGGAAGAGAGTAAGGTTGATCGAATGCGAGAGCCGCCGAGAGCGATCGATGTGGCGTGCTTTGATGGAAAAAATACAGAGTATTCTGATTCCAACAACAAAAGCCGCATGAACTGCGGCTTTTGTTCGTTATTTCACCTTCATCAATGGCTGCAACATTTTTTCAAGCCTATTATCGTTCTTTCCGCACCGGCACGGAACTAGTTCGGCCGCCGACAACGCGGTTTTTTGCTGCTCCCATACCGACTACAAAGAGTAAGACCGAAGCGCCAAGCAGAATAAAGAGCGGCAGGCTCCAACTATTCGTCGCATCATGCAGATATCCTATAAGGGCTGGGCCGATTGCGGCAAGAAGATATCCGACCGATTGAGCCATGCCAGACAGTTCCGCTGCTTGATGCGCATTTTCAGTACGTAATCCGAAAAACATCATGGACAAACTAAAAGCGAAGCCTCCACCAATTCCCAGGATGATGATCCACAGCAGAATGATATCGGAGCTTCCGTAAAGAAGTCCGAGCGTCCCCGTCAAGAGCAAAATGGTTGTGATGATCACTAACAAACGTTGGTTAGACATGCGCCCGGCAATAACGGGAACTATAAAAGTAAATGGAAGCAGTGCCAACTGCATGATCGAAAGGTACCATCCCGATTGGTTGGAGTCAATTCCTTGCTGCTTTAAAATTTCAGGTAACCAAGCGATCAACACATAGAAAACCATGGACTGTATCCCCATAAACAAGGTTACTTGCCAGGCAAGAGGAGATCGCCAAACATTCACATCGTTACGGGCCGTTTGTTGACTCGTCGTAGCTGTTTGCTTCATTTGATTTCTTAATTGAGGTAACCAACAGAGGATCGATACAAAGCTGAGAATCCCCCATATTCCCAATGCTCCCTGCCATTGCAAACCTGCGTTCACGGCTAACGGTACACTGATTCCCGATGCGATCGCCCCGCATAAACTCATTGAGATGGAGTAAACACCTGTCATGGAGCCAATGTTATTCGGGAAATCCCTTTTGATTATACTTGGCAATAATACATTGCATACGGCAATGGCGAATCCGAGAATGGCTGTCCCTATATACAGATTAACTGCGCCAGATAAAGAACGGATTACAATACCAACCGTCAGAAAGACGAGGGATATCAAAATGAGACGCTCAACCCCATACCTACGTCCTAAGTTCGGTACCAGAGGTGATAATAAGGCAAAGGCGAGCAAAGGTACCGTTGTGATCAGGCCTGCTAATGTATTTGAAATATGAACGTCATCCCTTATGAGACTGACTAGCGGACCGACCGAGGTTAAGGGAGTACGTAAATTAGCTGCGATAAAAATAATGCCGAGAATGATAAATCCTATAGAGGATGGTACGGCTTTTTTTATTTGTTTGTTCGGCATTCTTCATTTCTCCTCCTGTATTTTTAAACGGATAAATTGTTTTCTGCTGATTGAAAAAAACGATGCAATAACGTCCGCGCGGACAATAAAAGTATATTATAATATATTATTTTTTACAATAAACAAATTTAAATATATTTAAAATAATCAAAACAAAAAAAGAACTCCACATTCCGTTACGGAAGTGTGGAGTTCTATTTAGTAAGTCATATTTTCGAATTTTATGGACCATACTTTAGGGAGATATGGAGCACGGTTTCGCTATCTGTAGGGTTTGTATAAGCGTGAGGACGATCCGCTCGAAAACTGATCGTATCATATTGATTCAATGTGTAAGTCTCTCCATTGACTTGAATTTCAATGGAGCCTGTCATGACTGTCGCAATTTCAGTTGTATTCACATGATGGCCTTCAGGGTGATACGAGCTATGTGGCTGTAAGTAAGCCCGACACATTTCAGTATCGTTACTTTTAAAAACGGGTTCAATCATCCAATTTTTTTGGTCATTCGAAAACCGCAAACCCTCGCCTGCTCGATACAAACTAACGGGGTCTTCTGATTTAAACAAAGCCATTAACGGTAAAGATATGCCCTTTGAAATTTTCCATAAAATCGCCAAGGTTGGATTTGTTTCGCCACGTTCGATATTCCCGAGAGTAAGTTTGCTTACGCCCGTTATTTCCGCTAAGTCGTCTAAACTCATGCTTTTTTCTTTTCTGTACCTTTTCAAGGCACCGCCTATCTGCAACACAAGTTGTTTGGATTCATCGACTTCATCCATTGGATATTCACCTCAACAAAAAACAGCTACAGCTAGTATATCGTTTATCTGAATTCTTTTCCATAAGATGAGTATATGAAGAAGCCATAATTGCGATTAGAAACGTTTGGCCCGGAATGGAAGTCGCATCCGTATAGGCTTTCAAAACCGGCGGGATCGAGAAATTCCACATCGGTGAAACATACACGTACTTATCGGCAGCCACGAATTGATCAATAATGGCTTCATGACGGGCTACTTTTCATTTCTCTGCCCATCGGACAGTTGATCGAAAGACGAACCCGACCGAATCTTTCCCCACCCCCGTAAAACATCGGCATCGATTGGCCGAATATCCTCTTGGTACAGATCGAGATGAATAATTTCATCGGTTGGATCACGATAAGCTTCTTTGAACACTCCCTCCACTTAGCTTTCGCTTGAAGTGGGGGATTCTTGGGTCATCGAACCTCTTGGTTCGAAGTGGACCAAGCGATCCCTGTGGTCCCCACAGTTCCAGGGCGATATGACGATCTATATGGCAATATCCTTAATGTTTCGGGCTGCATTGACATCCCAATCATGGAGGGTCTGGCAGGATGGGCACACCCATTGCCGTACCGAAAGATCCTTAACTTCTCGGTGCAGCGCTCCGCATACATGGCAGGTTTGACTTGTCGGAGCAAACGTATTTGCAATCTTGAGGGAGCGCCCGTACCATTCAGCTTTATACGTGAGCTGCCTTCTGAACTCACTCCAGGACGCATCGGCGATCCATTTGGCCAGCTTGTGATTCTTGAGCATGTTAGACACCTTTAGGTCCTCGATACTGATCGTTTGGTTTTCACGAATCAGCTTGGTGGACAGCTTATGCAAAAAGTCATGGCGGATATTCGCTATTCTCTCGTGGATCCGGGCGACCTTCCGTTTGGCTTTTTGCCAATTAGAACCGTCTTTCGTACGCCGGGCCAACCTCCGCTGCCAGCTTGCCAACTTCTTTTCATACCGGCTCCAAGCTTTCGGATGAGTATCCCGCATCCCCTCGGACGATACCGCAAACGTTTTAAGTCCCAGATCGATCCCTACCGATTTCTCGTTACCCGGCAAGGGCTCCACCTCCACTTCACAGACGAGCGAAACAAAATACTTCCCTGCGGCATTTCGCCGTACCGTAGCCGAGAGAATGCGTCCTTCACAGGGGCGGGAATTTGCAAACCGTAGCCACCCCAGCTTGGGGAGCTTCAGCTTCCTCCCATTTACAGCGATATTTCCATTCGTATATCGAGTAGTATAGCTTTGCACCGGATGTTTACGGTTTTTGAAATGCGGAGCCTGCGTCTGCTTCTTGAAAAAACGATCAAAGCTATCGGCTACATGCCGAACAGCCGACTGCAAAGCGATACTATCCGTTGTTTTCAACCAAGGATGTTCTTGCTTTAGACCTGGAAGCTGCGTAGCACAAGTATTGTACGACAGGCCCTTGCCCGTGGCCGCAAACGTATCCTTCCATTGTCCCAGAAAATAGTTGAACACAAAACGGCAACAGCCAAACATCTGATGGATTAGCTGCTGTTGTGTACGATTGGGGTAGATCCGATACTTGTATGCTTTATGGATGAGCATGCCATACACCTCCGTTCCTTGTAGTTATTATAGCACATATGTTTGGTTTCGAATAGAAAAAAATGGAAATTCAGAAGCCGATGATTCTTTATCATTTACTTCAAGGCAAACCTCTGAGGTTTAATGAGCTAAGAAGATTGCTGCCTGATATCACTCAAAGGATGCTTACGCTCCATCTGCGCGAATTGGAAGAGGAAGAGATCGTGAAACGTGTCGTTTATCCGCAAATCCCGCCGAAAGTGGAGTACTCTATCACGGAATACGGAATGAGCCTGTCTCCGATTTTGGAAACCTTACATCAATGGGGAGCGGCCCATATTGAGCGCAAGCAGCTCAACAAGGCGAAAAATGAACAAACCGAAACGGACTAGCGTTCGACATTACGCTAGTCCGTTTTCATTCGCCGCTTTATAAAAATGGTCCTATTATACATGCTAGCAGCCTTCACCATATCTTTCATCTCTCCATAGTATGTTGGTATATTACGAGATGGGAGGAATGAATAGATGGCAGTTAGTCCGCTTTGTAGACAATTCGCTTCTATTTTGAAGGCAACACCGCAGGTGATTAACGGTGTTTGTACAGCTTCTACGGTCAGAAATAACATCAAACCTACGATTTTAGGCAAAAAAACCAGATCGTTTCTAGCCATCCCTCAGGCATTTTCCTTTGAGAACATTGGCCGTAACGGGAGAGCATTGTGTCTTGGCGAAACTGTCATTTTGACCGCGGAAATCAATCCATTTATTTCCCGGCTGCGCAGCCATGGCATCAAGGTCACTGCGCTTCATAACCACTGGTTATTTACCAACCCTAACCTGTGGTATATCCACTTCGAAAAGAACGAGAAACCGCTAACTTTCGCGAGAGACGTGCGTGATGCACTTAACGTCTTGACAACAAAAACAGTTCGGCCTGTTGTTATCAAGAAATGAGACCGTTCATTTGAATGGACCACAGGATGCCTCTTAGAAGGGGAGCCTCTATTAACGGGGAGCAATCTGTACGTCCGACACCAGATGTTTTTAGGGAATGGGAGAAGCTTCTTGGACCGCTGTGGTCACCAAGACGGGCTACGCGTCGGTTTAAGAAATTGGAAAGGCATAACGGAGAAACCGATAATCCAGCGCACGGGGATACCACGGACGGCTGGATATCAGGCAGGAACCAGTACATCCCACATCGATGGCCGAGAAGCTTACCGCTACGAGAACCAGGAAGAGTAAGTGAGTAATCTTATCAAACGAGTTAGGATGAAATGCCCCCTTTAGAATGGACATGGAAACCCCCTTGGGTATTCCTATGAATTCTAAAGGGGGATATTTTATGGCGATTAAAGGACAGAAAAAATGCCCGGAAATCGGGTTATACTGCAGCTGTACTTTCTTATGCCTGTGCTTACATACGTAGACTCCTTTAGAGAAGGCTTGTCGAGAGAATATTTTTCACTTCGTCTAAAAAAGCCGATAGTGCTGGTGTAATTAAGGTGTCTTTGCGCTTAACAAACAGAGTCGTTACAGAGGAATACTCAGTCGGCAGCCGGTGACTGATTACCTTTCCTCGCTCCTCATAATCAGCAATGATCGAGTAAGGGAGTAACGTAATGCCCAGCCCCGCATGAACACAAGCAAGAATCGTTTCAAGCGTACCGAATTCCATTAATTTTACCGGCAATAATCCTTCTTCTTGGAAAAGAGAATTAAGCCTGGCACGATATGAACATCCTTTAGGAAACACCAGCATCGTATGATTCTGCAAATCATGGATGGAATCAACCAAAGGGTGTTCGGGGGAAGTTACCAGTACGAGTGTCTCTTCAAAAACGTTCTCTTGACATAAATCAGGATGCTGGATCGGACCAGAAACAAATGCGCCATGCAGTTCATAATGGAGAACGGCATGAAGCAGTTTTTCGGTGGGCCCGGTCATGAGAGAGAAATCGACATGAGGATACTTTAAATGATATTTAGCAAAGACGGCAGGCAGCCGAACGGCTGCCGTCGTTTCCATCGAGCCGATGGACAGAGGGCCCGTAGGAATGGACGCATTCCCGACCGCTGCCCTGGCTTCATCCATCATATTTAATATCTTTTCGGTATACGATACTAAAACTTCTCCGGAAGGAGTAAGGGTAATTCCTTTTTTATGGCGATAAAACAACGTCGTCTGAAGCTCAGCTTCCAATTGCTGAATCTTGTTTGTCACATTGGATTGCGCATAGTTTAACTTTTTGGCGGTCTTGGAAATGCTGCCTTCACGAGCTGCTTGAACAAAAATCTCCAATAAATGAATGTCCATAAGTGAAATCTCTCCCTGAAACTGAAGTATCTGAAAACGAGATATATAAGATCATGTTTTCGAATTATACATGATGGATAAAGTCGGTGTAAACTAATTTGAAGATATTCATAATGAGGAGGGAGCAACGATGGCCATACAACTATATAGCAAATTTTGTGAACTTTTCGATATTCGTTATCCCATTGTACTTGCAGGCATGGCTGGAATTGCGAACATGGTTCCGCTCGTATCCGCAGTTTCTAATGCAGGGGGTCTCGGAACCCTGGGCGCTGCTTATATGACACCCGAAGAAATAAGGGATGCGATACAAGCCATCAGGAAGCTGACTCAAGCTCCTTTTGCTGTTAACATTTTTGCTAACGTTGGACCGGATCATTATGAAAATTTTAATGCCGTTAATGAAAAACTGAATGCGATCCGTGACTCATTAGGGATAGTACAACCTGATCAAAATGGAATTCATACACCAGATCGATTTGATGAACAATTTCGCGTGCTGTTAGAGGAAAACGTTCCGATTATTAGTACAACCTTCGGTTTATTATCTGATGATCACATGCAGCAAGCGAAATCATTAGGTATAAAAATTATGAATAAAGTAACAACTGTAGACGAAGCGATCCAGGCTGAACAACGAGGATGCGACGTTATCGTTGCTCAAGGCAGTGAAGCCGGAGGACATCGCGGGACATTTGATACGTCATCCAGACCATCTGGAGCCAACATCGGAACGATGGCGCTTGTCCCGCAGATTGTTGATCAGGTGAAGGTTCCCGTTCTTGCGGCTGGCGGAATTATGGATGGCAGGGGGCTGGTAGCTTCGCTTGCTTTAGGTGCGCAAGGGGTACAAATGGGGACAAGATTTTTAGCCTCAGCGGAGTCGGGTGCACACCCGGTTTATAAACAGGCACTGCTTGAAAGTACGGAGGAAAGCACCGTGATCACCAATGCATTTTCGGGACGGCCGGCAAGGGGAATACGCAATACGTTTATCCAACATTGGGAAACAAGCGATATTAAGCCTCTTCCTTTTCCTACACAAAATACACTAACACGAGAAATCAGAAATGCTTCTGCCCGTCAGAACAACCCGGAATATATGGCGCTTTGGGCGGGACAAGGCACGAGAATGCTTACAGCGGATCAAGCCGCAGGCGATATTGTGAACCAGATCGTTGACGATGCCAAAAAAATTTTGATCTAACGCATTCGTAGACGAGAATCACTAACCCTAAAAGGAGTAGATGATATTGCCTCTTATTCGTTTTGATTTAATCGAAGGCAGAGATCGGGAGAGTATCAAGCGTTTATTGGATGTCTCCCATGAAGTCATTGTTGAAGCTTTTGATGTGCCCCAGCGAGATCGATATCAAATTGTTCACGAACACCCCAATGATCATATGGTGATTGAAGATACCGGCTTAGGGATTCATCGAACAAACAATGTTGTGGTCATAACGATCATAAGCAAAACCAGAAGCGATGACAAAAAGGAGAAGCTTTATTCGTTATTAGCTGAAAGGCTCGAGCAGCATTGTGGAATATCTCCAAGTGATGTCATGGTAAGCATCGTTGAAAATGGAGCAGCGGATTGGAGCTTCGGGCTGGGTGAGGCCCAATTTTTGAATGGGAAATTATAAAAGGTGTTTATAGAATAGAGGTGTTACCATGACGACGTATCATACCGTTGATATCGATGGGGTTGAAATTTTTTATCGTCAAGCCGGGTCAGCAGACAAGCCGGTGCTTATTTTACTTCATGGTTTTCCGAGCGCAAGTCATATGTTTAGAGACCTGATCCCTGTATTAGAAGAGCATTTTCTTATAATTGCTCCGGATTATCCGGGTTTTGGGAACTCCGCCTCCCCTGAGCGAACTGATTTTGAATATACATTTGATCATATTGCCGATGTAATGGAGCGTTTGATCGCTAAGCTAAATCTTACGAAGTATGCACTATTTGTTTTTGATTACGGAGCACCCATTGGATTCCGTATTGCAATGCGTCATCCAGAACAAATTACAGCAATAATCAGCCAAAATGGTAACGTGTACCGGGAAGGTCTGGGGGAGAAATGGGCCGCGAGAGAGGAGTATTGGCATAACCCAACCCAAGAAAAGAGAGAAAGTTATAGAACGGCCTTTGCCCCAACGACCATTAAACATCAATATGTTGATGGAACAAAGGGCAACTTGGTCTCTCCAGACGGCTACACGCTTGACAGCGCGTATATGTCTCGACCTGGGAATGACGAAAAACAGTTGGATTTAATTTACGATTACCGAACGAATGTGAACATGTATCCGCAGTTCCAGCAATATCTCCAAGAGTACCAGCCACCTCTATTGGCGGTTTGGGGAAAGAATGACGTTTCATTTATTCCTGCAGGCGCCGAAGCCTTTAAAAAGGATCTGCCCCAAGTAGAGGTTCATTTATTGGACACAGGCCATTTCGCTTTGGAAACACATGCTAAGGAAATAGGAGAATTGATCATACCATTTTTAGCCGGCTGTGCTAATCTATAAACTCTATATAAAAATAAAGGATGCCATAGAGAACATCGCATCGGGCTCCTTTATTTTTGTCCCTTCATGTAATGAGTTCCGCAGTCCGCCAGGCTAAATAAAATTAAAGTTTCGGTAGTATCATCTGATTAAGGTGTATCTCCGTATTCTTTACCGAATTCCCCCATCTTCTCAAGGACGGGCAACAGTTTGATTCCCTTGTCTGTTAACGAATATTCTACTCTCGGAGGAACTTCCGGATAAACATCGCGTTTAATAATTCCATCGTTCTCCAACTCTTTGAGCTGCTTAGTGAGCGAGCCTTGGGATAAATTCCCCAGAAATTTTTTGACATCCGAATAACGGCGTGTTTCTCCTTTCAGATACCATAATATAAAGTATTTCCAACGTCCGGATAGGACGTTCTGGGTAAAAGCGATCGCGTACATATCTCTATGTTCATCCATAAACTTCGGATCAAATCCTTGATTGCAAACCTTCATTGAACTCACTCCTCATCCAAAGGTACAAAAAGATGTACTATGTTCATTTATATTGCCCTCTTTGCAAACGAAACGAATATACTTAAGATTGTGTTCGACAGCCAAAACCATATTATTTCGGTTTATAGTTAGCAGGCTAAGTAATGATTATACTTTTTGAATTTATAGTTAGCAAGGGCTAAGATCAGGCTGCGGCCAAGATGATAAATTTAAAAATAAAGGAGATGTTTTACATTGAGTAATAAAATAATTCGCACAGGAATCATAGGTGCTTCGATTCATAACGGATGGGCCAGCGGGACACATATTCCTGCGATCGAGCATTTGGATGAATTCAAGCTTACCGCAGTGGGGACAAGCAATATGGAAAGTGCGAAAAAAAGCGCAGAAGCGTTCCACGCTGATCACGCCTTTGATAACATGGAGGATTTGGCTCATCATGCCGATGTCGACATGGTCGTTGTCAGCATTAACGTGAAGGAACATTATAATGCGGTTAAAGCTATGGTGCCTGCCGGTAAACCGATCTATTGTGAATGGCCGCTGGGCTCTAATACGGCTGAAGCACTTGAAATGCAGGAATGGGTGGCATCCGCCCAAATGCCAAATGCGATTGGGCTACAGGCCAGACAAGCCCCAGCCATTCAGTATGTGAAAGATCTATTGGAAAAAGGTTATGTTGGCAGAGTGTTGTCTGCCCATTTAAAGATCTCTATTGAGGGTATGGGTGGCGTTGGTGACAAGTCCACGGCATACTTGTTTGACCGACAGATTGGAGGGAATTTGTTGACCATTGTAGGCGGACATAATCTGGATGCATTTACCTATATGCTTGGAGACTTTACCGAGCTGTCCGCCCTTACAGCACAGCAGTTTCCTGAAGTCGAATTGGCAGACATTCAGAAAGTCATCAAGAAGACGACAGATGATCAAATATTGATTGCTGGAAAATTATCGAGTGGTGCAGCCGCCAGTGTTCATATTCAAGGTGGCGTCAAGCATCAGACAGGACTAATGCTTGAAATTTTCGGAGACAAGGGAACCATCGTGCTGAGCGCGCCTGCATCGATTCAATTCGGCTCACACCAACTACGTGGTGCTGGACATGCGGACAAGGAGCTTCGTGAGCTAGTCATCCCGGATTCCTATTACACGGCTCCACAATCTTTAAAAGAAGACTCAGGATTGGTTCTGAATGTGGCTCAGGCTTATCGTAAGTTCGGCCAGGATATTCAGGAAGGAACGTCCTTAACCCCTACGTTTGCGGATGCGGTTAAGCTTCACCAGTTACTGGATGCCATTGAAAAGTCAGCCCGCACCGGTGAACGTCAATTTCTTTAATACGACTTGAACTCGAATCTGCAGCGATCAAGCATGTCTCTGAACAGAATCATTTAACATAAACATAAAGGTGCCCATAAGATGAAGCTCTAGGGTAAATTGACACTTGTATATACTCGTGATACATTTTTGTCTGCTAAATATAATTTGTACGACAGTGAGGTTAATGGATGACAGATGCCGTAGATTGCGATATTCGCCAGTTATTAGATCGAATTTCCTCCCAAATGCGTCGAAATTATAGTGAATCCTTAAGGGAACTTCATCTTTATGTAGGGCAAGATAATTTGCTGTATCGTCTGTGGTTGGGTGATGGTGTAACACAAATGCAGCTATGTGAACATTTGAAATGTGAACCGCCAACGGTAACGAACATGGTTAAATCCCTAGAACAGAACGGGTTTATATATCGTAAACGTGATTTAAAAGATGCAAGAATCATGCGTATTTTTCTTACGGAGAAAGGTAGGGCATTAGAGAAACCGGTCGAGATGAAATGGAGAGAGCAGCAGGAGAAATTACTTCAATCCATTTCTGCGGAGGATCGGTTGGTTTTAAGACAATTAATGCAGAAAATGGAGAGTAATATTATATAACTAGATATTCTGTCCTTCATTGTTCCGCTGTGGAGGAAAAAACATTCTCACTCTAAAAGTCGCGAATTTAGCGGCTTTTTTGTTATATCGTTTAAGTTTTTGTCCCTGGTCGAAGGGATGGAGCTGTAATTATGATAAGATTTCTTCCATGGACTCATTTTACAAAAATAAGCATCTTCTGCTATTTTCCTTACTATATAATATAGTAAAATCACACTCGGAAGGAGGTGGCGCTCTTGCCATATGCCGTCAGTTTTATTATAGCCGTACTGCTCACATCGCTATCTTATTTTTTGGGCAGCCGTATATTTACCAATGGAATTGCAATGTGGCAGGCCGTTGTGATCGGTGCATCCGTAGTTTCACTCGGTGCTATCGCTGAGGCGCTTGGATTACCTATTTGGCTGATTGTTCTTATACCGTTTCCGGTTGGGATGTTGTTGTTATTTCTATTTTTACATCAGCCACTATACATCTGGTTTATTACATATTTGATTATTCTTGCTATATATTCATTAATTCACGTCATCGGAAGTTACTTTTTTGAGTTTCATTCTTTGATTCCTGCTTGGAAATTATCTTAAGGTAGAACTTATACGAGTTAACCGGAGCTTAAATGCTCCGGTTTTTTTGCAGGTCAAAAGGGATATGGCTGCATGGTAA
The DNA here is from genome assembly GCF_037969725.1 of Paenibacillus sp. FSL W8-0426. Lineage (NCBI taxonomy): Bacteria > Bacillati > Bacillota > Bacilli > Caryophanales > Paenibacillaceae > Paenibacillus > Paenibacillus sp. FSL W8-0426. Next base: position 3,943,394 of record NZ_CP150203.1, on the reverse strand, counting down.
AGATAAAGAGTGTTCCAAAACCCGCCTTATTCTACGGATGTTCAACCAGACTGGATAAAGGGACAGTCATTTCCTGCTCCGAGTTTCCGATCGGATAGATCCGCGCGGTTTCATCCTCATTGACATGCTGGATGAAGATAGGCGCATCCTGATAAGTTACATGTTTCATAATGCCTGACTCACAAATTTCAATCGCTCTTTGTTTGTTCATGGGAATTCTCCTTATTCTGAAGGCTCATTCGATGGATCAATATGACGATGGGCGGCTCTTTTTATTTCTTGGTCGAGTTTGGATGGTCCTTGAATTTCTGCGGCAGCCTCCATCTGATCGTTCAACTGCTGTTCGATCTGTCCGATTCCGTGCGCTTCCTGTTGTTGTTTGCTCTTGGCCAAAACGATCCCTCCATGTCATGATAAGATCTTTATTTCCTCTGCATCACTACATTGCTCCAAAGCGTAGGACCTTATGCAATAGTTTTTCGTTCAATCGCCAAGATCGGTTCAAGTGCCCGTTACGTCTTGCTCCGTTTTTCATACTTTATAGAGTCGGCAGTATTGAATAAAGAGATCAAGACCGTAATTCGTTGAGACAGGAATTGGGTTGCGGGATTTAGGGATTTTATGAGGAGGCGGTATGGTGACAAGAAAAGTCGTGATCGAGATTAATTTCAACAACTATGGTTTTGACCCGGAGCGTCTAACGAGGGAATGGCTGGTGCGGAGAATGGGCATTTTTCGCAAGTTTACGCTGAACAGCCTTAAGGCACAGACGAATCAGGATTTCCTGGCCGTCGTGAAGCTCTCGAAGGAATCGGGAGAGTTGATGCAGGAAATTTTGGCAGAGCAGGAACCGTTGCCGGCCAATATCCGTTTCGGTACGCATATCGAGAGCGTTCGCGCCATACTCGCCTTTGCGGAAGGATATGAAGACATTTACATTGCCAGACTGGATTCGGATGACCTTTATCACAGAACGTTTGTTCAGCAGCTTTATAACGTGCAGCCAAAGCCAGAGACGATGGCGCTAATTAATCAGAACGGGTATCTCTGGAACAGCGTCAACAATGAGATGGCACCGACGTTTCATCGTTCACCGCAGTTCTATGTGTATCTGTATAAAACGGAGCAGTACGCCTCAGGATACCGCGTCAAGTTACCGGGGAGAGGCACCCATGGGAATGTCATCGATTTGCCGCATGAGCTGCTGCCTCCACGCAATTATATCAATGTCATTCATTCCAGCAATACTTCGGTAAAAAAGGTTCCGCTTAAAGACCGGCTGAGTGAAGATCAGATCGAACAAGTATTACGGGAATTCATGGGCTGAACAGAGGCGTTCTTAATCGATGAGAAAGCTGATGTCATTGACGTTACCACGAAGAGAGATCGGATATCCGCACTCTCTCTTCTTTTCCCGGTTTTATAGAGGTGGAATCCAGATTCTGCGGTCGTTTGAATCGATGCATCAAAGCAATTTGTCCGTTGCTGTTTTACCGAACATACATATACTAAGCGTAGACTGACCACCGGATTTCCCTTTCATTAAGAGGAGTTGAAAAAATCCGGGGTAACATCCTTGAACATCAAAGGAGGGCTATGTGCGTGTCTAAAGAAAAAAAGCTTGTCGTAGAAATGCTCTTTAATAACTGGGGAGCGACAGCGGATCGACTGACCAAGGGATGGATCGAATACAGAATAGATTTATTCATGAAGTATGCACTTCAGAGCCTGCTTCTTCAATCTTCTCAGGATTTTACCTGCTACTTGCTGTATGATCCGAACTCAGAGAAGCTTATACAAGAAACACTAAAAAAGTATCCTCCCTTGCCTTCCAATATCCGTTTCGTCACCCCTAAAGATTACCAAGCTCATGTCATCCAAGATATTAGAGAGTTCAAGTATTTGTATCGCGTCTATCTGTCCAGTGACGATATGTATCACAAAGATTTTATCAAAAAGCTGCATGACTATACACCCCGAAAAGACACGGTTGCCCTGATCCCACAATACGGTTACATCTACGATTCGGTACAACATCGACTGGGGAAATTTTTTTTCTGGCTTCCCAGCTACGGTGCAACCCTGATCCGTGTGGACGAATATTTGAGAGGACAAGCGGCCCGTACTTCCTGGCGCGATGCGTTTAAGGTGCCCAGGGAGTTCATTAATATCAAAGAACCTATCTGGATCAATCATATTCATGGACAGAATACAGGAACCACTTTTGACAATGTGTTGACCTGGAAAATAGCCAATGTTCATGATGCTTGTTCGTTGGACCCTTGGGATAACGGTAAGCAGCCTCGAGCTTTTTTCGGTCCTGAAATTACAGAGCCCAATGAGATCGAACGGATACTGAAAAACTTTTTTTAAAGGTGTCTTTCCAATAGTCATTAAAGGAAAAGATAAAGGGAAGACGGAAGAAAGGGGCCGGTTGTGCAAGCCCCTCTTTCATTTCTTTTTCTCCAATGCTGCTTTTAATCTTGCATTCTCCTCCAACAGCTTTTGAACGTCCGGGATATCCTTGCCGGATACCCAGCCATATAAATCGTCTCTAGCTGCATATTTCGGCAATTGATCGCGAAGCACCATTTTAATGTGCCGTAGATCTTCAACATAATAGATCGGGATTTGTTCCATGACGAATTGTTTGAACTCTTGAAACTGCTGATAATATTCAATGGCTGAGAAGTCGTATGGCTTATGTCTTAATGCTTCATCCGTGACAACAAAGGCAAATCGAGGTTTACCCGCTTCTCCCGCATACTCGTATTCCCACTGCGTATAACTCTTGGTTTCATCATCAGGAAGCGTTAAGCCATAGAATCCGCCGAGAATCAGAATATATACATCGGACTCGTCGATCCATCTTTGCCTGATTTTCATTGGACTTTCCTTGAAAAATTGCTCTATGCCAGCAGGGATATGACCAGCTTGAAGTACGGCTTCGACAGCGGTATGCCTTTCCTCAATCAGATCGTAGTAAGTAGACGATATGTAAATCTGTAATTTTTTTCTCATAGGTCCCACCCAAATGTAAGAATCGGTATCCTATAGAATCTATCACTCTCACTCTTTATTTGTCAAAATGGACTGGGGTACGAGAAAAATCAAAATATCTTTGAGCCTGAAGGCAGTCAAGAGTCTAAAAAAACGAATAAATACGATATGTAATATCGATATCGTTCGTAAATAACTGTGAACAATCGGTTAATTCGTTGACAATGAGTGTTACGTTTATTAAAATACGAAATGGACATCAGGTTGAAAACAGGTATAAGTATCCTTATTTAAGTTAGAAGCTTGCTGTTAAATCCTAATGACGAATATAGGAGCGGGAATTTAACAATCCTATACGCAGATTAGGATTTTTTTGTTTTTATCTAACGTAGCATAATATGAAGGTTGGAGGCTGGCTTGACCATGGATAATTGGTTCAAACTCAAAGAAAGAGGCACGAGCGTTTCAACAGAAATCATCGCAGGGATCACGACATTTTTCACCATGGTATACATAGTGATCGTAAACCCTGGCATACTCAGCAGCACGGGGATGGAATTTAACGGAGTATTCATTGCAACGGTACTTGCGAGCATTGTGGCGACTCTGATTATGGGGATATGGTCCAACTATCCGATCGTCTTAGCGCCGGGTATGGGTCTCAACGCTTTCTTTGCTTACAGTGTAGTCGCCGGATATGGCGTGTCTTGGCAGGTTGCATTGGGAGCAGTATTTATAGCAGGGCTTTTGTTTATTGTTCTATCGCTTACTTCATTCCGTTACATGCTGCTGGATGCCATTCCTGCGAGCCTTAAGCACGCGATCACAGCAGGGATCGGACTGTTTATTACGACGGTAGGCTTGCAAAATGCCGGAATTATCGCCGATTCGGAATCGAATCTGATTACCCTCGGGAACTTGGCAGAGCCAATGACTTACCTGACGATTATCGGATTGATTATCACGGTTGTGCTGATGGCTTACAATGTCAAGGGTTATCTGTTCATCGGTATGGTGATTACCGCGATCCTTGCCTGGATGATGGGACTATTTCAAATGCCGGAATCGATGGTATCCATGCCCGAAGGCCTTACGGCGACGGCTTTCCAACTGGACCTGGCAGGCGTATTCTCTAACGGCTTGTATACGATCATCTTTACCTTCCTGTTAATCACGCTGTTTGATACAACGGGAACGATGCTCGGCGTGGCTGAACAAGCCGGATTGCTTAAGGATGGTAAATTTCCGCGCTCGCGCGGCGCGCTCTTGGCGGATGCCGTAGGGACGACCACCGGCGCTTTGCTCGGTACCAGCCCGACATCGGCTTATATCGAGTCCAGCACAGGGGTGGCTGCCGGAGGAAGAACGGGACTGACGGCGGTAACGGTAAGTGTACTGCTTGCGCTTACGTTGTTCTTTACACCTATCGTAAGTGTCATATCCGGCATCCCTGCGATCACTTCTCCGGCATTGATTATTGTCGGGTACTTTATGATCAGCGTTATCAGCAAAATCAATTGGAAGGATCTCGAAGAAGCTTTTCCTGCCTTCCTGATTATCATCCTTACCCCGTTGACACACAGCATTGCAACAGGCATTGGCGTAGGATTTATCTTCTATCCTGTGCTTAAGCTGCTTCGTGGAAGAGGCAAGGATGTTCATCCTATATTTTACATTTTTGCGGTATTGTTCTTTATCCAGCTTGTATTCCTGGATCACTAAGAAATGGTCGAATAAAAAGGAGAACTGCTAGTTTACAGGCGGTTCTCCTTTTTTATTTCAATATACTGGAAAAACATGATAAAGAACGAACAGTTCTTGAAAAAACCGAATAGTCGTAATACAATGATTTTAATATCCGTTTCTGTACTCATCCGTTTAGGATAGTTGCTGTTATCCACACACGTATTTGGTTTTATAGTTACAGTTGGAATCACCATTTCTAGTTGAACGAAAGGAGGAGAACGGATGACCAGGTTATCTTACTCCAGTATAGGTGAAACTCCTTTTCAACGCTTGCTGGGTCATAATCCAGGTATTCAAACAAATTGGACCAAGCTTGAACAAGCTTTTTATGATGACGGCCGATTAAGCAGCGAATTAAAAGAACAGGTTCGTCGAACCCTTGCCTACGGCAACGGATGCAAGTACTGCCAGGCCAAAGGAAAACCAGATCTGAACGAAGCTGATGTTAAAACCAGTCTGGCTGTAGCTTTTGCTGAATTGTTTCTGAATCATCGCTCAGCCATTAATCAAGGAACATTCGATGTGCTGCGCAACGAGTTCTCCGAACCCGAGATTGCAGAGCTGTGCTCGTTCATTTGTTTTACGACAGCATCCCAAACCTTTGGTTCGCTAATGGATTTACAGCCCTGAAAATACTGCAAAAGAGAGGAGGAAAAAAACACCGACGATGTATACAAGTCATGAAGATATGATAAACGTTATTTTCGTTGCTCAAAAGAATGAACAACTGGAAGAAGCATTGCTGAATAACACGCAATTAACAGCCTTATTGAATGCAAAGCAAGTGTGGATCGAGAAATTTAACAACAATTTCAAAATTGAGAATTTGATTTGGACGTATACTTCAAACCATGTATCTTTACACATTTATTTGAAATAGTCGCTAAAGAGCGGCTTTTTTTTTTTGCAAATGTCACATATCGCAAAATGCTGGACGTTATACAAGGTGAAGATGAAACAAAAGGGAGGTGAATGGTTTGAAGCACACAGACACCGGAGCAGAATTGATGGATATTGAACCGTATGTGATCGATGCCCAAAAAGGGGACAAGGAAGCTTTTGCCGTCATCATTCGTACCTTTGAGAGACAAATTTATACGTATTGTTATTATATGTTGAAAAATCGCGAAGAAGCGGAGGATGCGCTGCAAGAAATTTTTATTAAGTTATACCGCTCTATTCAAAAATACGAACATCAGGTTTCGTTTTCTTCCTGGCTTTACAAAATAGCCTATTATCATTGTATGGATATGTTCAGAAAGAAAAGCAGGCAGAAGAAAACGTTATTCCTGCAAAAAGAAATTCAAGAGTTGGAGCATCAGCACTTGAAGGAGAACATACCCGAGGTCGAACAACTACTTATGAGTTTGAAAGTGGAAGAGAAGCATCTCGTACTATTACGAGCCGTTGAACAGTACAGCTTCGAAGAAATCGGACAGATCATGGAATGCAAACCGGCGACCCTTCGGAAAAAGTATGAACGCATCAGAAAAAAACTAATTCGAGAAAAGAAATCTAGAGGAGGGACAACGCATGAAGCAATGGTCAGATCCCACTGAAGAAGAGCAGGTAAATCAAATTAGAAGGATCGTTAAACAAAAAGAAATGCCGCAAGAAAGCTATGTAAATCAAATTTTAGAGAGGTTGGATCATATGAGCAGATCGAGTGAAATCAAACGTACTCGAAAGTGGAAGAGAAAGATAGCAATCAGCGTGACCGCTGCCGCGATGCTTGGAGGCGTGGTGATGGGGAGTGGATTTGTTTCCCCGGTAATGGCGGATGCCTTGAAAAATGTACCGTTAATCGGCAGTGTGTTCCAATACAATGAGGACAGCTCTTTGAAGAAGGCCAGCACAACAGGACTGACAACGGCGCCGAACTTGAGTGTGACCAAGGACGGGGTGACGCTCAGCATTAAAGAGGTGATGTTCGATGGAAACCGGCTTGCATTTGCCATTGAGCGTCAGGGCGTGGACGACGATACGATGTTCTCCCCTTATCCGCCGGAAGGAGCAAAGGACGAGAATGGAAAATTGATTCCATCGCCGCCTTTGGAACAACAGAAAAAAGGGTATATCCATATGCCGGATGTCAGCATTCAAGGAAAGAACAAATTTTTTGGCATGTTCTCGCAAGATGTAGGCAAAACGGAGGACGGACAAGACATCCACAATATAGCCCTGTATGAAATTATGAAGGGATTGGCGGAAATGAACCTCCCCGAAGCGTTTGACATGACAGTAAAACTGAACGTCACCGGGATCAAGGAGCCGTTTGAATTCGTCGTGCCGGTCCAAAATCTGGCGAAAGGATCGGTAGTCCTTCACCCGGACCAAACGAAAAGCAGCGGTGACTTCAGCTATACGGTCAAGCAGCTTGAGTTGACGCCGGTAACGACACGTCTGGTTCTAGACAGTAAAGGCAAAGTTCCCGCAACTGCCCAGCAAACGGGTGATTTAAGCCCGTCTAAAATGCACTACGACATCGTTGACCAGGATGGTAATCCGGTGCAGCAGAAACTGATCGAATACCCCAATAGCGTTCCTGATACCGAATATCATGAAGACGAGGCCTATAAGCCATTTGCCAATACACCGACCTCCATTACGATTAAGCCTTATACCTTGACTGCAAAAAGGGATTGGAGCTTGGTGACGGACGATAAAGGCAATCTGGTTAAAACCTATCATAAAGATCTTGAAATGACCATTCCGGTCATTCAGAAATAAGTCTTCCGCTGTGATTGTGCGAGTGAAAGAGGCGTTCTCATAGAGATACGCCTCTTTGACTTGCATAGCCTGTCAAAGAGCGCTTGAAATGCAACGGTTGCCGGCAACTTCGTTCATGCTCCGTTCATATTGCATTCATTAAGAGGACATTTGGGTTGGTTAGACTTACAATAGAGGACCGACCGCAAGGCCACTGCAATGATAACAAGAGGAGCTGAAGAAGTTTGACGCAACCAGGAACGGCGGCACCTGCACTTGATTTTAAGCCACTCATATCAGAGTTAACTCCTTATTATAAAGTCGTCGCGATTGAACCTTTTGGTTGGTTACCGAAGCATATCTAAACAAAGCATTTTCCTGCATCGGTCGTTTCTGCTCGCGGTCGGCCCAACCAGCAGGCCTGCTGTAAACGAGGTTTCCGCCTAATGTAATTTGAACAACGGTACCCACGATCCTTTTTTCCTCGAGTGTACGGTCAATGACCTACCTCATTGACGCTTTTGTGCAGCCATTCCAGATCTATATTTCTCATGTTTCTCATCCTCTCCTGCTGTAATTTACTTGATTATTTATAGCAAGTGTGTTTATTATATAAATAATTTCTACCGCATTACATAAAACAAACAAGTTAAATGAAGTAGTTTCCGATGATTCCAAAGGGATTTAGAACAAATAACTTTTAAAATTAAGGTGGTCGATGTTCTTGGACGAGATCGATAATAACATCCTGCTCCATTTGCAAAACCAGGCGAGATTATCAATGACGGATTTAGGAAAGCTGGTGGGACTGTCTCAGCCAGCGGTAACCGAACGTGTAAAACGCATGGAAGAAAAGGGGATTATCGAGGAATACCGAACCGTCATTTCCGCACAAAAAGTGGGTAAGCCATGCACAGCCTATATGCTTGTTCGGACCCGGAATTGCTATCCTTTCCTTGATTTTTGCCGTTCTTCACCAGAAGTCACGGAATGTTACCGGATAAGCGGAGAGCATAATTATTTATTGAAGGTCCTCACGGAAACAACTCAGGAGTTGGAAGAGTTTGAAAACAGGTGCGATCAATACGGAACCTATACGACTCTGATCGTAATGTCTTCACCGATTGCTTATAAAAATCTCATTGGTGAAACGAATTTGCTCGCATAGGATGTAATCCTGTAATCCCCAAAAAAATGAATCCGCCTTTGCAGCGAATTCATTTTTTGATTATGTTGCGCATGCTCGTGAATTCCTTTAGGAAGGAAAGCCATGCTTTTTAGCTAACCGAGCTGCAAGCAAGGAGGGAAGCAGCAGAATGATTAATGAGCCTGGAAGGAATCCGGCTCCAAGCTGTTCGAGAAGAAGCCCGCCGATAATGCCTCCGCCGCCGATGGCCACATTCCACGCGGTAACCAGCATCGATTGGGCTATATCTGAGCTTTTTCCCGCTGCTTGTGCTATCGCTGTTTGCAGTAAAGTGGCTGCCCCGCCAAATGTAAGCCCCCATGCCGTAACACCAAGAATGATGACTGCAGGTTGATTCATTCCGATTCCCAAGGCTGCGGAAGCCAAAGCAAATCCCGTGATGCTGATTAAAACCAGCATTCTTAGAAAACGATCAATCAGCATGCCTATCACCCAAATGCCGACAATCGAGGTAATGCCGAAAATAAGAAGAACCAAATCCACTCGCTGAGCAAACGCCGTTTCGGCAAGATACGGTGCAATATAAGTGTACAAAATATTATGAGCTAATACCCATGCCAACACGACAAACAAAATCGACCGAACACCGGGAATCAGGAAAACCTTGTGAAAAGGGAGCTGATCACCGGCAGGCTCGCCGGCATAATCCGGCACCTTCCAGAGCACCCAGCCAATAAGGGCTGCAGCCAGTAATGATACAGCTCCGAAAATGAGACGCCAATCTGTATAAGTACCGAAAAAAGTGCCAAGCGGAACGCCCAGCGCCAATGCCAACGGGGTGCCAACCATGGCTACGGCCATCGCTCGTCCCTTTAACGAATCAGGCACCATGCGCCGCGCATAACCGGCCGTCATCCCCCATAGTACACCTGCCGAAACACCTGCGAAGAAACGCGCGACAAGCGTCAGCACATAAATAGAAGATAAGGCGGTGATGGTGTTAAATACAAAAAAGCCGACGATGCACAGCAGCAGAAGCGGCCGGCGCTTCCACCCGCGGGTAGCCGTTGTCAAAGGAATGGCGGCCAGAACAGATCCAACCGCATAGAGAGTAACCAATTGTCCGGCAAGAGCTTCTGTGACCCCGAGATCCTGCGCAATTTGCGGCAGTAATCCAGCAGGCAGCCCTTCCGTAAGAATGCAGATGAACCCCGCCATGGCTAAGGCCAGCAGCCCGACCCACGGAAGACGTTGGGAAGACGGCACATTTGCTCCGCCGCCTTTTCGTATAAGAGCAGTGTTTGAGTTCACGAAAAAAATCTCCTTTATTTATTTTTTGCCGTTTAAAAAGCTTTGGCTTTCGTATAAGCATATATAAATAAAACATTTATTTACATGGATGATTAAAGGAGAATGAAGCGAATGAAAAGGAATATACTTTTATTTTTATTGAAATTCCATGAATTTAAAGGCAAAAAGGCAGCATCGTCAGATGCCGCCTAATGACAAATCGTAATCGAAGAGCTTGAGAAACTTTAGCTCCTTTAATAATAGAAAGGCATTGAACATTGCGATTGAAGATTGATATTCGATAAAAGAGTTGTCAGCGAATCAGTATGATTGCTTATTACATGCAGCATAGGAGATGATATGTTTGGAAGAGCGCATTCGATATACGACCGCTCCGCCTGAAGACTTTGGGAAGGTGTTAGCCTTATACGAGCGGTTGGGGTGGAATTCACTAAAACTCACTGTGAATGAGTTGGAACGGATGTTTCATGGAAGCTGGTCTGCCATATATGCATATGACCACGAACGATTAGTCGGTTCAGGGCGCATTATTTCGGACGGCGTTATTACCGGCCTGATCTGTGGCGTCGGGGTATTGCCGGAATACCAATCCAAGGGGATTGGCAAAGAGATGATGGGCCGGTTGGTTCAACACTGCAAGGAACACGGAATCATTCCTCAGCTCATGTGTGTGGAGAGCTTGGAATCCTATTATGAAGCCATAGGGTTCAGGAAATTTACGAGCGGCATGAAAATGGACGTGGATCGATAACCCACGAGAAACTATTGTGATGCAGGATACTTCATCCGGAAGAACATGCCTAAACCAATGCTGAAGCCGGATTTCCAGGATCATGGCGTATGGCGGGCAATGAACGTTTCGATGCTTCAGGCCCTAAACCGAGAATTCTCCGGCATCATAATTGTTCCCATGACGATGGTTCACCCCCCATACTTCGATGAAATCATCGGCAGCTTAAGATCCAGAGGGATTGAAGTTCATCATTTTGCACTGCTGGCGAGCAAAGAAACGTTATTAAAACGATTGAGAGGCCGGGGAGACCATCAAAACTCATGGCCTGCCCAACAGGTGGATGGATGTCTGTCCAGTTTATCTCAGAATTTGTTTCGCACGCATATCCACACGGATCACTTGACGCCTGACGACATCGCTCTGCGAATTGCTAATGATTGCAGTGTTGAGCGGCAGGTCATGCGAGCCACGCCGGATTTCAGGCCGCAGTATAAGTCTTCGCATCGTCGATTTATCAACTCGCCCCGATTCCGTATGAAACGAGAAAGGCTTCATTGCTGAGGTTCCTGTTAATATGATTTTGGGGAGATAAGGGAGAGCATGTTTATCATCCAATCACATTACGCAATGATCCATCCTCCGTCGTCATTCTTTGTGGTGGTTTTTCGAAGCGTTAAGCTCAGGAGTGATATAGCGGCAGCAACATTGTAAACAAAAAAACATCATCGGTATGATGCAGGGTCAAACTACCTTGATGCAATTCCATGATATTCCTGGCAATGGAAAGACCGAGCCCAGAGCCGGCCTGAATGCCTTCGCTGCTCCTTGAAAAGTCTACTTTATAAAATCGGTCAAACAGCTTATTCACTTGATCCTCATTAAGCGGTGTCCCTTTATTTTGGATCTCTATCGCGATGTGTGTACTGAATTTTTCCATTCGAAGTTCGATAGCACCGGGTTTGTGTGAGTATTTCAAAGCATTCATCAACAAGTTGTCGATTGCCCTGGCGATTTTTTCGCTGTCCACATAAACATTCGTCGGAGAGGGGGCAATCTCTTTGACGATACGAATCCCATTTTCTTGAGCAAGCGGCTCAAATTCAAATAACATTTGCTCCAAAAGTTGGGATAAATCGATTTCTTTCCGATTCAATTGGGTATCGTCGACAGACGTAAGCCGGGTGTATTCGAACAAATCGTCGAGGAGTTTTCTCAAATGGACGGCTTTGTTGTACGTATTTTGGACAAAACGTGAATACTCATCTTGATCTCGGAAAGATTCGGTCTTTAGAAGCTGAATATAACCAATGATACTTGTAAGAGGAGTGCGCAAGTCGTGGGAGAGACCTGTAATCATTTCCATTTTTGACTGTTCAATCTCACGTTCCTTCGCAATTTGTGCTTCTAAACGCTCTGCCATTCTATTAATGTTTAAAGCGACATTACCTAGTTCGTCTTGACGGTCAATCGTTACCCGATATCCTAAATTCCCCACGGCGATTTTTTCAAGCCCTTGCTCTAGTTTGATCAAGTCTTTTACAATGTTCCGGGTCAAAAATAGAAAAACACCGATGAAACTAACGATAAACAAGGGGGTAATCAGATAAGGAAAAAATCGAGAGTACCAATCAGATTCCATAGAGTTACCAAGATAAATCGAAGTCAAAAGGAAAACATAGTTAATGCCAAGTGAGATAACGAGGCTTAGGATCATTCGAATGAGAATATTGACTTGAATTCGTTTGTTTTGTTTTAACTTTCGAACATAATTAATCAATTTTATAACCAACCCCCCATACGGTTTTAATGTATTGAGGTTCTCTTGGCGTTTCCTCCAATTTCTCTCTTAAATTACGTATGTGAACCATAACCGTATTGTCAGAATACCCATAGGGCTCTTTCCATACACTTTCGTAGATTTGCTCCGAGCTAAAAACTTGACCAGGCCGGCTCGCTAATAGCAGCAGAATGGCGAACTCCAAAGGGGTCAACGAAATCTCTTTTCCTTTGAGTTTAACGGAATGTTTATTCTTATCGATCGCCAGGTCCTTGATGAGGATTAACGAATTAAATTCTTCTTTGCCCATTAAGGATTGACGACGGAATTGTGCTTTTACGCGTGCAATCAATTCCAAAGGATTAAATGGTTTGACCATGTAATCATCTGCTCCGGTCGTCAAACCGATAATTTTATCGCTGAAGGCGAGAAGACTCCCTCCTCAAAATCGTCAGCTTTAGGTGGGGGATGAATCGCCATCTTTTTGTATTCGAAACCGAACATATGTGCTATAATAACTGCAAAGAACGGAGGTGTATGGCATGCTCTTCCATAAAGCATACAAGTATCGGATCTACCCCGATCGTACACAGCAGCAGTGGATCCATCAGATGTTTGGCTGTTGCCGTTTTGTATTCAACCATTTTCTGGGACAATGGAAGGATACATTTGATGCCACAGGCAAGGGTTTGTCGTACAATGCTTGTGCCATGCAGCTTCCAGCTCTAAAGCAAGAACATCCATGGTTGAAAAAAACGGATAGTATTGCTCTACAATCGGCTGTTCGGCGTGTGGCCGATAGCTTTGATCGTTTTTTCAAGAAGCAGACGGAGGCTCCGCGTTTCAAAAACCGTAAACATCCGGTGCAAAGTTACACTACTCGATATACGAATGGAAATATCGCTGTGAATGGAAGTAAGCTGAAGCTCCCCAAGCTGGGGTGGCTGCGTTTTGCAAACTCCCGCCCCTGTGAAGGACGCATTCTCTCGGCGACGGTACGGCGAAATGCTGCGGGGAAGTATTTTGTCTCGCTCGTCTGTGAAGTGGAGATGGAGCCCTTGCCGGGTAACGAAAAATCGGTAGGGATCGATCTGGGACTTCAAACGTTTGCGGTATCATCCGAGGGTATGCGGGATACTCATCCGAAAGCCTGGAGCCGGTATGAAAAGAAGTTGGCGAGCTGGCAGCGGAGGCTGGCCCGGCGTACGAAAGACGGTTCCAACTGGCAAAAAGCCAAACGGAAGGTCGCCCTGATCCACGAGAGAATGGCGAATATACGCCATGACTTTTTGCATAAGCTGTCCACCAAGCTGATTCGTGAAAACCAAACGATCAGTATCGAGGACTTAAAGGTGTCTAACATGCTCAAGAATCACAAGCTGGCCAAATCGATCGCCGATGCGTCCTGGAGTGAGTTCAGAAGGCAGCTCACGTATAAAGCGGAATGGTACAGACGCACCCTCAAGATTGCGGATACGTTTGCTCCGACAAGTCAAACCTGCCATGTATGCGGAGCGCTACACCGAGAGGTGAAAGATCTTTCGGTACGGGAATGGGTGTGTCCATCCTGCCAGACCCTCCATGATCGGGATGTCAATGCAGCCCGAAACATTAAGGATGTTGCCATATAGATCATCATATCGACAAGAACTGTGGGGACCACAGGGATCGCTTGGTCCACTTCGAACCAAGAGGTTCGATTACCCAAGAATCCCCCACTTCAAGCGAAGGCTAAGTGGTGGGAGTGTTCAACGATATCCTCTTCCTTGGCAGACAGCATGATGATTGGAGTATTTGAAATTCCCCTGATTTTCATACATGCCGTGATCCCATCCATCCGTGGCATCATGACATCCAGAATAACAAGTTGGACCGAACTCGATTGGATCATGTCCACGGCTTCTAAGCCATCGGCTGCTTCAATGACGTCATATCCTTCATTGCGCAAGTATACATGGATCACATCTCGAATTTCCGGATCATCGTCTACGACTAAAATGGTATTCATTTTCTTTAATATCTACCCTTTCTCATATATAATGCTTTGAATTTTCATTGCTTTCTTTATTTACGGCACACATAGACGAAAGCGGAGGGAACATTCAGAGGAACAAACTCAATGTTCTCAATAGTGAATTTTTCGGAAAGATGCTTCTTCATTTGCAGCGAATATTGAAAAGCGATGAACCGTCCTCCAGGTTTTAAAGCTTGGTGAATCTCTTCAAACAAGGCATCCCTTAATGTACGCTCAAAATTGAAAAAAGGCAAACCGCTAAAAATATAGTCCAATTCGTCGATGCCTTCGTTCTTCATGGTATCCAATAAAGCGGCAGCGTTCGGGTAAGAGATGAACTCCGGATATTCATGTTGTAAATTGTTCCGCATCGTTTGATCCATTTCAAATAATAAAACTTTTGTATGTTCATTTGCATTTTTTTGAATGTATCGGGTAATGGCCCCAGTCCCTGCGCCAAGCTCCGCAACGGCAGTGCTTTCTTGCCAAATGGCATGATTAACCATTGCGCTGGCCAAAAAGCGAGAGCTTGGAATGATACTCCCCACATTTTTCGGGTTTTTCACAAAGCTTTTTAAAAAAAGCAATTTATCATTAGTTTTCATTATACATACCTCCATTGGGTTTATTATGAACGGCTCCGTTCGTTTCAAATCGCATTTTTCAGGCCTTGGCTCAAAAACTCAAGGAATGCAGCAATGATAAAATTGAATCTCCAAAAAAAGTTCCTAAAGCAAAAAAGATGATCGTCCAAAGCAGCGCGCTCAAATACGTGATCAGAGCGAATTCTTTATAACGAACACCACTTAGCCCAATGAGCAATGGCATGAAATAACGTACAACCGGGATAAACATGCTACTACACATGGCTAGATTGCCTTTTTTTCGAAGAATGGATTCGGCTTTGAGATAGTGCTTGTTGTGTGAGAGCTTTTTCTTGAATTTGTAGCCGAATACGTGACCAGCAGAATAAGCAAGCGTGATCGCTGTCAGCAAACCAGCCAAAATACTGATATAGGCAGCCCAGTGGTCGATAACATCCGAGCGGCTTAGAACGGCACCGGTAAGGATCGTTATTTCATTAGGAATCGGAATTCCGAATGGGCCTAGGGAGAAGGCGAGAAAAAAGAAAAGGTACCCATATTGATGAATCAGATCTAACACTGCGTTTCCAATCATTTTTTTCAGCTCCTCCTATTGATCGTTTTATCTTAACGAGAAAAACTAAGGAAAGAATGAGAGTATTTCTAAAGAAAATCTGAAGAAAACCTAAAGAACAAAAAATAAACCGCATAACCATTGTTGATGTGATCTAAAAATGGCCATGCGGTTTATGAATGAGCGTCCGAAGAAACATCACGTGCAAATCGCAACAATTCGTTAATTCTTTTCTTTAAGTACACTGCTTTTGTGATTGCTTCTTGAATCCGTTTTCCGTAGTCGTCCGGGTTATTGTACGATGAAGTTTTCAAGAGGGTTATGTCATGAATAAGACTGTTTAACGTTGGCCGTAATTCCGATATGATATCCTCCATTAACTTTTGATTGAAATGCTGCGTTTCATGTTCTTTCTTTGTTTCCTGCTGCAGGTGATCCATCAATGAATTGATGGTAGTTGCGACGTTGTCCAATTCATGAAACCCCAGATGAGGAATCCTATAACTTAAATTCTCTCCATTAAACATCAGTAATGCCTTTTCCAATACGATCATTCTTTTCGCAATGGGTAGTGTCAATAAACTGAATGTTATTACAAACAGTACGATAAAAAACATCGGAATGAGATTGGCTGCCATAAAATGAGGAGTGGGGCCTTCCATTAAGTATGAAAAATGGGCAAGATAACAGGTGAGATAATAAGAGGAAAAGCATGTGAAGAAAAATGCAATCAACAAACGGTTGCCCAGATAAATTAATATTTTTACATAGATATTGGTTATTCTAAAGGCTGTTGAACGATTTTCATTCATGATTGGCGATCACTCCGTCATTTATTAGAGCCATCATAATCATAAATCCTGAAGAATATCATAGGGGATTTCTAAAGAAACTCTGAAGAGAGTCATAGGAGAGGTGGATATTGTGGGTAAGGCCGGTTATCATGATCTGCTATAGGAAACAAGCGTTTCTCATATAAGAAACGCTTGTTGAAGTTAAGCCGGCTGTCCTCTACCGACTAGGCTGTTCTAAATGGATTTGGGGATACTTATCGGAGAGGTCGCTCATCTCTGTTTTGCCTGTACCCTTGACATATTGGTCAAAAAAAGCAAGACTCACTTCATTGATGATTTGATGAACCTCGCGCGGTTGGGCTTTTTTAGCTGACAGCAGCGGGGAGAAGAGGTGAAAATCCGTAAAACTCATATGGGACGTCTTTGGGATCGTCATCGTATACCCTCCGTTTTTCAAAGCAAGGTTGCGGCGTTCCGCCGATTCCTCCCAAAATGACTCGTAGTATGCTTTTGATTTCCCGCTCTGGGCAACGGCTTTGTCCAATGAGTTTTCGAACACGGTTCGATCGATACTCTGTTCCCCGTTCATTTGCAGATAAGGCTTCGCGAAACCATCATCAGGAGGCGGATCGCCATAAAGCGTGCCATCCATATTCATGGCTGCCCGGATACGTGAGTCCTTCATGAGCATTTGTGCTGCGGTCGCGCCTCCGTAAGAGTGCCCAAACATTCCGATACGTGTCAGGTCAATATGATCTTTAAACTCCGGTTGAGCGTTCAGTTGTTCAAGCTGGTCTAATACAAAAGTCACGTCATCAACCCAGAGAGTGATATGGCTTCCAAGTTCACTGAAACCACTCAAATTATTTTTCTTCAACAAAATTTCTCTTCCGTCGGGATAAACGGTCGCTGCTGCATCGTATGCATGATCGATGCCAACCACAATATAACCATGACTGGCTAATTCTTCGACCTGAAAGGTATTTTGGTTACGAAAACCGGTCAGCCCATGAGAAAAAATCAAAACAGGATACTGCTTTTGGTCATTGGACAAGGAGGCATTCGTAAACGAGTGCGAATCGATCAGGCTGAGGTGATCAAGTGTCCACGATGGAAACGAAAGGGCTTTTTCAAGACCCTTGGTTACAGCTTTCACATGAAGGATATAGGGTTCAACCGGTTTGGATTCCGTGGTGTCCGCAGGATACCACAACTGAACCATCAGTTCCCGATATGCGTTGGGTTCTGATGCGTTTTCTTCCTTCCGGTCCAAGTCCGTCCAATGCAATACGGTCGTTCCAACCTGATAAGGCCCGGTCGGTTTTTCAAAGGTAAACACAGGCATCAGGAATGAAGGAGCGACCATCATTCCTAATAGGAAAAGAGACATGATCGTCCAAAGCGATGTTTTCCATCCGATCTTTCTGCGATCCGTTCGTTCCCTCTTTTTCCGAGTTATACTTAAAAACAGAATCATAGCTATTACTGTTATGTATGCAGGAACCATCTGCCATCGGTATCCATCCAAAGCGAATTGTAAAATCGTAGCGATGAACAGCAAGGCAATTGCAAAAAGCCTGGGCATTTCAAAAAAACGTGGTTTCCATATGAATAGATTTGCAAGAATGAAAATTAGCAATACAAGTACGATGTCGAATAACCTCAAAGTTTATATCCTCCCAGTAAATTCATTTGTAGTCCCAACAGTCCTGAAGTATGGTTTGTACATGGACGTTCCCTTCTTTCTGTAAAATTTTCAACCGAAAAGGCTCTTCTCCCTATAGACGGCGACTTACTTGGAAACTATTTGGTTTTTTATAAAACTATATAGTAACACACGAATATCTTATCGATTTGAAGGAATGATGTCAAATCAAGCGAACACGATGGAGCATCGGCGGAACATTTTAAATGTAAATTTCGTTGGAAGATCAAGGGGGGCGTACGATGAAGAAATATTCGTTTTTCACCTTCATGTTTGCTTTATTAACGGCCTTGTTTCTAAGCAGCTGCCAAAGTTCTAATACGCCTAACCAGGCGGGAGCAAGTAAAGAACCAAAGGAATTAGAAACCTTCTTTCCCGGCGATATGACACAGGTTGATTCTATCGAAATCATGAGTGGCAGTGATGGTACCAAAAAAACGACTACAGATCAAGCGCTCATTCAGAAATGGATTGAAAAGGTGCGCCATATAAACATCGTCCTTGATCCGGATCAGGAAGATGCAGCAGGGGTTTTGTTCCATGTTACGCTGTTTAAGCAGGGGAACGAAGTGTTCTATATGACGCCTACCGATATGAATCATCAGCGCATGAAACCGCAATCGGAATTGGCAGACCGAATGGCAGAGCTTTTCAATGCGATAAAGTGAGTTTGATTTGTAGCATAACCGAGCCGTGTGCTACCTACTTTAGTCGAACACAAGAAATGTAAGTGATTTTTTTTACTGTTGATTTAATGAATTGACTGGATAATTAGACGATTATCTTCATTATTGAACTAAGGGTAGAGGATGTCAAAAATAATAAGGTAGCAGGAGAAGGATATGAAACTGAGCGTTAAAAATCTTTCTAAACATTACGATAAGCCCATTCTTCAGAATGTGTCTTTTGAAATGAACACCGGGATACTTGGTTTGTTAGGCGAAAATGGAGCTGGAAAAACGACATTGCTCGAAATCATCTCCACGCTGATTGCTCCCCATACAGGTCAAGTAGACTATGAAGGCATGGATGTCAGTCAGGATTTACGTGCGATCCGAAAACAGATTGGCTACTTGCCACAGAAATTTGATTTTTTTCCCCATTTAACCGTGCAGGAGATTCTTGAATATGTTTGTCGTTTGAAAAATATTCACGGCAAGCAGCGGATAACAGAAATTGAAGAAAAGCTCGAGCAGGTTGGTTTGCTGGTACATAGGAACAAAAAATTCATTGCTTTGTCTGGAGGGATGAAGCAGCGCTTAGGTATTGCCCAAGCCATCGTTGGCAACCCCAGGTTACTTTTGGTTGATGAACCCACCGTGGGACTTGATCCTCATGAGCGTGTGTCGTTTAGACAACTGCTAACCACTCTTTCTACAGACCGATCTATTATTATTTCCACCCATATTGTCGAAGATATTGCACTTACAACAGATTTGGTTCTTGTACTGCACCAAGGGATTGTGAACTATTTTGGAGATATCCCTGCTTTCATCAAATCGGTGGAGGGAAAGGTGTGGCTTTACAGCGGAGAGAATGTGACGGAGAAGCTTCAAGAGCAAGGTGCACTCATCATCTCAACACAGGTCACTGCAAGTGGTGTACATGTTCGCTATATATCGGATACCCCATTGGAAGGCAGCCTGTTAGTAGAGCCTACTTTGGAGCACGCCTATATTTATACGAATAGAAAGAAGGTATAACCATTGCATGAATTTATGGTACAGCTTCATTTTTCGTTTAAATCATTGTTAAAACATCGATTGCTGCTCATCACTGTTTTTTTGCTCACAACGATCATCCCGCTTGTTCTGGCACAAATGAGCGGAGAGACCCGCTTTGAAAATCGTTGGCTTTCCATGCTTCAGCTCCAAATGATTATTGTGACACCTCTGGTTCCTGTTCTCGTCAATGCTGTTTGGGGCGGAAAACTTAGAGACTTCGAACTGAAAACGATCCTGTTTTATCTAATTATCCCTTCCAATTATTTAATCTCTAAGCTTGCAGCTGTTGGGGCCGGAATAAGCATGATCTTGATACTGATTGATTCTATTTATTGGTTTGCATTATCCAATCAAGGTTCTAGTCTCTTATGGTTAGTCACACTCTTGCAAATCATCTTAACCGTATCCTTTGTTGTCTCGTTAACTGGACTGTGCTCTCTTGTTTTTAAGAGGACGATTTACAGTACCATTTTCGTTTTTATTTACCT
Source organism: Paenibacillus sp. FSL W8-0426 (assembly GCF_037969725.1). Lineage (NCBI taxonomy): Bacteria > Bacillati > Bacillota > Bacilli > Caryophanales > Paenibacillaceae > Paenibacillus > Paenibacillus sp. FSL W8-0426. The sequence goes on along the minus strand of NZ_CP150203.1, from coordinate 3,923,088 downwards.
GATGATCAGTATTCAATATGTCCAACAACCGATGTTTGCGATCTGGTTTAATCCAGATTATGTATCGGAAATGATCCTAGAGCCGCATTTTATGCTTCAACGGTACGTCTTGGTTTTATGGGTAGTGCTCATGCTTTTGATCAGCTCCATGTTGTTCAGAAAGCAGGTTGCACGCACATGATACGGTTATGGTTTTTAGAATTAAAGGTCCTGTGGCGCAGTGAGCAGATCTGGGCTTTCTACATGGGACTTTTCATTTTATATTTGAGCAAATTTGTATTCTTTATCGATGAACTGCCTGTTACTATTCCTTTATATGGACTGTTCATGTCAATCATGACACTGGTTATATTGAATTCACCTAGACGTTACAATATGGTTCATATAATAAGACTTACCAACTGGAATCCTATACGAAGAACATTGCAGTCATGGTTGTTTAGTTTTTTATGTACCCTTCCAGCTTCAACCCTCTTATTTTTCACGGTTCGCGAAATTTTTAAAGACACTCCCGTTTATCTGCTGGTGTTTGTTATTCTCGGATTATCTTACTTCGCCATCAGCTTTGCGTTTGTAATTTCTTTATTATCATTCAAAACGGCTATCCTATGCTGTGTATCTGTGTACATGCTCCTCACTTTAATGCATGGTTATAAGCTGGAGAGTATCCGGTATGCTGCACCAACTCTGAATTTCATGTATCCGGATTACCCTGATATGAGGAATATGCTCTCGATATTTTTTCTTGGAATCCTGATGATGGGGATCTATTTTTGGAAAGGAGTCGATTGGCCTCGTCGGCAAAAAAGAACGCTGCTTTTCATTCTCATGATGATCCTTGTCATATACATTGCAGTCCCAATTAAAGAAACATGGAATGAAAGACATTTAGCAAACGAACCTTATCAAAAGGTTCAAGTGAATAACATCGTTGTGCAATATAAAGGTATCCCTCAAAGTATAGCAACAAGATATAGTCAGGTGGTCTCTGATATTATTGAGGAGTTGAAGGAACATGAAATGAATCCGGAAATGACTCGAATCAACATCACTCGATTAGGCCGAGTCCCCAAAGGTACTCAACTGGAGCATATTATGAAGTTAGAAGAGAAGACGCTATATATTGAACCCTATTCAAATAAATTCTATGAGTTCAATTATGGGTATAATATCATTCGAGACATGCTTGAACTCTCGGGAATTGACCATCAAATCGAACAACAAATAACCGAGAGTTTGATCCGTAAAAACAAACATCACTTTTTCGATTCACTTCAACGCAGGGGACTTAGCGAAACCTACGAATAAGAGATATGATTTTGAGTAAAGGTAACACCCAACTGCTATTGAGCACATTCAAAAAAACCGTTCAATCAGCATCTACATACTGTGTTCTTAATTTCAGGGCACCACCCAAGCGCAAATGGCTGGCGGGTGCCTTTTTTTGTCCTATAAAGGAATCTTTTAAAATGAACGACAAGCAAAGAGGTGGATTCCGGTATTCACCCTTGCCATGTGACTGCAAAACATGAAGGTAAAAAGAACTTGTTTGAAGAATAATTCAAGTAAAATGCGGGTGACTAATTTGTATTTTAGGACCGGATTTCAATTTTTTTCGAAATTTTCAATAGAGTTTGTCGATTTTGGTTTCTGGCGTTCGTCGTCCTGTTTAGAGGCCGGAAAGGTTGGATCTCATAGCGTCTATTAAAAAGGAGGAGCTTACCACATGAAGTTTATGATGATTGTCAAAGCAACCAAGGATTCTGAGGCTGGGAAACCGCCTAGCCCCGAACTGTTTGAAGCAATGATGCGGTTTAATGAAGAGTTGGCAAAAGCAGGGGTGTTGGTGGCCGCAGACGGACTGCATCCAAGCTCTGGAGCCATTCGGATTTCTTATCCGGAGCCTGGAGGAAAGCCTACGATTGTGGATGGTCCATTTACCGAATCCAAAGAAGTGATTGCTGGGTATACCCTGATTGAGGTGAGATCTCGGGAAGAGGCGATCGAGTGGGCCTTGAGAATGCCAGACCCGCACGGATTGGGAGAGGGACAGATTGAGCTCAGACAGGTATTCGAAGGAACGGATTTGACGGATGATCCCAAGATGTTAGCCGCCCATGACGCACTGAGTGCAGAACTGAAGCAACGCAATCAGCCATAATGGAGAGTCATGTCCATCGCAAGGTCGATGCGATCTGGCGAATGGAGTCGCCGAAGATCATTGCCGTATTAACCCGAATGGTGCGCGATATCAGCCTTGCCGAAGATCTGGCCCAAGACGCAATGCTCATTGCGCTGCAAAAGTGGCCGGAGGTGGGCGTTCCCGACAATCCCGGTGCTTGGCTGATGGCCGCGGCAAAAAGACGTGCCATCGACATGATGCGAAGAAACAAGGTGCAGCAGCGAAAATATGAAGAGGTCGGCCGCAGCTCCGACATGTTTGATGAACAAGAGATGAACAGTGCATGGGATGGGTCCGTGGGGGATGATCTCTTGCGCTTGATCTTTATGACGTGCCATCCGATATTGTCCCGCGAGGCTCGCCTCTCATTGACCCTTCGTTTGCTCTGTGGATTGACAACAGATGAGATTGCTCATGCGCTGTTCGCTGCCGAACCGACCATTGCCCAGCGGATCGTGCGTGCAAAGCGAACATTGCGCGATGCCAGAGCGGAATTTCAGATCCCTGAAGGAAACGAACTCAAGGAGCGTCTCGAAACCGTAATGGAAGTGATCTATCTTTTATTCAATGAAGGATATGCCGCGACTGCGGGGAGTTCCTGGATACGTCCGTTATTATGTCAGGAAGCGCTGAGGATGGGACGAATCTTGGCAGAGCTTGTAAAGAAAGAGCCGGAAGTTCATGGCTTGGTGGCATTAATGGAAATCCAATCGTCTCGTTTTAGAGCCCGAGTTCATTCCTCAGGGGAGCCGATCCTTTTGCAGGACCAAAATCGGGGATTATGGGACCATCTATTAATTCGTCGAGGGTTGGCAGCGCTTGAACGAGCAAAATCTTTCGGTCGACCGCTTGGTCCTTATGCGTTGCAGGCTTCCATTTCCGCATGCCATGCTGAGGCCCGTACTGCCGAGGACACCGACTGGATCAAAATTGCCGCATTGTACGAAGCGTTGTCGCGGGTCCTTCCCTCGCCGGTCGTTGAGTTAAACCGAGCGGTAGCCATCGGTATGGCATTTGGCGCGGAATTTGGCCTTCAGCTTGTGGAGCAATTGGAAACGGTAAAAGCGCTGCGGGAGTATCACTTGTTGCCCAGCGTGAAGGGGGATTTCCTTGAAAGGCTCGGACGAAACAACGAGGCTTATCAGTCGTTTCAATTCGCAGCCTCGCTTGCACAGAACGATCAGGGACGGGCACTGCTGCTCAAGCGCGCGGCAAAATGCAAACAGACTTTCCAAGGGGAAGGAACAGAGAAAGGGATGGAAACCGAATTGAAAAATCAAATGGGCCTGTAAATAATCAAAACGACATAACGTGTGCGCAAAGGAGAATATGACCATGAACCAAGAAGTTACGGAATATATCCAATCCTTGAAAGAGCCTTGGCAAAGCCAGCTGTGTAACGAACTGCGGGAGCTTGTACGCTCCGTCATTCCTGATGTACAGGAGCGGATGCAATATAAAAAACCCCATTATCTGAAAAACGGGAAATATGCTGCCGTCATTTCCGCTTCGAAAGATGCAGTGAGTTTCACCATCTTTAATGCCGCAGCTGTGACATTTCCTGAAGGTTTCGATGGACCCGCGGAACGAAAAACGATTAAACTGCGTAAGGGGCAAGAATGGAGCAAGGAATCGTTAACTTCCTTGTTGAGTCAGGCTGCCTCGACGTTGGAATGAACTTTGTACTAAATAGCTGCCAACGGGGTTGGCGGCTTTTTTGTTGCCATGGATATAACGGTACAAGGGAAAATAAAAAAATTCCTAGCGATGTCGATTTCCATAAGTTGTGTTCGTCATGTAAGTATAGATGCAAAAAATGGCTTATTGGAATAACCACATATCTCAACCTTAAAGGAGAACAAACATGAATACGATCATTTCCAGAGACGGAACCAACATCGCATACGACAGAATCGGGCAAGGACCGACGCTTATTCTCGTGGCAGGAGCTTTCAGCTACCGCAAATTTCCTGGACAGGTACAGTTAGCCAAGGAATTGTCCGATCAGTTCACGGTGTATAATTACGATCGGCGGGGCAGAGGGGACAGCGGGGACGGAGAACGTTACGCCATAGAGAGAGAGATTCAGGATCTGGAGGCCCTGATCGAAGAAGCCGGTGGGAAAGCATACGTTTGGGGCTTATCTTCCGGGGCGGTTCTGGCCATGAAAGCTGCCGAGAATGGTGCGAAAATCACTAAATTAGCCCTGCATGAGCCGCCCTTCATTGTCAATGCGTCTGACCGCACACCTCCTGTAGATTTTCTGGATCAAGTGACTCGGCTGATCGCGGAGGAAAAGCGTGCAGAAGCCATTAAATACTTTATGACGCAAGGCATGGGCGCTCCTGCCTTTGTTGTATCCATGATGCGTATGATGCCTGGCGTGTGGGCTAATCTGATGTCTGTTGCCCATACTCTTCCTTACGATGCTCAATTGATGCAAGGTTATATGTCTGGCAAGTCTTTACCCGCTCATTTTGGAAAAAAGATCACCCAACCCTCCTTAGTATTGGAAGGTATCGAAAGTCCATCCGCACTACGCAGCGGGGCACAGGCACTTGCAAGCATACTCCCGAATGCGGAGCTGCGAAGCAAGAAAGGACTGGGCCATACGAAAAAACTTAATGCCAAACGGATTGCTTCTGAGTTAAAAGCCTTTTTTGATCAGGACAGTGATGTGGTTAGTACTGTGCAAGAGCGCTAATGATGATTAAGACGTCTATTTATGGACAATATTCCGCCCCTCTGATGTTTTTTTATGATACAAAAGTCCCCCTCTAATTTCTGACGGAAAAAAGAGAGGGACTGCTGATAAAGCTTTGATTATTTATGCTTCTTCAAAATATCGAAAATGATTTCTGCATTATCCGTATTATCGATCAGGCCGGAGAAGCGGTGGCTTGCCGGACCGTAAGCATAGACTGGCACGTCTTCTCCCGTATGTCCGCCTGTTGTCCATCCCGTAAACGAACGGTTATCGATAATCGTTTCAATGGCATTGTCGATCTTCGTTACATCGGCGTCTTTAGCTGCATCTTTTACCGATTGAATTTCTTCAGCCGTCAGCTCAAGCTTGAGGTAGCTTTTAAGCGTTTCCTCTACGGAAGCACCTTCAGCAATCTGGGCTGCCATGAAATCTGGAGTGCGTACCGCAGCTTTGATCGGGTCCACGAAGAAGTTATATTCACCGTCTTTGCCGAGCGTGAGTCCGCCTGTTGAATGGTCGGCAGTGGCAACGACAAGGGTTTCGCCGTCTTCTTTGGCAAAATCGATCGCTGCCTGGAATGCTGCAGCAAAATCCTCCATTTCGCTCATGGCGCCAACAATGTCATTATCATGGCCTGCCCAGTCAATCTGGCTGCCTTCAACCATGAGGAAAAATCCATTTTCGTTTGTGCTCAAACGATCAATCGCCGTATTTGTCATCTCGGCCAACGAAGGCGTTTCGCTAGTACGATCGATATATTTGTCCAGCCCTCCGTCCGCAAAAAGGCCCAGAACTTGTTTATTGGTATCTGCGAGCAGGGCGCTGCGGTCTGTCACATAGCTAAAGCCGGCTTCCCGGAACTCTTTCGTCAGGTCGCGATCCTTACGTACAAAATTTGATTTTCCCCCACCTAACAGGACATCCACTTTGTGTTTTCCATTGATCAATTCATCATAGTAATCATCTGCGATCGCATCCATGTTCTTGCGGCTGATGTCATGGGCACCGAATGCAGCCGGTGTAGCATGGGTAATCTCCGAGGTAGCAACAAGCCCGGTGGATTTTCCGTCTTCTTTGGCCTGCTCCAATACCGTTTTAACTTCAGTCTTGTCATGATCGACCGCAATGGCGGCATTATAGGTCTTCACGCCAGCAGACATCGCGGTTGCCGCGGAAGCGGAGTCCGTCACGTTCTGAGTGTCATCATCCGGATACGTCATTTGAGCTCCCACAAGGTAGGGATCAAATACGGTTTTCTCCATGACCTTTGTAGAAGGATCATCTTTCATATAACGGTAAGCGGAAGTATAAGCAGTTCCCATGCCGTCACCAATGAGGAAGATGATATTTTTGACCTTTTTCTTCTCTACACTAATCGCTTGTACTGCATTGGCTTGTCCGGCAGACAAGACTGTAGAAGCAGCGACGGCCATGCTAAGTGCTACTGCAGGGAGTGCTTTTTTTGATAATTTCACGATAAATCCTCCTTTTATATTAAACATGAATGCATGAATCTTTATTCATTTGTCTGACAATATGAAGATTAGCATTCGATTGTAAAAAAAATTCAAGCCATATGTACACGAGGAGTAAAAGATTAACAAAACATTAACTATTCCAGGTTCTCTATTTTATCGAATCAACTCATTGAATGAAGGGAAGAGGAGGCAAAGACCCGTATTTTACATGTTTTTACTTGCTGTAATCTTGATTCTTTCCGGGTGTAGTACGCCGATTGCTGGAACAGGGGGGATATCTGATGAGCGGATCAAGGTTTAATGGGGATCACAGGATGGGTCCCGTATTGAGGCCATGCTCGATGAGTCGATGGATTCGTGATGGGTTATGGGTCATATTTGAGATATGGAGCCCGGAGAGTAATGGTTCCAGCGAGTTCATACGCACAAACCAAGCTTGAGAGCTCTACGCCAAAGCTGGCGAAGTGGTCACAGCAAATCTGGATGAAATTACATTGCAATTCAACACTAACATTGAGGTGTTAAGTTCGTTTAAGTAGCTATGAACGTAATTCGCCAGTCATAAAGAATCAGGATCTTTCCCAAACGGGAAAAATCCTGATTCTTTTCTTTTTCTGTATGTTATTCCCAATACCATTTTTGAAATGTACATTAGTGCACTTTATAAAAAGCATTTTATCTCGTAGCTGCCCAAAGTGAAGAGTCTGTACCCTTCGCAGGTGAGCAGCCCCGTGAGTCGGCACGGATCTGCGTTGATTAGAATTTCGGGAATACATATTTAACCAGAAAGTAGAGAAGTCCAAAAAAGATAATGATATATGCGGCATATTTAATAAACGTGGAAGCGACCAAACTTGAATCAGACTTGTGCTGAACATCCTTATGCTCTACTTCTACTGTACGATGCGGCTCGTTCATTTGAATCATCTCCTTCAGGTGATTGTGTGCTTAGAGAACCATTACACACGATAAGAAGGATTGAATCGCTGTCGACTTCACCCAAGCGTTATTACAAGAACGGCATACACTTATAGAATCAAGCTATGATTTACTAGGAGGAGATATTATGCGAAAGAACAATATTCACGGTTGTCCGGCCCCGCAGAATATTACATTGATTCAGCGCCTGCAGTTGCTTGCAGGACGGACGGTTACGGTGTTCCAACCCGGATTCCCGAAATTAACAAAAACGACAGGCAAGCTCTCCAATGTGACTAAATCCTCTTTTACCGTTGGATCTACGGTAGTCGCAATCCAAACCTCCTTCTATATCGTAACCAACGAAAGGGTTAGACGGACGCAGCCTTTTGAATTGACTGCTACAGCGGAAGATATCGGTGAACTGAGTGGAATATTAATTCGCGTCGGACGGGGCTTTGTCGAGTTTGTTCAGACGCCAGGCCGAAGAGTGCCTACTATTTTCCCATTGAATTTATTTACTGAAGTGTTTTGCGAAAACGAGGAAGAATAAGAACACCTTATGAGAACATGGAAGAAAGGTATTCCTAAAACTAGAATGCAGCCAACGGATGCAATAAAGTACCCACTTGAAAGTCAGACCAAGGCCACGAGCTCGGTATTATACCGGGCTCATGCTTTGCTAAGCTAGACTTTAACTTAAAAAGTCAATTCCTGTACGTAAGGAACTGACTTTTTAAGTGATTTTTAAATAACACTCTCTACGTTTTCTTTACCTTCATTGGTTAATAATGTGGTGTGTTTATGAAACAGCTCTTCAGCTGAGCTGCTAAGTATGTTAAAGTCGACTTTCCTCCATTTTTCAGGATCAGGCACATAATCCTGATTATATATTTTCTTGGACAAATTGGAACAAATTACATAGCTTGAATATGGATGAGGATTCTCTCTGTTATGATCAGCATCGGATAAAAACTTTTTCATTAACACTTTATTATTTAAAGGATGGTAAATTAATTCTACCAATTTGGCTCGATATTCCAGATCGACAGGAAGAAGACATGGGAAGTCTTCATAATCCGCTAAATGCTGCGCTTCATGAGCAAGGTATGAATATAAAAAATCGGGCTTATTTATTACTTTTTCATACCTGTCTTTTACACAATATAAGGCATTTTCAGATGCCCATCCTCCTGCAGCTCTCCCTCCAAAGGTAGCGAAATGTAACCAGCTCTGCATAATAAAATCGGACATAAAATATACATCAACCTTTTTGGATTTCTCTGGAAGGGTGACTTCATACTCGACCTTCTCTTGTTTTCTCCATATATATGGCCCCCTAAAGGGCGGGGTAATTCCTCCTTGGAAGTAAAAACCTCTCGAGTTAAACGCTTTAGATAATTTTTCTTCAATAGAATTTAGGTCATCTGTAGTTTCGTATCCGCCTGGTAACAACTCTATTAGGGATTCCGCTAAGATCTGTTCTGCTTCCTCTTTGCGTTTTCTATTGGTTAAGACGGATCTAAAGTATTCGTAATATGCTCTAATAACACTTCTAATCCATGCATCTTTTGTTTTATATCGAAATACTGGTTTTTCAGCAAAAAAACGGTTGGCGTATTTATTTTTAAGCTTTTCCAAACCTGTATTATGATCAAGGCTTAGGAGATATTCATAAGCTTTATTGATATCTCCTTTTAAACAATAAGAATATAGTTTTTGTTTCATTGTTAATATAACTCCTTAATCTGATATTTTTTGTAAGTTCGGAACACGCTGCTTAAAAGTTAATATTATGCTCCAACCACACTCTTTTTACTGAACATTATGATCGGCTATGCACTCTTTTTTTGTTTTATAAGTTGCACAACAATATTTTAACTCATGCTAGTGAGGGGAAAAAAACGTGGAATTAAAATCCAAAATAACGATTGCAAAATCGGAGATTGTAAGGTAAGATTCACCTATCAACTCAAAAATCTAAACGTTTAAACAGCTGATGAACGATGGTTCGTATGCTTAGACAGGAGAGACCTATGAGAAAAACCAGCATAAAGGACATCGCTCTTAGGGCAAATGTTTCGATTGCCACCGTCTCCTATGTGCTTAACGGAACTCGGAATGTTCGTCCGGAAACGCGCAGACGGGTCATGGAGGCCATCGAAGCTTTGAATTACAAACCGAACGAGATTGCTAAAAGTCTCAAACGCAACCGAACGAACACCATCGGTGTCATTGCGGAGGATGTGACCGTATTTAATGCGCCGGACATTATCGATGGCATTAACGATTTCGGGGACCGCCACGACCTTCATATTCTGCTCGTCAACCTTAGGCTCGACAAGCGAATTGGCCGTCATTTTCACGATGTCGAAGCGTACCGCAAGTATGCAGCCAATGCCGTATCCGAGCTGCTTGGTAAACAGGTGGACGGCATCATCTATATCGGCGTGCACACTCGTGACTTGACAGGGCTGATCAATGTTGAGGGCAAACCGATCGTATATACTTACGGGTACACACAAGACGACATATCAATCCAGTATAATGATGAGCAGGCTTCCTATGAAGCGATGTCATACCTGGTTCAACAAGGTCACAGTCGCATCGCAATCATTAGCGGTTTGATGGATTCGATTCCTTCCAGGCGGCGATTAAACGGTTATTACAAAGCCGTTACCGAGTTTGAACTGCCGTTTGACCCGACCTTGATTAAGATGGGGGATTGGGAACGGGATTCAGGCTATCGGTTGGCTAATGAGCTGCTGGACATGCCCGATCCGCCGACAGCCATTCTGTCGATGAACGACGTTATGGGCGTCGGGGTGCTTCAGGCTGCAAAGGAGAAGGGAGTCAGCGTTCCTGATGACATTTCGGTAGTTGGTTTTGATGACAGGGAGTTTAGCGATTATCTCAGCCCGCGCCTGACAACGATGAGTTTGCCGCTTCATGAGATGGGATATTTGGCAAGTGAAACGCTCTACCGTCTAATTCAAGGGGAAGACGTTCAAGACCTTGCCATGCCGGAATGCCGCTTGATCGAGCGTGATTCCGTTCGGAGTTTGAAAGCGTAAAGGCTGGATCGGAGCAGAATAGTTTCAATACATAGGGCAAACCGCAGGTGAAAACTCCGCTATTGTACTTGAGAAACCGATCGCGTCATATCATAGACGAATTGGCGTTTCTCTTTATTGAAGATAATTTAAACGTTTAACTTCATTTCTGATCGATGAAAGGGTGATTTGAATGACGACTCTCAGCAATGATAGGTTGAAGATCGAATTGGGAGAGCGTGGAACCGTTCATTCCTTGGTGATGAAAGATGATCCCCATACGATGAATTGGGTAGTCGATCCTCGTTATTTGCGAGAGGTTGGATTTCAAGAGGATGAGGACAAGCTTTTTGGGGAATGGAGCTTGCGGTTGAACGGGAGGGACGTCCAAAGTTCGGCGTTTGTGCCTAAGGTAACGAAACATAATTCGCAATATGCTACCGTGGAGTTCAGAGATTTACCGGTCAAAATCTTGTTATCATATTCGCTCGAAGAGGATCGGCTGCGTTGGGGGATTGATCTGACGAATGAATCGGATGAGAGTATTGAAGTTCAAGGGCTGCATGTTTGGTTTTCTCTCGCCTACATCATGTTTCGAACGCAGGATGTGTATCGCAACATGCATGAATCCTGTGCCGTATTTACGCATCTCGGCGGGAGCTTCGCCAAATTTGCCGCCGTGCGGCGAAGCAACGAAGGACCTCATTTGGGAATTTACACACTCAGAGGAACGACGTCAGTCATGGGTTCTCATTGCCGATATTGCAATCGCTTTCTCGAACAGGTTTCGCCATCTTTGGACGGGTTGTTGTACCACAGGCTCTCTTTGGTGGAGGATGGCACTTCATTGAAGGAATCGGCAGCTGCCGATTGGATATATGGAGACGCTTACAATCCTTTGGTGTTAACGCCTGGACAAACGGAAAGCTGGGAGTACGCGTTTGTGTCATTCCAAAACGAGGCGGATTTCTATCGTCAAGGCGAAACCCTTGGACATCCGCGATGGAGCTATACACCCGTAGTGCCTGAAGGAGGTCAATTCAAGGCCTCGTTCAGTCTGCCAGCAGGGCTGGAAATAGGCACGTTAAAGCTATATAGTGCGCTTCGAACCACGAGTGACATCGTGGAGCAGGAAATCACGACACGCGTGATCCCTTCGGAAAAGCCAACGTCTACAGACCAGGCTTTCGGCCGTAACAACAATCACGGCATTGAACGGGAGTTCATAGTCATCCTGCCTGCTGACGAGCCGGGGGAACGCAAGCTGGAATTGGTGCTCCGGGACGGACGACGTGATGTGCTGGTTTGGAATGTGCTTGAACCGGTCCATGCATTGCTCGAAAAGCGGGCAGAATGGCTGGCGGCCAACAGCTATGAAGGAGCGGAGACCGCCCTTCGACCCCACGCGTTCCGTCCGTTGTCCAACCAGGGGGAATCGCTGGGCAAATTGGCATTTTTGCTGATGAAAAATAGGATGACTACGCCTGTTCCCGAGCAGGTGGCGAAGGCGGAAGCGGCGGCGGTGCTGGATATGAAGGTACACTGGTTCATGGACGGCGATTTGTCCCGGCCGCGACCATTGTACGGCAGCTTTTACCGCATGTATGATTTCGATTATATTGCGCACGTCTTTTATCTGTTATCGCGGATGGAAGCAGGGCTGCTCCATCTGCATTCTCCTTCCGAATATTTGCAATGGGCCGCCGAAGTGATGTGCATGCGGCTTGATCCGGATTGCCATCCCGGTCAGCGGGAGAAGGACGAGTCGCGTCTAAATGGTGTATTCATTCTTTACATACGAGAACTGCTGCAGGAGTTGGAAGACAAGGGATATGGTGAATTGCACGAACGGCTGCGACAGCTGTGGGATCGCTTCGGTCGGGACATGGAAATCGGCGTTCGGCACTATGGCGGGGCGGTCACGGAGCACTTTTACGATAATGCCGGATTTGGCCCGACGTGCATGGCGTTATGTTTCCTTGGGCTAACCGACGAAGCTGCACAATATGGCCAGCTTATTCTGGCCAATATCGGGTTCAGCAACGACTATCGGCTGCAGAATCCGGACCGCTGGTGGGAAGCGTTGTCCCCGATGATTCATTCCTTGTGGGGCGGACTTGCGGCGTCATCGGCATTGGCTGCCTATGAACATCTGGGCGATCCTGAATATCTGGAAGCCGCTTACCGCTCAACCATGGCGATCTTTCATTGTTATGACTGGAATGTAAGATCCACGCCGCGACGGCTGAAGCCGGGTGAAGCCGCATCGACGTATAGTGTGGCTGCACCCAATTTGAACATGCCGGAGCTGTCGCGCAATCGATTCGGACAATCGGTGTTTGTGGGAGCAGACGATCCGCTGTTTGCCGCTTTGTTCTCCGACGTTTCGGGGGATGACTGGGATATGGGCGAAGAGTTAGCGGCTTATTTGCTCGGGTTTGGAACTACGACGTATCTCTATCGGGATGGAAACGGCACATTAAGGTGCGTCAACGGATTCTTGACTGAAGAGCATGACGGGTGGACCGTGACAAGTTATGCGGCATATCCGTCCAGATACGTGTTCCGTGAAGAACGCTTGGAGTTTCGGGCTCCACAGGGAACGTTGCTGCAGAGCATTCGCCTGGAACAAGGAAAGTTCTGCGCCTGCTTATGACCGGTCCTCCAGCATGGCTTCGTCCTTTCGGTCTATATAGGTTGAACCAATGATTTTTACACAGAGACACTACGCGGTCAGAACCATCTTCCGATCGCTGTTATCCCCAGATTTCTTTGATCTCCTTTTTCAAGGGAGAAAATCCGGTGATCAGCCTATGCTTCCGAAGCAGCTTTCTTTCAGAAAGCTTTTAGACCGCTTCGCTTCTCCAGATTCTTTCTGCCCTCTTCGTTATCGTGTAAATTTCCGGTTCAATCTATATAACAGGGAAAGTACAGGTCCGCCAACGTTTAGCCATGTAATAATCACTCGGATATTAATTGACCATTGTTTTTAAGTTAAACGATTAAATTCGTTTGGCTTGAAATAAATAGCTTTGAAAAAGGGAGGAAACAATCATGAGGTTTGGTAAGCGCAAGTTGGTTCTGTCTCTCGCATTAACCTTGGCCTTCTCCACGCTGGCAGGCTGTTCCGGCAATTCGGACACGTCCGGCAGTGCCAATAATGCGACATCAGGCAGCGGTGACACGTCCGCCACTGGCATTACCCTAGAGCTGCTGTATTGGGGGGATGATGTACAGAAGCAACTGGTGGAATCTGCTGCAGAGAAATACACGGCGGACACCGGGGTGAAGATCAATGCGCAGGTATTGCCCGCGGACGGCACATTCGACACCTTCATCCAAACGAGAATGCAATCCGGCGAACTGCCGGACATCAGTTACATGGGGGAAGCGGACATTCAAAAGTATAATGAGATGGGCATATTGGAGGACATTTCCGACCTGCTTGCAGACGGAAGCATTCCGGAGAAACTTCCCGCAATCACCATCCATTCTCCGGAACAGAAAGTAATCGGCGTCGGATTGTCCAACCAGATGGAGCTGCTGTTCTACAGCAAATCGAAGTTTGATGAAGCCGGCGTCCCTTATCCGCCTACCAAGGTTGAAGACGCATGGGATTGGGATACGTTTGTCGCCAATGCCAAGAAGCTGACCAAGGATTCAAGTGGTAAGACGGCCGCCGATGCCGGTTTCGACGCGGCCATGACCGAAAACTACGGGCTTGGTTTTACCGCAGGGCGTGAATTTCACCATTTCTGGGCAGCGAACGCGAATGGAGGGGGCATCGTATCGCCGGATGGGAAAGAGTTCCAGTGGGATTCACCCAAAACGGCGGAAGGCATTCAGAAGCTGGCTGATCTCGTGAACAAGGACAAGGTTGCTTCTGCTTTCAGCTATACCTGGAGTTCCGGAATCGGCTCGGCCGTGGATGCGTTAAGCGGAGGATATGCCATGGCCGTCAGCGGATCATGGGATTTGGCAAACATCAAGGGCAATGAAGATATCGGCGTAGGCGTGCTTCCGAAAATGGAGAAAGCGGTAACGATGAATGCCGGTGCCCCGCTGGTTGTGTACAATACCTCCAAACATATCGAAGAAGCCAAAAAATTCTATGCTTATATGGTCAACCCGGAAAATAGCCTGGACTTGCTGAAAAGCGGCGCATGGCTGCCGAATCAGGCGGACTGGTACACGGACCCTGCTCTGATCGACAAATGGACGGCTGATCTGCCGGCAAGCGCAAAGGAAACGATTCTCAGCTACGCCACGACCAAGGATGCCATCGTGCAATGGCCCGCGTACTACGTTCCGGCTTACCTGAAAATGAACACGGAATACGAAAAATCGATCGACCAGGCGTTATCCGGCCAGAAAAGCGTTCAGGAGATTTACGATGCGATTATGCCGGCCATTAAGTCGCTGTGGGAAAGCGGCAAGGTATCTTAACGCCGGGAATGTCTGAAGTTTGAATTTGAAAAGAGAGGCTATGCTTATGAATCCAGAACGCAAAATCGGTTCGGAATCCATCCCTGCCAGAAGATTTGCCAAAGGTGCCACCAAAGAGGCCTTTGCCGGATATCTCTTCGCCGCTCCTGCCATTATCGGATTTTTGGTGCTGACGATGTACCCGATGCTCGCCAGTTTATATTACAGTTTTCACAAAATTACGATGATGGGCGGCAGCCAAGTCATGGAATGGATCGGGCTGGACAACTTCAGGTATATTTTCAGCAACCCCAGCTCCGAATTCAAAAAGTCGATTACGGTTACGCTCGTTTACGCCTTTGTCAACGTGGCGCTTGTTATCGTGTTTTGCCTGATCGTTGCCCTGCTGCTAAACCGCAAGTTTATCGGGAGAAATTTGCTGCGGGCCATCTTCTTCCTGCCATCGGTCGTGCCGATGCTGGCGACAACGATCGTATGGCAGATGCTGCTGCAAAATCAGGCCAAAGGCGGACTGGTTAACTGGATTTTACTGCAGTTGGGTATCGCGCCTTTGGATTTTCTCAACGATCCGCTGCGGATTTTCTACACTTTGTTTATCATGAGCCTGTGGACATGCGGCGGGACGATCGTTGTATTTATTGCCACGCTGCAGGACGTACCCGGAGAACTGCTGGAGGCCGTAGAGATGGACGGAGGCAACGCCTGGCACAAGTTTCTTAAGGTGACTTACCCTACGATTAAACCGGTCCTCTTCTTTCAACTCATCATGTGTATGATGACGTCGATCCAAATTTACACCCAGAGCGTGGTGCTGTCGAGAAACGGTGCGCCCGATCGGATGACGTACTTTATCAACGTCATGATCTACGACCACTCCTTTGTGCAAGTGGGCATGCGCGGATTGGCATCAGCCGAAGCGTGGATCGTATTCCTGATCACCTTGGTCATTACAGGCGTGTTGTTTTACTTTCAAGGCGCGCTGAAACGTGATGATGCCATGGGCAAACGAAAGTGGGTGAGATAATGGCGACGGTACCTGCAGCGATGAAATACACAAGCATCAAGCAGGCGAAAAACCGAAGAAAAGTGTTTCATATCGGGTTGATTTTGCTGTCCTGCCTGCTTGCGTTGATTTTTGCTTTTCCGTTGTACTGGCTGTTACGCGGCGCAATGGTCAGCCATTCGGAAATTTTGGCCAGGCCGCCCGTATTTTTTCCGAAGGAGCTCGGATTGGATAACTTCAGGCTGGGGCTTGAACGGATTCAGTTCTGGCGGCAGCTGTGGAATTCGGTTTCCATCGTCGTTCCTTATGTCATTGGCACCGTTATTACCACCAGCTTTGCCGCTTACGCGTTTGCCAAACTGCGTTTCCCGATGCGCGGCACCTGGTTTGTACTCGTCATCAGCAGCATGATGCTGCCTAGCGCGGTTACATTGCTGCCGCAGTTTTCGTTATATACGTCGCTTGGGCTTGCGGGCAAACCAGCGCTGATTATTCCGGCTTTTTTTTGCGCAGGCGGCAATGCATATTTCGTTTTCCTGCTAAGACAATTTTTTATGACGATTCCTGCTGAGCTGAGCGAGGCGGCCAAAATCGACGGCGCGGGTTATTTCCGCATCTACTACCGGATCATGCTGCCTCTCATTCGCCCTGCAATGATCGTGGTTGCGCTGTTCAGTTTCATCAACTGCTGGAACGAATTTTTCTATACGATGATTTATCTGAAAACAGAGGCCGATTATACCTTGCCTATGGGCTTGTACATGGTGAACGGAATGCGTATTCCGAACTATGAGCAGGTCATGGCGCTTGCACTGATCGTAACGCTTCCCTGCCTGGTGTTTTTCCTGATCGGCAACAAATATTTCGTAGAAGGCATTACGTTGACGGGAATTAAAGGTTAATAAGGAGGAGACGAAGCAATGGCGACAAAGAAGAGGAAATGGGCAACGAAAATGTGGGTGGCCGCCTTGGCCACCGTCGTAACCTTGAATACGGGCATCGTGCCTGCGTCGGCAAATTATACGACAGACTTCGTCCATGAAGGCGTAGGCACTGACTACGGCGAAGCAGCGTGGAAGAATAATCGGATCGTGGGTGAGCCCGTAGATTTCAGCCAAGCCACCGTCGGCCAGATGATGAAGGCGATCGAAAATTTTGATTTTGACCAATTCGCCGCCGATCATGCCGACCTGCCTTGGCTCGACCAATTGCTGGTAAACGAGGGTGTCATCCCGGACGACAACAACGATGATGGCAGTGCCAACACGCTGTTCAGCCGCGGGAGCGCGCTGTATATGAAAACGCAGGACAACCGGCAGCTCGGTTTTGTCGGACAGGTACATTATGCGGATACCCTCAACAAGGACACGATGTATAACATTACCCTGTCTACAGGAGCCGTCGTGGAAAACAAGGCTGCGCGCAAAAATTATCCGAGCCACGCGGACCAGACCTACACAAGCGGCGGACTGGACATCAACCAGCGTAAATTCATTACCTCTTCAAACAGCGCCGTTACTTTGCTGAAGTTAACCAACAACGGTAATGCGCCAATTACGTTAACGATGACCGTTAAATCCCCATTCGTAACCGACACCGAGGGAGACGAATTGATCGGCAAACGGGTGGCTGCTCCAATCATGGTTGGACGTGCCGGAGAAAAATACGTGGAAGCGATGTCCCATGTCGACGTGCATTTGAGCGGGGACGGCATGATGCCTGTCGGTAATGATTTGGTCAAAGAAATTACGGTTCCTGCAGGCGGTTCGGTGGACGAGAAGGTGGTCATGGGGTGGTTGGCGGACGAAATCCCGGCCTCGAAAACGCAGTATGCTGCTTTTAAAGCAAGTAATAATGAAAAGGCTTTCAGCGACCAGGTAAAGGAGTACAACGAATGGTGGGCGCAAAATATCCCCTATATCGATATTCCGGACGAAAACGTGAAAAAGGTACTGTATTACCGTTGGTGGTCCAATCGCTTTAATTTGCTGGAAGCCAACATTCCCGGCAACGACTGGCAATTTCCGATGAACATGGAAGGCGTGCTCGGTTATAACAACGGAATTACGGTCAGCGTGCCTTGGGTACTGCAGGATTTGAAGTGGCTGCGCGATCCGTCTTATGCGTACGGGACATGGTTAGCCCAGGGTGAGTATTCCGAAAACGCCAACTACAAAAACAATCCGGGACGCCCGAATATCTGGACATGGGATATGATGCAGAACACGTCGCAAGTGGGCTGGGAAGCCTATAAAATTTATGGCGGCGGAGAAAAGGTGCTGAAAAAATTCGCCGATTTCTCGGCAAACGACGTGACGGGCACGCTGAATCATTTCCGGGGAACCCATCCCGACTTGGTTTATTACAATCACGGACCGATTACCGGCAATGACGGGGACACAGTATCCATGCACTGGAAAGGAAACGGAAACTATGCCCGGTTGGACGGTTCTTCTACAGCATATGCGAATGCGGTAGCCACGCAGCAAATGTACGAACAGCTCGGGGATGACGCGAACGCCAAACGTATGGAAGAGGTTGCGCAGCGGATTCGAAATGCGATCCTGAACAATATGTGGTTTGACCAGGCGGACTTTGACGGCGACGGCAAGGCCGATACGAACGGGGAAGGCAGTTTTTTGCACAAAAAAGTCATCAATCAACAAGACGTATTCAATCCATGGCGTGACAACAACATGTTTGTGTTTAACTTCGGCGTGGTGCCGAAAGAAGGCGAGCAAGGGTATGAATCCAAATACTTGACCCAGTTGTCCGACTATGGAGATCCGAACTATTATCCGATTTTCCCGTTCTTCACGGCAGATCAGCACAGTATCATGAAACGCGTGGAGGCCTTCCGGAAAGGAGAGACAAGCGCATTTGGCACCGACCAGTTCGCTTGGTGCAACTTCGGGAACTACATTAACACCATTCGCGCTTCCTTACGCCATTACCCGGTGGAAAACATCAACAGCGACACGTACAAAACGTTGTTTGACTGGGGGGCTTGGCTGCACACGGTTGAACCGGGCAATACCGATCACCTGGATTCCAACGAGTTTTTCTGGTTGGAGGATTATTTCTTCGGCACGCCTTGGACGCCGGAAAATCCGCCGAATCCAAGCGGCAAGATGGTGCGGGCGTGGATTCACCATGATACGCTGGGCATGATGAATTATTCCGTCATGGAGGATATGGCAGGCCTGCAGCCACGAGCAGACGATAAAATCGAGCTGTGGCCGCTCGGCATCAAGTATGACCATTTCGCCGTGGACAATGTACGTTATCATGATGCCAATCTGTCCATTGTGTGGCAGGACCCGGCCAAGTATAGCGACAGCGATCCATACTACAAGGACATCCCTGCCGGATACTCGCTGTTCATTAATGGCGAACGTGTCATGACCACGGATGAAATGTCGCATATCATTTTTGATACGGCGACGGGCAAGGTGGAAAAACCCGATGGTGACGTGCCAGGAGCTGTCGGAGACAACACAAACACCAACGTCATTTATGAAAAGGGCAGCGCTGTTCAACTGGCTTCGGCAGATGACACTTCAATTGGAGATAATGAAAAAGCAGTGGACATGTTTAATAAAGCCGGCGTTGACGTGGTGCACAACGGTGTAAACCTGGCGACAGCGCCCGGAACAACGGTGGAATCCAGCTATATTCATAGTAATTCGAATGTGAACCGACTGGCAGACGGGTCCACGATTGCCTCGATGAACCATACGTCGAATACGGCGTTGTTCGGCGGATCGCCGAATCCGTCCGATTCGGTCACGTTCCAATTCGATGGAACCCAAACGGTGGATAACGTCAAAGTGTACTTCTATAATGATCGGCGGCCCAACGGGTATGCTGCCCCGCAAACGTTCGGTGTGGAATACCTGGATGCGGACGGCACCACATGGAAGCCTGTAGAGGGGCAATTCCGTTATCCGGACTATGTGGCCGCAAATTACAACAATGTTGAATTCAATGCGGTGAACACGGCCGCCATCCGAGTCCATTTTACGCATGCCTCGGGCTACTCGACAGGCATAAAGGAAATTCAGATCTACAACAATCAACTGAACGTAACCCCTTCGGAAAATCTGTCGCCCAAGGTACAGCTGGACATGCCGGTGACCGTGGAGCAAGGAGCCCCGTTGAAGCTGGCGCCCATCATTACAGATGACGGTCTGCCGAGCGGGCGGTTGACGTATGCATGGAATCTGGTTTCGGGCGACGCCGATGCAGTGCAGGCCGAGGCGCTGGACCAGGCAACGCTGAATGCCACATTCGGCGCGGTGGGCGAATATCGCTACGAATTGAGCGTCAGCGACGGAGACAACGTCACGAAGGTCGAAGTGCCTATCACGGTATACGTAGCGACGGCTGAGTTGTCCGGGACTATTGCCAAGTTTGCGGACCGGGTATCGCCTCAGGGCAAGCTTGTCCGCAATGCCGACGATTTCACGCCAGACTCTTGGCAGACGCTGCAGGCAGCGCTGGTGGAGGCCAAGGAGCTGCTTGCCAAAGATGACTACACGCTTGAAGAAGTGCAATCCATGACGAATCGATTGCGCCTGGCAGAAGAGAGCCTTCGTTACCGCAATGCGGCTCTGTTGGCTACGCCCAGCGCTTCATATACGTCGGCATGGGAATCTTTGAACGGGGTAAATGACGGATATATCCCTTTGGTCCCAGGAAGCATCGGCAACCAGGAGATCGAAACCCAATACGGAAACTGGGGGTCGCCAAGCCAGAGTCATTGGGTGGAGTATACGTGGAAAAGCCCTGTGACCCTCTCCGGCAGCTCCATGTACTTTTATGATGATGGTGGCGGCGTACAGGTTCCGGCCGATTACGACTTCGAGTATTGGGATCAAGCCTCGGGCGAGTATGTTCCTGTTAGCGGACTCAGCGAGAAGAAGATGGAAAAGGGGAAATTCAACCAAGTCACCTTTAATGAAGTCACGACCGACAAACTGCGTTTAACGATGAAAAATCAAAGCAGTTCGGTGTACACCGGGTTAAAGGAATGGCGGGCCATCTCGGCCAAACCTGAGGGAGAAGAAGCACCTGAAACGGACCACGGCGCGATTACGGCCATTGAGCCGGTTTCGGTCAATACGACCATCAACGTCATGCCTGAACTGCCTTCCCAAGTCACCGTGACCTATGCGGACAAGACGAAAGGGCGGGTCAACGTCGTGTGGGATGAGATCCCGGAAAACAAGCTGTCCATCGCAACCGATTTTGTCGTGCTTGGCAGCGTGGAAGGAAGCGACTTGAGAGCAAGCTGCCGTATTTATGTCAAATACGATAAGTCCCGCCTGAAAGCGGCGATCGATGCTGCTTCCGATCCTTCCGTGAACGAAGAGAACTATGTCGGCACGCCGGAACAATGGGAAACGTTGCAGGCGGCTTTGCGGACGGCCGATGACGTGTACAACAATGACGCTTCGACCGAGGGAGATATCGATTCGGCGTACAAAGCGTTGTTGGAAGCTTTTGAAGCATTGCAGCCCATAGAGGAACACAGTGCAATCATTAGCGGGATCAACATTCCGGGCGGTTCGGTGGACCCGTTGGCCAAGGAAATTGTCGTTCCCGAATCGACGACGCTGGAGGAACTCAAAGCAGGACTGACCGTTCCTGCAAGTGTGACATTTACGGTGTACGAGTCCGATGGGCTTACGACAGCAATCGATTTGAAATCGGGATACAAAGTAACGGTAACAGCTTCTGACCTGATTACGTCCAACACGTATACCGTCATCATGGTCACAGTAAATCCGCCAGTGAATACAGCGGCGCTGGAAGCGAAGCTGAACGAGGCAAAAGCGTTGAAGCAGGAACGGTACACGGCGGCAAGCTGGAAGGACCTGGCGGAAAAAATAGCATCTGCCGAACAATGGCTGACGAGCGGAACCGCTTCACAGGCAGACATCGATGCTGCGCTCGGCGCACTGGCTTCGGCCATGGCGGGGTTAAAGCTGCTGCCGCCGCCAACACCAACGCCCACTCCGACACCGACACCAAGTCCATCGCCATCGGCTCCAATTCCGGCACCCGTTCCAACGCCTGTGCCTACGGATCCGAAAGAATCTACGCCAGGTACGGTGAGCCCAGGCAGAATCGAAGTGAAAGCAGCTGCCGGCAAGGGTGGCAAGGCCAAGGCCCAGCTCACAGACAGCGAGATTAAAGCAGCGTTGGAAAATATGAAGGGCGGGAAGTTAACCATTGTCATCCAAACGGACTCGGATGCAAAACAAGTCGAAGCAGAGATCCCGTGGAAAGCGCTTATTGCTGCAAAGTCCTTAACGAGTATGAGGATCGAAATAGGTTCGACCGTATTGACGGTGCCGCATCGATTCCTGACCACGTATAAGGATATCAATAATCTGGGGCTGATCGTAGAAGTTGTGGAACCTGCCGAGATGCCTGAACCTGCAGGAAAACTCCGTGAAGCGGAAGCAGCTGCCAACATTACGCTGAATGCAGACGGCAAAAGCCTCTCCGCGGAAGAGTTAAATGGTAAAGGACTCAGGTTAGCGATGCCTTATGCTTTGAAGGCAGGGATGAAGGGGCATCAGGTGGTTGCCTTTACGTTGAACGATGCGGGAGCGGCCCAAGCTGTGGTTGGCGGAAAATATGATGAAACGTCAAAAATGTTTGAGTTCAACATGCGACAGAACGGTATGTTTGGCGTCCTTGGCGTGAATGTTGCCTTCAACGATCTGACCAACGTGAGTTGGGCCGTGGAGGCGATTGAAGCACTTGCAGCCAGAGGAGCCATTCAGGGAACGGAAGCAGGCCATTTCAATCCTGCGGCTCAAGTAACCCGGGCAGAGTTCCTGAACATGTTGATGAACACCTTTGATCTGCTGGATGAAACAGCAATTCCCACCTTCAGCGATATTAAAGAAGGGGCCTGGTATAGCGACGCAATCGCTAGTGCGCAAAAGCTCGGGATCGTCAAAGGGAAAGCGGATGGCTCTTTTGGCGTCCATGAACCGATTACGCGCGAAGAGATGGCGGTCATGATTTATCGCCTTGCAAGCAGCTTGGAAGTTGCGTTACCGACCGGAGAAGGAGAAGTTTCTGCGGCGTTTGCTGATCTGGAGCAGCTTTCGGCAGAGTCTTTAGCAGCAGTGGAAGCTGTGCGAAAAGGCGGTTTGATTGCCGGAATGGCGGATGGCCGCTTTGACCCTAACGGTCAGACCACACGCGCACAAGCGGCGACGGTCATTTACCGATTGCTTACAAACGTTGATTAACAGTCAAAACTATAAGCCAGGAAACCGCACGAATCCATCACACAAAGTCTATGTTTTTCCCGGTATAAGCAACGTTTTTGATTTGAATTACAGCATTGAAATGATAAGGAGTATAAAACGCCGGTGCCCTTAAGCAGGTTACCGGCGTTTCAATATTATCGTTTCGGCATTTTACGCTCATCCATGTACAGCAGGTTCCAGCGGTGGCCGTCCAGGTCGGCAAATCCCGCGCCGTACATCCAGCCGTCAATTTCGCTCGGCCTGCCAAAGATGCTTCCCCCGGCAATCTCTACGTTTTGAATAAAGGCATCTACTTCTTCTCTGCTTTCAGCGCCGATGGAAAAAATCACTTCTGCGCTATGTGAAGTATCTGCGGTTTTTGAACCTGTAAATTTCTCAAAGGCTGCATACGGGAACAGCAGGATCGTTGTTTGGCCTATAACAAGCTGGGCTCTCTCGTTACCAACGCTCACCGCATGAAATCCAATTTCATTGAAAAAGGCAGTTGATCGTTCAACATCTTTGACGGGCAGGTTAATCCAGATTTCCTTCGACATGGCTGTGGCCTCCTGGAATATATTCTCAACCACTCCTACTATACTCTACCTCAGCATCAGAAGCGAATCTTCTTCAACTAAAGGGCCAATTCGTGGAGGATTCACCAAAGGTGATAAATGTGATATAACTTTAACAGGAGTGTAGAAACACAGATCGGTTGGTAGTCCGGTCGCACTGGGATAGCCCTGGTGTCAGTGACCTTCCCCCCTCGGGATGTCCATCACTCCAGCATGAATTGAGGGGGAGTAAGTATGAAGCTTACCGTATTGTTTGATGAAAGTTGTAAGTACTGGATTGGTGTGGTTGAGCAGGAAGAGCAGGGACGTCTGAAAGCTTGTCGTCATATTTTCGGGAACGAGCCGAGGGATTCGGAGATATTAGAGTTCGTTGGTAAGAACATGATGGAATTGATGAGCCTTACGAAGGTAGGAACGGATACGAAACGACGTAAAAGCATCCGAGTCAATCCGAAAAGACTGGCTCGCCAGGCTTCTAAGGAGATTGCTCAACGAGGTTTATCCAGCCATGCTCAGGAAGCGATCAAGCTGGACCTTGAATCCAGAAAACTGCAGCGAAAAGTGCAGAATCGCCAACAAATTCTAGAAGAAAATGAAAGAAAATATCAGCTTAGAGTTCAAAAGGCGAAGAAGAAGCACAGGGGCAAGTAGTCAAAACAAAAAAGAATTTAAAGGGAAGCGGGTCTTATAGACTTGCTTCTTTTTTTATGAGGAAGGGGACGCTGCAGTAGCGAACCGCTACTTTACGAGTGCTAGTTTAGTCATTTACAATTAACGGAACGTATGTTCTACTGGTGATAGTATTCATTTCTAACTATGGAGGTTGTTTAACGTGACGCAAAACGGAATTGTGTTGGTTGTGAGTGTTTCGATACGACATGAAGATCAGGTCCTTATGATCCAAGAAAATAAAGCATCTGTTAAAAATTCCTGGAACTTTCCGTCAGGGAGAATCGAGCATGGCGAAGATATTCTGGAGGCAGCATGTAGAGAAGCAAAAGAAGAAACCGGCTACGATGTCCAACTTACAGCCACTACAGGTGTTTATAATTTTATTAGCAGTACCAATCATCAGGTGATTTTATTTCATTTTACTGGTGAAATCATCGGTGGTTCTCTCCAGTTAAATGCAAATGAGATCATTGATTCGAAGTGGATCGAGCCTTCGGACCTGTTGGATCCAGATTTACTGGAGCTGCGCGATAAAGAGGTCATTAAACAGATTACGGAAAATGTGATCTCCCAAAAGGAATATCCATTGGCGTTATTTGCCAAACGTATGGAGGGGAGATTTTAACGCACGGACTTCGCTTAATTGGAGAATGGAGGACTTGTCATGTCCAAATTTTTAAAAATAGCCGCTTATATATTAATGACTTGTGGAACTACTCTTGTTCCAATGGGAATTCTCTCTAGAGAGAGTCTGTACTTTACATTGTATCCAGGACTGTTACTGCTATTAATCACTAACGTATATGAAGTTGTCATGAAATCCAAAAACTGAAAATGTCTTTAAGCTGTTTTCGTAAAAACAAAACTAATGGGGGGAGAATCTCACACATAAGAGCAGGATCCTTGATATTAGAGGCCAAGCTCAGTCCTGGCTTCTTTTTTCTTTATAGAAATTGGATATAAGAATGATTACAATGCCAATAACCATTAAAATGATACCTATTGTTTTGTATGGAGCGAATTCTTCAATAATAATGAAGGCTAAACCTGAAGCAAACATAATCGTGCCAAGAAACGCAAGCCATTTCCTTATTGATCTGCTCATAATATGTATCACCTCCTTGTTTGGAAAGGGATCTCTTTTTTTAATGCAATAATTGGATTTGTTTACATTATAACTTGAAGTTGTTTTATTAAAGAGAAAAATATAGGGGATTTAATAGATAATATAAATATATACGGCACCTGGTGTAACTGTATAATTTCAAAAATGAATCCAAATATGAAAGTGAGAGATTACAATTAACAAGAAACATATTTTGCTGTTAGCGTCATCGGTTTTATTGTTTGGATTGCTGGTTGCTTGTACAGCTCAACAAGATGCTGGGACGGCCGTTCCTGACAATACTGGGAATCCGGAAAGCACTCAAAATAATTCCAACCATTCAATCGCTGAAAAGCAAAATTCTTCCCGAGATATAGCGAGTACATACCCTAAAACAGATCTCACCGATTCAATGACCATTGATTCAGTTCATGAAGATCCATCGATTCGTGCCGAACAAAAAACAGATCAGGGAACACTCCTTATGATTGCTAATGGTAAAGAAGAACGAGGGCACTTAAACGTATCGAGCACTCAGGGGCAAGAGGGGGATTTTGACCTTTCAGAGTAATTACTCTATCGTCTACAAATACGATGGTCAGAATAAAGTTTTATTAGATCTTCCGGCATATTTATTTGTCCGGCCATCTGACCAAAACATAACCTTTGAAAAGGTTGGTTTTAAAGATGCTGAAGTTTTTGTCCTCACCCCGCAATATCAAACTGGGCATGGATTGGAAGGGTTTGTGTTCGCGATCGATAAACAAAATGGTGAGGCATTTCCATTGGAGATTGTAAAAAAGGATCACGTTTCTAAAACCCTTCTCTACTCTGAAACTGCACCCACACTACGTATTGAAGATGAGGGTTTGGTTATTCATCCGCCTGTTGGTGCAGGTACCCCGGAGGAAGATATGAAAGACGTAATTTACAAGTTAGATCTGAGTCGAAAGCAGTTAATTGCCGAATAAAATTCTTTAACTATAAAGCGAAATATGGTGCTGCACTCGTAGTGGCCTGGTGGGATTTATTATTGCGGTTATATAGATCCAAAATATACAAAATATTATGTAACTTTTCCTTGGAGTCAGGCGTTTAATAGTATGACTTTCGAAAGAATGAAATTTGCATGTGAGCAGAAGGAGCCGAAGACAAGAAATGAATCTGAAAAAGAACATGTCCATTTTTACCGCTTTAGCTGTTATTCAAGCATTTGCAGTTGGTTCGGTGAATGCGCAATCGGTGGGTCAAGCCGACGTTGAAGCTTTGCAGTCCGCCAACGTAGAATCGGTGGAGGTCATAAAGCAAGAGCAGCCGCTTGCCGAGAGTGAAGTGGTGACAAAAAGCAGCAACGCATCCTCCAGTGCTCCATCTACTGAGAAAGGAACGGAAGCTTCCACACTAACAGACACGGGGACTACGCCTGCAACCAATACGACCCCGACTGCCACTGGCGAAGAGACAACGACGAACAAACCCGGGGAGAGTTCCACAGGGCAGGAAGGAGCTGCGGAAGCTTCAAAGGATGACGACACGAAAGCGCCCCCTGCTCAAGTCGAGCAGCCTGCTACAAATGGAACGGCTGCTGGAACATCGGGCGGAGATCTGACTTTGTACATGAATAGCAACAAAATGGAGCAGGACGGGAAAACGTATCTTGCTGGCCAGCCGATGACTGTAAAAAACGGTGTATCCTATGTTGCCATTCGTGCACTGGTGGATCGTGTGGGATATGGAGTCAAATACGACAGCAAAACGAAGGAAACGATCATCATCAGTGGTGATAACGAGCTCCGATTCAAAACCAACAGCAAGGTCTATACCGTGAATGGCGAGTCCAGAACGATGAAAGGCCCTGCTTACCAGCAAAAAAATACGTTCATGGTGCCGTTAACTTCGATCACCCAAGCTCTGAACATCACTTACAAAGTGAATCAGTCGGCTAAAACGGTTGTGCTGAATCTAAATACGAAACCTGTTGCAAGCTTTACGATTTCCCAAAAGGAAATTGTTGCGGGCGATCAGGTGAACTACGTGACTTCCTACAGTTCTCCAAATGGACTGAAGATCGTTGACGAGCGCTGGACAGGTCGTCAGGAATCGTTTGATCAGGCGGGTACATATACGATTTCATATCAAGTTCAGGATTCCAACGGCCAATGGAGCGATCCCTACTCGATGACGATTGAAGTTCTGAAGCCTAATCTTCCTCCAGTAGCCATGTTCACGACGGACAAGGAACAGTACAAGATGGGTGAAAAAATCACGTATATCGACCAAAGCACGGATGATGAAAATGCTATCAACGAAGTGGAATGGGAGAACAACTCATTGGCATTCTTTGTTCCGGGTCCCAAAACGGTGACCATTACCGTTACGGACAAACACGGTGCAACCGACACGTACAGCAAAGTCATCACCATAACCGATGAGACGTTGTATACTCAATCCGATTTCAATTTACTCTTCACCCCGGTCGGACAGAAATTTGCCTTCAACGGCGGGGAAGTGCATTCTATGGAAAAAGTGCCTTATACGTACACCGATGAGCCAAGCCTGCTGATCCGCAGCAACAGCCCGGAAACGGTGAATACGGAAGGCATAGTATATAAAGAATCATCTACGGGGCAGACCCGTTTCATGATTCACCATGTGAACAATACAGGCAAAAGAGTAAAAATGTATGTTATCGCAACGAATAACAATCCATATCCGGCAGTATTCGAACAACAAAATATGGGCTTTGCGGGACCTACTCCATATGCTACCGTAGCCGGGAAATTGTCTATCGATAAATGGTTCAAGTCGATTCAGACTGGGTCCGATCAAAAGAAAGAGTATATTCAACCTGGAGAAAGCAAACTGATTTTGACCGAGCTCAATAAAACTCCGATGAAACAAGGACAAGTGATCTCACTTTATTCGGACGCATTCAGCGATTATCCACTGGACTATAACGTGATCATGGTCGAAGAAAATAAAGATCCGTTCGAAGCCCTGCCGATGCTGCCTGTGCTTGATCGTGACGGCGTGCACAACCGCGGAACGTACCCGAATGCTACTCGCATCATCACGTACGATCAGCCATTGGGAGACAAACCAGCCCGCCTGCCGCTCGGCGACAATGCGAGCGATCCGAATCTGGTCGGAAAAGATCCAATGGCCTACATAGACGCATCCAATGCGGGCAACTTTGGCGTATTGTACAAAATCACATTGAACAATGTCGCTCCGCGTACGCTGATCTCTTTTAACCCTCGCGGAGGAAAATATTTTGGAGTAGCTCTTGTGAACGGACAGGTTGTGCAGATTGCTGAAAACAGCACTTCCGTCAACACGTCGAGTGAACAAAGCGTTCTCTACCGCACAGGATCCTCTGGAGAAAGCGTAACGATTCTGTTCTCTGCCGCGCCAGGAAGCAACCTGCCGGTCAATCTGCTCTTTACGCCACTCCCGATGGAGAAGTAATGTAGTTCTCCTATAAGCTTGAGCGGAAACGGGTGGTTTCGGTCAACATGATTTCATTCTAAACATGCTAAAACCTCTCCCAACAACACAGGGAGAGGTTTTAGATGTAAGAATTTAAAAGTGCTTTATCGTTGAAGGCGAGAAGACTCCCTCCTCAAAAGCGTCAGCTTTAGGTGGGGGATGAATCGCCATCTTTTGGTATTCAGAACCGAACATATGTGCTATAATAACTGCAAGGAACGGAGGTGTATGGCATGCTCTTCCATAAAGCATACAAGTATCGGATCTACCCCAATCGTGCACAGCAGCAGCTAATCCATCAGATGTTTGGATGTTGCCGTTTTGTATTCAACCATTTTCTAGGACAATGGAAGGATACGTTTGCCGCCACGGGTAAGGGCTTGTCGTACCATGCTTGTGCCACGCAGCTTCCAGATCTAAAGCAAGAACATCCATGGTTGAAAAAAACGGATAGTATTGCTCTACAATCGTCTGTTCGGCATGTAGCCGATAGCTTTGATCGTTTTTTCAAGAAGCAGACGCAGGCTCCGCGTTTCAAAAACCGTAAACATCCGGTACAAAGCTACACGACCCGATATACGAATGGAAATATCGCTGTGAATGGAAATAGGCTGAAGCTCCCCAAGCTGGGGTGGCTGCGGTTTGCAAACTCTCGCCTCTGTGAAGGACGCATTCTCTCGGCTACGGTACGGCGAAATGCCGCGGGGAAGTATTTTGTTTCCCTCATCTGTGAAGTGGAGATAGAGCCCTTACCGGATAACGAGAAGTCGGTAGGGATCGATCTGGGACTTAAAACGTTTGCGGTATCCTCCGAGGGTATGCGGGATACTCATCCGAAAGCCTGGAGCCGGTATGAAAAGAAGTTGGCAAGCTGGCAGCGGAGGCTGGCCCGGCGTACGAAAGACGGTTCTAATTGGCAAAAAGCCAAACGGAAGGTCGCCCTGATCCACGAGAGAATGGTGAATATCCGCCATGACTTTTTGCACAAGCTGTCCACCAAGCTGATTCGTGAAAACCAAACGATCAGTATCGAAGACTTAAAAGTTTCAAACATGCTTAAGAATCACAAGCTGGCCAA
Source organism: Paenibacillus sp. FSL W8-0426 (assembly GCF_037969725.1). NCBI lineage: Bacteria > Bacillati > Bacillota > Bacilli > Caryophanales > Paenibacillaceae > Paenibacillus > Paenibacillus sp. FSL W8-0426. The sequence goes on along the minus strand of NZ_CP150203.1, from coordinate 3,893,108 downwards.
ATGGATCGCCGATGCATCCTGGAGTGAGTTCAGAAGGCAGCTCACGTATAAAGCGGAATGGTACGGGCGCACCCTCAAGATTGCGGATACGTTCGCTCCGACAAGTCAAACCTGCCATGTATGCGGAGCACTACACCGAGGGGTTAAAGATCTTTCGGTACGGCAATGGGTGTGCTCATCCTGCCAGACCCTCCATGATCGGGATGTCAATGCAGCCCGAAACATTAAGGATGTTGCCATATCGATCGTCATATCGCCCGAGAACTGTGGGAACCACAGGGATCGCTTGGTCCACTTCGAACCAAGAGGTTCGATGACCCAAGAATCCCCCACTTCAAGCGAAGGCTAAGTGGTGGGAGTGTTCAATGAACGATGGTCCTTCTAATCGTTAAACTCAACAAATACATGCATATATCGATCGACCCCTGGGATCCCCGTCGTTTGTTTGATATCCAAAAATTCAAGTTTCTCTGCCCAGTCCAGTCTTTCTTGATCCGAATCATCGGCATATTCTTCAAAGATGTACGCTAAGACAAATGCATTAATAGTCGAGACTCCATCGTTCAATTGTACCCAATCTTCAGGGAGAACGACTTGGTTCTCACTCGCCGTGATTTCCTTTCCAGAGAAATTAAGAATGAGTTCTTGTCCTCGATTTATAATTTTAGTTATTTTGTTCTTTCCATCCCACATCATCTTTACTCCGGATGCTTTAAAGACATCCTTTACTGGAATATAAATGGAGTTATAGGTCGTGGTGGTTAACTTACCGCTTTTCGAGACATTTAATACGGATTTTTTTATTGAATCACTATACATGTACGCCGCGCGCTCTTTAAAAGAGAGGTCATTTAAAGAGGGGGCCTTAGCAGATGCAACGGACGCTGCACCGACAACTAAAGTTAACATCAACAACAGAGAAATTAGTCGCTTCATCTTGATTCCTCCTAAAATAATATTGTTCATTCGAAACATAAACGCTATACGCCATATAAATGTTGGGAGTGATCATGATATGAACAATTAATTACAATAAAAACTACGAAGACACGTATATAAAATTGTGGGAAGATATTCGAGAATTAGATGAAAAGGAAATCGTAAAAATAGTAGAAGGTATTAAGAGGCAAACCCATTCAAAGATAAAAAGCAAGGAGAAGTATAGGGAATTTAAAAATTATCTAAAAACACCGTTACCCTATATCGCATTGATCATGGGCATCACGATTCCTTCAGCTATATTGGTTATTTTTCTTTGGACCTCGCTAAAACTTGAGTACTAGTTAGTGAGTTGTCAATGGGGGTAGGAACATCCGGAGATGATGAAGCACCTCACGAATAAAGAATGCGAGGGATGGGATCTTGAAAAAGCTTACCGCTATGCTTGGATTATTTGCATTATTAATCGCTTGTCAAGATAAAACAACCCGTGAAGAGGTACAGAAGCCAACGATTCCAGTGACGGAAAGTGTGACTGAAGAGGAAAACAAGCAAAAGGACGAAGAAATAACGACAGCCAAAGAGGCTGAAGATATCCCGCCCGTTTACCTTGATGAAACGAAGTATACAGGGGACGAGCTGGAGATCGTCAAACTAATGAATGCCCGCCTGCGATATATATGGGAAGAGGATGAAAAGGGGTATATGAGCCTTATTGATCCTCAAGCGCCAATATCGGGTATGGGAAAACTCAAAGTTCGCAAGGTTACCTCCATGAGTGACATTACCATTCAAGAACAAAAGAAGCTTTATCAGGCAGTCGTAATGGTTACTGAACTGAAGGAGAACGACGAAGAATACAGCAACATCATGGTTTTTTGGAAAAAGAAAGAAGAGGGAGATTCAGCTCGATGGGTTATTGCAGATATTGATTAAGATCTTTAGATCAGATGACCAAACAAACTCGGCGACCTCCAGCCGATTGAATTTCGGAAGAAAGTCGCCGCTTCATGAAAATTCCTCTTATTGTTTAATCCATTCCATTTATTTCAGATGGATGTTGAAGACATCCCCGGCTTCACCGCCAAAAACGATAAAACCACCTTCCGGAAGCTGTGTTGTTTGTTGATGGGTTGCCACGGAAAAGTGAACTACTTCCCCTTTGGCGTTATATACGGCATAACCTCCGCGATCCGGAGAATCCACCGTTAACGATTTGTTCGCCGAGCGGGCGTCAATCGCATACCACCGGGCTTGACCGTTTGCCTGAATGGTAGTGATTCCTGTTTTCCCGCCGAAGATCGGAGCGATGGCATCCTCTGCAATATATTCCTGCCCATCCTGAATCAAAATCTCGGCATCACCCTTCGTGTAGAGCTGCAGATCGAAGGCATCTCTTCCGTTCATCACAGGAATCTGGGCGACATTCTCTGCATAGTTCGGATCAACCACTCGTGTGCCGTTGGCGTAGCCGTTCTCAGCATCAACGGTCAGGTTCTTGATCAGCATCGAAGGAAGCAGATAGAAGATCGACGTTATTTTTTCATCCAGTGCGTAATATTTCGAACCGTTGCGAGCAGCCCACTTTTCTTTCGTTGCTGTATCCAGCGCTTGATGCTCCAATTTCTGATAATCATAAGTATTCATCACTGTTTGTCCCAGACCGGGTAACGTTATATTTGCCAGCACTTTAACGTACACCTTGTCGTTGCTTTCTTTCTCGAAACTAATCTTTACACTTCCATCGGGACTCGTAAATTGTCCTTCACCTGTGTACACATAAATCTGCTCCGGGATGAGTCCTCCTTGTAAGGCAGGCAGTTTGATCTCGCCATTTTGGATGTTTATATCCAGCGTAGTACCTACCGTACCATATAGACCGGAATATGCAGTCAACTCCGCCGGCATGTTCACTTTCACGGGTGGTGGGAATGTTTGATCCGGCTGAATCTCATCAATGATGTCTTGATCCTCCAGTACCTCGAGCAGAACTTTGCTGGCAAACATCTGGTTGTAGATGGAAGATCCGCCTGAGGACAGAACAGCCATCGAAATATCATGTTCAGGGATCGTGATTAACGATGCATGATACATCATGGTGTCTCCACCTTTAGTGAGTGCAGTAATGCCGTAATCGCTGAACGGTGCCAGATCCACGGCATCCCAGCCAAGACCGTAGTTGAACGTATTTCTCTCTTCAGACACCCAGATTCCTTGACGATATTCATGATTTTGCATGGACTCTGCCGCGGATTCGGACAGAATGTCCGGTCTGTTCCCCATCAATACTTCTGCAAACCGGGTTAATTCTTCTGCAGTCGAGTAGATTCCGCCTGTGCCGAGGATATTGGCATTTTCGGCAGGCAGTTTAGTTTCAATCGTTGGCCAATACGTCTCGGATAACCGGTCTCTGTCGAATGAATCTAGCGGTGTCTTGGTCGATTCCAACTGCAGCGGATTGCTGATGAATTTGGCGATATATTCGCTGTAGCTTAACCCGCTCACCCGTTCAACCAATATTTCAAGCAGCTGGAAACCGTCATTGCAATAAACGGAATACGCTCCCGGGTCTGACTTTAGTTGTTCTGTCTTGAGTTTGAGCAGTAATTCATCATGATTCATGGTGTCATTATCATCAAACAACATGCTGTTTCCATAGTGCGTGCCGTACAGACCGGAAGAATGATTCATCAGCATGCGCGGCGTGATTTGGGTATAGCGAGAATCGGCCATCTCGAAGTCTTTAATATACGTCGTAAGAGGCTGGTCCAGATCGACTTTGCCGGAATCGACCAGCATCATGGCAGCGGCCGTGACGTACATTTTGCTCACCGAGCCGATTCCGAACATGCTCTCTTTGTCCACGGGGATCTGTGATGCCTTGTCGTGAAGCCCCGCGCCATCTGACAAAATGATCTTTCCTTCATCCATAATGGCATATTGCAGACTTGTGACACCGTAATTTTGCAGCAAATCCGTAGCGATTCTGTTGGCAGCCACCTCAACGGTCGCGTTTGGGTTCGTCTTGGCCATGACGCCCGTCATTGGTGTGATCACAAGCACCGCCGTGCATAATATACTGATCAGTTTCTTCATCATAACATCCTCCCTCAAGTGCTTTTTGTATGATAGATTCATCATATCCGGAAGGAGGTACACCGTGCGCTAACGAACCCTGAATGGAAAAAAACCATCCTTGAACGGCATGTTCAGGGATGATTTGTGTGGAAAGGAAGCACAACCATGTTATTGAATGTCCGATGGTGATTCTCGATACTCATATGTCCTCCATATTTCTCACACATCCTCGATATATTGGTGAGGCCGATCCCATGATACTCCGGATTGGGCTTCTCACTCTTCAAGTGAGTTAATGGTTGCTCCACATGATTCATAATCTGGATGGCGAGTGCAGAGGCCGTGGAGTGGATTGCGATCAGAATATATCGGTCTTCAGCTTGCCTCACTTTCTTGGAAGCCTCGACGGCATTATCCAGCATATTGCCAAGCACCACGCACAGATCATATCGATCGATGTGCACATGCTGTGAATGAAGCCCGATTCGGGTATCGATTCGGATCCCGTTTGCTTGCCCCACGGCAATGGTATTCGTAACAAGGGCATCAATCACGAGATTGCCCGAGTTTACCCGTTGGTATGCTCCTTCAATCTTGTTTAACGTAAGTCTAATATGATCACCTGCCGCATCAAGCTTGTTTTGCTGGATACATTCTTCAATGTACAGAAACTGCTGATGGATATCATGGATGATGCTTTTCACGTTTTTGAAACTGTGCACCGTCTTCTCATAGTTGGCATCCTGATAATCCATCTGTCGCTGCAGCTGGGCATTTACATGCGCGAGCTGAACCTTTTCGACCATATTATCGAATACGTATACAATGAACACATTAAGAAAAAGGGACCCTAGCACGGAAACGATATAAAATATGTTTTTTTCACTATAATTCGAGGCCACATTGATCTGATAGATCGTTATGGTGGGTACGATCAGAAACAAGAAATAATACCGATAATGCATGGCGAAACTTCTGCGTTTGGCGATCAAACGAACGATCTGGATGACAACGAACATCATGCTGCAGCCAAGCAGCATGACTTTGGAGGACACCCAATGATTCTCCGGGTTGTAATGATCCCATATGGTGTAATCCGTAGCGTCCAGCGCACTCATAATATACACCGCAATGTAATTCACCGTTGTGAGCAGCACTGCATACAGGACGGTAAAAGCAAGTTTAATGATGAATTCGACCTTATAGGATTGCGCCAGGCTGAAGATGAACAGCAAAGCCAGAGCAGACGAAACGACTGGTGAAAATGAAGTTCCCAGATAGAAACTACCCAGTACAACGAATACGATAAAATAAATGACTCTTTGGGGCTTTCGTTTGGGCTTGCCCAGCACGGAATCGAAATAAAAATTCACCTGAAATGCCATAAGTAAGGGAACGACGATGACGGACAAAAATACATACGCATCCATATCATTGAATCCTCATGATCATAAATTTAGTGTAGGCATCCTTGACTTCTTTGACTTTGGATCGTCCAATAGGCAGCACAGTGCCATTTAGCATGACGACCTGTGCGCCGGCAAACTTCTGAACATGCATCAGGTTGATGATGATCGAGCGGTGTATTTGCAAGAAACCATGGTCTTTCAAAGCGTCCGCATAATGGGAAAGAATGCCTTTGCTCACATGGGTATTTTCTTTGGTTACAACATTCAATTTGTTTTTGATCGTCAAACTCTTCACGACCTCAATCCACAGAATATCATCGTATTTCAACAGCAATTCTTCATAGTCAGATTTGATCAGCACAAACTTTTTGTCCATCGCTTTAAAGTACTGGCACAGTTTAATCATTTTCTCTTCAAAGATATGAGGCTGGATCGGTTTGATCAAATATTGAAAGGTGACCACGTCAAAACTCTCCACCATATACTCCGGATAACTGGTCAAAAACATGATCTGCACATCCAAATGCTTCATATTTCGGATTTCTTTGGCCGTCTGGATTCCGTTCATTCCGCTCATTTCCACATCCATGATGAGAATATGAAACGTGTCCCCAACGTCTTGATAATGGGAGACCAGCTGTTCGCCGGATGCAAACAACGTAATCTGGAAATCGATATTGCTTTTTAGAGATAGGGAGATCAGCATCGTTTTTACAAGCTCTCTTTGTTTTTCCTCGTCGTCACAGATTGCAACATTGAACATGGTTGAACATCCGCCTTTCATTGACATCGACTCTGAATTTCACATTCAAATATACTATTTTATCATAGGTTTCAGGGCAAAATCGGGTGAAACGCATGAGTCTGACCCTAAAGCGCACTAATCAGTCACACAAGGCCACTGCGAGTGCAGTACCATCTTCCGATCGCTGTTATCCCCAGATTGGTTCTGCCTCTCCGTTAACGTGTGCATGTTTTATGCCGGTTCATATAGATCTAAAATTAATACGCCGTTTACACGGGGATGATTTATTACGAATACTTCCTCTTTAATATTTATTATGACAAACGAGGGAATGAGGACTGAATCATGAAGAATTATCCGATCATCGCCTCCATCACGGTAGACGAACAAATTGCCCGAGCTTTAGCAAGCGATGTAAAACGAGTGATTCTCATGACAGGGAACATTACCAATCTGGGCACAATCGTAGACAGTCTGCATCAAAGCGGGAAACAGGTCTATGTGCATACCGAGATGGTATCGGGGATTGGGCGAGATGCCTCTGCCATTCAATATCTTGCGGATGTGTTTAAAGTGGACGGGATTGTGACGACGAAGAGCAATGCGGTCTCTGCGGCAAAGCAGGCAGGCATATTAAGCATTCAACGCATATTTGCGATCGATTCCGCAGCCATTGAGACGGCCGTGCGGATGATTATGAGCTACAAACCGAATGAGGTTGAACTGATGCCGGGACTGATGCCCCGAGTCATCCAAGAGCTCAAAGAACGTATCACGCAGCCTTTGATCGTGGGCGGCCTCATCCGGCATGAGGAAGAAATACAGCAAGCCTTGAAGAGCGGCGCAGATTTTGTTTCGATCGGGCATGAGAAATTCTGGACTTAATTTCATACATTTATCCTTGGGTGGAGACGACGAGAAAACCCGGTGGTAAGTAAATCAATTACAACCTTGATGTTGAAGGAGGGTGATTTGCTGCTGGGTTTTTTGTGTTGTCCAAAAAATACAACAGGAGGGAATGAAGCATGATCATTCAAGCAGTTGCTCATCGCGGCTATCCAAAGAAATATGCTGAAAATACGTTGTCTTCCTTTTTAAAGGCGGTAGAGCTTGGCTTCTCGCATCTCGAACTGGATGTTCATCTCAGCAAGGATGGAATTCCAGTCGTCATCCATGACCATACTCTGGACCGCATGACCAATGGAACGGGCAGGGTAGTCGATTATACGGCTTCGGAATTGCAATCTTTCAGAGTGAAACAGGATGAGCATATTCCAACCCTGGAAGAAGTGCTGCGTGCCTTAAAGGGTAAAATTCAACTTAACATTGAGCTGAAGCAGATGGGAGACTACTACCCTGAGCTTGAGAAAAGGGTGCTCGAAGTTATCGAAGCATTCGACATGCTGGATCAGGTCGTCATTACGTCGTTTGATTTTGATGCTCTGGAGAGAATCAGGCAGTTATCTCGCGATGTACGCATCGGTCTCATCACTTTTGGCGGTTCAAAGGCTATTCTTGACTGGTCCTTGGAAATGGGGGCAACGTTTTTGTCCATGCACTACGCCTTTGTGACCGAACACTACATTCAGCGATGTCAAGATCTGGGGATTCAACTGATGGCTTGGACCATCAACGAGTCTTCCGTCATGAAACAATTTCAGGAGTATCCGTCCGTCTGGATCTGTACCGACGAGCTGGAAGGCTTCATGGACGTATTGGAGATGTCCGGCTCAATATGAGCGGGCGAGAGCATGGTTATGGAGAGTGTATATGCGTACGATGCGTACTGCTTCGATTTAGACGGAACGATTTATATTGACCAAATGAGGCTGCCTGGCGTAAAGAGCTTTTTAAGCAGCTTGCGGTCACGCGGCAAACGTCTGCTGTTCCTTACAAATACTTCCGTTCATACGAGGGAGGATTGCTACAAGCGGCTGCTGGGTTTGGGCGTTTCGTGCCAGCTTGATGAAATTTTGACTGCAGGCTACGTATCCGGACTTTATTTTGTAGAGCATGCACCGGATGCCAAGGTGCTGGTTGTAGGGGAGGAGGCGCTAAAGGAAGAACTTCGGGCAGTGGGGATAAACCTTTCCGAGGATCCGTACCGTTCAACGCATGTGTTGGTCGGAATGGATCGGCAATTCCATTACGATAAGCTCCATCTGGCGGCAAAAGCCGTTCGTCATGGAGCGGTTCTGCTCGCAACGAATCCGGACAATTGCTGTCCCGTCCAAGGGGACATTATTCCGGACACCGGAGCTATTCTGAGCTCGATCGAGGCGGCGAGCCAGCAGAAAGCAGCGGTAATGATCGGCAAGCCTTCAAATTATTATGCAGAAAAGTCGCTTCAGCTTCTGGACGTGGATCGCAGCAGCTGCCTCATGATCGGCGATCGGCTGGAGACGGACATTTTGTTTGGAAAGCTGAATGGAATGAAGACTGCCCTCGTGCTTACGGGCATCTCCTCAAGAGAGGATATCGGAAAAGCGGATATCGTTCCGGATTATATATGGCCTTCCTTGAATGAATGCAGCATGGAGCAGCAGAATCATTCAAAGCATTCCACGGTGCTGGAGATGGAGAAAGCTTGAGCAGCAATGTTCCAAAATAAAAGTGGAGGTGGCATGCATGCGTCTTGCGTTACTTGGTGATTTTCACTATTCAACCATGAGTCATGGAACCGAAGAAATGAAGGCAGCGAGAGTCCGGGCATACGAGCATATGCTTAACGCTTTTCTGAAGGAGGAGGCGGACGTTCATGTCTCGATTGGCGATTTGACGCATGAAGGAACGGATCAGGAACTCCGTTCGATGTTTTCCATGCTTGCAGGAAGCGGACGGAACTTCATTCATGTGCTGGGAAATCATGATACGTATTCGATGCCAAAACGTGAGATTTCCATGCTAACAGGTCAGGAGCGCTATCGGGCGATGGATACGCCTCACGCCAGATTGATTTTTCTGGACACTACCCAGGAAATGAACCGCACAGATTGGGGAGGAGAGCTGGACGAAGAGCAGCTGGATTGGCTTAAAGACCAGCTTGCCGATTCGCGCGAGAAGCAAGTGCTCCTCTTCGGCCATCATCCGGTGTTTGATACGACTGCGCGCTCGACGCTCGATAAGCTGTACATCCGTCCGCAGGAGGAACTGAAGGGCATATTAAACAGTCGGCCAGAGGGAGGCATCTATTTCTGCGGACATAATCACTTGAACTCCATCGTGGAGCAAGGTAAATGGCATTACGTACAGACCGCAGCTTGTCTAGATGTGCCGGCATATCGCGTTATTGAAGTGCATGAGGGCGGAGTAGCGATAACTCACCGTCTTATACAGGATGCTGGTTTAAACGAAGACATTCAGAGCTTTTGTTATGATCTGCCGGGCTTTGGACCGGTCGCTAATGCATTGGGAGAGGAAAGCGACCTTACTTTATCCGTTCAGCTAGCAGCGGCGGCACAATAATGTCAAGAAAAAGGAGGGAATGGCATGGCACAAATTGTGTTGAAGCAGATTGAAAAAAGCTTCAAGCAGGATAAAGTCATCGAAGATCTCAATCTGACCATTGAGGATGGCTCCTTTACGGTATTGGTCGGCCCGTCCGGCTGTGGAAAATCGACGACGCTCCGCATGATCGCAGGACTTGACAAGCAGTCGGCGGGAGAAGTTTGGATCGGAGACCAATGTGTCAATGGAGTGGAGCCGGGCAAGCGCAATGTCGCCATGGTATTTCAAAACTATGCATTATATCCGATGATGACGGTTAAGGAAAACATCGAATTCGGATTAGTGAACCGCAAGGTGCCTCGGCCTGAACGAGAACGTCTCGTCAAAGAGATCACCGAGGTCGTCGGTCTGGCCGAGTATTTGCATAAGAAACCGCAGGCACTGTCCGGCGGTCAGCGTCAGCGGGTGGCCTTGGCTCGGGCCATGGTCAAGAATCCCGCGGTCTTCCTGATGGATGAGCCGTTGTCGAACCTGGATGCCAAGCTTCGCCATCAGATGCGAACGGAACTGATCCAGCTTCACAAACGGCTGGGCGCAACCTTTGTCTTTGTTACGCATGACCAGGTTGAGGCGATGTCGATGGGAGATCGTATCGTGATCATGAATAAAGGGCGCATTCAACAAGCGGATCGTCCAATGAAAATTTACGATGACCCGGATAATGTGTTCACAGCCCGGTTTATCGGCACGCCGCCGATGAATGTGATTGACCGCGAACAACTCCTGCCGTTTCTGAACGGGCAGCTGCATGACGAAATCGGGCAGGTAGGCTTCCGTCCGGAGAAAACGGCAATGATGCTTGAGAACCGGTCGCAGCCCGGACATGTGCAGTTCCCGGCCCGGATTCTGACCCGTGAGACGCTAGGGGCAGAAATCATCTATCAACTGGACTCCGCACTTGGCCAAGTGTCCGTGAAGAGCTTCTTGAAACCTCTGGAGTCAGCCTCCGAGGTGTACATCTCCGTGTCGATGCAGGACCTGTACTATTTTGATCGCAGCGGTGTACGTGCTCGTCAGCATGAGCGGTCCGAAACGAGAGAGCTGATTGTCCTGGGAGGGAACTATTCATGACCGTGTGGTCCAGGTTCCGTCCCTATGTCATGGTGGCTCCCTCGATCGTGATATTTTCCATTTTCTTCATTTATCCGATCTTTTATATGATCTTTTTGAGCTTTTACAACTGGGATTTCATTAATCCGGTCAAGGAGTTCGTGGGCTTCAACAACTTTGTCGAGTTATTTGAGGATAGCGCATTTCTTCAGGTGCTGAGCAATTCCTTGAACTATACGCTTCTTTCCGTATCGTTATCCATTGTGATTTCGCTGCTGCTAGCCATATGGCTGAATCGGGAAGGGGCATGGTATGGGTTTGTTCAGGGCGCGCTTTTCAGTCCGCACATTGTTTCGCTTGTATCCGTATCCCTGGTGTGGATGTGGCTGATGGATCCCAAATTCGGTTTGCTAAATGGGTTGCTGGATATGGTTGGTTTGCCCAAGCTGGAATGGCTGAGCAGTCCCGATAGTTCATTGCTGTCGCTTGTCCTTGTTTCGGTGTGGAAAGGCGTCGGCTACAACGCTCTTATTTTCATCGCCGGTCTGCAAAGCATTCCGAAGGATGTGTATGAAGCCTCCGCTCTGGACGAGGCCAACTGGTGGCGGAAGTTCTACAAAATTACGCTGCCCATGCTTTCGCCGACCCTGTTTTTCTTGATTATCATTAATTTGATCAGCTCGTTCCAGGTGTTTGAGACCATTGCCATCATGACCAACGGGGGGCCGATCAATTCAACCAACACGCTCGTCTTTTACATTTACGAGTACGGATTCCGTTACTTCAAGATCGGTTACGCTTCTGCAGCGGGAGTGATATTGCTCCTTGTCGTTGGTTTGCTGACGCTAGTTTATTTCAAGCTGCTAAGCCGTAAGGTTCACTACCAATAGAAAGGAGGAGGGAATATCATGGCAATGAAGTCATGGCTGCGTATCCTGAACGTTACTGCCACGGTCGCATTGGTTGCGATTTTTGCAGTCCCTTTTCTATGGATGATTTCAACATCATTGAAGTCTTACCCGGAAACGGTGATCTTTCCACCCAAATGGATTCCTTCCAGGATCATGTGGAGCAATTTCCAAGCGGCGTGGGAATCGGGGCCTTTTTTGAAATACCTGATGAACAGCGTTATCGTATCGGTCAGTATACTCCTGCTTCAATTCACAACCATTATATTGGCAGCCTATGCGTTCGCAAGATACTCCTTCAAAGGAGACAAGCTGTTATTCGGGATCACGATGGTGACCTTGATGATTCCTGGTCAGCTTATTTTCCTGCCGGTGTATTTGTTGCTTAGCAAGTGGGGACTCATCAACAATTTGCTGGCACTCATTCTTCCTTTCTCCTCCAGCGCCTTCGGCATATTCATGCTCAGGCAGTCGTTCAAGCAGGTACAGGAAGAGCTTATTGAAGCGGCGCGACTGGATCAAGCCCCGGAGTGGAAGATCATTCTCAAGATTATGGTGCCCTTGGCACGGCCAACCTTGGTGACCTTTGCATTGTTCAGCTTTATTGCACACTGGAATGATTATTTCTGGCCGCTCGTCATGACCACCTCCGATGCTGCAAGAACGCTGCCGATCGGAATCTCCAAGCTGCGCGAGGTCGACGGAGGAGCCGCCTGGCACATTTTGATGGCTGGAAACATGATACTGGTCGTTCCGATCCTTATCGTTTTCTTATTTGGACAACGTCAAATTATTAAAGCATTTGTTTATTCGGGCGTAAAATAATCAGGTTCATAGGAGGACTTATCCATGAAAAAATTTGGTTCTATGATGTTAGCGGCAACGCTTGCGCTTGCTTTGACGGCTTGCGGCGATTCCAACTCCGCTGGTTCAACCGATACGGCTGCTTCAGGTAACAGTTCCAATGGTACGGCCAATAAACCGGTCGAGATTACATATTGGTACTCTTGGGGTGACAAGATCGCCGAGAACAATGAGAACTTGGTGAAACTGTTTAATGAATCCCAGGATGAAGTGATCGTAAAGGCGGAATACCAGGGATCGTATGCAGACCAGCATTCCAAGGCGCAGGCGGCTTTTGCAGCGGGCAATGCCCCCGAAGTTTGGCAAAATGAAATTGCTTCCGTTGGGGTGTTCGCCGAATCCGGCATGACACAGGATTTGACTTCCTTTGTTGAGAAAGACAAGCTCGATACGGAAGATTTCATTCCAGGGCTCATGGGGAATTCCTATGTGAATGGCAAACTGTATGCTCTTCCTTATTTGCGCAGTACGCCGATTCTGTATTTGAACCGGACGATGCTGAAGGAGGCGGGACTTGATCCTGCCGGACCGAAGAATTGGACCGAGTTTGAAGATTATGCACGCAAGCTGACGGTGAAGGATGAGCGTTATGGCATCTCGATGCCTGTCGACATTTGGTTCTACGAAGCTTTTGTAAGGCAGAGTGGAGGAACGATGGTCAGCGAGGATGGAAAAAGTGCGGCATTCAATAATGAAACCGGGATTGCGCCCGTGAAGCTGTGGTTAAAGATGAAGGATGAAGGCATTATGAATATCGGCACGACCGATGATGCGGGTACGCAAGCCAAGACGGATTTCCACAATCAACGTTCTGCGATGCTGTTCTCCTCGACCGCGGACTTGACCAATAATATGAAGGTTGCCGAAGAGCAGGGCTTTGAACTCGGAACGACATTTATGCCTGCCAATGATACGTATGGAGTGCCGACAGGCGGTGCCAATCTGGTTATGACATCGGGGCTGTCCCCGGAAAAGCAGGAGGCGGCGTGGAAGTTCATTAAATGGATGACTTCCAAAGAGCAAACGATTTATGCAAGCTCCTTTACGGGATATTTGCCCAGCCGAATCAGTGCTGTGGAAAGCGATGAGATGAAGAAGCTTTATGAGGAAAAGCCGCTGTTCAAGGTGGCGGTAGACCAACTGGAATATGCGGGTCCGCGTCCAATGCAGAAGGTTTATCCGGAAATTGGGGAGATCATCAAGGATGAAATTCTTCGCGCGGTTGTGGATTCGTCCGTTACGCCAGAGGCAGCCATAGCTGAAGCAGCGAAGAAAGCCGATGCCTTGTTAAACAAGTAGCTCGGTATCCTAAACACAAAAGGAAAGGGAAGGACTGAACCATTTCATTTATTTACAATAGTGAAAGAGGTCATGTATACTTAGAGCTAAATATCCGGTATGTGCGACTGGCGTAAACGTGGAGTGAACCACAAGGAAGCACATATTTTATATGCCGTACGCCTGGGCAAAGTGTTTGATCTTTTTGATCGAACACTTTATTTATTTTCAGGAAATGAAAGGAATGGTGGCGGCGATGAAAATGGCGTTTGTATTATTTGATGGAATGACAAGCATGGATTTGGCTGGATTTTATGAAGCGGTGACTTGGCTGGCGATTCTGAAAGCGAAGGAAAACGTATCTTGGACATTCTGTGCAGACAAGGATGAAATTTCAGATGACCGGGGGCTGAAAATGAAATCCGATGCGGTGTTGCCTGATCTAGGTGATTTTGATCTGGTCTTTTTCCCTGGTGGCCGATCCACGAGAACGCTTCGATTTGATGAGGATTTCATGCGCTGGATTCGCACGGCAGAGAACGTGTCTTATAAGATTTCGATTTGTACCGGGGCTTTGCTATTGGGAGAAGCCGGTTTCCTGCATGGAAAAAAGGCTACGACCAACTCGTCAGCTTATGATTTACTGGCTCCCTATTGTGCGGAAGTCGTTGCTGCGCGTGTAGTGCGTGACGGTAACACGGTAACCGGTGCGGGAGTTACAGCTTCCATTGACCTTGGGTTATACGTCGTCGAGATGTTGACGTCCACGGAGACCGTTCTTCAAGTCCAGCAAAAGCTGGAGTATCCATTTTACGAACCTGGTAACCTAAGGGATGTCTATAAGCCGAATTTGCGATAGAGGGATCATATACAAATATTTTGCATGTATCGGGTGCATTGAGGAGATAACACTTATATAATGAATTGAAGATAAAAGATTGCGAGGTAGAACAGATGATTGCAAAGACAGAAGAAGACATCAATGGGTTGAAGGAAATTGGGAAAATTGTTGCCTCTATTCGAGATGAATTGGTACAACGAACGATTCCTGGCATAACGACGAAAGAGCTTGATGATATTGCTGGAGAGCTTTTTGCCAGAGAAGGCGCAGTTTCAGCTCCAAAAAGTGAATATGATTTCCCTGGTTATACTTGTATCAGCGTTAATGAAGAAGTGGCACATGGTATTCCGGGAGATCGGGTTATCCAAGAAGGGGATCTGGTAAACATCGATGTTTCCGGCTCAAAAAACAGTTATTTCGCGGATACGGGAATCTCGTTTGTCGTAGGCAAAGGTGAAGAAGTGTTAACGAAATTATGCGAAGCTGCTAAGCAAGCATTTGAAGCAGGACTTAAGAAAGCAAAACCTGGCTCCAAAAAAAGCGGGATCGGAAAAGCGGTATTCCAAACAGCCAAACAGCATGGATTCACGGTGATCAAAAATCTTACAGGGCATGGCATTGGACACACCATCCACGAAGCACCTGACCATATTTATAATTATAATGATCTATCGGATGATGAATTATTAAAGGAAGGCATGGTTATTGCATTCGAACCTTTTATCTCTACCTTGGAAGAGGAAGTATTCCAAAAAGATGATGGCTGGACCTTTGCTACGGCCAAGAGCTCTGTGGCACAATTGGAACATACGATAATCCTTACCAAAAATGGTCCGATGATTATCACGCTTTGAACGATTGGTGAAACCTTTCACGGATAATTGACTTCATTTCAATGGTAATTATCATGAAAAATAGGAATACCCTAATAATGGGTTCAAGTCGCTGTAATAGCGACTTTTTTTATTTTGTGGAACGAAAGGAAGTAAATGCTGCATAAATCGAGACATCGAAAGGAGTTGGTTTCCATTTCGATCCAGGGATCGTGAAATGGGTTATAGCAAGATTGATGGTCGTATTCATTCAACATGGAGGCGAAAAAAAGGAGGACTAGGATGAAACCATTTCACTTTATGGAGAAACGATTGGTGAAAAAGGTACTTGGTTTGTTCTTAGTGATTGTAATGCTGGCCAGCATTGGCGTAATGCCTGCTTCGAAAGTTCAGGCAGCGGGAACTACGGTGACCTCGATGGATTACTTTTCGCCCGCAGATGGACCTGTAATCTCCAAATCAGGGGTTGGCAAAGCCAGCTACGGATTTGTCATGCCTAAATTCAACGGAGGCTCGGCGACGTGGAACGATGTTTACAATGACGTCGGTGTCAATGTGAAAGTAGGCAGCAGCTGGGTGGATATTGATCAAGCCGGCGGTTATATCTATAACCAAAACTGGGGGCACTGGGCCGATGGAGGCTTTAACGGCTATTGGTTCACGGTCTCGGCAACCACCGATATTCAACTATACTCCAAAGCAAATGGCGTTACACTTGAATATCGGCTTGTTTTTCAAAATATAAACAAAACGACCATCACGGCGATGCATCCGACACAGGGGCCGCAAATAACGGCAGGTTTCACAGGCGGCGCGGGATTTACATATCCGACATTCAACAATGATCCGGCGGTAACTTATGAAGCCGTTGCCGAGGATTTGAAGGTATATGTAAAACCTGTAAACAGCAGCACATGGATTGATATCGACAATAATGCAGCCAGCGGCTGGATCTATGATCATAACTTTGGCCAATTTACCGACGGCGGAGGAGGGTACTGGTTTAACGTTACGGAGTCGATCAATGTCAAATTACAATCCAAAACTTCTTCGGCTAACGTGGTCTATACCATTATCTTTAATGAACCCGTACGTCATTCTTATGTGATTACGCCCTATGAAGGAACAACGTTTACGGCAGATGCGAATGGCTCTGTCGGCATACCGCTTCCCAAAATTGATGGAGGTGCGCCAATTGCCAAAGAGCTGGGTAATTTCGTATACCAGATTAATATCAATGGGCAATGGGTGGATTTGAGTAATTCCAGTCAGAGCAAGTTTGCATACTCCGGTAATGGCTACAATAATATGTCTGATGCCAACCAGTGGGGATATTGGAGCGATACTATCTATGGCCTGTGGTTTCAACCGATTCAGGTGGATATGCAGATTCGTATCGGCTATCCGCTGAATGGACAGACGGGCGGAAATGTAGGCAGCAATTTCGTCAACTATACGCTGATCGGTAATCCGAATGCTCCGCGTCCAGATATTTCTGACCAAGAGGACATTGCTATTGGAACACCGACCGATCCGGCTATCGCAGGCATGAATCTCATTTGGCAGGATGAATTCAACGGCACCACGCTTGATTTGAGTAAATGGAACTATGAAACAGGTTATTATCTCAATGACGATCCCGGTACCTGGGGTTGGGGCAATGCGGAGCTTCAGCATTACACGAACAGCTCTCAAAATATTTTTGTGCAAGACGGGAAGTTGAATATCAGGGCGATGAATGATATCAGATCCTTCCCGCAGGATCCTAGTCGGTATGCACAATATTCCTCCGGCAAGATTAACACCAAGGATAAGCTTTCCTTAAAGTACGGCAGAGTGGATTTTCGTGCCAAGCTGCCCACAGGCGATGGGGTTTGGCCTGCGCTTTGGATGCTTCCCCAACATTCCGTATATGGCACATGGGCCGCATCGGGAGAGATCGACGTCATGGAAGCGAGAGGGCGCCTGCCTGGGTCAACGAGTGGCACCGTACACTTTGGCGGACAATGGCCGATGAACCAGTCAGCCGGCGGCGAATATCACTTCCCGGAAGGGCAAACGTTTGTCAATGATTATCATGTATACTCGGTCGTCTGGGAAGAGGACCATATTAAATGGTATGTTGACGGCAAGTTTTTCTATAAAGTCACCAACGAGCAGTGGTATTCGGCAGCCGCACCGAACAACCCGAACGCTCCTTTTGATGAGCCATTTTATCTTATTATGAACCTGGCGATCGGTGGAAACTTTGACGGCGGACGTACTCCGAACGCGTCTGATATCCCCGCCACTATGCAAGTTGATTATGTCCGAGTGTACAAAGAACAGTAAGGAAATGCGAAAGACCGGCAGCTTTTTTTGTTGCTGGTCTTTTTTTAATGTATGTATGTTGCGTTTCAACCTGAGATGGATGTGCTGTTGGAACAAAAAATTACAAGTATAGTGCTGTTTCAGGTAGAAAAGAATTGAAGGGCAAGTCCAAATTACCTATAATCAACTAGGTGTTTGGAATATATACCAATGTAACTAAATTTATGAGGAAGGGAGGTATTGCATTTTAAAATGAAACTGGTTTCGCTGAGTTTGGAAAGGGGGATCAAAAAACAGGGGATAACAGCGATCGGAAGATGCTACTGCACTCGCAGTGTCCTTATGTGATTGATTAGTGCGGTTTATATGCGTTTAGTCCAATGGACAGGTTAGATCATGTAGAATTGAAGGAGAATGAAAATGATCAAAAAATTAATGGTGTTCAGTATAGTCGCAATGATTCTTATGGCACAGCTTGTAATTAGTCCGGCTTCCTATGCTGCAAGTAGTTATACGGGGACGTGGAGTGATCAGTATGACATTGGTTCATATGGAATGAATCAAATGTATCTTAGAATGAAGGACAAAGGAACACAAGTAGAAGTAGAGGTGACAAACGATTATTACCTCCCCACTAACGATAGCAGAAATAGTTTTTTGAATTCAAAGGGAAAATACAGGAGCAGTTTCATCACCGGAACGGTTACTTTTAATGCAAAAGGTACGGCGAGCTTTAAATATAAGGATGAGTACAATAATGGGAAAATGACGATTAGCGTAAAAAAAGAAACGGTCACGTTGACTTGGTCAGGTACAGAAACAACGGACTATTCTTTCCCTAAGGGGACATTTAAGCTATACAAAAAGGTGGATCTTTCCTCTTCCGAGTCCAAGAAATTAGGGGTTTTTCTTAGCAATTTTACCGAGCTGCAGCTATACAAATTTGATGCTAAGAAAATAAATAATTCCGATCTTATTCGCTTCGGCGTATGGCATAACTACATAAACAACTTTAATTCAAGAATAAGTTCATCTCACGGAAAACTTTATATCACTAAATCATCTGTTGAAACCTCAATATTAAAATATTTCAATATCAAATTTAGCAATCATCGGTCCGTGCTTAATCTTAAATACAATGGTAAAGGTTATACCTTTGATGGTGCTGACGGCGAGAGAGTCTTCTATGTTCAGGTAGATGAACTTTACGATATGGGGAGCAACAATTATAGAGTGTATGGACATTTATACGATCCTGATTATCCGAATGACGATTTGGTTAGCCGCGTTGATGCTATTGTAAAAAAAGTGAAGAAAGGCAAGGAGTATAGGTATGTTCTTACACAACTCAGTGTGAAACATTGAGAAGTAGAGGGGCTATCTCTAATGCCTTTAAAAAACACATCGGTGAATAGAAACAACACCGATAGATTACAGGGACGAAGCAGAGGGCTATCTGCTCTTCGTCCCTTTTGCGTTTTTCGTAGCCTGATACATCTTCTCCGTGTACTCATCAATTTCATCTCGCGACATGCGCAAACGGTTCACCGATGTACCATATCCAATTTCCGCTTTCCCCTCTTCCAATCCTTTGAAAATTCCATCTGCGAAGGCATCCAGCGGTTCTCCTTGGACATGCAGTCCCGCTCCGCCCAACTCTGTATTCACTGCCGGAGGAGCAACCTCAATGACTTCTATGGACGTATCGGAAAGCTGGTGTCTTAAACTCATGGTAAACGAATGAAGGGCCGCTTTGGTCGCAGAATAAATCGGAGCGATTGCAAACGGCGTAAAAGCCAGCCCGGATGTCACGTTAATGATGGCCGCCTCTTCTTTGGCTGCAAAATACGGAGCAAACAGCATGGATAGGTGGAAAGGCGCTTCAATATTGGTTGTAATTTCTTGATTGAAATAACTCCAATCGTGCTTTGCATCCGCTTTTAACACATTAAACCGTTGCTGGATTCCTGCATTGTTCACCAGCACATTCACCGCTGGATAGTTCGTTGTTACCCAATCAAACAATGCTGCACGTTCGGATTCAATGCCCAGATCACATACACGGGTAATAAGATCAGGGAATTTTTCTTTCGCATGTTGAAGGGCCTGTTCACGCCGTCCGCAAACAATGACGTTATTTCCAGCTTTTAAAAAGCGCTCTGCAAAAGCCAATCCTATTCCCGTATTTCCGCCTGTAATCAGTATTGTATTTCCTGAAGGTTTCATTTATGGCGCCTCTTTTCTGTTTTGTTTATTCTTCTTTCCTGAACCCGTTTGGTGTAACGTGCAATTTTTACATCAATGCCTTCTAAGGCTTCTGTCATCAAAGTTATTTCAGCCAGCACGGCTTGCTTGTGTTTCTTCAGCATTTCCAGTCGGAGTTCCGTGGTTTGGTCTCCTTCTACCACCCGATCAATATATTTCTTGATGCCACTTATTGGCATATGCGTGTTTTTCAAATAAATAATGATTTTAAGGAGCGTCATTTGATCTTCTGAAAATAACCGCCTGCCGGCTTCATCACGCTCGATTAGCGGCAGCAGTCCTTTTTTTTCATAATAACGCAAGGTTGATTCCGGAATGTTGAATCGGGCTGAAGCTTCGCTAATGGAACAATACTTCATCTGGAGGCCTCCAAATTTTATCTTTCATTGCCGACAGGAATAGGATACGTCTTAAACCATGGTTTAAGTCAACATTTTTTAAAACGAAATATGTATCAAACGATTATTTATTTGCTTTTTTGGACTTGAGCAACGGAATAACGGGACGTGTCGGATTTTTTCTTTATTATGGTACTATAGAATTAGGAGTATATCTTTTACATAACAAGATCAAGGAGGGAGTACGGTTATGCTTAGCAAAGAGATAAGGGATATCATTGAAAATTATCTTGAGGCATACAATTCATTTGAAATTGAAGGCATGGTAAACCTCTTGCAGAAGGATATCATATTTAGGAATATTTCCAATGGCGAAACCACTACGGAAACCAAAGGAATACAAGCATTCAGGGAATTGGCAGAACAGTCGTCAACGATGTTCACCAGCCGTCGCCAGATCATCACCGAGTACAGTGTCATCAATGACAAAGTAGAGGTTGGAATTGATTATGAAGGTATTCTTGCCGTGGATTTACCTAACGGATTAAAAATTGGAGATAAGCTGCAATTAAATGGAAAGTCGAAATTCGAGTTTAAGGAAGGAAAAATCTCATTGATTGAAGATTACAGTTGAGTAATACAACGTTTCAACGAAAGAGAACGATAGCTCAAAAAACCGCCTTTTCACCAAAGGCGGTTTTTCTTATGATCATAGTTCAACATTAAAATTTAGGTGCTTCAATTTTGATTTATAAACTGTTTAGGCGTACATCCCGTAAACTTTTTAAAAACTTTAGCAAAATAACTTTGATCGTAAAAATTCAACATCGTTGAAATCTCAGCTAAAGAATAACTGGAGTAAGACAGCAGGTTTTTAGCTTCTTCTATTTTGGTTTTCTGGATAAACTGAGGAATCGAAATCCCGACTTCTTTTTTAAAAAGGTTAGATAAATAATTGGGATTCAGGGAAGTTAATTCGGCCAGTTGGGAAACGGTAATGTTTTTATTCAGATGATTAAAAATAAAATTTTGACAAATATTTATAGGTCTTGAGTATTTATGTTTTTTACTGTTTGCGACTCGTTCAGCAAAATCAATTAAAACATCCTCAATCAATTCATCGACCGCTCTACTTTCGGTTAATTCCTCTAATTTAAGGATATACAAATCACTAAGGTTATAGGCGATTTCTTGATACAATCCTCCTTCTACTGCTGCTCTGGTGGTTAACGTGATCAGAGAAATGGCGATGTTCTTTTGACTTCTCAAAAAACTGGTCTTTGATAACACACCTTTCTTTCCTTGTTTATGAATAGCATGAAAATTCTCCAATACTTTATCTGTTCTCCCTAACCGTATAAAATCCAAAAGCTTCTTCTCTTTATCTATTTCAGTGTGTACTAAATTATTTTGACGTCCATCAATAATTTGGGAATAGGGTTGTTCAATCTCTAGCATATTTTGATCAAGACCTTCATTATTCAGCAAAATGTCAGCCAGCTCCAGCTTTTGTTGATAAAGCATAAAATAAATAATCATACTCAGATTAATAAAATTAAAATTGCTGATTACCGGAACTTGATCATAGTAATGCTTTATTTCCTCTTTGTTTCCCCGGGTTACTAAATCCCTTAACGTGATTTTAATAGTCTCTTCGGTCATCCTGAAATTAATTACTGGACCGACGACGATTCTCCCTTTGCATTCTTGATTAAAATGGACATTTATTGCGAAAAATTTCTCATGATACAGGGTTTCGCGAATAACGGGAAAATGTTGTGATCCCATTTCGGTAAATAACTCTGTAATAATGGCGGGGTTGGACGTGTACAAAGGGTTATGCCGGAAATCAAGAGCCGCTTCATAAGTTAACGTATTCTCACTGTCAAAATAGTATATAGGTATTTTATAGATATTGTGTGCCAAGTTACATATAAATTCGATATTCTCCTGCTGAAAGTTATGCATGTTGAAACCTCCAGGTTGTAGAGTGAAGAAATTAGATGTGTTAATTCCTTTTTATCTGTGGAATTTACCATAAAGAATATCTAATAGTGATTATACTTTTCTGTGAAATCGATTTCAACAATTGAAATGAGGGAGGAAACAGGGGGCTAACCAATCGTTAAAGCACCATCCTTTTTAATCGTGAAAGCGCCAACAAATCATTAATTCAATTTGCACTTCAAACAAACTGTTACGGCCAACATATATGAAGAGGTGGGTTCTATGCGTCCATTTGGGTTCAAGGATAAGTTTGGGTATTTGTTTGGTGATTTTGGGAATGATTTTTTCTTTGCTCTGGTGGGGTCATTTTTGATGGTGTATTACACCGATGTCTTTCAAATTAATCCTGCTACGGTAGGGGGATTATTTTTGCTGGCTCGTCTGTGGGATGCGATTGCAGATATCACGTGGGGGCGCTTTATCGATACCAGAAAAGCCGGAAAGAACGGGAAATTCAAACCTTGGATCTTTAGAATGTCGATCCCTCTCGTCATTTCAGGCGTTCTAATGTTTGTTCACATACCGGGAATGTCCAATGGATTTTACATCGCGTATGCCTATGTTACTTATATCTTATGGGGCACGTTGTATAGCACGGTTAATATTCCATACGGTTCAATGGCTTCAGTCATTACAGCTGACCCTGTAGAACGGACGACGCTGTCCACATGGCGATCACTTGGAGCGACATTAGCTCAATTGATTGTCGGTGTTCTGGGTCCACTGCTTATGTTTGTGAATAACGAGGCGAATGCCAATCGCTTTTTAATGGGGGCAGTCATTTTTGGCATTCTGTCGATCGCAAGTTATATGGCTTGTTATAAATTAACCGTAGAACGTGTGGTCATGGATGAAAATCATAAACCGAATATGAATTTGAAAAAAACGCTAAAAGGTCTTCTTAAAAATAAACCGTTAATTGTATTTCTCATTGGCTCACTTATTTTCTTAATCAATTTAATGTTAATTGGAACAGTGAATACGTATTTGTTTAAGGATTACTTTGGAAATGCCCAGTTGTTAAGTGTGTTTAGCCTCGTTCAATCGGCAACGATCCTTATAGGAATGCCGATTGTCAAACCTTTGGTAGCCAAGTTCGGAAAAAAAGAAGTAGCTGCCTCTGGGTTTCTACTATCGACCATCGTTTACTTTATTTTATTTTTGCTTCCAAACCTATCGGCGGTTCAATATATTTGTATTTTATCGCTGGGTTTATTCGGATATGCTCTTTTCAATTTAATAAGTTGGGCTTTTATAACGGACTTGGTTGACTACCATGAACATGTAACCGGTATGAGAGAGGATGCAACCATCTACTCCATCTATTCTTTTGCGCGTAAAGTAGGACAGGCTGTAGCTGGAGGAATAGGCGGTATAGCTGTGGCCGCCGTTGGTTACAATGCTGAACTTCAATCCCAAGCTGCAAGTACGTTGGACGGGATTCATTTATTAGCGACATTAGTACCATCGATCGGCCTTCTGCTCGTATTTATTTGTATGGCCTTTTTCTATCCGTTAAACAAAAAGCGTACGGCTGAACTTGTAAGCGTTTTAAATAAAAAGAGAAGTGATAAAGACTCGTTGTGATAACCCAACTTAGTTTGGATTAAGGATTTCAACCACTTTAATGAATGAAAAAAAGGAGATTATATATGCTTTATCCTACACTTACCGAAACGCGTAGCATTATAGATTTAAGCGGGATTTGGAACTTTAAACTGGATTCTGGCATGGGATTTACAGAGAACTGGCAGAAGCAAACGTTGAAGGATCCAAGCCGTATGGTGGTTCCTGGTTCATTTAACGATATGGCAGTCAGTGCAAACATCCGTGACCATGTTGGCTGGGTTTGGTATGAGCGGGAGATTACTCTGCCAAGTTCGATGACCGAAGAACGAGTGGTTTTACGGTTTGGTTCTGCCACCCATTTCGCAAAAGTTTATTTGAATGGGGAATTCGTTGTAGAGCATAAAGGGGGCTTTTTACCCTTTGAGGCTGAAATTAATCGATATTTACAAAAAGGCAAAAATCGATTAACCGTTGCGGTGAACAATATTGTGGATGAGACGACCTTACCCGTTGGTTTTGTAACCGAGAAGCACGTTGCTGGTGTTGGAAAGGTTGTTCGGAATCATCCTAATTTTGACTTCTTCAACTATGCCGGTTTGCATCGTCCTGTAAAAATATATACGACGCCGACCATTTATGTTAAGGATGTGACGATCGTAACTGAACTGGATGGGACAGTTCATTACTCCATTGATGTGGTTGGTTCAGCATCTGTTAAAGCAAAGATTGTAGATGAATCGGGCATCGTTATTTCAGAGTCAGAAGGAAAATCAAGCACACTTACGATTCCCAACGTTAAGCTGTGGGAACCTTTAAATGCCTATTTGTACACCCTTCGGATTGAACTGGAAGATGAAGGTGAAACGATCGATGTTTATGAACAGCCATTTGGTGTGAGAACGGTTGAGGTGAGCGGAGGGCAGTTCCTGATCAATAATAAACCGTTCTATTTCAAAGGTTATGGTAAGCACGAAGATACGCCTATTCATGGAAGAGGGTTAGATGAAGCAGCCAATGTTTTGGATTTTAATCTGATGAAATGGACGGGAGCGAACTCATTCCGTACCGCTCACTATCCATATTCAGAAGAAGTGATGAGGCTTGCGGATCGGGAAGGATTTGTTGTCATTGATGAAGTACCCGCGGTGGGAATGCATTTAAACATGATGGTGCTGCATCGTGGCGGAGAACTTAGAAATACGTGGGATGAGCTTAAAACGTTCGAACATCACCAAGAGGTGATCAGGGAACTCATTGAAAGAGACAAAAACCATCCCTCTGTTGTGATGTGGAATATAGCCAATGAGCCTGCCTCAGAGGAAAAGGGTGCTTATGAATATTTTAAACCGCTAATCGAATTAGCCAGAGATTTAGATCCGCAAAAGCGTCCTGTTACGATTGTCACTCAAATTGAATCTTCACCTGAAAAGGATCAAGTGGCGGAGTTATTAGATATCCTTACCTTTAACCGCTATTACGGATGGTATGTAGATGGTGGTGATTTGGTATCAGCCAAAGAGATGCTGCGCACTGAATTTAAGGAATGGCTGAAAAGATGTCCAGACAAACCATTTATGATGACCGAATATGGAGCGGACACTGTCGCCGGATTGCATGATGTCGAACCCATTATGTTTACAGAAGAATACCAAGTTGCGTTTTATAAAGCAAACCATGAAGTTTTTGATGAATTTCAACAGTTTGTTGGCGAGCAAGTGTGGAACTTTGCCGATTTTGCAACGAGCCAGGGAATCATTCGTGTACAAGGAAACAAAAAGGGGATCTTCACTCGTGATCGAAAACCTAAAGCCATTGCCCATGAACTTAAAAGACGATGGACGGCCATTCCTGATTTTTATTACAAGAACTAGCTGAAAGGGAGATTATGATTGTTACCCAAGTTTCCCCAAACAAGCATTTGCGGGCGGAATACGCTCTATCGAAGTCACTTTCTCTACGCCCGGAGCCGATGAAGCCATTGCAGAGTTGGCCCGTCTAAACGGGTTTTCGGGTTAATGCGATTGCCCCCAATTTTTTTGTTACGCATCAAAATAAAGCATTATTATTCAATGATGAAGATACCCCTGCTCCGAGAGAGAGGAAAATTCTGAAAATACACCCACGGAAAGATTTGGGGAACCTGAAGAGCTCATTGGAGGATTATGATTCTTGGTTAGCGAACAGGCAGCTAGTTTTGTAACTGGTGTAGTATTGCCAATAGATGACGGCTTCTCCTCGTATGCCGGAGTGTGATTGAAAAAAAGCTATAGAATAGGGGAGCTTCGCTTCCCCAGTCGATCCAGGTGGATCGCCATCTTTTTTATGTTCTGCGTTGTTGCCGTCATCAAGGTCAGACGAAATGAATCCGCAAACCCAACATTGGGTGACCATCCGAATATAGGTATTGTCCATGAACGTAATAGGAATACCGATATTGATCAATCGTTTGGTTTCTTCTATAGTGGGAATAACCCCTACAAGAGGAGGAAACATTGGATGCTTGAAACAGCGCTTACGATCACTTCGATGCAGACGCCCGAAGAAGCTCGGGCCTTCAAAACACTTAACGAGGAATGGATTGCCCGTATCTTCGCCGTCGAAGAGGCGGACCTGGTCATCCTCGATAACCCGGTAGAGAACATCGTGGACAGAGGAGGGGACGTACTCATCGCACGTGATGGCGATTCGATCGTCGGATGTGTTGCGCTCGTGCCGACCGGAGCCGGCGTGTTCGAGCTCTCGAAGATGAGCGTTGCACCCGAGATGCGCGGGCGTGGATACGGACGGAAAATCATTCAAGCGGCCATTAACCGCGCACGCGGACTAGGCGCTACATCGCTCTTTTTGGGAAGCAGCACCAAGCTGCCGAATGCCGTTCATCTTTATGAATCAGTTGGGTTCAAACACGTTCCTGTCGAGCAGATCGGGCCCATGCCCTATGTAAGAGCGGATGTGTTTATGGAGTTAGAACTACATTGAATACGGGGCATGAACCTTTGTGGCAGATCGCTAAGCGGATAAATGTAGGTGTATCCTTATAGCAGAATTCCCATGTACTCATGCCCTCGTGTTTCTTGTATATCGGTGAGGTGGTCCTCTTGCAAGAGGACGCACCTTTTTTGTGCTGTTCAGCGTTTCTCCACACAGAGGACGATGACGAGAATCGGAATTCACTTTCTTAAGCATTGAGCTTGGGGTGATAACACACATTTCCCAAAGTTCCGCCCTGCAACGGCATGGTTTGGCAGTCAGACGAGGGAGCTCATAAGGTTTACTGTTGTCTATTGTATAAGGTTAATTCAAATCGCCAAACGACTCTTTATTTTGGAGATTTTGGACTAAGTGCATTTGTTCTTTATTGGGGTTATAATGAACCATAATAATATTCGTTAAAGTTAGGGTGGGATTATGAGGAATAAAAGAGAAGAACTGCTAATTGAGAATTCTTATATGTCGTCCATGCACAACAAACTATGGTTGACGGATTGGAATAAAAAAAATCATTTAAATCTCTCCATGACGGAAGTCAGCATATTGGAAATACTGAATGATGAAGGCCCCAAACGAGCCAAAGAGCTTTCAGAACCACTACATATTACTTCCGGGGGAATTACGGGGATCTGTAACAAATTGCTGGCGAAAGGACTGATCTTTCGACGGAGAGACGAAGATATTGACCGGCGTTCCGTCATGTTGGAGATATCGGATGCAGGGAAAAAGATCGTCGATGAAGCTTATGCCATGAGACTGGATTTGGTAAGTTCACACTTCAGCGTGTTGACTGATGAAGAAATTATGCTGTGGAACAAATTGTATAAGAAACTGATTCACCACCTTCTTGAAAAGAGGAACGGTACACATTCAGATTAATTTCTGAACGTGTACTGTTCTTTTTTTATCTAAAATAGTGATGGATATCATCTATTAACAATATGGTATTGTGACTAATTTATGAATTGTAAAAGTAGGTTAACCGTATTATAGTATTTGTATTAGTACTAAGATACTTATTTATAAGTATTTAATAAATAATATATAAGGATGTGTTGAGTGTGAATGCGGTTGTTTTTCGAAAAGGTCAATTTCAAATGAAAGAAATAGGGGATCTTCAACCAAACAAGGACCAACTGTTGGTTGAACCATTAGCGATCGGAATCTGCGGGAGTGATCTCTCTGCAGTAGCACACACGGAGGATTTCCTCGAGAGTGTACGCAAAGCGGGGAGCGTCGGGCAAGCATTTGATCCGAACAAGGATTTGGTTTTGGGACATGAGTTTACAGCAAAAGTCATCGAGGTCGGTGATAATGTCATTGACTACCAACCAGGGGATTTGATTGTTGTACTGCCTTGGGTGATCGGTGATGACGGAGTGATGTATACCGTAGGATACTCGAACGATTATCCGGGAGGATTTTCGGAGCGCGTGCTTGTGGGCAACGGAGGCCATTTCAAGATTCCCGATGGAGTCAATCCTTATCATGCTGCGGTTACTGAGCCACTCGCAACCGGTTACAATAGTGTTTTGAGAGCGGATATTGGACCGGATGGAGGAGCGATTGTGACAGGAGCCGGAACCGTTGGCCTTGGTGCCGTCATAGCACTTGCTTCTCGTGGCATCCACCCGATCGTCGTTTCCGATCCATCTGTCAAAAGACGGGAGATTGCCATGAAATATGGGGCTCATGCCGTCGTAAATCCTTTGGAAAAGGATCCGGTCGAAGTGTATCGAGGGTTGGCCAAAGACAGTCAGCGTCTACACGTTTTTGAAGCCTCCGGCGTAAAAAACTTGATTTATAACATGATTGATGCTGTGCCTCACTATACCAAATTCCTGATAGTTGGAGCCTCCATGGAAGACAATCTGCTTAAACCGACAAGTCTCATCAACAAAAACATCACCTTGGACTTTATTACAGGGCCAGGTTATGGTGAAACCTCTTATACGGCTTTGAAAGAAACCTTCGAGGACCTAATCGCTGGGAAATTTGATCCATCGGAAATCGTAACAGCATATACCGGCTTCGATGGAGTTGAACATGCGTTTGCCGCGCTACGACCGGGAGGGGAGCAAAAGATTGAACAAGTCAAAATCTTGATTGTCCCTCAACTGGATGGAGACGGCATATATGCTCCAGATCAAATTGAACTTCCAAAAATATAAACAGATACTCCAAAAAATGAACTAAAGAGGTGAATCATGCCGTCCAATACGTATTGTATTCCGGTGGCATAAACTCATGGAACATCATGTGACTTACTCCAAATACCGCTGGATCATGTTGATATTGTCAGCGTTAACTTCACTTATTCCAACCATTGTTTTTGTTGGTCCCACAGTATTCATTCCTATGATGATGACTGATTTGCACATCACAACAGCTGAGGCGGGCGTCATGGTTACGATCGTGCTGCTAGGAGCTGGTTTGACCGGCACTATGGGGGGCAGCTTGATGGGCAAGTTCGGTATTGCACGCACGCGTACGATAGCACTGCTCTTTTATACAGTCGGAGGACTCGTTCCTCTGTTCACCTCCAGCTATGCCATATTGTTAATCAGTCGCGTGTTGATCGGGGTTGGGATGGGCATTTCGGCAGGAACATCGGTTGCCGTCACGATGGATTGGTATCCTCCAAAAGAACGGCCTTTGATTAATTCATTGAACTCCATCTTGTCTCTGGCTGGATCTTTCATTGCTCTGGCTGTTGCGATTCCGTTGTATAATCTGGTTGGTCAAAATTGGAGACTTACACTTGAGTGGTTTGGAATTGCTATGCTGATAACAACGATTCTCTGGGTTATCTTTGCAAGAAACAACGCTCAAACGAGTCAGGGAAATATGTCAGACCAATCACAGAACAAACCTTCCTCCAAAGAAAGCCCATTGAAATCGGTCATTCGAAAAAAAGAGGTCATTCTGCTGGTTATTGCATATCTTTCCTTTATGCTGTCCACGCAAAGCTTGCAGACGTTCCTGCCCACTTACTTTCAAACCGATTTAGCCATGTCTGCTGCGAAGTCTGGAACCATTACGAGCCTTATTTCGCTGGCTTCGGTTGTTGCGGGACTCCTTGTGGGCATTCTCATGGCCGCTTTGGGAAGACGTAAAATATTCATGTGGCCATTGTTAACATTGCTGCTGGTCGGATGTATTGGTTCCGTCACTTTTCCGGATGGAATACTACTGTATACTTCCGTGATTTTGATTGGACTTGCATTGAATGGCTGGCTGCCAGCCATGTTTACAAGTGTAATGGAATTGGAGGGCATGACTCCGGAACGGGCAGGCGCGGCGCAGGGACTAATTCTAAGCGTGGGCATGTTCGGAGGCGCTGTCTCAACACTTGTGATCGGTTGGATCGCAGAGTATACGGGACTGCGTGACGCTTTACTGTATTTCAGCTTCTTGGCTTTGTTCGCCATAATTTCGACCGCAATGCTTCCTGAAACGGGGCCGATCGGTAAAAAGAATAAATAATCTCGAAAGTGCGCCTGTTCTTCTTTTTCGAAGGACGGGCGCTGTCTATATGTAGGAACATTATCGACATATTCGTAGTATGACAAAAGAAGATATAAACACTACTAAGTATCTTACCGATAAAGTATATGATATGAATTTTAAGTTCAACAAGCGTTTGTATACTTAAGATGGTAAAGGAGATTAATGGATGAAGAAGCAATGGATGAAAAGAATGAAAGAAAAATTTGTGATTAGAAGGATTGGAACTAAGCTGACTATTATCGTTAGTTTACTGATAATTCTCCCCATGCTTGCATTAGGTTGGAGATCATATGAAACATCCAAAATGCAAATTGCAATAAAACTAGGGGAGACGGCTAAAACCAGTTCCGTTTCACTAAGC
This sequence comes from Paenibacillus sp. FSL W8-0426, assembly GCF_037969725.1. Lineage (NCBI taxonomy): Bacteria > Bacillati > Bacillota > Bacilli > Caryophanales > Paenibacillaceae > Paenibacillus > Paenibacillus sp. FSL W8-0426. Next base: position 3,862,305 of record NZ_CP150203.1, on the reverse strand, counting down.
TCGACTCTAGACAGTACGTTCTTTGCACAAAAGGCAAATGTTGCTCAACTAAGCCGGCTTATAGATGGAAGTGAAATGGATAATCCGCATAACCGGAAAATGATGACGGATTTTTTAGAGCTTCATCCTGAACTGAAATCCATATCTGCCATTTCTGCTACAGGTGAAGCTGTCCAGATCCCAAACAAAGAACAAACGGAAAACATCCTATCCAGCGCTTGGTATAATGAAGCATTATCGGGCGATGGTGTCTATATTTCCGAGATAGAGCAATCACCCGTTGATGGTTCTTACAGTATTCGTCTTTCTCAATCACTTGAAAATGGATCAGGCGTTATAACTATTGAATCTTCAGTGGATACGCTTAAATATTTGTTTGAAAGTACAAAACTAGGCGAGACAGGCTTTATTTATGTCATTGATTCTGATGGGAGAGTTATCTACAATCCTTTCGTCGAGACGGGAAGACTATTGTCAGATTCCGGTAACCGAAACATCCTTAAAACAGATCAGGGAGAAGCTACGCTCCATAATCCTGATGATAACACCCAGGCTCAAGCCTACTTTGTTACAAATGCAATGACAGGCTGGAAGGTCATTTCAGTTCTACCCTTCGATGAATTTAACGAAGCAGCAAAGCCCATTCTACGAAATTTGGTAACGATACTAACGATAAGTATTATTATCGCAATAAGCATACTGTTTTGGATGACTAGAGGCATCACTACTGCACTGGCAAAAATCGTTCATGTTCTTGAGCGCGTAAGTCAAGGCTATTTAAATGAACGCGTTATTGTCAAACGAACGGATGAGATTGGAAGATTAAGCGAATATTCAAATCAAATGATTACCGCCCTACATAACATCATTGCGGATGTATCCATGTCATCTAATGCATTATTGTCAACCAGCATGGAGCTAAATAGCTCGGCTGAACAAACCAAAACCACTGTTGAGCTTGTTAGCGGCTTAATAGACACTTCTGCGAAAGGTACGAAACAACAAGCATTGGCAACCAAAGAATCGTCGATGATGATGCAAGAAATGACGGCTGGAACTATAAAAATTGCTGAGTCGTCAACTGTGATCGCAGAATTGTCTCAGAGAACGGAGAAAGACATTGAACACGGCAATCAACAAATGGATTTGGTCAGCCAACAAATGGATATCATCCTTCAGTCTGTAGAAGAATCTTCTTTGTATATTGAAAAGTTGAATTTACTTAATACTCAAATTACGGACATGAGTTTGATGATTTCTTCGCTTGCCGAGCAGACCAATTTATTGTCTCTAAATGCAGCGATCGAAGCAGCTAAGGCAGGTGAAGAAGGAAGAGGCTTTGCAGTGGTGGCTAACGAGGTTAAGAAGCTAGCAAATAAGTCAAAAGAATCAGCTAATCATATAGAAGATAATATTAAGCAAGTGAATACGCTTGTTCAGCAAATTCATCATGTTATGAATTTGAAAGTATACAAAGAATCCATTCAGGGAGTAGAGTTAGCAGACCGTGCCAAGTTAGCGCTTGAACAGATACAAAACGCTACGAAAAATGTTGTTCAACAGATTATAGATGTGTCCGCTGTGACGGAGGAACTGTCTGCGGGTTCAGAAGAAGTTACAGCTTCCGTCAATGAGATCGCTAATATTGCTGATCAATCATCTAATGCTTTTGAAAAAGTAGTGGCGGCAAGTCAAGAACAATTAACCGCGATAAATGGGATTAAGTCAACCAGCGAAGAGATTCAGGGCATTTCACATTCTCTGAATCAAAAAGTGAAACGATTTGTTTTATAAAAACCACCAAAATCAGTTGAGGTCTATATGAGGAAATAGAATTCTAAAAACGTTAATCCATTGCGCTACCAGAAACTGTCCTTCTAGTTTATTGTATGACCAACAATGAATCAGAAGGAGGTTTATTATTGTTGAATATTGCAGATCGAAGACTTGAATTGGTAAATTTGCAGGATTTTCATAGAACGCGATCTGGGGCAGAATGAACAGAGGGTAATATGATTATTATTCGGACTCAGGTAAGGTATTGGGTCCGAAACTGGAACTGCATGATTGCACCGTAATTTCGGAGACCGATGGGCGAAGAATGGTTTTTGCTGGACTGAGGATGTATGGAGGTATTTTTAATCAAAAGCAGGCCTTGAAGAACTTTCATTTTCAGGGCGCGCGTTTTTTACGTGTCAGGTTAGTGGGCAAATACTCTGGATTTCACGAATCATTTCATTTGGGCGATAGAATATTTGTTGGCGATACAAGGCGCAATCATTTTTGATGAAAATCAAAAAACGATCATTCGTTAGAAAATGATACAAATTGAATAGGACAGGAGAAATAGCGATGCAGCTTTCAGATTCAACCTATGGCGAGATTACAGCTCTAAGTAAACAAGGCGATGATTTGGTGAAGGCAGGCGATTTTGAGGCGGGCAAGCATAAGTATGTTAAGGCCCTGCGATTATTACCGGAAAATCATCAAGAATGGGAGGCCGCTACGTGGTTATACGTGGCAATCGGGGATGTCCATTTCCATATGAAAAATTACGATAAGGCATTCAAATGCTTTTATAACGCTGTACAATGTCCGAAGGGAGTAGGGAATCCCTATATTCATCTCCGGTTAGGGCAGTTGTATTATGAACAGGGGAACCTTGAAAAGGCGGCGGACGAGTTAACACGGGCTTACATGGGTGCGGGTATTGGGATTTTTATGGAGGATGATCCAAAGTATCTGGAGTTTTTAGAGACAAAAATAGAGATTTGATTGAGAGGATAAGAACATAATGAAAAGACCCACCGGGGCTCACCAGCGGGTCTAGTCTTGTGTAGAACGAAGCGGGGATGCTCAATGTTTCGAGCCGGGAATGATCGTTTCGGCAATGCGGATCAGCTCTTCCGGAGAGATATTACCTTTGCGGACACTTAGGGTGTAGTGATAAACATAGCTGGTTTCAGGTTCCTCATAGACCCATATTAACTCGGTGGAACCCCCGCGAGAGGTTCTCTGAATGACGTCCTGTCCGTTTATTTTTATTTTTTGGCTGGTGCTGTTCAGTCCGTCTTCATATGAGGCGGTGACAGGGCCGGTATTTTTGGCGTTTAGGATACTTAGTGAAATTTCATTTTTGCCGCTGGCATAGGTTAGGAACGACAGCCAGAAATCATCCGTAAAATTCACCGGCATCAAGGCATAATCTTTGCCGGAAGCTTGGGCTTCGGCCAGCAGTTTCTTTGCAATTTTTGTTTTTTCCTCTTCGGAGAGCGTATTCAGATCCATCCCGTGCTCCATATGTACGCTTGCCTTTTGGAACGTATACGTGCTTGAGCCAGAGAGTTCCTTGGATAGGGGCATGCCGGGTACATGCAGCATTTTCTTTAATTCGGCGAAACTCTTTACGATATGTGAATTGGCTTTGAGATCGAGGACATGGTTCGGATTGTTCGGCACGACGTAGATGATCGCAGCCTCGCCGGGCTTGATGTCATTCACCCAAATTTCGTTCATTCTGGAAATTCGTTTTGCTTCGTCCTCGGTGCGATTCGATGCAGGGGCAGTGGAGAACGGCTTTTCTTGAAAAAGAATCTCCCCTTTGTCGTTGGCCAAGGACTGGTATTTTACGGCGGCAAATCCCGTTGATGCAGTCAGCAGCATGCCGGCTAAGAGGAGAAAGCTCACTCTATTTTTCACAAAAAATCGCTCCCTTTTGAAAGGTTTTTCTCCTATGTTGTTCATGATCCGATCTTGAAGGGCGGTTCCTGAAGGTTCAACTCTTTGAAATAGTGGTTTCAGGTCTTGGCCGGGGTCGATGCTCATTTTTTCTTTCCTCCTCTGTACTGACGTAGTATGTTCTGAATTTGGCGGCGGCCCGCTCGTATTTCTTTCGTAAATAGGTCGCGTTTTGATTCAGAATAGGGCTAATTTCGTTATAGCTCTTTTCCTCGACGCAGCGCAGAATCAGCAAGCTTCGTTCCTCGGCGGACAACATGGCCAGCGCACGCAGCACGGACGGATTGTAATATTTGTGATCAATAGCTTGATCGACCTGGTTGTTGTCCCGGTCACTTTTGTACAAAAAGGGCAGAAATCGCGTGATTTTGCGTTTGCGCAGCAAGTCAATGCAATGGTTAAAGGCAATCCGGTACAACCATGCCTCATAGGGTCTGTCTGGATCGTATTTGTGCAAGCTGCGGTATGCCTTCAAGAACACCTCTTGACTGCAATCCTCTGCTTCTCCATAATCCCCGAGCATGTGGTAGCAGTAATTGAAGATGAATTTTTCGCAACGCATGACGATCAATGCATACTTGTCTTTCTCCCCTTTCAGAACGTCACTGACAATTTGTTGAATCGGTTCGTCCAAGTTGCTTCCCCTCCTTACAACTTGTATTACGGAACAGCATCAGGCAAATGTGACAAATCGATCGAAAAAACTTGATATGACGTCATTCATCGGTAAATCGGGAGCTGTTACGGGGGAAGAACAATGCATTAAATTGACAACATACTGAAGGGGTTTTATTATATTTAGCATACTGATGGGTATCTGAATAACACATCTATAGTAGGTGTGTGGAGGTGATTCGATTTGAATGTTCGTGACAAAGTTTTTCAAGCAGCAGAACAATTAGTCAAGACGAAAGCATTCGACCTGATTACATTTGCTGACATAGCCAGAGTGGCCGGCGTACATTGGACTGCTGTCCGCAGACATTTTGGCAGCAAGGAGCAGATGAGGGAATGGTTAAAGGAAAGGCAAGCGGAACTCCATGCCGATCTTACGGACACAAGTTCCCGCGTACTGGAAGCAGCTGCACATGTCTTTTCTTCAAACGGATATGTAAACTCTTCTTTGGATAAAGTTGCCGAGTATGCCGGGCTAAGCAAGGGGGCGGTTTATTGGCATTTCTCCAGCAAGCAAGATTTGTTTCTTTCGATTTTAAAACAAACTTATGAGCAGCAGCTTCGACTGCTTCCCCACCAAGTGGACCATATACTGTCATCGAACGAACCGATGACTGCCTTGTCGGAATGGTTGGAGTCCCAGTTTAATTGCCTTGAGGCTGGAGAAGAACGATCCAGCCTATTTTTGGAGTTTTTAGTTTCCGGAGAAGCCGAGATCCGCGAAAACTTGCAAAAACTTCACGGACACATGATGGATGAAATAGGGATATTGCTGCAAGAAATGCAACGAAGGGGGTACATGGCAGAAGACGTCGATCCCCGTTCGATCGCCTTGATGCTGGATGCATTGCTAAAAGGCGTTCTCATCGAATGGATGCTCGACCCACGGCCGGATTCATTGCGCGCCCTTATCCATACGATATCAAAAACGTTGTGGCATGGAATTAGAGGGCCTGCCAACCATTAGACATTTGTCCTGAGATTAAACGCGTTATTATGCCATTAACATACTATATAGTACGTTTTTAATGTATATATAAGTATGTGAATATAATGATCGTGAGGAGGAATACGGGTGGTTGTGTTAGCGATCATCGTGATGTTCATGGCGGCTCTTTATTGGTATGGCCAATTCCAATTTCGGCGGGCAGAGAAGCAATTTCCTCCAACCGGAACGTTTGTAACGGTAAAAGGAATGAAACTTCATTATATAAGTAAAGGCGAAGGAAGGACGGTCGTTTTTCTTCATGGCGGCGTTTTGACCGGGAATGATTTCAAACAGGTGATAGATCTAGCGGCATCCAGCGGTTTTCGCGGAATTGCGTTTGATCGGCCAGGCTACGGGTATAGTGATCGCCCCGGAAACATGCAGATGACACCCAAAATGCAAGCAAAGCTGATTCACGAAGCCTTAAAGACGCTGGGCGTCGAAAAGCCGATACTGGTTGCCCATTCATGGAGCGGGGTGTTGATGCTAACGTATGCACTGGATTATCCAGATGACATATCCGGGCTTGTCACGCTAGGCGCTGGCATGTACTCGGAAGGATACCCTGCCGAGAGAGGCGACCCCATCTCCACCATCATTACCATTCCTGTGTTGGGAAGAGTCCTGATGAACATGTTGTTGGCTGTAATTGGACCTTCATTGGCCGATATCATTCTAAAAAACACCTTTAAGCCGGAACAGGTCCCCGAAGCGTATCGAAAAGCAACATATGCTTTCTGGCTTCGACCATCCCAATTCAGGGCCAACCGAGAAGATGTTCTTGCTTTTGTTCCCGCTGCCAAGGCTGTTTCGGAGAGATACAAAGAAATCAAGGTGCCACTAGTCATTATGGTAGGCGCGGACGATCCTTTCGAAACAAAGGAGCATAGTTTCCGACTGCACAAAGAAATTCCGACCTCCACACTGATCGTACAGGAAAACGTTGCACACATGATTCCCCAAAATCACCCAGAGGTAGTTATGAAAGCGATAGAGTCCCTCCATTTGAAATGAACCGCGATCGTTGCCTGCTGGTCGCTAAATTACCCCTTTTCGTAAGATCGGGTTAACCAGCAATTACTGGTTGGCCTTTTTGTAATTCAGAAAATGTGAATATAATTAACTTTGAAGGATAAACGTATCGTATGGGGAACTGCTGTTGCTACGGCGCCGCGAATCGGCTCGGCAAATCTATTAATGAGGTGAAGAACTGATCAAATTCACATTCAAAACATCTTGATCACCTTTTGCATAGTGATCTCCTGTTGGGCGGTAGTTCGAACTCCTGACTAGCCTGAGCAAAACCGCTGAGCCCGGTACCTTAAAATTTATCTTCTCAACGTGAGTAAGCTAAAATGTTGGGTATATGTTATGATATGAATAATTAAATGTAAGTTTCTATTCATTTGTTAGTAAGTATGGATCATAACCACTTATTTCCTTGAAGGGGGACATCTGTTTTGGATGCGCAGTTTCTAGATTTATTGGCCCAGAAATATGATACGGAAGAAAAAGTCATCACCGAGATCATCAACCTTGAAGCGATCTCCAATCTCCCCAAAGGAACCGAGCATTTTGTCAGTGATTTGCATGGGGAGTTCCAGGCTTTTCAGCATGTACTAAGAAACGGTTCGGGTACCGTCAAAGAGAAAATCAAAGATTTATTCCGAGAGGTTTGGACGGATCAAGAAATCAATGATTTTGCGGCATTAGTGTATTATCCGGAAGAAAAAATACAGCTGGTTAAAGGAGCCCTATGCAGTAAACAAGCCTTGAACCAATGGTATAGACAAACGATTGAACAAATGCTTAAGCTTATTTCGTATGCCTCTTCCAAGTATACGCGCTCGAAATTGCGTAAAGCTCTGCCGGAGCAGTATGTATATATTGTAGAAGAGCTTTTATACAAAACAGATTCGACCAACAATAAGGATCCTTATTATGAGGAAATATACCGGCAAATCATCTCCTTGGGCCAGGCGGACAAGCTCATTATCGGCCTTGCTTATACGACCCAGCACTTAGTGGTTGACCATCTTCATGTGGTCGGAGATATCTATGACCGGGGACCGGACCCCGATAAAATTATGGACACGCTGATCAACTACCATTCTGTAGACATTCAGTGGGGGAACCATGATGTCCTGTGGATCGGCGCCTACGCGGGTTCCCTGGTCTGCCTTGCGAATATTATCCGAATCTGCGCCAGATACGACAATCTGGATATCATCGAAGACGTTTACGGTATCAATCTTCGCCCACTGCTGAACTTGGCGGAGAAATACTATGATGACAATGCGGCCTTCAGACCGAAGCTGCAGGCAGGCCATAATGTAACGGAGCAAGAAATTCTGCAGATCACCAAAATTCATCAAGCTATTGCCATGATCCAGTTCAAGCTTGAAGTTCCGATTATCAAGAGACGCCCATACTTTAATATGGCAGAAAGACTTTTGCTTGAGCAGATTGATTACGACAAAAATGAAATCAAAATCGGCGAAAAAACGTACCCGCTGGAAAACACCTGTTTCGCAACCGTAGACCCGCAGCAGCCTGAACAATTGCTGAAGGAAGAACACGAGGTGATGGAAAAGCTGCTGTTCTCCGTTCAGCATTCCGAAAAGCTGGCCAGACATATGAATTTTCTGATGAAAAAGGGCAGCCTTTATTTAAAATACAACGGGAATCTGTTAATCCACGGCTGTATTCCTTTGGATGAAGAAGGAAACATGGAAGAAATGCAGATTGAAGACAAAACGTATTCGGGCCGCCAGCTGCTCGATGTTTTTGAATATTACTTGCGCTACTCCTTTGCGCATCCGGAAGAGACGGATGATCTGGCTACGGATATGGTATGGTACATCTGGACAGGGGAGTGTTCCTCGCTCTTCGGAAAAAGAGAAATGACCACCTTTGAACGGTACTTTATCCAGGATAAAGAAACCCATAAGGAGAGAAAGAACCCTTACTACTATTTGCGTGAAAATGAAGAGATCTGCCGGAAAATTCTGCTGGAGTTTGATTTGAATCCGGATCACGGACATATCATTAACGGCCACACGCCAGTTAGAGAAATTCGTGGAGAGAACCCCATTAAAGCAAACGGGAAAATGATCGTCATTGACGGCGGTTTTTCCAAAGCCTATCAATCCACAACAGGCATCGCCGGATATACCTTGTTGTATAATTCCTTTGGCATGCAGCTCGTCGCCCATCAGAAGTTTAATTCAAAAGAAGACGTGTTATGCAACGGCACGGACGTATTGTCTGTAAAAAGACTGGTGGACAAAGAACTGGAACGGAAGCTTGTGAGGGAAACCAATGTTGGGGAGAAGCTGCAGCAAAAAATTTCGAATTTGAAAAAACTGCTGGAATATCGTTACATGAAGTGAAACGACTATATAGATTGAACCGGAAATTTATACGATAACGAAGAGGGCAGAAAGAATCTGGAGAAGCGAAGCGGTCTAAACGCTTTCTGTAAGAAAGCTGCTTCGGAAGCATAGGCTGATCACCGGATTTTCCCCTTGAAAAAGGGGATCAAAGAAATCTAGGGATAACAGCGATCGGAAGATGGTTCTGACCCCGTAGTGTCTCTGTGTAAAAATCATTGGTTCAACCTATATAGTAAAGATAAAAAAAGAGCTGCCCGATGGTCATAACCCTGTGCGACAACTATTTCATTTCACGTAAGGGTGCAGCAAACCAGATAAAAGCCAGTCAAAAGACATGTTTCAAGTCCTGTTGACTGGCTGAACGTATTGGTGACCAGGTTTAGCTTTGTTCCAGCTTGCAAAAGACGGATTTTCGTTCGGTGAAGAAGTAAAGCAGCGCTGCAGCCGGAAGAATGATGCCCAGAACAGCTGCAGTCTTCCAGCCGCGCTCAAGACATTGTCCACGACTCGTCCACGTTGTTTTTCTGAAGATAAAAAAGTAGCGTAAGGTACAAGAATCTGGGCGACTACCGAGCCAAGGCCGATGAACAGGGAAGAAATCAGGAAAATTCCTGCGTTGGGGGGATGATCTTCCTCCATCCAAATCCGAAGAGCGTTTAGTATAAACCGCAAAATTATTTTTTCATGCTTTTTTCCCATGCCCCTCTGACGGATATACCTGTCTCCATAGCAGCTTGTTCTAAATCTTGAATGTCCTTTCTTTCTAATGTGAGATGAACAGCAGCTAATGCATCGTCGATCTGTGCTTCTTTGGTAACTCCTATAATGGGTACAGTTCCCTTTGCAATGGCCCAAGCCATTGCTGTGGTCGCCGGTCCAACGTTATATTTGTCTCCAATCTCGCCCATTACATCGATTAAATGTTGAAGTTTTCGCAGAGTTTCTATATTAAAAGCTTCGCCTCTTCTTGTATTGCTTTTAAACGGATGATTTGCAGCTAGAATAAAAAGTGGACACATCGTTAAGGAACAGAAATAATAGACCTAACGAAAGAAGAGGTGTCCACGGCATGGGAGAACAACGGCAACGCTATAATGAAGAATTTAAGAAACAAACGGTAAAGTACATTCAGGAGCAAACGAAGACGTTATCCGATGTAGCGGAAGATTTAAATATTCCTAAAAGTACGCTGAGTCAATGGATGACCAAGTATCGGCAGTTCGATCAGGAAAGCGTCAATCATCCCGAAAAGATCCGAAATCTCGAACAAACACTACGGGCCAATGAAGCAGAACAACGCCGGAAAGACCGTGAAATTGAAGATCTCAAAGAAGAATTGGCTATTCTAAAAAAGGCGCTGCACATCTTCAGCAAGGAAAAGAACTGAGGTTCCAATTCATCGAAGAGTATCGCTCCGACTTTCGAGTGGAGAAGATGTGCAAGGTCTTGCAAGTGTCTCGGAGTGGCTACTACAAATGGCGTTTGGCTGCACCATCCAACCGAGATCAGCGGAGGAAACGCCTTACGAATCGAATTTTGTGGCACTATCATGACTCGGATTCGAGGTATGGTAGTCCTCGTATTCGCAATGAACTTTTAAAAGAAGGTTGGGTCGTATCGGAGCGTACGGTCGGCTTCATCATGCGCGAAAACGGACTTCGTTCCTGTGTTTCGCTTAAGTTTAAAGTGTGTACAACGGATTCCAGACATACGTTTCCGGTAGCGCCTAATGAGCTCCAGCAAGACTTTTCAGCTTCAAAACCGGCCGAAAAATGGGTCGCAGACATCACCTATATCCCATGCCGTCAGGGCAGACTGTATTTAGCCAGCATTTTGGATCTGTATACCAAGCAAATTGTAGGTTGGAAGCTGAGCGACCGCATGACCACTGATCTCGTCATGGATGCATTAAACCAGGCCTATACTGCGAAAAAGCCAGCAAAAGGGCTCATCCACCACTCTGATCGTGGAGCACAATATGCTTCCAAGGAGTATCGACGCAAGTTGGAACAGTATGGGATGAAAGCGAGTATGAGCAGGCCTGGAAACTGCTATGACAATGCTTGTATTGAAGCCTTTCACAGCACATTGAAGCGAGAACTGATCTATCGCATCCCTAGATTTAAAACGAAGGCAGAAGCCTATGAAGCACTATATCGCTACTTGGAATTCTTTTATAATCGCAAACGCTCACACAGTACACTGGGTTACCTGTCTCCTTGGGAATTCGAGCAACAGTATTACCAAAAAACCTCATAAACGAGAGTGTCCACTTTATTGACAGAAGAGCAATTGGCATTATATTTGCCTGTGAGTGCACCTTGTAATTAACATAAGATAATTATTCTTGTATACTCGAAAGTAGTTGTACAGAAACAAACGGTACTGCATTCTGAAAATCTATACATTGAAAGGCGGTATGTAATGAACAAATTAGAAATTAAAGTATCTAAGTATCATCCCAAGTATGCTGAACCTACAGTGAAAATGTGGAGAGACAGTAAGGAACGGGCCATTGGTCAGGCTGAAATCCATAGTTTCGACAGCCATCTTTATTTCTTAAAACATATATTAGCTGAACAGTATCAAATCGATTTAGCGTTAATGGATGACAAAGTCGTTGGAATGATTGCCTATAATGAAACGGAGATCAGCCAACTTTATATTCATATTGATTATCAAGGTAGGGGTATAGGGCAAACTTTGCTTAATAAAGCAAAGGCACAAGCCAGTGGAAAATTAACCTTATATACATTTGAAGTTAATAAAAATGCCCAAAGGTTTTATGAGAAAAATGGATTTGAAATGATTGGTCGAGGACATGAGAATGAGGAGAATTTGCCTGATATTCAATATGAATGGAAATTATAGAAACTTCTCTTGATCTTAGGTAGCTAACATTATTGGATTTTGCTACAATAGCTCTAACCAAATTGTGGGCGACCAAATAAGGGGCGATTAGTCTATGTACAAAGCCATCATTGATGATCAGACATACCTTTCGATTCTCCAGCAGTCACATGCATGCAACTAACAACTTCAAAAGCAGAGCGATACCAGAACGCTTGGGCTTTACTCAAGAAGGAATTATTAGAAACTATGAGCTGCTTCACAATCAATATGTTGACCGAGTTATATACGGTCTTATTAAAGAGGAGTGGCATCCGATGAGCTAACGAACACTAGTGTTCTTCACCGGAAACTCTTTTCATTAAATAATATACACACCTCAGTTAAAGACGGATAAGGAGTGGTACCATGTACGAGTCTAAAACCCGTTTAAAGGAAGAGATTCATAAACGCTTTTTGTTATTTGATGGTGAGTTTGACGAAATTCCTGAAGAACTTAAAGATACACGTGACAAGGATGTAGATCGGACACCAAGTGAAATGATTGCTTACCAACTCGGGTGGCTAAATCTTGTGATGAGTTGGGACAAGGATGAGCGTGCTGGAAAAAAAGTCGTAACTCCTTCTCCTGATTACAAATGGAACCAGTTAGGTGCGCTCTATCAATCTTTTTATAACGATTATGCTCATCTTTCGTTAACTGAGCTGCGTCAAGAATTCAAAAAAGTGGAGCTGCAATTCCAGTCCTGGATTGATACGCTTACTACCGAAGAATTATATACTCAAGGCACTTTAAAATGGACGGGAAGCAATCCGAGGTGGCCTGCCATAAGGTATATTCACATCAATTCCGTGGCACCATTCACAACATTCAGGACCAAAATAAGAAAGTGGAAAAAGAATCAGTTGCAAGGGAAATAGTCAATGTAGTGTTTAAGGATAAAAAAAACTTGTACCATTCAAAGTCGCGATTACAGCGGCTTTTTTTTGTTTTAAGGAACGAAGTTCTTGCGAGACGCCAACTGGTAAGTTTTGGTAATACCAAACGAAGTCAAAATTTGCTACTATATCGTATAACGTTAACAAATTTCGTAATCATGGCGGAGGATTAAACAAGAAGAATGAGAGAATTTTTGAGCGAGCAGTCTATAGAGGCATTAAAATCGATCATTAATTACAATCCAGATGCCATCTTTATCGTTTCCAACGAGGGAAAAATTGTAGAAGTGAATGAAGGGGTTACTGAATGTTTAGGGTATAACAAGGAAGAAATTATGGGTGTGTCGTACAAAGATTTATTTTGTCAGCATGAGCTTGATTTGATTAAACAGTTTTTCGGTGAGGTTCTAAAGGGTGCATCCTGTCAATACGTGACCGAAGCGCAGCATAAAAACGGAGATATCGTTTACTTGCAAATAAAGCAGGTTCCATTGTTTTATGAAGGGAAGGTCAATGGCGTTTTTGGAGTGGGCAAGAACATTACGGAGCAAAAAAAGCTGCTTACGGCTCTGAAGGAAAGCGAAGAACGTTATCGATTGTTAGCGGATAATTCGCTGGATTTGATCCAGCTGATCAATCTTGACGGAATCGTGGAGTATGCGTCTCCTTCTCATAAGATGGTACTTGGGTTTGATCCAAAAGAGTATATAGGCAAGTGGGTATTCTACAACCCGAATGACGAAGTGGATGAGGAGTTTCGTGCCGTTTTTATGGAGATGCTGCTCTTGCAACAGCCCTTTACCTATGAAATACAACGCCAACATGAGCAGGGAGATCCCGTATGGCTGGAGTTGAAGGGAACGCCCATGTTTGATGAACACGGTAATTTTAAAAATATGATGCTGGTCGGAAGGGAAGTGACAGAGCGAAAAAAGCATCAGGAACAACTGGAGCAATTAAGTTACCGTGATGCTTTAACCGGAGCGCCAAACCGAAGGTTTCTAACGAAAATGTTAAATCAGGTTTTAAATGAAGAAACAACGGGCGTAGAACAGGTGGCTGTGATGTTTGCCGATCTGGATCATTTCAAGCAGATCAATGATACATTAGGTCATGAAGCAGGGGATGAATTGCTGCGGCAATTTGTAAAGCGAGCAGGGGCTTGCCTTCGTAAACATGAGGTTTTAACGAGAATGGGCGGTGACGAATTCGTCTTTGTCCTTCCTCGCACCACGTTCTCGGATACCCGTGTTTTGGCCGAAAATATTTTAGAACAATTGCAGCTTCCTTGGAATATCGGAGGGCAGGAACTTCGTACGACTTCCAGCATAGGCATCGCATTTTGCGAAAAAGGGGATACCGTCAAAGAGCTTCTTCAAAAAGCAGATGCCGCACTCTATCTGGCTAAGGCAGAAGGAAAAAATACATATCGTATATTCTCCTTTTTTCATTCGTAAAATATCGGTGTAACAAAAAACAATATGAAATTGCGACCGTTTCCCGGCACTTTACCGGAGAACGGTCGTTTCGTTTTTTCTTCGAATCGAACATCGTTATCCGTTTTGCCATATTCGAAAGAGATTCACATCCTATGTGACAATAATGTCACGCTGAATCGAATATTGTTACGTTAATCGATGGGAGGGAACAAACAAAACCCCTTATACTTATAATTGTTAAACAAGTTTATTTTCCTAAGGAGGATATTTACGGATGACGGATGTAATTAAAGCAATAATACTCGGTATCATAGAAGGCTTAACCGAGTTTTTACCAGTATCGTCTACTGGACATCTTATTTTGGCAGGTGATTTGCTTAACTTTGAGGGAGAAGCGTCAACAACCTTTAAAATAGTTATACAGTTGGGCGCAGTAATGGCAGTGCTCATTCTTTACTGGAAAAGATATATGGAAATTGGGTCAAATTTAATCAAGATGGATTTTTCAAAAGGACTAAACGTGATCCATATGATTTTAGCTATGGTACCAGCGTTAATTGTATATCTTCTCTTCAAGGATACGATCAAAAGCCAATTATTCGGTCCAACTCCTGTCTTGATTGGTTTGGTTGCAGGTGGCGTGTTGTTGATTGTCGCAGCACGGAGCAGAAGAAAAGAAACCGCTGATACGATGGATAACATTAATTATAAACAAGCTTTCGGTATTGGCCTGTTCCAATGTTTGGCTTTGTGGCCAGGGTTTTCGAGATCAGGATCGACAATTTCAGGCGGCCTTTTGCTGGGGACCAGCCAAAAAGCAGCCGCGGATTTTACCTTCCTTATTTCAGTACCAGTCATGTTTGGTGCAACCTTGCTGGATTTATACGATAGTCGCGATTTACTTCGCTCAGACGATATATATCTGATGTTAATTGGCTTTATAACTTCCTTCCTTATAGCCATGATTGCGGTTGTGACGTTTATTAAACTCATCAAGCGACTGAGACTGGAGTGGTTTGCTCTATATCGTTTCATCCTGGCAGCTCTCTTTTATTCCATCGTCATGCAGTAACAGCTCGATCCGCACCGGTTCCACTTTCGTTAACTCAAGCTCTGGTGGCAAGCCATAGTTCCCTTTACATTTAAACAATAAGGTGTTATCATCAGTTCTACACTTATAGAAATGTAGAGTTGTGCTTGAAAAGGAGGTCATTAACCATGACTGAAAACGAAAAAGAAATGGGCCAGGCGGTCAAAATATACAAGGCGTTAGGTGAACCCACACGTTTAAAAATTGCATTGCTGCTGGTGAAAGAGAGCAATCAATGCTTTACAGCTATTGGAGAGAAACTGGAAACCGTAGCTAGCTCGACGTTGTCACATCACCTGAAGCAATTAACTGACTCGGGCTTAATTCATTCGTCTAAAAGTGGATCGTATATTCATTATTGTGTTGATCGGGAAATGGCAGAGAAATTTGCGCCTTATTTGCTGGCGTAAATTTTTTTGAGCAACAGTTCTACATTTCTAGAAGTGAAGAAATGATAAAGGAGCAAATAATGATGGAAAAAAGGTCAAAAAACATGGAATTGGGCATAACTACCTTTCTACATACCAATCCAGAGCATGGTGGTGTATCGCCAGCAGAGAGGCTGCGGCAAGCGATCGAGGAAATTCAATTGGCTGATCAGGTTGGGCTCGATGTGTATGCTGTTGGCGAACATCATCGAATCGACTATACAAGCTCATCACCGGCGGTCATTCTTGCGACTGCAGCATCCACAACGAAGCGGATTCGGCTATCCAGCGCTGTAACGGTGCTCTCTTCGGATGATCCTGTCCGGGTATATCAGGATTTCGCAACACTGGACGTTCTATCGAAAGGGCGTGCTGAGATCATGGCCGGACGCGGCTCTTTTGTTGAGTCGTTTCCACTGTTCGGGTATAACTTGAACGACTACGAAGAGTTGTACGAAGAGAAACTTGAACTTTTATTAAAAATACGCGCTAATGAAAAGGTGACGTGGGGTGGCGGACATCGTCCGGCTATTCATGATATGGGCGTATATCCCCGTGCACAACAAGACCCATTGCCGGTATGGATCGCCACTGGCGGTAACCCGGAGTCAGCCATTCGAGCCGGTATACTGGGTCTTCCCGTAATCTTCTCCATTATCGGTGGCATGCCGGAACGTTTTGCACCATTGGTGGAGCTATATAAGGAAGCTGCTAAGAAAGCCGGACACGATCCCGGTAAGCTGCAAATTGCAACACATTCCCATGGTTTTATTGCGGAATCCTTTGAATCAGCCGCTGAACAGTACTTTCCCGTTATGGCCGAGCAGATGAATAAGATTGGACGGGAACGAGGGTGGGCACCTTATACTCACGACACGTTCAAAGAAGCTTGCAGCCTTCGGGGTGCTCTATATGTTGGTGATCCAGAATATGTAGCCGAGAAGATCCTGCTTGCGCAAGAGAAATTAAGTTTGACCCGTTTTCTGATGTATGTTGATTTCAGCTCACTGTCTCATTTGGAATTGCTGCGGACGATCGAGCTTCTCGGCACTAAAGTTGCTCCTATTGTTCGTAAGGAGCTCGCCAGAAAATAAGAAGACAGGATGTGAGCTAATCAGATACAGCTCAATATTAAACATGAGTTCTACAGTTTTGGAACTATAGAAATGAATGTGAGGGAATAACATGGGAAATCCTTGGAAAATTTATATTCTGGCCATTGTCAGTTTTTTGGTAGGCACATCTGAATTTGTAATCGCGGGTATACTGGATAGAATAGCAAGTGATACCGGAGTGACGCTGGCAGCCGCTGGACAACTCATCACCGTTTACTCACTTGCTTACGCAATCGGCACCCCGATTTTGATTGCAATCACTGCAAAAATGGATCGAAGAAAGCTTATGCTGGCTGCGTTGACGCTATTTTTCATAGGCAATCTAGTCACGATTTTAACGACCGGTTTCTCCATGCTGCTGGGAGCTAGAATCATACTGGCGGTTGGCACGGGTGTATTTATGGTGGTTGCCTTGACCGTCGCCGCCAACATTGCTCAACAAGGCAAGCAAGGAAGTGCAATTGCTACCGTTCTTTTAGGCTTTAACCTTGCGCTTATTCTCGGTGTTCCTTTAGGAAGAGTGATTGCTGGTTCCTATGATTGGAAGATCATTTTTACGGGAATCGGCATACTCAGCTTGATTGCAATGTTTGTACTTGGGTTGACTATTCCTAAGTCTAAGGGAGAGACTCCTGTGCCGATACGGGAGCAGTTATCCTTGCTTAAAACGCCTCGAATTTCTATAGCTCTATCCATAGGATTTTTCTGGATACTTGGTTATACCATCATTTACACATATATTTCTCCATTCCTGTTGAACATTACTGGAATGAGCGACCGCATGGTCAGTATAGGGCTGTTTGCATTCGGTATAGCCAGTCTGCTAGGTTCCCAGGTCGGCGGCTATGGTGCGGATAAATGGGGGATTCCCCGTACATTGATTGGAGGCCTGCTTTTCCATTCCGGGATCTTGCTTTTAATGACAGGACTCGCCCAAACTTCCGTATTCATCATGCTGCCCTTACTTATGTTGTGGTCCTTTTTTGCCTGGTCAACAGGCCCCGTCCAACAGGTATATCTAATTGGTATGGCTCCAAAAGCCTCGGGGATTGTCCTGAGCTTAAACACTTCAATCATTCAATTGGGTATGGCCGGTGGGGCTATAATTGGGGGAATGGTCGTGGAAAACATATCCCTTCAATCCGTTGGTTTATTTGGAGCGATCGGTGTTGCGCTTGGGATCATTCCGGCGGTGTTATCTTTTTCCATGAAGAGCAAATCTAATATTGGAGGATAAGAACAGTCACGGGCAGAGATTCAATTCCGGGAAGCGCTCTTTATTGAGCAAAAAACAAAAGAGTCGATCAATGCGATCGGCTCTTTTTGTTCAACTAAAGTGTTGTTTTAGTAATCTAACGTCGTTGTTATTCTTTTGCAAGAAGTTCCCTAGATGCTTCTATGAAAGATTCCATGATAGGTGAAAGCCACTTGTCTTTATGCCACAACATCTGTGTAAACACGTGCAAGTCTGGAATTTGCCATGGAAGGGCCACAAGTTCTCCGCGTTCAACTTCGACTTCCACTACGATTTCAGGAAGAAAAGCAATGCCGATTCCCGAAATTGCACATTGTTTAATCGCTTCGGCACTTTGAAACTCTAAATACGTAATGCTGTCCATGCCCTCTTTTTCAAATGACCGGTCAAACATGGTTCGATAGGGACAACCTTTTTCATTCGTCAGGAACACTTCATTATGGAAATCTTCCAGTCGTAAATCCGTTTGTTTGGCAAGTGGATGGTCGGGTGCAGCGAACAAGCGGAAATTTTCTTCCAGTAAAGGCTCCACGACAAGCGCGCTCGAGCGAATGGGTTCGTCCAACATATAGACGACATCCGAGGTTCCCTCCAAAAGGGTTTGCTTGAGCTCTTGATTTGGAACGGAGCGGAAAATCAGACGAACTCCAGGATGCCGGGAACGAAACCGTTGAAAGACGGCTGGAAGGCGATAGGCGCAAATGACCTCATTGGCACTTATCGTTAGAGTGCCACTTAGATTTTCGTTGTCATGAACAACGCTGCGGGCTTCGTCCAATTTGTCAAGAACGCCTTGGATATGCGTTAAAAAGCGTTTGCCCGCCGTAGTGAGAGCAAGCTGTTTGCCCAAACGATCAAAGAGACGAATGCCAAGCTCCTCCTCCAAAGCTTTAATTTGCATTGTCACATTGGAGGGGACGTAGTTCAGAACTTCCGCAGCCCGAGTGAAATTCAATGTTACAGCAACGGTGCGGAACGTGATCAATTGACGCAGCTCCATCATACATCCCCTTTACTTTCAATTTAATTGAATACTATCTTGAATTCTATTCACTTTTACTGAGAGTATCACAGCTCTATACTATGTACAAGAAATTACACATTGGACGTGTGGTTTCTATTTTGAAGGGAGCGAACATACGATGGATTATGAGATTTTTAATTTGGGTGATGTAACCTTGCAATCGGGAGTGACGTTGCCAAGCGCTTTTCTTGCTTATAAGACTTATGGAAAATTAAATAAACAGAAAGATAATGTCGTTCTCTATCCGACTGCTTTTGGCGACCAGCATGTTCAGAATGAATGGCTGATTGGCAGCGGGATGGCCCTGGATCCGGAAAAATATTTTATTATCGTTCCAAATCTGCTGGGCAACGGTTTATCCTCGTCTCCCAGTAATACGCCTCCACCATTCGACCGGGCTCATTTTCCGCAGGTAACTATCTACGACAACGTTAAATTTCAGCATCGGCTGGTGACCGAAACATTCGGTATTCAGAAGATTGCTCTCGTCGTTGGGTGGTCCATGGGAGGCATTCAGGCATTTCAATGGGGTGCAAGTTATCCGGAGATGGTGGAACGAATTGCACCTTTCGCGGGTGTCTCCAAGTCTTGGCCCCATACCTTTGTTGTCTTGGACGGTATGAAAGCTGCGCTCATGGCTGCAGCCCGTTTCGATTCAAGTAAGCTTAACCAGCTGACTTCTGCAGACATGCGTGCCGTTGGCCGGGTCTATGGGGGATGGGGGGTGTCGCATGCTTTTTATAGGGAGAAGCTTTATAGAGAGCTGGGGTTTGAATCCTTGGAAGATTTTATATCCGGCGTCTGGGAAGATAGCTTTATGAATATGGACCCTCATAATGTTCTGGCCATGTTATGGACGGGTCAGCATGCAGATATTAGTGCAAACCCCACTTATAATGGAGATTTCGATAAAGCGCTCAGAAGCATTAAAGCTCTTGCCTGCATCATGCCGGGAAGTACGGATCTCTTCTGTGCAGCAGAAGATAATGAATACGAGGCTAAGCTTATGCCTAATGCTGTCTATAACCCAATCCCGTCGGTTTGGGGCCATTTTGCCGGTCGGGGAATCAACAGGATCGATAATCAATTTATTGATGACAACCTGAAAGACTTGTTGGCACGTAGCACAAATGAATAGATCGGTTATTTGCTTTGGACGATATTGCCGAATCTCCTGAATGCTAAGGGGTATCCTATATCCAAGTCGAAAAGACCTCCAACCCTGTAATTCAGGGCGGAGGTCTTTATGGTTTTGCAAATGTTACGTTTAGGTTCAGCTTATCGGGATAATGGTTCTTGGTGATGATCAAGCCAATTTAAACTTGCTTGGTTTGCAGACGGATGACGTTCCATGATGCTTTGTTCAGGACGGATTGCAATTGGCCGTTGTCTACCTTTGTATGTCCGCCGGAGTGAGGGACGACGTTGTGCGGGTTCGATTTGGTGTTGACGGCTTTCAGATCATCGTTCTCCAAAACGATATGCTCAATGAACGTCGTTTCCCCGAAGGAACGAAGATCGACGTCGAGCTCCATCTTTTCGTCAAGATGCCTGTTTACTGCAAAGATCGTGATGGTTCCTTGCTCCTCGTCGTACACACTGATCGATTCGAGATAGGGCACATCGGTAAAATCCTTGGAATCATATTTCGGCGAAGAGACGATGGATTGCAGAACGGTGCCGCGTCCGAAATTGGATGCATGCATGAACGGATAATACGTGGTTTGAAACCAGATGGCTCCGTTGTTTTCGGTCATGATCGGCGCAATAACGTTGATCAGTTGGGCAATGCAGGCCATCTTCACACGATCCGCATGCTTGAGAAGCGTAATCAGGTAACATCCCACCGCCAGCGCATCCTCATGCGTGTACACGTCCTCAAATTCCGGCGGCGCGATCTGCCAACGCTCCTCGGCCCGGCTCGTTCCGATGGAATTCCAAACGTTCCACTCGTCAAGCGACAGCATAAGCTTCTTTTTGCTGCGTTTCTTGGCCTGAACAAAATCGCAGATGGATGCTACGCTGTCTATGAATTGGTCGAGATCCAGCGATGTCGCCAGGAAATCGTAAGTGTTGTTTTTGTTGTTATTGTAGTAGGCATGCAAAGACAGATAATCGACATTCTCGTAGGACAGGTCAAGCACGGTAGCTTCCCATTCCGCGAATGTGCTCATGCCCCGGCTGGAGCTGCCGCACGCCACGAGTTCAATGCTCGGGTCGACCCATTTCATCGCTTTTGCCGTTTCGTTGGCGATTCGGCCGTATTCGGCAGCCGTCATAGCTCCGATCTGCCATGGGCCGTCCATTTCATTGCCAAGGCACCAGGTTTTGAACTTATGAGGCTCCCTATAGCCGTGAGAAATGCGCAGGTCGCTCCAATAGGTGCCTGAAGTATGATTGCAGTATTCGACAAGGTTTCTTGCCGCATCAATGCCTCTCGTGCCGAGATTGACCGCCATCATGACTTCCGTTCCGACGAGCTTGGCCCAATCCGCGAATTCGTTCGTCCCTACCGCATTGGTTTCGATAGTCCACCATGCAAGCTCAAGTCTGCGTTTCCGCTCTTCTACCGGACCTACACCGTCTTCCCAGTTATACCCAGATACGAAATTGCCGCCGGGATAACGGATAATCGGCACGTTCAGCGCTTTGATCGCCTCGATGGCATCCTTGCGGAACCCGCGTTCGTCGGCCGTAGGGTGCCCCGGATCATAAATACCGCCGTAAACGGCTCGCCCCAGATGTTCGATAAAAGACCCGTATATACGGGAGTCGACCGAAGCGATCTGAAAGTCTTTGTCGATGAGCATTTTGGATTTGAGCAAAAGGAAAACCTCCATATCTTTATCTTTGAATTAGCTAAATAGCGAAATCAATAGGTTGATTTGATAATTAATGTGTATCATAATGTAGATATAAGGGGCAAGCTTATTTTTATGAGTTCGCTAAATAGCGAATTCTAGTCAAAGGGGACTAAACGATGCAGTTAAGTACGGACGCATCTTCTCTTGCGGTCTACGAGGCGTTGGCAAGCGAAGCGCGCTTGAATATCATTCGTTTGCTGCTGCTGAATAAAGAAATGCATATCAATGAACTCGCAAACGAGCTTTATCTCAGCAAAGCCATTGTGAGCACTCATGTCAGCAAGCTGCAAAAGGCCGGCATTGTGGGAAGCCGGATGAAGCGAAAGAACGGGGGAACCTATAAATATTGTTATGTCACGCAAGAGTACATGCTGATCAAACTGTCTCCCGAGCAGGTGGATGCTTCTTACCACGAGGTGTCGATTCCCGTTGGACAATACACGGATTACGAAGCGTGGCCGACATGCGGCATTGCCACGACGACCCGGATGATCGGACAGTACGACACGCCGGCCTGCTTCATGGACCCGGATCGGGTTCATGCGGGCATATTATGGATGGCGCGAGGATTCGTCGAGTATAAAATCCCGAATTATTTACATAAGGATGAGATACTCCGAGAAATTGAAATTTCGCTGGAACTCGGTTCAGAGGCTCCTCAAACCAATGAAAACTGGCCTTCGGACATCCGTTTTTCGCTGAACGGGCAACATTTAGGAACCTGGACAAGCCCGGGAGATTTCGGGAACCGAAGGGGTAGGCTTACACCGCAATGGTGGCATTCCGACGTGAACCAATACGGCCTATTGAAGGTTCTACGCATCAATGACCAAGGTGCTTTCATCGACGGACAGCGCATCTCGGATGTCGGAATTCACGATTTGCAGCTAGAGGCCACGAACTGGGCCTTTCGGATCCATCCCGAAGAAGCGGTGCGGGGAAGAGGCGGGTTAACGCTGTTCGGAAAGGGCTTCGGCAATTACGATCAGGATATCGTGATCCGATATTATTACGATTTGCCGACCGATACCTAAGAAGAATGCTCCATCATGTTGCAAACGTATTTGGCTTGAGTTCTGTTCGACAAGTAAATTTGAATAGTAGACATTAATTTAAGCTTTTGGAGGAATCAAGATGAATCTCTTTCATATTCAAACGGCGGTGCACGACATTGACCGCCGATCGTCGTTTCTTGCCGACAACTTCATCGGGATTGCATGGCCGGGAACAGGAGATTTGGAAATGCATCCACCGGCAGCATGGAAGGAACGGCTTGTTTCAAGCTATAAGCTGGAAGGGGGCGAGCTTGCGGCTTCCATGGAGACGCTGCATACATTTGCAGAAGTCATGCAAGACGGGGACCGTGTTTTGATTCACGACGGCCATTGGATCTATATTGGAGACGTGGGTGATTACTATTACGATGATTCTTGCGGAATCGGAGAAGATTTGATTTGCCATCGAAGAGGAGTGACCTGGCTGGGCAGAGTTCCCCTAGAAGAGGCAAACGATAAAGTTCGGGAGCTTTGCCACAGTTCCTCAACCCTTGCAAAATTCGGACACCCGGTATCCCAGGCCCAATTGGAGCATATGACGACCGATGCCATCGAAAAATCGAACGATGCACCTTCGGTCCATGTGGATGGAGCAACGGTACAATCTGCGCTCGATATTTTGAAGGCTGCGCTGCACAGCGACAAGGAGGACTTGCGCGTCCGTGCAGCAGCGGCCATTTTGCAATATACGAAAGCGTGACGGACGAGATGCTGTGCCAATTCATTCTTGAAGCAGACCAGCGGATTCCCCGCTGTTCTGGCTTTTCGGTAATCGATTCAGCTGGTCAATCTAGAAAAGCCGTTAATGATTAAATATATGCCTGCTACGCGCAGCGGAATGCGCGGACCTGTCCCGTCTTTCCGAAAAAGAATGTTGGCCAGAGGGCCGATATATACGTTGACAAGTATTCCTGAAATGATCTCGATCATGCCGAGCAAACCCATTAGATTCATGAACGAACAAACTCCTTTTACCTGAACGTTTAACCGTTCCGTTTTTGTTTGTGCAGTGTATAATTCATCAGCAGGAACGATAGCGCTATAGTCACAATTCCAATCCCGCTCAATCCGCCAACCACTTCGAGGGTTGATGTAAGGGAATAGCTCCCCATGCTTAGGTCCTTCAACGCCCTCATGGCCCATGTACCGGGTACGCACTCGGAAATCAGCCTGAACCATTTGGGGAAGCTGTCCTCAATCGGGAAGAATGACCCTCCCAAAATCCCGGCTAAAGCCATAATGACAGACCCGGTTACGGTAAAACTTTGGTGGGAATGGATCCAGGGCACAAGCAGCATCACCAGCCCTGTAATAGCCAGCAGGTAAGAGGCCCAAATCGCCATGTCAAATCCGAAATGATCCCATACCGTCGTGTCCAGAAACCATGTGCTGGCGATCAATACAAGGAAGGCAATCGAAATGCCAACCAGGTAAGCCGAAATGACCTTGGACAGAAGGTATTTGGCAAAGCGTACCGGCACCATGAGCAGCCTGCGCTGAAGGCCGTTCTCGCGTTCATCCATCAAGGTGCGGAATCCCTGGATCACCGCAAACCACAGGAACATCAGCAGGAATCCGTCAAGCCTTGAACGAACCGATCCCTCCGACGAATTTATCGCTTTTTTGTAAGAAAGAAGGCGTTGATCCGGTTCCGCCTGATGGAGCAGGAACGCTTCAAGTTTTGCACCGATAAATTGTCCGACGTTTTGATGAGCACTGCTCTTAGGCAGCACCAATTTAATGTGTGAAGGAACATTTCCTTCTCCAGCGCCTGATTCAAACCCCTGCTCAATGACGATGCCCGCAGCCGTATCTTGTTCCATGATTTTCTCATGCATAATGTTTTCCGGCAGGATCAAGACATTAAAGCTGCCGTCCTCCTTAAGCATTGAGGTCAACTGGTGAGAGTAGCCGCTCTGGTCTTGGTCGGCGATATAGATCGTAATCGGATATTCATCCCGGGCAAACGCGAATAAATACGTGAGCAGGAGAGGGGCGGCCAAAAGTGCCAACAGGGCGATCCGATTCGCAAGCATCAACTTCATTTGTTTTGTTACCATAAGCCATAACTGCATATTCATTTCACCTTCCTGCCCGCGGAGAGCAAGACCATCAATAACAACAGGCCTGCCATTCCCGCCAGTATGAGCATATCCCAGAAAAGTGCCGACCAATTCTTCCCTTGCATTACGTGTAAGAAGGCATCGATGGCTCGCCCATTGGGTGTCCATTCCTGGATTTTTTTTAATATGTACGGGAAGCTGTCTTTATTGAAAAAGCTGCCTCCCAAAAAACCAAGCCCGTACAGTACGGGGGCGGAAAAACTGGAAATGGAAGCATGATCTTTGGCCCAGAAACCACAGCTTAAGACCACCGAACCAATGCAAAGCCCGTAAAGGGCCGTAATACAGAGCACCGCCGGAACATGGCCCCAGGTTACCTGAAAAAACAGACGACTGCTGAACATAACCACTACCATCTGAACAACAATGGCAAGAGTAATGCCAAGAAGCTTTCCCGCGACATAATGAATCATGGGCAAAGGCGAGGATTGAATGCGGCCCAGTGTGTGATTCAGTTTGTCCCGTACCAGACTGTGTGCGAGCTCGAAAGCCGTGAGAAAGGAAAACAGTACCGTCATGGCTACGGCCTCATATTGCATCGGGTCAACCGTTTGGTTTGTGGCGGATACCCATTCGACAGGAAAAACAATGTTTGAATCCGTGCCTACCCGTCCGGTGGAAGCTTCTTGATGAGAATGGGAAGGGAGCGAGGATTTGCCGAACAGAGTGCCCAAATTAAAAATCATGGCAATGGGCAGCAAAACAAGCTTGAAATAAAACACTTTCGATTTAGATAAAAGCCTGATATCCAGCAATAGAATGCGAATCCATGGATGCACAAAAATCCCCCCTTAATCCCTTAAAGATTTTCCCGTCATCTGCAAAAACACATGCTCCAGGATAACTTCCTCATATTGAAAAGAGGACATCTGTACGCCCAATGTTCTCAATGCATCCAAAATGTCTATAACACTTCCGATCGCCGT
This sequence comes from Paenibacillus sp. FSL W8-0426, assembly GCF_037969725.1. NCBI lineage: Bacteria > Bacillati > Bacillota > Bacilli > Caryophanales > Paenibacillaceae > Paenibacillus > Paenibacillus sp. FSL W8-0426. The sequence continues at coordinate 3,836,401 of NZ_CP150203.1, read as the reverse complement.
ATTAATGGAAAGAATCAATCGGCTGCTTTCCAGTTCCATCTTTTGAATTCCCCCGATCCGGCTGACTGCCTCCCAATCTTCAAACCCGTTCGGCTGATAGGTGATTGTCAGGATATCCAGAGCCTCTGACTGTTGTTTAAGTTCCTGCTTCGTTCCACAGGCGATAAGCCTGCCGTGATCCATGATAGCTACACGGTCGCACAGATATTCAACTTCTTCCATGTAATGACTGGTATATATAATCGTTGTTCCCTGATCCCGGCTTAATTGTTTGACCATCTCCAAGATATGGTTTCGGGACTGTGGATCAATGCCGACGGTCGGTTCGTCCAAAATCAGCAATTGGGGTCTGTGCATCAGCGCAATGCCTATATTGATCCGGCGCTTCATCCCTCCGGAAAATTCTCCGACGCTTTGATATCTTTTATCATGCAGTCCCATGAGCTCAAGAACTTCTTGGGCGCGGTCTCTGAGTGTCTGTCCCCTCATTCCATGCAGGGAGCCAAAAAACTCCAGATTGTCCTGGGCGCTCAACGCTTCGTACAAGGCGAGGTCCTGAGGGACAACGCCCATGATCTTTTTGACCTCGGCTAAACGTCCTTTGACGGTTTGTTGATTTACTCTTATGTCACCGCGATCCGGTTCCGAAATCGTCGAAATCATCGAAACGGTTGTGGATTTTCCCGCGCCATTGGGGCCAAGAAGTCCCATAATTTCGCCATGGTGGACATGTAGGCTTAAATTTTGAACGACTTTTCGGTTGCCGTATGCTTTAGTTACTTGAATTAGTTCTAACAATGTTTTCCCTCCAGAAGGTTGACTTGGCATTGCTGCTATACCAGTGTATTAGCTCGTTGCGGGGGCAACAATTCACGAAAGTAACCATTCGAAGGGGTGTCTTGTTAACATGACTTTCGTTATCTACTCTGCGAGATTCAACCGTGGTATGATGGAAGAACTGTCTATTTACCACGTGGAGTGAGGAGATTTGATGTTGGAGTTGTTTGCCTCCGTTAATAACCGGATTTATGTACTGCTTACGTTTAAAGTATTGTTGTTTATGTCTTTCGTCCATCAGTTATGGAACCTGGATCGACCCATTCCGTTTGCAGTTTGGCCGTTGGTCGGTGCGCTTGCTCTGAATGACTTCATTCGTGGGAGATACGGGTTGTTATCTTATCGTAAACGCAGTGCGTTCGTGTATTCCATGGCCGCCAGCATGTTCATTTTGGCTGCGCTAAACCTCCTGTTACCCTCGATAGGCATCTCTGCCCTGATTCAGCTTATATTGATCGAACTCATTATTTTTGGCGATCGTTTGATCCCCCTTCTCGTAGGTCTGGATGGTATGGCTTACGTTCTTCCAGATCTGGTTTCGTTCCCATTGGGAGACCAATTGTTCAATGATGTCATCAACTTTGCCGGCTTTTTGGTTGTGGGTTTGTTGTTCAGAACGATTATTGCGGAGAAGACCAGAACAGAACGTTTATATAGCGAACTTCAGGATGCGAATCGCAAGCTGCAGCTATATTCAAGCATGGTCCAGGAGCTAACCATCACGAAAGAACGGACAAGAATCGCCCAGGAAATGCATGACTCCATCGGCCATTCGCTGGTTGCCTTGGGCATGAATCTGGAGTATGCGTACCAAACGGTTGACCAATCCCCCGAGAGAACGAAAGAGGTGTTGGGCAAAACGCTGCTGATCTCCAAGGAAGGCATGGCCAGTTTAAGGAAAGCGGTGGATACGCTCAATCCCACAAACAAGATCGACCATTTGAGAGTCGCGCTAAACGAACTGTTTTCCAATTTTGATCCAACGACAGGGGTCGGATTCGAGCTTGAACTGGATTCATCCATAGAGGAACAACCTTCCAAGATTAAAGATTGCCTGCTTAAAACCGTTAGAGAGGCTCTGACCAATGGAATTCGGCATGGGGGAGCAACCCGTTTCCATATTCGGATCGTGAAAAGCAAAGAGGGGATCTACATGCAAATCCGTAATAACGGCCAGGTCAGCCATTCGCTGGACAAATCCTATGGGTTGCTTGGCATGGAAAAACGGATCACGGCCCTCGGGGGACAAATGATGATTCATCTTAATCCCGAATTTGCAATAGAAGTCCGGCTTCCTGTCGTGAGCGGGAAAACCGAATTGAATTCAATGGATAAAGGGGGCATCTGCCTTGATTAGAGTTATGATTGTGGATGATCAGGAAATCGTGAGGGAAGGACTCAAAATGATTCTAAGCCTGCATGAGGAAATTGAAGTCGTCGGAGAGGCAGTGAACGGACAAGAATTGCTTAACCTTTTGAACAAGCTGCAAGTAGACGTCGTGTTAATGGATATCCGAATGCCCGTGATGGACGGAATTACAGCAGCAAAGCGGGTCAAGGATCAATACCCCGATATTCGAATCATTATTCTTACCACGTTCAACGAACAGGATTATATAATCAGGGGATTAAGCTACGGGGTCGACGGGTATATCCTGAAGGATTCGGGTTCTGCGGAAATTATGAATGCCATTAAAGCGGCCAACTCCGGCAGCATCCTGCTTACTTCTCGGGTAACAGAGCAGATGGTGAAAGGCTTGACGGGTTCCTATGCTCCCCATGAAGGGTTTTCATCGGATACTCATCATGAAAAACTGGACTTGCTGACTCCAAGGGAATTGGAGGTGGCCAGGCAAATTTTATCAGGGAAAAGCAACAAAAGCATTGCGCTTGCTCTATACGTCACAGAGGGCACAGTGAAAAATTATGTGTCCCGCATTCTTGAGAAACTAGAATGCCGAAACCGAACGGAGCTTGGACTACTACTAAGTCGGTGGGAGTCTTTTTAGCGAAAGCAGTGATCATGCTACGAAGCATTGCCTTTCATGTATACTATAAGGAAAATTTGCAGCCTGTGTGAATTACTGAAGAAAAGCGAGGAGCAGTTGCCAATTAGCAGCGCTCCTTTTTTTAACGGTTTTAGTATACAGCTCTAAATTTTTTGGTTTAACCTGACTGAAAAAACTTGATTTGAGCCCATGGTCGACCTCGTAGGGGAAGGAGGGGAAATCAACAAAATGAAGTGTATAAAATGTCGTTATTGATTAAATATTAAAGATGTTTGATCAATATGAAATTGACTTAACATGGTGAAAACACATGATACTAACGAATCAAAAATGGATTCTAATCATGTTGGCAATGCTTGGAGTGTTTCATTTAACTCCGCCCGTCTTGCCCATTATACATGAGCAAAGCGATCTTGAGATTGCGATCTATCCTGAACGTCACAAGTTGCTTGTACGAAAGCAGGGGCAAGTCATTAAGACCTACCCTGTAGCCGTTGGCAATCCGTCAACACCGACTCCAGTTGGAGATTATAGAGTCGAATATAAAGGAACCAACTGGGGGCCCTCGTTTGGCCCGCGTTGGATCGGATTGAATGTTCCGTGGGGCAATTTTGGAATACACGGTACGAATAAACCCTATTCCATCGGTCAACACCTTAGCCATGGCTGTATCCGGATGCTTAACCGGGATGTCATCGAACTGTACGAATTAATCCCGATTGGAACCAAAGTAACGATATATGGTCATGTGCTTGGAGAAATCAATCAAAATCCGAGGGATTTAGCCGAGGGGGATGTTGGTGGAGACGTGCAGCTTATTCAATCCCGGTTAAAAAGCGCAGGATATTACAATGGGGAATGTGACGGGAAGTTCCGCTTCAATACAACCGAATCACTTAAGAAATATCAGAAGGATCATCACCTTATTCCGAATGGTGTTGTTTCTCAGAAGGTATATGAAGAGTTAGGTTTGGTTGAATAGATGTGAATCCAAGGCAAGGGACCGCAGGCGCAAATCAAAACACCTCAAGATAAAGCATCTATATCGAAAGATGTAGAGATTAACTGGAGGTGTTTTCAATATGTCGATTGTTTTTATTCAGGTAACATGTTCTTCCGAATGGCTTGTATCTTTTCATCTGTAAAGACTCCGGATTCCACCAAGTCAAGTATGGAAAGCACACCGCCGCGAGATCCCCAGCTTCCATCTTCTATGACTTGAAAACTTACCCACCAATTCGGTGAAGGTTCCTCAACTTCAAGGATGCTGGTCAGGCATTTGTATATATTTGAAATCACGATGCTGCGGACCTCGTTTGGCCAGTCTCCATCCATGACGAGAATGTTGACCGTAATCACGTCTCGGTCAGGCTGCTCAGATAATAACTTTCCTCCGATTGCCATGTAATCTTTAGGACGCTCCGTAAAATGGACTTGAAATCCTTCTCTTGCAGGCGGGCAATATTGTCCTACTTCCGGAACTAATACTGCATCCGTTAAAGCTTCAGCCAACTGACTGCGCTGCTGAACGGTCATTCGACCAACAGGGTAATTCACATTGATAATTGTCATAAATATGCTCCTTTAAAAGAATATACATTTTATAAAAATGGATTTTTGCCGGCAAATCAAATATAGATCAAGCTTTACCGAATTACGGATCAAGGCAGGCGGACAATATCTGATTGGTTATCCCAGCCAGCGGATTATTTGGTAGAGCTTAAGAAAAACGAGCTGCTGCTGAGGGTTTTCTTTGGCAGCAACTCATCGCCGGATATAATCATCATGCATATTGAAGCCTATCAACGTAAGCTTGAAGAAAGCTTAAGGGTATTCGAGAATCTCGAGAAATGGCTTTTGAACATGGATCGATCCGATGTGAACTATAAATACTGGATGATCGCCAACCAATACGGGAAAAGTCATTTCTCTAGTTTGATTCAATGGTGCCAGGACAGTGTGAAAGTGTTACAGTCTTGACCAAGTCTTTAATCCGATAATTGATGATGAAACCCAAAATTAGTGCGTAAATACTCATTTTACCATATTTCGTTTTTTTCATAATGATTAACAAAAAGACCCTATAAGATAAAGTGTGTATCTTACAGGGTCATTTTAAAACAGGGCAGTGCGCATTGATTAGTTAGCCGAATAGTGCGTAGGCAAGTGTAAAAAGGAGTATAAATTTTTTTGAAATTTAGGGTATAATGTCATAAGAGTTTATATGAAAAAATAAGAGATAATTTAATCTCAGGAAAGCGTGGAATAGAATTTGAATACGGGTAGTTATAGGATCTCCACTATGAACAATCTTAAATTGATGGATAACTGTCTTCTCGCTGCAAAAGAAAATGAGAATACAGATGCCAGTAAAGAGCATTTGAATGAATTCATTGACTTGTTTTTAATAACAAACAAGTCAATGAATGGATGTCCCGATTTCGAAGAGGTGCGGGAAGGTACCGAGCGGCTCAGTAGCGTTTTAGTTGAAATCGTTGAAATCTACAATGAAAGCAATCAAACTTCCGGAAGTTTAGAGAAATTGCAAAATGAGTTTAAGATCTGGGCTGAGTTGTTGAACAAACATATGAAATATAAAATACTTGTTTTGGGCGTAAACCACCTTTCCCTATGCGTAGATAGACTTATTGATCGAAATAAAGCGGATATCGTTGCTTTTATTGATGATGGTGGCGACAATTCGGGAAAATACATAAACAAACTTGAAATTATTGACCTCAATGATATTGCTCATAAAACGTTTGACTATGTATTTAGTATTAGTACGAATGATCATTTAGCTAGTAATCTGAAAAGGATTCTAGGGGACGAGCGCTTCCTTGATTATCATTTATTGAAGACCCTGATTTTGAGCAGCCCTGAATTTTATATTAAACACTTTGACTTCTTGTCTAACGAAAAAAACTATACTGGTATTTTAACAGGGTTATCTTATGTACAAAAGGGTGTAAATGAAAAGCTGCTCAGGGGAAATTTCGTTAATCTGGCGAACCCGGGCCAAGACTTGTTCTATGATTTTGAAATGTTTAAATATGCGTATAGTCATAAAGAAGTCAGAGAAAATCTGCAGCATGCAGTCATTGGGTTAAGTTATTATAGTTTTCACTATGATTTATCCAAAAGTACTAACGAAGCCAGAGTGAATTATTATTATCCAATAACCAATACGATGCATAATAACGAAAGAACCGACCAGTATCTTTATTATCATCATATGCTCGAGAAAGTTGAAGATGCTATTTTACAGCAAGATCATTTCTCGGCTGCTTTTGAACCTGAAAAAGATTATTTTCAAAAAATAATAAGCGATGGTTATTCGGTAGAGTATGACTGTCAGAAACAAACGTACGAGGAAATTGTTGAGGGGATAAAATCGATAAAAAGAGATTTTAACAAAAATTATCCGATCACCGTAGCTGAGAACAAAGAAATATTGAGGGGATATCTGGAATTCCTCCTGACGAACTCAATTAAACCGATTATCATGATATGTCCTGTTACCAAACTGTATCAGAGTTTTACCCCTATGGCTTTTAAGCATGAATTATATCAAATCATTAATAAACTTTCTTCGGAACATCATTTTCAATTTCTGGACTACTATTCATCCGATGAGTTTGATGATTCTGATTTCTACGATCCTTCTCACATGAATTACAAGGGAGCAGAGAAATTATCCAATATATTGAATCGTGATATCGTCTGGTAAGTTCTCATTGTGCCATTTTGGCGTTTGGAAACAGATCTACATTTTTTGTATACTACGCTAAACCCGAGAACAATTGGATGGATTCACCAACCTTATGATCAATGACGCGTGCGGAAGTGACGGCACTTATCGTAAGAATGCTGAAAGTCACGAACTTGAGTGACAAGTAAAGTATGTGAATCGGAAAGCCTTTGCTGACATCGGGAGTCGTCAAAGGCTTTTCCTTGCTTCAATTGATAATGTGGCCATATTTTGTTTAAAATTTGCGTTCAGCCCCGCCTCCCACAACGCCATTGTCGAACCCTACAATGAAATAGATGCTCGAACCTAAAGGACGCCGTCAGGCGTTTTTTTTGTAAGGACAGTCTCTGCTAAAATGTTCTGCGGTACAGGACTATGTTTCAATCCGTCTCGTTCAGTCTATATTCGAAACCAAGTCAAGAATGGTCTTCACAACCAACTCCGGTTCATCATGAATCACCATATGACCACTCTGTTCGGCAATGATCAACTTGCTGTCACTGGACAGATTCATCATGTTACGCTGACCTGCTTGCCAGATCGCTTCAAGCTGGTGCCCAACTTCAGTTGAAATTCCCGCCTGGGCATAGTTCTGAGGGAGACCGCGCGCAATGACCCGAACAGGAATGGACCCGAGTTTCTGCCCGCGAATGGCATCTTCTGTCGTATATGCGAGGTTGCCTTCTTCTTCTTTGGCACGGAAAAAGGAAGGCGTTGCAATCACGTTAATAAATGCATCCCGATCTTGCTCTGCAACCAATCCTTCCAGCATGAAGTCCGGAAATAGACGAAAGCTTCCAGATAACTTCAACAAGGATAGTAATGCGGCAGGTGGGTTGCCTTTGAAATGATCCTGTTGGAGTAAAGCTTTCGTATTCCGTTCATCATCCTCAGGGCGGGCATCAATTAAGACAAGGCCCTGTACTTCGTTGGAGTACATCTGCGTAAATAGTCTGGCATACATGCCCCCCAAGGAGTGACCTACCATGACATAGGGTCCATCAATGCCTTCATTCTGAAGCGCCAGATGTAACTCTTGGACAATGTTGGCTCCTGTACGCTCTGTGGGCGCGGCCTCGCTCCAGGCGTAACCTGCACGATCGTAGGTCACCACAGTTGCATGTCTAGCAAGCTCCGAGGGAATGTCTCTCCATGATAAACTGGTTTCACCGCTGCCGGCTTCCATAATTATGGTAGGTGATCCGTTTCCTTGTTTATGAATATGAAGTTTGTAGCCTCCTGCTTCAACCAGCTTTCCTGGAGGAGGAAAATCATCTTTGGCTTGAGAAGAGGCATACCATTCATAGAGAAACCCTGCCCCGATAACCACCAGAACCGAACAGAAAAATAGGAGTGCGAATTTTAATACTCGAAACTTGCGCTTTGGTCTGCTTTGAATATTTGTGCCCATCATTCACGAATTCCTTTCTTGTTGTGCGTTTTTATAGTACATTGTACTAAAAAGGATTATAGCACAGTGTACTATAAAAGAGAAGCTTGGTGTATAATAGGACTATGCCAAAAATCGTAGATCATGAAAAACAACGAAAAATGGTTGCCGCTGCTGCCATCCGCGTCATCCGGGACCACGGACTGGAGCATGCCACCGTTCGGAATATCGCGAAGGAAGCGGGTCTATCCGTAGGTTCAATGAGGCATTATTTTGCCACACAGGCTGAGCTGTTTGCCTTTTGCATGAATCTTTTTGCTGACCGGGTGCAGCAGAGAGTGGAGGCATTGCAGATGAATGAATCTGTACTGCAGAACATGAAAAATCTGCTCTTGCAATTTCTGCCGTTGGACGAGGACAGGAAAATAGAAATGGAGGTCTGGTTTTCTTTTACAGCCAAAGTGCTTGTTTACCCCGAATTAAAAAAATTAAGTGATCAGATGCATCAGGGGATGTATATGTCAGCCCAATATGTGATCCAGGAGCTGCAAACGCAGGGCTTGACCGATCCGGATATGGATGCCGGTGTCGAGACAGAGAAGCTGTATGCACTGATCGATGGACTCGCCATTCATATGTTAATGCAGCCTGAAAGGCTTACAGCTGAGCGAGTGGAGCAAGTCATTGAACAGCATTTGAACATGCTCTGTCAGGGGTAACGGAAGCAAAAGAAGAAGGGGGATTTCGTGAAGTTGATGCAAATTGTTATGCTATTGGCGGAGAAATGTTTAGCGATCAATCAAAACAGGGAGAACGTTAATATGTGTACGAGAGACGAGTCAATCTTAAATTGATTCGTCTTTTTCTTTTATCGTGATCTAACTTCCATCCAAAAGAAGTTTGACTATTTCACAGTACTCATGATCGTAACTCTTCGATTTAACGAGAATTGATTATTTCTGCACAACTCGTTAACATAAGAAACAATGTCAGTGTTACATCTGACATAAGTACTTAGAAGAGACGGAGATTATAATGAAGAATGCGAAAATCCTAATCATTGAAGATGATGCCCCCATTGCGGACCTGCTCTCGTACGGACTCTCATTGGAGGGCTACCAGACACTTATCGCATCAAATGGAGCCGCTGGAATAAGCGGAATTCAGTCCTTTCAGCCTGATCTGCTGCTCCTGGACTGGATGCTTCCAGACCAGAGCGGGCTGGATATATGCAAAAAGGTTACCGCCGAGTATAACATCCCCATCTTCATGATAACGGCCAAATCCGATATAACGGATAAAGTGCTCGGACTAGAGTTCGGCGCAGATGATTATATCACCAAGCCATTTGACCTCCGCGAAGTCATTGCCCGGATTAGAACTATACTTCGCCGTTTGGAGCAATCCAATCACAGGCAACAGAACGATTCGCAACCGGATATCATCCGTATTGATCATATTGAGATTCGGTCCGAAGAACGGCTTGTAAACAAAAACGGTCAACCGGTTGAATTAACGCCAAAGGAATATGATTTGCTTATGACGCTGGTGAGGAATCCAGGGAGAACATTTAGCAGATCTGAATTGCTTGATGTTGTCTGGGGCTATCATTTTGCAGGTGATACTCGGACGGTAGATACGCATATCCAGCGACTTCGCAAAAAGCTGGATGCAACAGATCATATTGCAACGGTATTCGGAATCGGATACAAGTTCAAAAGCAGGTGATTAACATGCGTAAAATCAGCATCAAATTTCTTCTCGGATTCCTGTTGATTTTCTCCTTTTCATTTCTAGTATTGAGCCAAACGGTGAAGGAGATCATTCATACAAGCAACCAAAATCTGATCACAACCGAACTCGTTGGACTCAAAAATAATAGCAATGTTTATGTTCGTCAAACCTTTCTGATCAACCATTTTTCGAGTAACGAGCTATATTTTGGGGAAATGGCTGAGGAACTCGGCATTAATTTGAATCATGCCACTGGAAATAGTGTCGGCGTATATACCCTTGACGGAGAGATGTTATTTGCCTCGGACAAGTCTTTATTTTCACAGCCGCAGAGAACGGATCTGCAAGAAGCGATCGATGGAAAAACTGCGTATAACATCAATTATGACGATGACAAAACAACGGTTCTGTTCTCTTACCCCGTCGTGATCGATGGATCAAAAGTAGGGATTCTACGTTTCTACAAGGACTTTAGCCAGCTGTATCAGCAAAGCAGTCGAATTCTGGATACTACGCTCTATATCACACTTGCTATTTTTGCAGTTACTTTTTTATTTTCTTTCATTCTGTCAAGACACATTACTCTTCCACTTGGGAAACTGGCCCGTGCCTCGTCCGAAGTGAAGAATGGCAATCTGGACGTTCGCATCCGGTTCAAACGAAAGGATGAGATCGGACGGCTTGCCGAAAATTTTAATGACATGATTGATCAGATCGGCCTGCAAATGAACATTATCCGAAAAGATCGGGATCAACTCAAGGATCTTCATGAGCAGGAAAAGCGTTTCTTTGATAATGTTACCCATGAACTCAAAACACCTTTAACTTCCATATTGGGCTATGCAGAATTGATCAAGGCGAATGGAGAGAGGGATCGCACCTTTTTTGAAAAAGGCATGAACCACATCATCGAAGAGAGCAAACGTCTTCATAAGATGGTGCTCAAGCTGCTTGAAGTCTCGCGTCGTCATGCAACCAACCATGAACTCGACCGCATTGAAGTCGGAGCCGTTCTAGGAGATGTATGCGAATCCATGTCCATACGTGCACAACGCTACAAAAAAAGCATATCTGTAGACATGGAGACCGAATTATACATGCTCGCCCAGGAGGAACGAATTCGGCAACTCTTTATTAACCTGCTGGATAATGCTATTAAATACAGTTTGGACTTCTCCGAGATAACGGTAAAAGGGCTTCGTACGGACGGGAAAGTCCGTTTTATCATTGACAATCCAAGTGATCCCATTGATGCGGAGCAGCTTTCCAAGCTGTTCGAACCTTTCTACTTCGCTCATTCCAAAGATCCAGAAGAGGGCAGCGTGGGGCTCGGATTAAGTATCGTCAAATCCATTGTCGATGAACTGGAGGGTACCATTTCTGTCGTCAGTCAAGATTACCATACTGCAGTTACGGTAGAGTTTAACCATGTATCCGTAGAGGAGGGGAACAATCATGGCTAAGAAATATGGTGGGTTTGGTTTAAGCGTGATTGTTCTGCTTGTCCTTCTGTTAACAGGTTGTGGCGCCCGCTTTCCAAACGAAACCATCATCATATCAGGGAACGAGGCAAACGAACAAACACATCAAGACTTAAGTCCCGTTCAGGTCAAAAAAATTTACCGCCTTCCGGAAGAAAAAGTGGATAAAGGGTACTGGTTGGGCTGGTCAACAATCGACACGCTATTGGGTTCATTCAAAAGTACAGGTTTCCCTGAGCGTTTCATGTTGAAACAATTGACTCTCCCTTTTGAACAAAGTAAAGACATTATGCAGAACGATGTGGACCACTCTCTAATGTCACTGTCGCCGGACGGTAGGCATGTCGCCGATGTACGTATAAACAAAACGACAATCACGACTGTTTTCATTTCTGCCAGTGACGGAAAAGAAAAAGAGGTCGACACATTTAACCCCAAAGGTCAGAGTTACCTGCAAAATATGTCCTGGTCTGACAACAGCCAAATGATAGGTTATCTGGTTCTGGACGCTGCTGAAAGCGAAAAGAACAGTCTGCGGGTGTATGATACGAAGACCAAGGCATCCAAATCCTACACATTAAACGAGTTCAATTCGGATGATACACTTCTTGATGTCCAGGTATCCAATGATGGCCGCAGTGCCTTGATTAAGCTGCTTGATACCCGTCAATCGGGCAGGCCCACCATCGCGCTTGGCAAATTGATCGATGGGCATTTTGAGACAAAGTACAAGCGTCAAATTGCTGATAAACCAATGATCTGGATTGGCGACGATCAGTTTGCTTTTTTGGGTAGAGATGATACGTTGTACGAATACGATCAGCGGAACGGTGAGCTTTCCGTTATTCTGGAGAGAGTATCTACATTTGAATTTTCACCGGACAAAAAATTTATTGCATATACGTTGCAAGATGAAGATGCTGTTTATGTGGGGAAAATGCAAGGCAGAAATGTGCTTTATAACGAGCCCGTTTACCGTGGTATATTGCCGTTGAATATGAAATGGAGTCTGGACAATACAAGTTTGTTCATACAAGGGCCTAAAACCTTTGTGAATCCGAAAAGCATACCCAATGATGATTCCACAGAGGAGCCGGCATTTATCATCGAATTTGAATAGCACTTCGTTAAAACACCCTTGATACGGATTACATTCCATTTCAAGGGTGTTTTCGTTGTCAATAACGATGTCCCTGTTGTGACAACTTGTTTACATCTTGATCAAACTTTGGCGACATCCGCTGTTTATATTGATTAAAGAGATTTAGCCCCAATACAGACAAGGAATGAAGCACAATGCGTGGGAAATTGAATCAACCGATGAAGCGTTATATGCCTGGAATGGATGGTTTACGAGCCATTTCCGTACTGGCTGTCATCGCTTACCATTTGGACTTGAAGTGGGCCCAGGGAGGATTACTGGGAGTAGGCGTATTTTTCGTCCTGTCCGGTTACCTGATTACGGATCAGCTTCTAATGGAGTGGAAAGTGAATCATGTATCGCTTTGGAACTTTTGGCTGCGAAGGTTTCGCAGATTGCTGCCTGCGATGTTAAGTATGCTCTTGCTGGTTGCATTGTGGTTGTTGGCTGCAGATCCCGCGAGACTTCTGTTACTGCAAGGAGACTTTATCTCTTCTGTTTTCTATGTGAATAACTGGTATCTCATCTTTCACGAAGTTTCGTATTTTGAAAGCTTCGGCCCAGCTTCGCCCATTGGACATCTCTGGTCTCTTTCCATTGAGGAACAGTTTTACGTCGTTTGGCCGATCGTACTGCTCATCTTTCTAAGGTTTGCGCCTCGGCGCGGAAAGTTGCTTTCATGCATGTTGGTGCTGGCTCTTGTATCTGCGATGGCCATGGCTCTAATGTATGTGCCGGGAACAGACCCAAGCAGAGTGTATTACGGAACAGACACCAGAGCGTTTGCCATACTGATCGGTGCGGCCTTAGCGGTTGCATGGCCAAGCTGGAAGTTGGGGAAGGAGATTTCACCCGGGGCACGGAGATCGCTTGATGTCACTGGTGCATGTGCACTGTTCATCCTGATCATGTGTATTCTTCGCACGAATGAGTATGAAGATTCGCTATATCAGTATGGATTTCTCCTTCTCTCTCTGGTTACGGCAGTATTGATCTCTGTCTTGGCGCATCCGGCTAGTCGTCTAGGCCGCGTTTTGGGATGCCGGTCACTGACCTGGCTTGGCAAGCGTTCTTACAGCCTCTACATATGGCATTATCCCGTGATTATTTTGATGCAACCCGACGGGGCGAGTAGTGAAGGGCTTGGATTGGCGCCATTGATGCTGCGTCTCGGCCTGATCCTATTGCTGTCCGTATTTTCGTACACGTTCATCGAAGAACCGATTCGCAAGGGATATTTTCACGCGAAATGGCGTGATATCCGGCGTCATCAACGTTTTAAACCCATGGTCGGCATAAGTCTGACGTTGATTGCGTTCTTTATCGCCCTATCCTGGATAACCAGCGGTTCGAAGGATCAGCCTGAATTCGCCCAAGCCGTGAGCATTCCCGATACACTGCAAAAGGATGAACAGGAGATCCCTAACCAGCAACAGCCATCGATCAATGACAATCAGCCGATCACTGATGACATGCCCCAAACAAGTCATGATGCTGCTGCCGGCTCGTCTTATTCAGGAAAAGGCATCACACTAATCGGGGATTCGATCACACTGGATGTGGATTCCTACATGAAAGAGATGCTTCCGGGCATTGTGGTGGACGGAAAGGTCGGCAGGCAGATGACGCATGCTCAAGAGGTTGTGGATCAGCTGCAAGCAGAAGGAGAACTGGGGGACCAGATCATTATTGAACTGGGGAGCAACGGGATTTTTAATCAAAGCAAACTAAGAAAGCTAATAGATACGCTGCAAGACAAGCAGCTTTATCTGGTAACTACTCGGGTGCCCAGAGCTTGGCAGGATCCTGTGAATGATGCTTTGAAAGAAGTTGCACGTGATTATTCCAATGTAAACATTATCGATTGGTATGCAGCCAGTGAGGAAAAAAGTGGACTGTTTACTTCTGATGGGATTCATCTCACTTCCGAAGGAGCTCAATATTACGCTTCTTTACTCGTCCAACATCTTAAGCAAAACGCGTAGCATCCATTTTTATGGATAAGAAAGGTGGAATATACGATGAAAAAACGAAAAACGTGGATGTACTGGGGGCTTGTCCTCCTCATCTCCATCCTTGGGTATCTTGCTTTTCATAACCAGGCTTCTTCCAAAGGTGAACAAGAAAAAGCGGATCGCCGATCTTTTGAAACATTCGAGAATAGTTCAAGCCTGACCCCATCTGAAGTAAAGGAAGACATCAGCTCCCTAAAGGCAGACATAGCTGAATCTTCGTCCATCGATGGGCAAGGAGTTACCGTCATTGGAGACTCCGTCATGGTTGGCGTTGAGCCTTACCTGAAAGAGAAGCTTCCGAAAGTCACCGTTGATGGAAAGGTCGGCAGACAGATGTCCCAGGCCGGAAAATTAATTCAACAATTAAGTGCTGAGGGGAAGTTGGGAGACCGCATCATTATAGAGCTTGGCACGAACGGCCCCTTTTCCAAAGATCAACTGCGCAATTTGCTTACATCATTATCGGAAGCCAAACAGGTTTTGGTCGTGACAACCCGGGTTCCAAAAAGATGGCAGGATACAGTGAACGCCAACATTAAGGATGTTGTAAATGAATTTGATAATGCGAGAGTGGTGGATTGGTACGCAGCGAGCGAAGGCAAAGATGAGTTCTTCTACAAAGACGGCGTTCATCTGAAGCCGGATGGCAGCAGATTCTATGCTTCGCTTCTCGTTCAAGGATTACAGGAACATTGAGTGTTTTGTCTATTGAGTACCAAGAAAAGGAGTGTCCGCCATGGCGTTCAAAAAGAAAAAATTTACAGCGGTAATAAGCATCATGATTTTAGCAGCAGTTGTCGCTTTCGGGCTTTATTATTCCTTATCCATATACAGAGGGTTAGAGGGGTTGAAAAAAACGTCGGAGGATTCTCCCTTTGCCCAAGTGATGGCGAGCGAGGAGAACGTCGCAGAACCTCCAAAATGGGCTGGCGAGGAACCTGTCAATATTTTGCTGATGGGCGTAGATGCACGCGGCAACAAGAAAAACGAGATTCCGAGATCTGACAGCATGATGGTTGTTTCCCTCGACCCTGTTAAAAAACGTATTCATGTGTTTTCCATTCTTCGGGATACCTATACTGATATTCCGGAGCATGGGAAGAACCGCATCAACACAGCGGTCACCCATGGACCTAAAACGGCAATGCGCGCCGTAAGCGAGCTGCTTGGTATACCGGTCCAATTTTACGTATACACAGACTTCCAAGGCTTTATCAAACTCGTGGATGCAGTCGGTGGCGTCGATTTCTATGTGGAGAAGGATATGACTTATGAAAGTAAAGCTGATCATCATGAGTACGATATCAACCTGAAGGAAGGGGAGCAGCATCTTGACGGGAAGACGGCACTTCAATATGTTCGTTTCCGCCATGATGCCCTATCGGATTATTCCCGAACGAAGCGGCAGCGCGATTTTGCCAATGCCATCGTCGAAAAAATGAAAAGCACAACATCCATCATGAAGCTTCCATCGATCCTCCAAGAAGTCAGTCCGTATATCGACACGAATTTGTCGGTAAATGATATGTGGCAGCTGGCATCGGTTGGTTACAAGAGCAAAATGGAGGCAAGTGAGCAAATCCCGCCGATGAAGCTGCTTAAAGAAACCTATGTCGGAAGAGCAGCTGTACTTGGCGTAACAAACGACAATGAACTGAAGGATTACGTTCGGAACATACTTGAAGCCGATGAGTTCGAGACTATAGAAACCGGTAATTCACCGCTTGATCAGGAACGGGAGAGTGGGGAGGTTGCAGAATGAAAAAGAGAAAATCCATCTTCAATGCGGTTTCGGCAGAGACTCAGGTACAGGGAACAACGGCAGAGCTTCATGATCTGGACCGTGTTGAATCTTGGGCAGGAGACGAAATCCGTGAATCGGCAGCCGCTGAGGGAGGGACATGACATTACGTCAATTACGCTAAAATAGTTGATATCATGGGAAATTTGAGCGGCGTTATTCAGTTTTATAATATAATGACAATAAGTGGGGTGAAAGCGAATTTATTTGTTAAAGGAGATGTTGAACGATGTGCAGCCATGTTGTAGAACGTGATTTTAGTTGTAAAAGGGACAGGTTAACGATTCGCGGCACAGAATTTCTACCGAAGGGAAATAGCCTTCCAGCCGTTATTGTTAGTCATGGATTTGGTGGGAATTCCAACGATTTAGGTGAATGCTGCAGAACTTTTGCATCATGGGGTTACGCATCCTATAGTTTTGATTTTTGTGGAGGTTCTGCTCATGGAGAAGGAAGAAGTGACGGGGCATCAACAGATATGACGGTGCTGACTGAATGTGAGGATTTAATGGCGGTGATGGATTATGTTAAAGGATTACCTTACATTGATCAGAATCGTCTGACGTTAATCGGCTTCAGTCAGGGAGGGTTTGTATCAGCATTGACAGCAGCTCAGCGCGCACATGAAGTAGAATCGTTAATTCTGCTTTATCCAGCATTTTGTATCCCCGATGATGCTCGTAAAGGTGCTTTAGCCAACTCTTCATATGATGTCGAACATGTTCCGGAAGTTATTGATTGCGGGAGGATGTCCATTAGCAAGAGCTTCCATGAAACAGTGGTTAATATGAATCCGTTCGAAGAGATCATTCCGTATAACGGACCGGTGCTGCTTATCCATGGTACTGCGGATGAAATCGTACATTATAGTTATTCTATTAAAGCCCAAGAATCGTATGCGCCAGGTCAATGTCACTTGCAACTGGTCAGAGGAGCCGGACATCAATTTACGGAGAAACAAACAAGCAGTTCGATGATATCCATTCAGCAATTTTTACTGGGCAGGAAAGAAGTCTTGACAATCGATGTTCGGATTACGGGCAGCGAGGTACGTATGGAAGAAGGTGCTGGAAGACAAACTGCAGTTTTTTTCACAGGAGAAAGCGAGAGTCCTTACTTCAAAGGTTTAATTTTACCAGGAGCAGTAGATATTCAGGATTACTTGGAAGATAAATTAGTCCATGTTCGAGCGGTGTATACCTTGGAGGGTACAGATTATCATGGCGAATCATGTCAACTGCACATTGTTAACCAGTCTGTAAATGGGGCTTTAAAGCCAACAGTAAATACAGATAGCAGAGCTCTTTCTTTTCTTAATCATGCGGATTTGACCGCTTCTCTTGAGGGATTTCAAGATGGGCTAACCGTGCGTATTTTCTCTAATGTGGAGTGAATCAATGTAACGTATTTTGTTGAATGAAGGGAGTCTCTAAAGTTCTTTTCAACTTGAGAGGAAGTTACATATATTCACTTGGATATTCATTATCGTTGCTTATTGTGATCTTACCTATATTTGCTCTGTGAACCTGGAACATATCTTGTTCTGGGTTCTTTAATGAGTATCCCACCCGAGGGTGGGCTGCTCATTGAAGATGTATAATTGCGGATTAGATTTTTCATTTGGATGCTGGTGCTGGACCGATGGAACTGAATCTTTGGTCGAATCGTCGCATCATTAACTCGAGTGGACCAGTAGGCTTAAGAGCAATAATAGAGCCCACCACCAGTGTGATTACAACTACGATTAGATCACCAAGCGGAAATTCACCTAAACCATAATCGATTCCCAGGAGGGTCAACACCCAAACAACGATGAACTGAGCGGCGTACATCGTAAGGGCGACACGACCAACTGCTGCAAAAGGGCTTAAAATGACGCTTATTTTACTCGGGATCAGGAATGCAAGTCCTATGGCCAGAAATGCAATTCCGAGCCCGATTAACGTCTGGAACGTTGACGCGGTATGCGGTGCTGTCTGGAGAAGCATGTGCCAGAGCGGTGGATTTACATTAAAAGGCCAAATGGCATATTCGTCAACTGGAACGAAATTCGTACCTTGAACATGAACGATCCACGATTCAAAAGATGTTCTTAGATCAGGAAGGACATAAGCTTCCAGCATCTTACCAATGACAAGCATGACGAAACCGCTTATGGCAAGCGAGACTGCAATTCGCTTATTGGTTAGATTGAATCGCGCAATCGCCATTCCTGCTACAAAAGCAGGAGAAAGTGCGAGAGCAGACATCGGCCCCCCGGCAATATCTTGAAGCAGATCTGCTCCATTGAAGTAACTCAACCCCAGAAGCATAAGTGGCGGTGCCAACACCAGTAAACATAAAGCAGTGTAAACCAATACACGAGTTGAGCGGTGAATGAGCACTAATCCAAGCACGAACATGACAGCGTAAGCAGGCAGGATGATGCCGTATGGGGTATTCAGCAGGATTAGGAGGTAGCCGATCACATCCACAAATACAGCCCGCGCTAGCATTCTTGACCGAAAAACGGTTGCATCCGTTCCGCGCTCCTTCATCCGCTGAGCCATAAGCGAATACGAAATACCTCCGCAAAGAACAAATAATAGCGTCGTATTGCCTGCAACGATAGCATTTCTTTCATTCAAAGCAAAGTGCTGTAAAAACATGCCGATCACGGCTAGACCCCTTACAGCATCTAGAGCCATAAGTCGTCCGGACCCACGTGGGTTACCTCGCTTATGCGACAAATCCGCGTTATTTTGCTGAGAATTGGGGGCACCAGGGTCAACTTCCACGCCTTGATGCCTTATCTCATTCGGTGACAAAAAGTTTAATGACAATTCATATTCCTCCTAGTCTGTTTCTATTACTTGTTAGCTTGTGCTTCCTTTACAGCACTCACTAATTCAATATAGAAGGGACTTGTCGCCAAAGTTTGATCAACTTGTAAACAAAATGTCACAGAACTTTTTATTTGCTTTCGTTTTTTTTGGATGGCGGCCGGAGACTAAAGTTTAACCGAGAAATGACCCAACCCAGAGCAATATACGGTCTTCTAATGCCGCTATCTAATCGAAAAAGAAATCCTTTGGTCTTCATTCAAGTTTGGTAATTCGATTCATTGATGGCGGCAAACCCTAATGGTAAAATATGCTTATGTCTAAGCGTAACCTTTCCACTAAATTCAATATACCGCCTTTTCGGCAAAATACAGTTCTCCGTCAACGCTTGATAGAAAGGCTTCAATGTGAATTACATCGTAAATTGACCTTGATCTCCGCGCCCGCTGGCTATGGCAAAACCACATTGGTTGGCGAATGGATTCCCCAATGCGGGCGGCTTGTTGCATGGCTATCACTTGAGGAAGGAGATAATGAGCTTACGCGGTTTTTAACCTGTGTTATTTCATCGCTGCAAACGATTGCCGAGAAGCTCGGGGAAGGCGTGCTTGAAATGCTTCAATCTCCAGCACTGCCTCCGATGGAGTCCATTATAGAGGTGCTCCTAAAGGAAGCTGCTGTCATATCACCTTTCATTCTTGTCCTTGATGATTATCACGCAGCGAAATCGAAGCCGATAGACGAGGCGATTTCCTTTCTCCTCGATCATCTGCCTTCGCATATCCATCTGGTCATGATCACACGCGAGGATCCGTTTATTCCATTGGCCCGGTTACGAGCTCAAGACCAGTTAACAGAGCTGCGTGAAGCAGATCTGAAATTTACGCGTCCCGAAGTTGAAGGGTTTCTTAACGAAGTCATGCGACTAAACCTACCTGAGAATATCATCGATGAGCTGGCATCACGAACGGAAGGATGGATTGTCGGTTTGCAGTTGGCCGCCCTTTCTATTCAAGGCGATCGTGGTACAGACCGGTTTATTCAGTCTATTGTTGGCAGCCATCATTTTGTGCTGGATTATTTGGTAGAAGAGGTTCTGGAGCGGCAACCGGAGGCTGTTCAGACCTTTTTGTTACGCACCTCGATTCTCGACCGCCTGTGCGGTTCTCTTTGCGATGCTATTCTGCTCGATCCGGCAATATCAGGGAAGCAACGGTTGCTGGATCTTGAGCGCCAAAACCTGTTCGTTATTCCTTTGGACCATGAACGAAGATGGTATCGCTACCATCACTTGTTCGCCGAGTCATTGCAAAGACGGTTAGAGGATCATCTCAACGGTTCCAATGTTGCAGAACTACACCAACGGGCAAGCGTTTGGTATGAAAATCACGGCCTTGAAATCGAAGCATTTCACCATGCCGTTGAAACAGCTGATGTTGAACGCTCCGCGCTTCTTTTGGAAGGCAATGGGATGCCTTTGCATCTTCGCGGGGCAGCAGGCATTTCGCTGAAATGGTTGGAGTCGCTGCCTGCTGCAGAATTGGACGCCAGACCGGCGTTGTGGGTGATGTACGGTTCAGCTTTGCTAATCACAGGTAAGCCGACGCACGTTGAACCCAAGCTGCAAGCGGCAGAGGCAGCGCTCGAAGGCGCCCGACAGGACGTTCGCGTAAGAGACTTGATCGGGCTGATTGCGGCAACCCGGGCTGCAGTGGGTTCGTTAATGATGGCCGTGAATCCTAACGGGACCCATCAAAAATTACAGACAGCTGAAAAGTTCATGCAAATGACGGAACATGACGACAAAAGCGATGACCTCATCGAGCTTATTGCTCCGGGCAAGAATGTTTTGAGGAGTGCAGCCTATGAGATCGATCAAGTTATTAACCAATCCAGGCTCGCGTTAGCGTATCTCCGCCAGGATAATCTTCCTGTTCGGACGGCGGCGGCATGGATGCTGGGCATCTCAAGCCAACGGCGGGGAGACTATGCGGGAGCTCAAAAAGCCTACAATGAAGTTATTTCTTACAGTCACGTGATGGGACATAAACTGATGGCCATTATGTCTCTTATCGGACTGGGTCAATTACATGAAGCAGACAATGGACCCAACCTGGCGGGAGAATGCTACGAAGAGGCTATCAAGCTGGCCGGCGATCTTCCGCTTCCGGCTCTTCGCGAAGCACAAGCTGGCCTGGAGCGTGTCAGGACGATCCTTCAATCAACGAAGAATTGCAATTTGGTTGAGCCGCTCAGCCAGCGTGAACTCGATGTGCTAGCGCTTGTTGCCAAGGGACTTTCCAACCGGGACATCGGTGCAAAACTCTCCTTGGCTGTGGACACGGTAAAAGGGCATAATCGCAGAATTTTCGAGAAACTTCAAGTTCGGAGGCGCACTGAAGCGGTTGCACGTGCTCATGAGCTGAATTTACTCCCCAAAGAACGATAAAAAACCACACTAAAGTGTCTATTGATCCCCAAGCCCCTAAGCTATGATTTCTATAACATGAGCGAAGGGGAGATAAGCATGAGCAAATGGAATTTAAGGGTAGCAGGGTCACTCTTTCTGTTGTCGACGGTTGCGTATCTGTTAGGGAGCGGGTTGCTGAACCCCGTTCTTCAGCAGCCCGAACAACTGGCAGCTTTAAATTTGGACCGAACCAACGTAATCTTAGGATTGTTTTTGGAGTTAATCAACGCGATAGCGGTTGTGGGAATTGCCATGCTGCTGTACCCTGTATTAAAAAAACAGAACGAAGCGTTTACGCTAGGGTACTTCGCTTCCAGGGTGATCGAGTCAGCGATTCTTATCCTTAGTTTAATCGTTCCGATACTGCTCCTCGCGTTGAGCGGAGATTACAGGGAGACAGAATCAGGTGGCGGATACTTTCAAGTACTAGCAAAGGTAGCGGTAGAATCTCACTTTATGCTTTTTGAACTAGCTATGGTCGTACTGAGTCTGGGCAGCTTGTTATTCTGTTATGTGCTCTACCAGTCCAGGTTGGTTCCGCGCTTATTGTCCATGATCGGATTTATCGGGTATGCCGGATTGTTAACATCCAGCTGCCTGGCGATCGCTGGTCTAGACCTCGGAACGATTCTTTATGTTCCAGGGGCAATATTTGAAATAGTTCTGCCGCTCTGGCTCATCGTGAAGGGATTCAATCAGCGCACAGCAAACTCCTGATGATCGACACACGCCAGAACGGCAGCTCATTTATGCGAATAAAACTACTGGGGTAAATCCCAACGACCGTTCTTTTTATTCTGAACATAAATGTAATAATAACAAGCCAAATGCACGAAGTTGACAAGCGACCATACAGCAAGCCATATGATTGGAGACGACAGAGTAGTCCAGATGCCGAACCAAGGCAGCACGCGTCCTCCGCCGATCAACGTCATCAATGGGGACAGGGACAAGAGTATTAGGACCGGAATCAGCTTTCTAACCGTGATCAGAATCAATTTACTCATCGTTAGGCGTTTGTTCCTCCGATGGATGCGAAAATAGGCATATACGCCCCATGCGAGCGTTGCGATGATCAGCGCAATCATGATCATTTCCATGTTTCGACCGTTCACAAATGAGGTTTCAGGCTTTTCCCCTCTCATGATCTTCGCAATATCATGAATAAAAGCCGAGTAATTCACAAAAGCATTTATACCCGAATTAAACATGATCGCAACGCCCATTTTCTCGTCCAAAAAAATCATTTCTTCCGACTTGTACGTCCAGAAGATGCCGCTATGGGAGATCATTTTGCCCCCGGATTCGTCTTGGTTTGCAAGCCAGCCCATGCCGTACGGACCGATGGCCCCGGCTGCGTGATATTGCTTCATTAGGGCAGGAGAAAGGAGCTGTCCGTGATATTGGGCAAGCATCCAGAGGGACATATCCTCTGCGGTTGAAATGATGCCGGCCGGGCCCTCAATGAACCAGAGCGGTTCCGATTGGCCTACGGAACGTCCCAAAATCAAGTAATGTCCTAACGGGATCGTTTCATTCTCATTGATTTGCTGCGTCGTGCTGACACTGAAGGAATGGTTCATTCCTAGCGGTTCAAAAATATGGTTGTTCAGATAATCCGAAAAACGCTCTCCGCTTACGCTTTCCACGAGGTTCGCCAGCAGCACGTAATTGGGATTATGATAGCTGTACGCGGTTCCGGGGCTATGGGCAAGTTGAACCTCCGTTAATAATCGATTCGCCTCATGCAGGGTTTGGAACGGCGCGTTCCTCGTCATATCCGGATTTACTTTGTCATTGAGACCGCTGGTCTGATTCAATAAATGACGGACCGTAATGTCATGTACGCGGGGATCCAGTGGAGAATGCTCGGGAAAATAAGAATCGTAAGCCGCATCCAGGTCAATTTGTCCATGGTCTGCCAGCTGCAGCACGGCCAACGCAGTAAAGGACTTGCTTAACGAAGCAATGGGGAAATGAGTGTCGTCCGTCACGCTTTGGCCGTCTGCGAATGTTCCGTAGCCTTTGGCGTAGTAGACCTCATCGTCCTTAACAATGGACAGTGAAGCAGCCTTGATGTGATTGGCCTTCATGCTCCGATTCATATATTCGTCGATGTCTTGCAGGATTTCCGACCTGTCCGGGGCTTCCGTGGCGGACATGGGGTTCGGCCACACGGAACATAACAACAATAAACAGCTGATTGCAACAAACATTCTTTTTTTCAGTTTTGGCATCATTAGCACTCCTAAAATTCAAGATAAGGAAATGCTATCAGCACTTTTTCAACTATTTATCAACTCGGGTCCCAAAACTTGCCGTAACGCTCCCGCCGCCATGAGGACCGTTTGCGATCTGCAGGTCCCCTTCATGTTTTTCACAAAACACCTTGCAAATATAAAGGCCCAGCCCGCGATGTTCGGTCGCGTCCCACACTTCGCCGCGATAAAAAGGGAGCACAGCCTTGTGCAGGGCTTCATCCGAGAAACCATGCCCGTCGTCTGAGACGGTAATCTTCATCGTGCTTTTCTGAATGTCATAGTGAACGTTCACTTGGCTGGCTGCGTATCGAGCCCCATTGGCCATCATGTTTTCGAAAATTTGCATGACGATATAGGGGTCCACGTTGATTACGGCATGATCATATTCCATGGATGACACGAAGGTTTTGCCGAATTGCCTTGCGATTTGTTCGGCACTGTCGTTTAACAAAGTCGTCAACGAGATCGTATCGATCGACTGGCGATGCACCGGGACATCCTCCAGCTTCTGAATCGAGCTCATAGCCTCCGCATAGCTCTCCAGACGCACGATGTGAAGATTCATGGTATGGATTAGATCCAGCACCTTTTCTTCCGACAATTTCTTTTCAGGCAGATAGGTGGCGAGGAGCTCGGTGTTTCCTTTCAACACGGACAGCGGCGTTCTCAAGTCATGAGCAAAAATGGCATTGAGTTTCTTGCGTTCCTCCACCGACCGCCAGAGCGTCTTTACGTTTTTCTCCAATGTGGAGCGCATGTTCTCAAATGCCGCAATCAGCTCGCCCATCTCGTCCCGGCTGTCATAGGAGATGTGGAAGTCCAGATCGTTTGCCGAAATTTTCTCGGATGCCTGCTTTAACAGCTCCAGCGGACGTTTCAGTTTCCATCTGTAAAATAAGATGGCCATGGTGACGATTCCGGCTGCTACGGTAAGCATCACTGCCGCGACGAGGGAGGGCAGCACCCACTCCGATTCTCCGAAACGCAGCCGCAGCTTCTCCGCCCAGGCAAACTCCAGCGTGATGACGACCAGTACGGCAATGAGCGTGACTACGCATAACAGCATAAAAGATTGCCGTAAGGTAAATCGCCTGAGCAGCAGTGCATTCATGAGCTTGGCCATTTGTATCCTACTCCCCAAACAGTCTCGATTCGGTCAACGCAGCCATGTTCCTTTAATTTAGAACGAATTCGCCGGATATGTTCCGCGATCACACTGCTGTCTCCCTGGTTGTCCCACCCCCAAATTTTTTCGTATATGCGTTCCTTTTCGAACACGATATTGGGATGTGTGGACAGTAACTCGATAATGTCAAACTCTTTTTTCACGAGTGGAATTTGCTTATCTTGGTAGTAAAGCTCCCGGGCTGTATAATCAATGACCAAATCATCGTTAAACCTTACCGAGGATTTGGTCTGGATTCGCTGTTCTCTGCGCAAATGCGCTTCGACCCTGGCCCCCAGCTCGTGAATGCTGAAAGGTTTCAGGATATAGTCATCGCCTCCGGCCTGAAATCCGGCTATTTTATCGGCATCTTCAATTCGAGCCGTTAAAAATAAAATCGGGCACGAGATGAAGTCTCGGATTTTCTCGCATAATTGAAGGCCGTTCTGCTCAGGCATGTTGATATCCAGCAAAACAAGATCGGGTTGTTGTTCCACTTTTCGCAGCGCTTCCCTGCTGTCCTTGGCAGTTAGGACGGAATACCCGTTGATTTCAAAATAATCGGTCAGCAGCTTTCGAAGATCTGCTTCATCGTCCACGATCAGTATTTTATGCATTCATGCTCAGTCTCCCGTATCCAAATATGTAACCCAGCATAGCAAAAATCCACAAAAAATAAAATCTCCATCTCATCGGGGGGACCTGAACTAATAGGGAAAAAGACCTGCTCTAACCTCAGCTTGAGGGTGGCGGGTCTTTGACTTTTTCTCATTATAAAGTTCTATGTCTGAGGTTTGGAATGAAGCAGCGACAGCCGCTCCAAATAACGCTGATAAAACCAAATGCAGATCGCCAGCCAGCTGCCGCTCAGAAAGTAACCTCCGGCAATATCGCTGGGATAATGCACGCCCAAATAAACTCGGCTCAGGCCGATCGCCAAAATTAAGGCCGCACTGACGTTGATCATCATCACCCGGCCCGCTGCTGTAGGAATATGCTTCCAGATCAGAAAGGCCAATCCGCCATATAGGCTGAACGCCGCCATCGAGTGTCCGCTCGGAAAGCTGTATCCGTTCGCTTCTGCAATGCGATGGATGGTTGGTCTGGCACGCTGAAATGCCAGTTTCAACAAGGTGTTCAGCATTGCTGAACCTGCAATGACCGCGGCCAAAAACAGAAGTTCCCGCCTGTGTCCCAGGAAAATATACAATACGATCATAAACATGATCGTGATGGTGATGACAGGCCGTCCGCTGCCGATCCATGTGAATACCCGCATCCACTTGGTCATGCCGGGTGATTCCATGCCCTGAACCCATCCGATCAGGTTGTCATCAAACCGGTGGATCTGGTGATCACTGACGGACAAGGCAATCAGTGCAAATACGGTAAGGCTTAATGCTGCAATGAGCAGCGGGATAGAGAAGGTCTTTTTCTCATGCTGTGCCAAAATGTCGTGATCCTCCAAGATGCCTGAATTTCATAGGTCGAGCCGGCCATATGATATTTGTATTATGCTATAATTTTACAATAAATATTGCTTGAGTAAATGTTAGCCCTGTGTCTCCATACACAGATGACTCTGGCTAAAACGGAAAGCGGTTTCTTTTTTTCGTGTTTGCGTTTACAATTTAAGCGGAACGCAGGTGGAGAGACCTCTAAGGAAGTGAAGACGAATATGAAAAAAACGCTGCTGGTTTATATTTTGCTCATCTCGGCTTTTGCGCTGTATGTGTTCAGGTACGAATACGCAAGCGAAGCGAATGGCTCATGGGAGGACCGGGGACTGCGCGGAGATATCGGTGAAACTTACATCATGATCACGTTCCAGTCCGGCTTGGAATATTGGAAAAGTGTGCTCAAAGGCTTCGAGGATGCCGGGGATGCGCTCGGGGTAACGGTGGAATACCGGGGAGCTACGCGGTATGATCCGAAGGAACAGACCACAGTCATCGAGCAGGCGATTGCACGAAAACCGGCAGGCATCGCCATTTCCGCCATTGACCCGCAATCGCTGATTCCCGTCATAAACAAGGCGTTGGACGCGGGTATCCCGGTCGTTTTGTTTGATGCGGACGCACCGGACAGCAGAGCCTATTCTTTTCTCGGTACGGACAATTACCAGGCAGGGGTGACTGCTGCGGACAAAATGGCCGAGCTTCTGGGCCGGGAGGGAGAAGTCGCCATTCTGACCATGCCGGGCCAGCAAAATCATGAAGAACGAACACAGGGGTTCCGCGATACGATCCGTGACCGGTACCCTTCCATGAAGGTCGTTGAAGTTGCCGATGGACACGGAGATGTAATGAAATCAAAAGATGAAGCGCTCAGAATGATGAAGGCGTATCCGAAGCTCGGCGGAATTTTTGTAACCGAGGCGACGGGAGCGGCAGGCGTAGGCGAAGCGGTTCAGAATGCAAATGCGGGACATCCGCTCCAAATCATCTCCTTTGATACGAATAAGGCTACGCTGGATATGATCAAGAGCGGCACCATCTCTGCAACGATCGCACAAGGAACCTGGAACATGGGATATTGGTCCCTTCAATATCTGTTTCATTTGCACCACCAATTGACCGTACCCGCACCGTCCTCTTCCGATGAGAACGCACCGCTGCCTGTTAGGGTAGACACCGGAATCTCTGTGGTGACACGTTCGAATGTAGATGATTACTATGCCAAATAAAAATAATAATCGGTCAACTATGTCCCTCAGCTGGAGGAAAATCCGCTTCCGGATGAAGGGCGGATTGCAGCGGCTGCGCTTGCGCAATATGCCGCTGCGTTATCAGCTGATGCTGCTCTTTTTGCTCTTTGCCATCGTTCCTTCGGTGGGACTCGGGCTGCTGGTGAACTGGACGGTGGAACGGATTGTCGAACGACAGGTTGAAGGGCACACGATGCAGCTGATCGGCAAAGTCAATGAAGCCCTTGACAGCAAGATGGAGAATTTGCAGAATATGACCTATCTGATCGCTTTTGATCCGGATATCCGTGCTTTTATGGAAGGGAAAACGGATTTTGACGGCCATACAGGCACAGCTGTACCTTATAACGATCTGAATCGGGCCAAAGATCAGGATCAGCTTTATGGAATCAAGCAATATTTGCAGGGCTTCACGACATTGTACCCGGAAATCGCAGGGATCGTGCTCGTTAACCGAAACGGAGATTACATCAGCAATGAGATGTATCCGAAAACCAATCAAAGCCTGGTTCAGGAGGAATGGTACCAAAGCGCGGCCGGGAATGCCGGCATTTTTACCGTTCTGGGCCAACCGAGACATCGTAACATCACGACGCATGTCCGGTATAAAGACAGTGAAATTGTGTCCGTCGCACGTTCCATCACGGATGAATCATCGGGACGCGTGCTCGGTGTCATTATGATTGATCTCAAGCTGCGTACCGTCTCACAGGCCGCCAGGGATGTAACGCTGGGGAAATCCGGATATGTCATGGTGACCGATGCAGAAGGGCGAAGCGTCTATATGCCGGACAATCCACTCGTTGAGCAGATTCCACCCGCGTGGTTCACATCGGGAGATAGCGGAACATTTAACGCAGAAGCAGAAGGGAAGGAATTGTTATTCATGTACCAGTCTTCCGCGTTTACGGGATGGAGAACCGTAGGGGTGTTCCCGGCCAAGGAATCGACGGCGGAAGTCCGCCAGATCCAGTTTTACGTGGTCAGTTTTGTTTTCGTGGTCTGTCTCTTTGGCCTGAGCGCTTCCCTGC
Organism: Paenibacillus sp. FSL W8-0426; assembly: GCF_037969725.1. Lineage (NCBI taxonomy): Bacteria > Bacillati > Bacillota > Bacilli > Caryophanales > Paenibacillaceae > Paenibacillus > Paenibacillus sp. FSL W8-0426. The sequence goes on along the minus strand of NZ_CP150203.1, from coordinate 3,807,786 downwards.
GATTTTCCAATTCCATCGCTCAGCCTATTTTCCGGTTGATGTCTTATATGCGCAGAGCGGAAACGGGAAATCTCAGATCCGGCCGCTGGAGCGATCGTGCCGATGAAATCGGCATGCTCGGCAGAAGCTTCAACCGAATGCTGGTGCAAATCCAGCAGCTCATGTCCCTTAATGAACTGCGGGAGCGGCAGAAACGGGATGCGGAAATGCGAAGCCTGCAGGAGCATATCAAACCTCATTTTTTATATAACACCTTGGATACGATTCATTGGATGGCACAGAGGAAAGGCGTAGACGATGTATCCGAGATGGTGGGTGCCCTCTCCAGACTGTTTCGGATCGGGCTCAGCAAAGGCAATGATTTCATTCCTCTGCGTTCCGAGATTGAACATATATCCAGCTATCTGCAGATTCAACAGACCCGGTACCGGAACCGGCTTCAATGTGAGTTGGTGATTCCCGAGGACCTAAAGGAGCTGTTCGTGCTTAAGCTGGTGCTGCAGCCCATAGTGGAAAATGCAATTTATCACGGGATTAAGGGGAGACGAGGGCCGGGTAACATTCGGATCGAAGCTAAAGTAAAAGACGACAAGCTGTTGCTTACGGTACAGGACGATGGCGCCGGGATGACAGGCGAGCGGCTGCACGAGATGACTCGTCTCCTCAGCACACCCCTGGAGAGCATGGAAATACAGGAAGCCGGCCAGGGTGGCAAAAGTTATGGCATGCTGAATGTACAGGCACGTCTGCGGCTTTCTTTTGGCGAAGAATACGGAATCAGCCTGGATAGTCAGGAAGGTGAAGGGACCTGCGTGACCATCACTCAGCCGTTAATGAAGGAACTACCACAAGCATTGCAATTCGATATTGAAGGAAGGCGGGAGAGTCAATGAAGAGAGCAACCATGCAAGCAGCTTGGACAGAATTGGAGAGTGCGGCAGTTTCTGTGGCGGGAGTCCAGACATTGCAGACTTCAGGGCGCTACCAAGTTCTGATTGCAGATGACGAACCGATCATTCGCGAAGGCATACGGGATGCCATTGATTGGGATCGGCTGGGCATGGAGGTTGCCGGTGAAGCGGAAGACGGTGAAGAAGCGCTGGAGCTGGCTGTCCAGCTCGGTATCGATATCATCCTTGTGGATATGAATATGCCATTTCTGAACGGGATTGATCTGATCCGCCGCCTTCAGGACGAATGTCCGGGCTGCCGCTGTCTGATCATCTCCGGTCATGATGAGTTTGCTTATGCTCAGGAGGCCGTGCGACTTGGCGTGGAGGATTACATCCTAAAGCCGGTAGATGCGGAGCGGCTGCATGCTGCGCTCGAGCGTTTGCATCGGCGGATGGACGAAGAACGCAAGCGGACCGCTTACGTTAAGCAGGCTGCGGATCAGATCGAACGCAATATTCCGCTTTTGCGTCAGCGTTTTTGTCTGGAGTGGCTGGAAGGGCTTGCGGAAGGAAAAGATCTGACAGAGCAGCTGGCGTTCCTGCGTCTGCCATCCGATCCGCCCGTGCAGCTCGGGATCGTCCGCTGGCCTGCGGCCGAAGCCCGTCAGTCCCTTATGCGGGAGAATGACCGCCAATTGTTTCTTTTTGCCGTGGAGAATATTATCGGCGAACTGCTGGGAGAACTTCCGCATGTCCTGTTCAGGGACCCGAATGGGTTAATCGGCTTTTGCTTGTGGCAGGCGGCTCCGGAAGAGCTGGATTGCATCATTGAACAGCAGATCGGTTCCTGCCTCAATATTGCCGTTCATGCCCGTGTGGTGCAAAATACAGGTACATTAGAAGAGGCCCCGAATGCTTACCGGCTATGCCGGGAACTTGTTTATGGGGAAGCCCGATTGTCTCCGCTGGTGCGCAGGGCTCGGCAGATCATCAATGAGGAGTACGCGGATCGGGAACTGACGCTTGAATCGCTCGCTGCCCGCTTGCAAGTCTCCTCGGTATATCTCAGCCGGGTGCTCAAGAAAGAGCTGAACGATACTTTCGTAACCCTGGTCACGCATGCCCGCATCCGTAAAGCGGTGCAGCTGCTGGATTCCACGACGATGCCCATCCACAGCATTGCAGAACGGGTCGGTTACGACACCCAGCATTATTTCAGCACGGCGTTTAAGAAAAAGATGGGGATCTCGCCTGCGCAGTACCGAAAAGACGGGGGCACAGGGCACAGTGCCTCCGCGGACCTGGTATAACATCAAGCGGACCAGGGATAACATCACCGGACATGGACAAGGGCAACGGAGTTGTTCTGCTTCTGCGAAGCGGATCAGCTCTTTTTTTATACCCGGTGGATGAACGATACTCGAGGCAAGGGATTCAGCACCTTAACTTCTACAGGTTATACAAAAGTTAAAATATTATAAAAAAGGTTCAAAAGCTGCAAAGACGGTCTCGACGTCATAATGCTACGATTGGATCAGGCGGAAACAGAAAGCAGTATGGGTCACTTCGAACGTTGTAAGCGTTATCTTATGATTCGTTCACGATCCGCATGATTTTGAGGAAAGGGGAACTTGATATGAAAAAAGGAGCAGTGATGATCTGGCTTCTGGTGATGACCCTGATGCTGTCGGCTTGCAATCTGGCTGAGAGTGGGGCAGGCAGCAAGGAAAAAGGATATGTCGGCATCTCCATGCCAACCAAATCCTCCGAGCGATGGGTCGGCGACGGAGAGAACATGGTCCGTTTGTTTCAGGAACAGGGGTATAAAACGGATCTGCAATACGCTGAGGACGTGGTCGAAAATCAGATTTCACAGATTGAGAACATGATCACCAAGGGAGTGGATGTGATGGTGATTGCATCCGTGGATGGCAATACGCTGACGGATGTGATCAAGAAGGCTCACGATGAAGGCATTCAAGTCATATCCTACGACCGTCTGATTCGCAACACGCCCTATTTAACGTACTACGCGACGTTCGACAACTTTAAGGTGGGCGTGCTCCAGGCTTCTTACATTGAGCAGAAGCTGGGCCTCAAGGAAGGCAAGGGCCCGTTCAACATTGAGCTGTTTGGCGGCTCGCCCGACGATAACAATGCGTATTTCTTCTTTGACGGTGCGATGTCTGTGCTGAAGCCGTATATCGATTCCGGCAAGCTTGTCGTGCGGAGCAACCAAACCACGATGGCGCAGATCGCGACCTTGCGCTGGGATGGAGCATTGGCTCAGTCGAGGATGGATAACCTGCTCAGCGCCTATTATTCGGGAGATCACCTGGATGCGGTCTTGTCCCCGTACGACGGAATCAGCATTGGCATCATCTCGTCGCTAAAAGGCGTCGGATACGGATCAAAGAGTAAACCTTTGCCCGTCATTACGGGTCAGGACGCGGAGCTGGCCTCGATCAAATCCATTGTTGCGGGAGAGCAGACGCAGACGGTATTCAAGGATACCCGCAAGCTGGCGGAACAAACGGTAGAGATGGCCAATAGCATTTTGCAAGGAAAACAAGCGGAAGTGAATGACGAAAAGTCATATAACAACGGAATTAAGATCGTACCAGCCTATTTGCTGGATCCGATTTCAGTGGATCGCACAAACGTGGAGAAGGACATTGTAGGCACCGGATATTACACCAAAGAAGAAATTGGATTGAAATAATAATGGAAAGGAGCAAATCCCATGACCGGAATCATATTGGAAATGAAGGGCATTACCAAAACCTTTCCTGGGGTCAAAGCACTGGAGAACGTCAATCTCAAGGTCCGGGAAGGCGAAATTCATTCGCTGTGCGGTGAGAACGGTGCAGGAAAATCCACGCTGATGAAAGTGCTTAGCGGTGTATATCCACATGGAACGTACGAAGGGGATATTTTGTTTCAGGGCAAAACATGCGAGTTCAAAAATATCAAGCAGAGCGAGGATCTGGGGATCGTCATTATCCATCAGGAGCTCGCGCTGATCCCTTACCTGTCCATCGCGGAGAACATCTTTCTGGGCAATGAACGTGCCAGCAAAGGCATCATTGACTGGAAAGAAACGTTGGTCGGTACACGTGAATTGCTTTCCAAAGTGGGGCTCAGCGAAAATCCGAACACGCTTGTATCCAACATCGGCGTGGGTAAACAGCAGCTGGTCGAAATTGCAAAAGCACTCTCCAAAAAGGTTCGTCTGCTCATTCTGGATGAACCAACGGCAGCGCTTAATGAGGATGATAGCGAAAATCTGCTCCAATTAATGCTGGAATTCAAAAAGCAGGGAATTGCGTGTATCCTGATTTCCCACAAGCTGAATGAAGTGTCCAAGGTATCGGACTCCGTTACGATATTGCGGGACGGCAAGACGATCGAGACGCTGGACATGAGAAAGGATAACGTCACCGAAGACCGGATTATCAGCGGAATGGTGGGCCGTGACCTGACAAGCCGCTACCCGGAACGTCATGCCAATATCGGTAAAGTCATATTGGAAGTGAAGGACTGGACCGTTTATCACGAGCATCATGCCGAACGCAAGGTGCTGGATCAGGTCAACATGAACATCCGGCGTGGCGAGATCGTGGGCATTGCCGGTCTGATGGGGGCGGGACGTACGGAGCTGGCCATGAGCATCTTCGGCAAATCTTATGGACGAAACATATCGGGCCAGCTGATCAAGGATGGCAAACCGATTCAGAACAACAGCGTAACGGAGGCGATTCAAAATGGTTTTGCCTACGTGACGGAGGATCGGAAGGAATACGGGCTCATTCTTATGGATGATATCAAACGCAATATCTCACTGACCGGTCTGAGCAAGCTGACCAAAAATGCAGTTGTGAACGAACGTGAAGAAGTGCTGGTTGCCGAAGAAATGAAGAAAAGCATGAATATCAAAGCACCGAGCATTTTGCAGAAAACCGGAAACCTGAGCGGTGGCAATCAGCAGAAAGTGGTGCTGAGCAAATGGATTTTTGCCGGTCCGGATATTCTCATTCTGGATGAACCGACCCGCGGAATCGATGTGGGCGCCAAATTCGAAATCTATACCATTATTCACCGCCTTGCTGCAGAGGGCAAGGGCGTGCTGGTGATCTCATCCGAGCTTCCGGAGGTTCTGGGCTTGTGTGACCGGATTTATGTCATGAATGCCGGGCGCATCACGGGAGAAGTCAGCCGCGAAGAAGCTACGCAGGAAACGTTGATGAGATATATGACGAAGTCTGGAGGCGAGAAGCATGGAAATGCTAACTAAACTGTTCAAAAACAATATACGCCAATACGGGATGATCATCGCCCTGGTTGTCATTATGATCTTGTTCGAGCTGCTGACTGGCGGGCTCTTACTGAAACCGATCAATATTACGAATCTGATCCTGCAGAACAGCTATATTCTTGTGCTCGCCATCGGGATGGTACTGGTCATTATTACCGGACATATTGACCTGTCGGTAGGTTCCGTTGCAGCCTTTGTCGGTGCAGTGGCAGCAATCATGATGGTCGACTGGCAGCTTCCGGCCTGGATGGCGGTGATCGCTTCTTTGCTGGTCGGGGCGTTAATCGGAGCCTGGCAGGGCTTCTGGATCGCCTATGTGCGGATCCCTGCGTTTATCGTGACCCTTGCGGGCATGCTGCTCTTCCGCGGGTTGACGATGATCGTGCTCGAAGGGCAGTCCATCTCTCCTTTTCCGGGAGGATTCCAAAAGATTAGCTCCGGGTTCCTGCCTGATATTCAATTCTCGGGTTTCGGGCTCATCTCGATCCTTGTCGGCGTTGCGCTTACGGTCTGGTACATCGTGAATGAACTGCGGGAACGCCGCTCCCAGCGGAAATACGGATTCGCGGTCGTATCGCAGGGGCTTTTCCTGCTCAAACTGATTGTGGTGGCTGCGGTGACGAACCTGTTTACCTTCGTGTTGGCAAGTTACGCCGGAATTCCGAATATTTTGATCCTGCTGTTTGTACTGATCATCGTTTATTCCTTTGTCATGAACCGTACTGTAATGGGACGTCATGTATACGCGCTTGGAGGAAATGAAAAGGCTGCAGGACTGTCCGGAGTCAAAACCAAAAAAGTGACATTCTGGGTATTTGTAAACATGGGCGTGCTCGCCGCCGTTTCCGGTCTGATCTTCGCTGCCCGTCTGAACGCGGCCACTCCAAGAGCGGGTACCAACTTCGAATTGGATGCCATTGCAGCCTGCTTTATCGGCGGGGCTTCAGCTTCCGGTGGCATTGGAACCGTGTTTGGAGCAATCATCGGCGGTTTGGTAATGGGGGTACTGAATAACGGGATGTCCCTCATTGGTTTGGGCATTGACTGGCAGCAGGGAATCAAAGGTTTGGTGCTTCTGCTTGCCGTAGCTTTCGATATCTACAACAAAAACAAAAGATCGGCCTAAAACTGTAGAATAGCACGTTCTTGTACAGATATGGAAATGAAGAACAGACCCGCTACCGATCATAGCGGGTCTGTTTTCTGTCGAGGGACAAGAACATGATCCCATTGAAGCCGCTATTTTAGGAGAGAGAATAGCCCAAGGAAGGATGCTCTAAAGGAGAAATAAACCATAAACTTGCTCCCCATATGGATTCGCTGTAAAATGCAGTAAAATTAAAACTATCTCAGATAGAGATTCTGATCGCTTGGTTAACAATAATATTTAGGTAGATTATGGGTAGCATAAAACAATTGGGGGAGTCGTTATGGGAGAAGTATGGACGAGCTCTATGCATGGTGCACCTTGGACAATAGGGAAAATGAATAAAGCGATTAAGCAACTGGGACATCGGGCGCTTATTTCGTTTGTCATTGATATAGATAAGCTCGAAGATTTACAAGAATTAGATAAGCATGTATTTGCTAAACGTCCGGATTTAGTATTGTCTATTCGTCAAATTGATATGAAAGGGCGCTATACAGAGGAATTATTACAGATCATCGCTGACTTAAAGCATATAACAGCTTTACAATTAAACCTTCAACATCATATTGATTTGAGTATACTTGGTAAACTAGAGCGATTGCAATTTTTATCAATTACAAGTAAAAAGCCGGTAAACTTAAACTTTACTTCTAACTTTAGAAATCTTCAATATCTTTCATTAAATGGGGAATTTGTAGACTTAACACCGATCGGCGATGCAACTGAACTTGACACGCTCATTTTGAGTACTACTATTCATGAAGTTGATTTTGTTCGTCAGTTAACCAAATTGGAGTGTCTCTTTATTCATGATTGTACTTTGAAAGGTTCCCTAGCAGCACTTGCGAATTCTACAGTTAAAATGCTTAGCTTAGCAAATATACGAAACTTAACGAATCTGGATGATATAGCTTCAATGCATAATCTTACTTATTTACGATTGTCCTTATCTAAGGTGGAGGCTTTATGTGACTTCTCTAAAATGCATAACCTTAGACAGTTGGAACTGGATAATATGAAAGCGTTAAAACATATAGATCTTTTGTGGTCAGCCCCCCTTCTTGAAATGTTAGAATTAAGGCAGATTTCTACAAGTATTAAAGCCAAGGATTTAGAGGCATTACTTGAAATGGAGCACTTACAACAACTAGATTTTCAGTTTATTGATTTTAATAAAGGAAGGATTGCAGCATTACGCGATTGGTTTAAACAAGCAGGGAAGGAGCATATCCTCTATGAGAATATTGCTGAAGACAAGCGAATGAAGTCCATGTGGCGAATACATTTACAAAATCATATAGGATAAAATAAATAGCGGTAAATTCATAAGTAGCCATAAGACCAGGCATGCCTTCTACTCTCCAAAGACGATGTACTATATAGAGTGAACCGGAATTTACACGATAACGAAGAGGGCAGAAAGAATCTGGAGAAGCGAAGCGGTCGCATTTATCACCGGATTTTCCCCTTGAAAAAGGGGATCAAAGAAATCTGGGGATAACAGCGATCGGAAGAAGGTTCTGACCGCGTAGTGTCTCTGTGTAAAAATCATTGGTTCAAACCTATATAGTAGAAAAGGGTCTCTTCTACAACTACAAAAATGGATCTAAAGGGGGCGCCAGACATTATGTTAAATCGATTCAGCTGGAAAGAAAATGATGTTTATTTTGTACCTGTGACAGACTCAGTTTCAACAGTTGTTCAATTACTCAAAAAGCCTTATATTATCATGTTTAATATCTTTTTGGAGAATTCAATCTCTGCTTGGGATGAGGTTAAATTACAGGATATTCAAGAATTTCGAGTGATCCGAGTGTTGAATTCAGCTGTAAAGTTGACCGCATAGCAAAAATTGAAAGATGCAGCCATAGCTCCTAAAACAGATGTGGATGTACCCAAACATTATATTAGCCAAGATTTTGGAAATCGTCCGGATTCATGTTCTACTCGATTCAATCTGGTGTATATTGATCCAGGAATCGGCGATTTGGGAATGGGAAATCCCATCGTGGAAACGGATATCTATCCCGCGAATCCACTTGAACGATTAGAGCCTTATGAACTAACCGCATTACATACAGCTAAAGATTTGATGCATAGGCTCTACTGGTCATACTCTGTTAATTTCGGGCTGGATAAGTATAAGGAGTATTATATGAATTGCATTACTCCAGTTCCTGTACACGAGTGGAACCAAGAGTACTTAAATGCTGGAGGATACTCCTTCTGAAAGTAATCATGAATTTAGACATAGACGAGCCACTGAAGAAGGGGACATGATCGCAATGAAAGATAAATTCCCTGAGAAAAAGCATGGAGGACTCGTAAAAAAGAGACTATATAGATTGAACCGGAAATTTACACGATAACGAAGAGGGCAGAAAGAATCTGGAGAAGCGAAGCGGTCGCTTAAAAGCTTTCTGTAAGAAAGCTGCATCGGAAGCATAGGCTGATCACCGGATGTTCCCCTTGAAAAAGGGGATCAAAGAAATCTGGGGATAACAGCGATCGGAAGATGGTTCTGACCGCGGTAGTGTCTCTGTGTAAAAATCATTGGTTCAACCTATATAAGAGAATTATTATTGCCCCATGGCTTTTTTAGAACTAAGCCGAGCTTTTATACAAGGATATACGAAGAAAGAATTGAGTTTATCCATCTGCATAAATTGAGATCTGGTCCTTTCTATAGAGTTCATACGGGGATACGATTTCTATTAGATGATCTGGACTTTATAGCTTTAAACGGAATCCAAGCAAATGGATACAAAAATGAATATTCAATACATTATAACTTCAGGTATCATAAAGATGAGGATTCTATAAATAGATGTGCAAATCAAATATTGTTATTTGTAGAGAATGAGGCCATTCCCTGGTTTGATCTATGGCGAAACGAAGATGCTTTATATACTAGACAAGATAGTCCACTAAGGGAAGAATTGGTGCATAAATACAACAAAAACGCAATACGGACATTTTAGCGATCGTCACGGAAAAACGTTTCGCGGTATCGGTAACGATCTCATTTCGTTTTGTCGAGGATCGATCGGTAAAAGTTTATACGCAGATCATTCAGCGGAAACAGGTCGTCGGAAAGCTCGTACAAACGCATCGGCCAAAAGGAATCGTCGTTTTCCGTGGCTTGAGAATCATAGCGTCTGAACTCTGTTTCCAGCGCTTCCACCGCTTTTTGCGGATCGTTGCCGGATTCAATTCGCCACTTTACCTGCTGCATAAACAAGTTGTGAAATTGCAAAAAAGAATCAAAGCTTGAATTGCAAAATTGCAGCCGGTAAAGGGCGTCTTCCTGGTGGATATATGTTACGGTGCCACTCTCGAGATCGACCGCGTAATAACCACCGAGATCATGTCCGAATATCGCAAGCGTTCGATCTTCAAACCGGAAGAGGTATAAAGGACTGTCAAATTCGATAGCGAAGTTCGGATAGGGGATCAGCCGAAGTCTTTCGGTTGTTAGATTCGACAAGTATTCGGATTGCTCAATTTCGGAGGGATCCAGACTCTCAAAACTGGATTTAAGTTCTCGGATAACAGGCTCCATAGCTGCACCTCACTGAAAATTTAGTCGACTGGTCGGCAAAATAAAAAACGAAAACAGGGTATTATAATCATACCATTAATTGGTCATTAAATGTCGAGGGACAAGAACATGTTCTTATTTCCGATTAGATAAGCATCTAAGATGTCCCGGAATTTACTTGAATCGGTTTTTAAATAAACTACAAGAGAAGGCAATCATGTTTGATGTTGAAAGAATACAAGAGGTAATACCGCATAGAAATCCATTTCTATGGGTTGATCGAATCTTGGAGGAAATTGATGAAGATAAAAAATCTGTTGGAAGCACTGGCACAGGTCGGTGGCGTGGCTATGTCCAATGGAGAGAGTAGCAATCACAAAAATAGGTTTATTGACTAGTATTGATAATTGTTATATCAGATGACAAGTCAAACCAGCAGACCAACTCCTGCTTGTATTCGATGTTCGAGCAATTTCGTAGGTTAGGGGTAAATTCCCTGAACGTTGGATTTTTGAAGGAATGGGCAGGCATAGAAACATACATCCCTGGCATTTATGCCAAAGGGCTCTTTTAGTCATTACCGGTCGTCATTTATAATAGTGAGAGTTTAACCCATACATAGAAACGATATCAACGGAGAGGAGAGGCGCTGTGCCTATCTACTACTACATCGCAGCCATTTTATTGGTTATTGGGGTATATTTGATTCGGCGTAAGATCAGAATTTTCCGTCCGGCGGGAAGCCGCAGAAGGCATGCAAAAGTGACGTACAGACGCAAAAAGTTACCTTTGAATCTTGGACTTCGCGAAGAGGTCTCCTATAAACAAACCGTTCTTCAATTGGAAAAGAGTTTCAATAAACATTTTTCCAACAAACTGAAGATCCGTATGGGACAGGAATATCCTCATATGACAACGCACGAATATCGATGGAAGCTGCTGGAGCTGAAGAGATACTTCATTATGGCTTCTTTACTTAAGCAGGTGCCCATGTTCAGCGAGGAGGTAGACGAATTTTGGCATGAAATGCTGATGTTTACGAGATCCTACGCTGACTTTTGCGCAGAGTTTATGGGTTCCACTGTACATCATGAGCCGGCTGTTACCCGCCGCGAAACGCCAGGAGCACGTGCCTGGTTTGACTGGGTGTACTGTCAATTATTCGCGTTTACTCCCTATAGTTCCGTGATCTGGGGCGATTTCTTCAGGTATCCGTTATCCGGTGATGTGCAAAAGTTGATCGCGCAGGGAGACCCGTCCGAACTGGTGAATCAACTCTTCCATGCCAGGCGCATGCAGGAGAGTCCTGAAGCTGCGCAGGTTATTACCTACTTGATTGAAAAACTGCAAAGATCGGCAAGTCTAAGCGCAAATGAACTCTCTCTTGAATCTCCGGGTACGGGCGATGTGGCTCTTCTCATGGCGAGTGCCATGGTGTACCATTCCATACATCATGAAGCGACATACGGGGTGCGCATGGGTCGCCTGGAGCAGGAAATCCTCCCGCAGGAAAAGACTGCCTCCGGGTCTTCGTCAAACAGCAGTTGCACGAGCAGTGCCAGCTGTTATGCAGATCATTGCACAGACAGCAGTGGTTCATCCGGAGGTTCCGGATCATCCTCAGATTCTTCTTGCAGCTCATCCAGCTGCTCATCCTGCGGCGGTGGCGGAGATTAATGAAGAAGGGCACCGTATGACGGTGAAATTTCATTTGGAGCGTGATGACGCAGGGGCTATGGGGGCTTTCGGCGCTTCGTATCGCAGGAGAAGGTCATGTGTTAATAATATGCAATAATTATTGTTGTTTAGTTAGGAGGTATGTTGATGAGTACTTATCATCTACTTGATATTGAGTTTGAATATAACGGACAAAAACAGGTCATTACCCCAATCCTTCTTCAAGATGAGTTTGACACGATTCTTATCGACTGCGGTTATCCCGATTTCATGCCTCTTATTGAAAAAGCGGCTAACCGGTATAACGTTACTCTCGATTCAATGACTAAACTGATCGTGACGCATCACGATATGGATCATATGGGGTCAGTCGCTGCTTTGAAGAGGGCGCATCCACACATCGAAATCGTTGCTTACGAGCTAGAAGCGCCTTACATTGAAGGAACGAAAAAATCATTGCGGCTTGAACAGGCAGAATCAACGTTTGACGCATTGACCGATGAAGCAAAGCCATATGCGGAGCAATTTATTCGCCTCTTGAAGTCGATCGAGCCGGTTGCCGTTGACCGGACGGTAGCCGATGAGGATTGGCTGCCTTGGTGCGGCGGGATTAAGATCATCCACACGCCAGGTCATATGCCCGGGCACATCTCATTATATTTGCCAGCCAGTAAAACACTGATCGCTGCAGACGCCGCCGTCATCGAGGAAGGCGAGCTCGCCATTGCTAATCCCCAGTATACAATGGATCTGGATGAGGCCGTACGATCGGTACAGCGATTGCTTGACTACGATATCGAGCAGCTGATTTGTTATCATGGAGGTTTATTTCATGGTGATGTTCGACAAGCGATCCAACAATTAATCCATAAATATAAATCTTGAGTCATTCTGAGAACTTGAACCGGTTGCCGATTAAATGGATATCTAAACGTTATGCAGCCACCTTCAGGCCATGCACCAATCTGCTACCATATGTTAAAATTAGGTTGAATAAAAACCGAGGTGATTTCATGTTCAATCCGAAGATCTTCTTCTATTAGTTGTGTCTAAGGTCATGGCTTCAAAAGCCAAAATCTAACCCGGCACAACGGGGATGAAGATGTTTACGCGTGAAGAGATTCAATCCTGGGAAGATGAGAAGCAGCGTAGTCTGGAGATCAACAGGAAGCCCATTGATCCAAGGAGAGAGAAGCTTAAAGATTTCCGTAAAGGAATCAAGAGCGTTCATTACAACAAAGAGTGTAAAGCAGCACGAAAAGATGATTATCGCCTTTATAGAACAAAAATGAAACGACTGATGCGTAGTGAAGAATACGAACTTCTTCACAATTATAAACGAACAAGCGGTTGGATTACTTGGTAAATATTAAATAAAAAAGGTAGCCCTTGAATGAACTACTCCATTGTTAACTGATTAGCAGTGTGGGAAGTCCGTTCGGGGCTGCTTTTTTTGTTGAAGTAACGGCAATTCAAGTTGTGGAGCTTCCAATGCTAAAAATGGCTTGAGCTTATTTTTTCTCTAAATGGATTGCCATCCTTAGCCTTATGGAGTATTATGCTAATTGGATATATCTCAAAGATATATTGTGAAGGAGGAGGGACGTATGAAAAGAATCAATACCACCCATTTTGCCATTCTCGGCTTACTTCGCATTAAACCCATGAGTGCCTACGAACTTGTAAAGTTTTCGAAGGAAAGCATCGGCCTTTTCTGGAACGAATCCTACGGACATATTCATAAGAGCATCAAACAACTGGAGCAAGAGGGTTATGTGTCCGTTGTGGAAGAAGCTGAGACGGGGAGGCGTAAAATCGTCTATGGTGTTACGCGACAAGGATGTGAACAGCTTGATTCATGGTTAGCCCTCCCGCCGGAGGAATCTGTGATCAGGAACGAATTGCTTATGAAGCTCTTTGTCTCCGATGAACGGCATATCCCCCAATTAATCGCTTTTCTCCAGGAAGAATTAGAAGAGAGCGAGCGGTTAACTGCGATGCTTGCAGGAATTAAAGCGAGTGTTCCTGACAAGGAAAGCAAACAGGCCCAGCTCTGGTTGTTGACCCTCGACTACGGTGAGCGATATCTGCGAATGACCATCGAATGGTGCCAACATGCGTTGGAATCGTTAAACCGTCCAGACAGGGGGCAAGAGAATGAATAAAAAACGGTTCAATATCGTTCCCATCCTGTTCATTTCGATCGTGGTTGCTGCTTGTGCCCCTCTCTTGGTATGGTTCAAAAGCAGTCCGCCCCTCCTATTAAAAATATTCGAAAGTGCTGGATACAATCTAGAGATGAGTTATCAAATCACGGTATTGTTATTGGCTTTTATTGTGATCGGCATCGTCTATGGAATCGCGGGGAAAGAGGGACTTGCGTATTTAAACCTTAAAAGGCGGGATGGAATAATCCGGCCAGAACCGTGGATTGGCGTTAAGCCAAAAGAGACGGAGACGTGGAAAAAGTTAGGTGTAAACTTCGCAATCGTGATTACGTTGGTAACGTCTGTCGTCATCTACTTCCAAGTGGTTCATGGAGGGGGCGTAAGTCTGGAGCTATATCCCGGGGTTATACTCATCCTTCTATTTGCGCTTATGAATGCTTTTTCAGAAGAAATCATCTTTCGGTTTTCGTTTGTTGCCGTTGTTAGCAGATATGGATTTTCTCCGTATGTAGCGCAAGGATTAGCCGCATCGATCTTTGGTATCGTTCATTATTTTGGAAATCCGGGCGGGATACCAGGCGTATTGATGGCTGCTTTTATCGGATGGTTTTTGGCCAAATCAATGTTAGAAACAAAAGGATTTTTCTGGGCGCTAACGATCCATTTCTTGCAGGATGTCGTGATTTTCAGTGCCTTATTTATGAAATAGCTGCCCAGGGTCCCTATATAAGTTGAACCGATGATTTTTACACGGAGTCACTACGTGGTCAGAACCATCTTCCGATCACTGTTATCCCCAGATTGTTTTGAATTTAGATATATCACGCTTTTGGCAAAAATGGTTTCAAGGTTTTGCAGCAAATGTGTGCAACCTTGAAACCATCTGTCCATTATTCTTTGAGCGCACCGATCATAACGCCGTGCACAAAATATTTTTGCAGAAACGGATACAGGATCAGGATCGGCAGTGTAGACACAATGATCGTCGCGTATTTTATCGTTATCCCGATATCCAGACGATCGCCGGCTGCTGCTCCTGTCATCATGCTGTCTGTACTGTTGGAAATCAGAATCTCCCTGAGCACCAGCTGAAGAGGGAACCATTCCCGGTCCCGCAAATAAATCAATGCATTGAAATACGAATTCCAATGGCCTACGGCGTACCATAAAATCATGACGGCAATGACGGGCATGGACAGGGGAATAATAATTCTTGTCATAATAACCCAGTCATTCGCTCCGTCGATGCGCGCGGATTCCTCCAAACTTGCCGGGATGCCTTGAAATGCGGTTCGCATAATAATCAAATTGAACGAATTGATGGCCCCTGGCAAGAGAAGTGCCCAAGGTGTATTCAACATCCCGAGATGATTGATCAGCAGGTAAGAAGGAATAAGTCCCCCGCTGAACACCATAGTAATCACGATGATGAGCATGATGTGGTTTTTGAAATAAACGTTGCGACGGGAGAGGGCATAGGCACCGAGCGTTGTCATCACCAAATTGATGGCCGTACCTGCTGTGACATAGAAGAGCGTATTCCGGTACCCGGTTGCAACCATGGGATTTTCCAGTACCGCTTTGTAAGCAGCGAAACTAAATCCTTGCGGGTAGAACAGCATGCCGCGAAACTGGGCCATTTCTGCAGGATTGCTTAGAGATGCAAACAGGATATAAATAAATGGATAGAGCGTAACGAAGCAGAGTAAAAGCATAAAGCAAATATTAAACCATGAAAATACCGTTTCACCCAGAGAACGTTTATATGTCATTTTTCACGATCCCCTTTACCACAGTCTATGTTCGCTTACTCGCTTGCTGATCGTATTCGCGAGTATGAGCAAAATGAAGCTGATGACCGAATTGAATAAACCTACTGCAGCGGAATATCCGAAATCGGCTCCAAGAATACCTTTTCTGTAAACATAGGTTGAAATGACATCAGCCGTTTCGTAAGTAAGCGGGTTGTATAACAGAATGATTTTTTCGCTTCCCACGGAAAGCATGGATCCTATATTAAGGATAAACAAGATGACTATGGTAGGCATAATGCCTGGAATCGTGATATGCAAGGTTTGCTTCCAACGTCCTGCACCATCAATACGAGCCGCATCGTACAGCGTAGGATCAATGGAGGACATGGCGGCGAGATAGATAATGGAACCCCAGCCGATTCCTTGCCAGATCCCGGAGGATACATAGATCGAGCGAAACCATCCCGGCTCCTGCAGGAATGCGATGGGCTCGTATCCAAAAAAGCCGAGCATGTTATTCACCAGGCCATCACGGGCAGCAAAGTCAACAAGCATGCCGGCTACGACCACGATTGAAATAAAGTGGGGAAGATAACTAATCGTCTGTACGACTCGTTTGAAAATGACAAGACGTATCTCATTCAGCAATAGAGCAAGGATGATCGGGGCAGGAAATGCAAACAACAATTCATAAATACTGATCATTAAGGTATTGCGAAGAAGACGCCAAAAGTAAGGGTTTTCAAAAAAGTTCTTAAAATGGGTAAAACCGACCCAAGGACTTTCCCATACGCCATCTGCGATCCCGTAATCCTTAAAAGCAATGAGCAAGCCGTACATAGGACCATAATGGAAGATGGCGTAATAAACAATAACGGGAACAAGCATCAAATAAATGTAGCGATTACGAACCAAGTCCCTCATGATGATCCTTTTTTTGCTTTCCGCGGGCATTCTGGCTGCTGCTTGTACAGCGTTTCTGTCTAAATCAGGCACAAATTCTCCCTCCCGGATGTCCGGAATATGACATGCATGCTCGTCATATTCCGGAATGGTAAGCTTTGCTTATCGGTTGTTGTATCTTTCCAAAGCTGCTTGTTGGATTTGGATCGCTTCCTCGATGCCTAACCCTTTCAGCATTTCTACATAATTATCGAAATGATCAAGCGGTTCCGTACCCATAATAAATTTCAGAATCATTTCGTCTTTAAATGTATTGACGTCGGTCATGATCGAGGAGTATCGGCTGCTATCTTCTACAGAGATACTAACGGGAGGCATTCTTTTTTCCTGTGTAGTGTTTGACCACAACGTCATGGCCTCTTTTTGTTCCGGCTTGGTCGTATACTGCTGCGTGTGACGTACATCCTGCACAAAAGGACCGGAGGTAGCGCCCATAATATGCTTCCTGAAGGCTTGGGAAATCGGCAGTCCGTCAGGATTATTCAAAATCGCATCCGTATACCGGGGTTGGCCGTCAACGAGCGTGTATGTTTCGCCTTCTTTGCCGAAGTTCATAATGAGTTTTCCTTCTTCACTGTATAAATAATCCAGAAATTTCACGGTACCAACAACGTTTTGGTTGCTTCCGGTTATGGCTGCGAAGATGCCGGTAACGGGATTATCCATATGTCCGAAGACCGGCTTTTCGCCAGGATTTAATGTCGGATAGGGGGTTCCGACCAATTTGAAATCCGGTTGGCTTTGCGCCATCAAGTCCATGTATTTTCCAATGCCGCCATTGAGAAACAGGACCGCCGACCCCACCTGATTGCCTGTTATTTTGGCATCGGTCATTTTGGCATCCGTCGTCGCAAAGTCCTTGTCGAGCAGACCTTCGTTATACCATTGGTTCATTGTGGCGAGGTATTCCTTGAAGCCGGGTTCAATCGGCCCGTATTTGACAGTATCCTTCTCCCGGTAGAAATCGTTAGGTGTCCCGAAGGCACCCGCAAAAGTTAATTCTCCTGCCGAAATTAGAATCGGAATTTCATCCGCTTCACCATTACCGTTCGGGTCCCGTTCTTTAAACGCTTTCAAAACGGTGTGCCATTCATCGATTGTCGTGGGTACCGACAAATTTAATTGGTCCAGCCAGTCTTTGCGTATTGCAGGTCCCAGGAACACTTGTTGGGTGACATCCTCACGAATGAACGGGAAGCCAATGAGATCCCCATGATCTGTGGAAGCCATTTTTCTCCATTCCGGATGATCGTCCAGCAGTTTTTTCAGGTTGGGGGCATGATCCAAGTAATCATTCAATGGGATGAGTTTTTTATCTCGGATTGCTTTCTGTGCGCCGCCTGGGTATGCGTTCCATCCATAATCTACAACATCAGGCAGCTTATTCGATGCTACCATTAAGTTGAATTGTTCTCCGAGTTGGCCTTGTGCCGGGTGCTGAAATTCGATTTTCACACCGGTTTTGGCTTCAATTTCCTTCCAGGCAGTTACTTCTCCATAACTTTTCATAATGGCAGCAGCATCCGGAAACAAGTCCACCCAATACGTTAATTGGGTTAGCGGTTGATTCTGCTCTACTCCTGACGAGTCTGTTGGCTCAGCTCCTCCTTCGCTGCACGCAGCCAGCGTAGTCGTAAACAGTCCCAAGATCATTAAAACAACGGCATGCCTGCTCATCTTTCGCGTGTACATGAACATGAACAAATCGTCCTCCTCATTCTCCATCATGGTATTCATCAATTTGGAATGACGTTTTTTGATCTGGAGGGGCCATCCCTTCCAGGGATAGCCCTTTGCTTATCATCTCAATGTGGAGCCCCAGTCGTATGGATCGTTATGGTCGGTATAAATGCCCTTGACTACGCGATAGGCCAGCTTTGGTTTGCGATATTCGTTGACCAGTCCTTTGTTGTTGAAGGAGCGTGCCCGGTCTCTGAAGTGGGGAAAATGACTCTGAAGTTGAGCCCTTGTATCTGCAAATTGCCACACATAAGTTCCGCTAATCTTCGGATCGGCCCGGAAGAGCTTCAGCGACTTTCCGAGTAGATCCGCCTGGTAGTCCTCGCTGAATAGGCGGGGTTCCCAGCCGGAATCGCCGTATACGCCTGCTCCGCCAAACTCGGTCATCAGCACAGGGGTTTGCTCTGCTCCATATTCCTTGCAGCGCTCGTGAAAGATTTCGAGCATCTCTTCGAACTCGACATGTCCGAAATACCATCCGCCATAATAGTTGATTCCGATAACGTCGAATAGTCCAAGGCAGATGTCTGTCATAGGGTGCATCGTGGCATAAGCCACCAGCCTTGACGGATCCTTGCTCCTAACAAGCTCTGTCATCTTGATGGACAATTCATAGGCCTCTTTGGAACGTGTATCAATTTCATTATGGACAGACCAGAACAGGATCGAGGGATGGTGAAGATCTCGCTCGATCATCTCATCCATCATGGTCATCGCACGTTTTACGAAGAGCGGGTCGTCCGTATGTTCCGCCGGGAACGCTGCGCCCCAAATCGGAATCTCGCTCCAGAAGAGTACGCCTCGCTCATCCAGCAGATCGAGCCAATATTCACTTTGGGGGTAATGTGACCCGCGTACAGTGTTGCATCCCATCTGCAGGATGATATCGAGCTCTTTGGTCATCAATTTGTTGGGAAATGCGAAGCCCCATTCGGGGTGCTCTTCGTGGCGGTTAACTCCCTGCAAATAAAGCTCCCTGCCGTTGAGCCAAATCTTCTTGTTCCGGGCCTCCACGGTACGGAACCCGATGCGGTCTGTAAGGTCGTCATGGCCGGCTACGGCTCTGATCATGTAAAGGGCCGGGTTTTCCGGTTCCCATCGCTTGAGGTCTGACCAGGCTTGTTCCACAACGAGTTCCATGCTACCCTTAGCTGGGAGGTAAGCGTTATCATTTCGAAATATCTCATCATTCCTATAGAAGGATACGGGCACTTCGACTGGAGTATCCGACATGGAGCGGAGCGTGAGCCGGATTTGGACGTCAGTGCTGGAATCTTCTTTCATGTCATAGGTAATGCGCATCCCCTCGATCCAAACATCAGGTAAGCGCTGAACCTCAACGGGTCGAATGATTCCGCCGTAATGAAACCAGTCCACGATATGGTATGGCAACGTGTTCGTCCCCAGCGTACTGTCTGTGCGGACGACGAGTTCGTGGACTCCGGCAGTCACGCTAGGAATCGTAAAGTCAAAAGGAGTAAATCCACCATAATGGTATCCCAGATGCTGTCCATCCCAGTACACATCGGCATGTCCCATCACAGCGTGGAACAGTAGACGCAGATGGCTGATATCATCAAGGGTTACCCACGTGCGGTACCATGCTACTCCTTCGTAGTCGAATTTGCCAAGCTCGTTATTCCAACAGGCTGGCACGGGGATGCGATCGTGGTTGGAAGGGAAGTTCCTGTGCCAATCTTCCGATAATCCAATGTCATCCTTGTCAAAAACGAAATCCCATAATCCATCAAGCAGTTGGCATTCTCTACGTCGATGCTGCTGAAACGTGCGGATCAATTTCATCATCTCCAATTCATTTTTCCAGTAGAACATCTATAATCGATGGTCTGTATGTTCGGAGTTTAGCATTCGTAGCAATGAAGCGACAATGGTAAAAACAATCTTAATCATTTGTCAAAAATGATACAAATAAAGAAGGGAAGTATCTATGGAGTATGCTTTGGGAAATATGGTGGTGCATCTGCACTGGGTCATCGCCAAGCCGGCGCTGCCAGGCTGGGAAGATATTCGGCAGACCGTATCCGGGCACACCTTTTATTACATTTACAGCGGCAAGGGGATTTTTCGTTGCGAGGAGAGGGACGTGGAAGTGGAGGGGGGCACATTGGTCTACCTTTGGCCCGGGCTGCCTCTTTATATGAAGTCTTCCGAGGCGCATCCACTCCGAATGACGATGCTGCTCTTCGATTGCGCTTCGTTAAGGAAAAATGAGAATGAATGGGTTGGGCCGGAGCCGATCGAGCGGCTGCGACTGCCCTTTCTTTTGCCTTTACAGAGTGAGCGTACGGGGAAGATCGGGGAACTGTTCCGGGAAGCGGAAAGGGAATGGGTACCTGGGGATCTTGTGCGGGAAGCACGAGTGAAATCGGTCTGGTATCGCTTGGTGCAAGAGGTACACGAGGCGGCGGAAGCAGGGGGAAGACACAGCGGTGAGGAAGGAATAACAGCGGCTCTTCGCAGGTTCAAAGAGAAACTGGATACGGAATTTGCCACCGAGTTTCGCATCACCGAATTGGCGGAGCAGACGGGTTTCTCTCCTGTTTACTTACGCAGAACCTTCGCAGACAGGTACGGGTGCAGTCCCAAGCAGTACCTGGATCAGCTTCGCAATGAGCATGCCGTTCGCCGACTCCGGTACACAGGTGATTCCGTCACGGACATAGCGAGAGCATGTGGGTACTCTGACGTCTACCAGTTCAGCAAAACGTTCAAGAAGCGCAACGGCTTCTCTCCGACCGAATATCGCAGAATGCAGGGAGAGTGATACTCGCCTGAGAAAAGTCCAGCATATTGTCCATGCAATCAGAAGATGCTCAATGGCTTTGAGCGTTCTGCTTCCCTATAATAAAGCACAAATGTGAGAAAGAGGGGAAATCGCATGCACGGCAGATTAAATATTCCGTTGGAAGAATCCTGGACATTTCAGGCAGATCTAAAGAATGAAGGGTTGAAACTGAAATGGCATGAACATGGCCCTTCCATGGGTGAGAACATTCAAATCCCGCACACATGGAATGTGCAAAAGGGTTTGCAGGAGTTTCGTGGCACAGGCTGGTACAGCCGCACTTTTTTTGCACCTCCTGAATGGGAAGGCAGGTTGCTTCGTCTGCAGTTTGATGCGGTGTATCGTGATGCCGTTGTATGGATCAATGGACAGAAGGTAGGAGAACATGCCGATTCAGGTTACACCGCGTTTGTTTTAGACATCTCAAGCGCCATCATCTTTGGAGAAAACAACAGGATTGTGGTATCGGCAAATAATGAGAACAGTCAGACAGCCCTACCCGTAGGGAATAGCTTTGATTGGGCGGACGATGGCGGAATTATACGCGGCGTATCGCTTATCGTTAGCGGTCGCGCAGCGATCGATTATGCCAAAATCCAGGCCGTTCCTGTCTTTAACGAAGAAGGAGACAGGCGTTGCTCTCCGTACGGTTTATTATCAGGCGAGATTCATTTGTGGGAGAGTGGGGAGGCGGCGAATAGCACCTCTCTAAGGCTTGTCGTGACCGCAGCGAGTGAAGATGGCGCACAAATTTCAGAGCAATGGGAGATCCTTAGCAACAAAGGCATTTTACGCTTTAAAGATATCAAGGTGGACAGCCCAAAATTGTGGCATTTCGACCATCCTCATTTGTACAAGGTGGATCTTGCTTTATACTCGGGGGATATACTCTCGGATGAGGTATCGATTGAGGTTGGTTTCAGAGAGATTCGTTCAGAAGGAAGTACACTGCTGCTTAACCGAGAGCCGGTGCGTCTTATGGGGGTCGAATGGATGCCTGGATCACATCCGGATCGAGGGATGGCTGAAACGTCGAGCCAACTTGAAGAGATGCTCCGACATATTAAAGAAGCCAATTGCGTCATCACCCGTTTTCATTGGCAGCAAGATCGCAAGCTGCTGGAATGGTGTGATCGAAACGGTTTATTAGTACAGGAGGAGATTCCCCACTGGCAAACGCCGCATGATCCTGACGACGAATGGCTCCAGACCTCCATGCAGCATGCCCAGGAAATGATTCATCGACACTACAACCATCCATGTATCTATGCTTGGGGGCTAGGCAACGAGGTAAACGGGCAATCTGCGGTCACGGTCCGTTATTTTGAACAATTAAAAACGCTTGTTCGCGAACTGGATGACACCCGATTTATGAACTACGTTTCCAATACGGTGCATGAAAATCCCTCCCAGGATGCGACGGGTGTAGGCGATGTTATCATGTGGAATGATTACATTGGAACGTGGCACGGCGATTTGGACAGACCCGCGGTGATTCGAACCATTACAGAGGCTCATAAAGATAAACCTGTGATCGTTGCCGAGTATGGACTATGTGAACCTGCTTACGAGGGTGGAGACGAACGACGAAAGCAAATCCTGACGGACAACACGACGGAATACCGGAAACACCCTGGGATTGCTGCCCTTATCTATTTCAGTCTGAACGATTATCGGACACAGATGGGCGAAGCAGGGGAAGGCATGCTGCGCCAACGTGTACACGGTTCCATGACTTTGGATGGCACGCCCAAGCCTTCATATGAAGCCCTGCGTCAATTGGCTTCCCCGATTCGCGTTGCCGTAAATTTGGAAAATGGTGCGGGTAAGGTGGCAGTAACTATAGAAACTTCGGATGACATCCCATCTTATAGGACATCTGGATATACTTTAAGGCTTATTGATCCACACGGTGATTTTTATGAACAAGAAATTCCCGAGTTGGAACCTGGAGAGCGATGCGTATTACATTTTATGGACATCCCTCAGACCAGATGGGATGACATTCGTTTACATGTTGAAAGACCTACCGGATTTTCGGTGACGAGCGGTTCATTAACCAGTTATGTCGGTTATTTCACCGATAACTTGGTTCCGTGATACGGTTGTCTTCATTTCTTATATGTTATATCAACCTTTTGGGATGCTCCGATATTCGGTCGGGGAGCATCCCATTATTTTTTTGAATAATCTGGAGAAATAATAGGGGTCCTTCATACCGACAGCTCCGGAAATTTCTTTGACGCTTTTAGAGGTTAAGGACAACATTTGTCCAGCACGCTGCATTTTAAGTCTGAGGTAGAATTCAATAGGAGGCACGCCGGTTTCCTTGTTGAACAGGTAGATCAGATGTTGTTTGGATAACCCTAAATGACTTGCCAAATCGGGAAGCGAAAGGGACTCCGTCAGCCGCTCCGTCATGTATTGCACGGCCTGTTCCAGATATCGTTCGTTTTTATTGTCTTGAAGCGAATGCATCAAACTAAAGCCGACGTGACTAATGAGGTGCCGGATACACTGTGACACATAGATCTGATTGTTCATGGCGTACGGTTTATCCGACAACAAGGCATAACATTGTTCAACATCTTCAATCCACCGGGAGTGCAAGTTCAATGTAAAAGGGAGAGGTCCGACGTTCAGGGAATAGGCTCGGATCAGAGATTCGGCGTCTGTCCCTGTAAGGTGCATCCAATAAATGGACCACGGGTTTTCATTAGAGGCACCATAGCGATGCGGGGTTTCCGATGGAATAACGACAAGCTGCCGAGGTTGAATTTGAACGGTTCTGTTCGTTTCCACCCAGCCTTCGCCCTTGACGCAGTATATGAGAATATGAGTTTCACAACCCTTTGGCCTTTCTCTGTAATGAAATTTTGCTTCTGGAAAAAATCCGATATCGCTTACATGAAAATGACTTGTTAATGCGTCATTCTGTAGTTCCTTGAGCATAAATTCAGGCTGTATAAAAATCTTTTCTTCTTCGAATCCGTCGGACTTCAAATTCAGATCTGCCCCAAGCATACGTATCTCCGCCTTTGTATCAGAATATCCTTCAATAATATCATACACTCCCTTATCCAAAAGGGGAATTCATAAACCTATTGTAAGAATATAATCCATGAACTACCGACTTTCGTCAATTGTATAAAGGGGGTAGAGCCGTTAAATTTAACCTATAAACACAAAGGAGGATTACGCAATGAGCACAAAAGAGCCATCATCGGCTGTTTCGAGTAAGGTTCGGGTTTGGGAGGAACAAGTTGAAATCCCCACGTACGGAACGGGTAAACCGGACAAAAATCCAATGTTTCTGGAGAAGCGTGTGTATCAGGGGAGCTCTGGACGAGTTTACCCGCTTCCGGTCATCGATAAAATATTGGATGAGAAAGAAACAAAGTCATATGGCATGGCCATTCTTGAAAACGAATACGTTCGAGTCGAAATCATGCCTGAGATCGGTGGCCGGATCTACCGTGCATTAGATAAAACGAACAATTATGATTTCGTATACTATAATCGCGTCATCAAACCGGCGCTTGTCGGGCTTGCGGGTCCCTGGATTTCAGGGGGCATCGAGTTTAACTGGCCGCAGCATCATCGACCGAACACATTTGGACCTGTGCAGCACACCATAACGGAGAATGAAGACGGCAGCGCGACCGTTTGGGTCAGTGAGATTGATCGAATGTACGGCACAAAAGTAACGACAGGTTTCACCTTGCATCCAGGCAAGGCCTATATCGAAATTACAGCGCAATTGTACAACCGTACGTCGGAGCCGCAAACGTTTTTGTGGTGGGCCAATCCGGCCGTCGCCGTCAATGATCATACGCAAACGGTATTTCCTCCTGATGTAACGGCAGTATTCGACCATGGAAAACGCGATGTGTCCAGATTCCCGATTGCTACAGGGACATATTACAAAATGGATTATTCCGAGGGCGTCGACATTTCCAGGTACAAAAATATTCCGGTCCCGACTTCCTATATGGCATACAAATCCGACTATAACTTTGTGGGAGGGTACGACCACAGTGTTCAAGCTGGCCTTTTGCACGTAGCCAATCATCATGTCTCCCCGGGCAAAAAGCAGTGGACTTGGGGCAACGGGGAATTCGGTCAAGCCTGGGACCGAAGCCTGACGGACGAAGACGGACCTTACATCGAGTTGATGACCGGCGTATTCACGGACAACCAGCCTGATTTTACATGGCTCCAGCCGTACGAAGAAAAGTCGTTCACCCAGTATTTCATGCCGTACAAAAACATCGGCGTCGTCAAAAACGCCTCCATTGATGCGGCAGTGAATTTGGAGGTAGATGAAACGCTCCGCGTTGCGACGGTAATGGCCTATGCTACATCCGTCTTTGAAGGAGCGACCATCGAACTAAAGGGTCGTAAGCGTACGTATGTAGATGATCGAGTCACACTTTCTCCAGAATCCACTTACAAAACCGTCGTTACGTTGGACGAGGGGGATCAACCGCATGATTTGCTCCTAACCGTACGGAATGCCGAACAGAGTTTGCTCATCAGCTACAAGCCGGCGAAACCTTCCATCGAACAAATCCCGGATGCTGCCAAGCCGCTTCCTCTCCCGGAAGAATTGAGGAGCACAGAACAGTTGTATCTTGCCGGCCTTCATTTGGAGCAGTACCGGCATGCCACGTTCGAACCGGAAGCCTATTACGAAGAGGGATTAAGAAGAGATGCTTCTGACATTCGGCTCAATGTCGCTTATGGCACACTGATGCTTCGAAGAGGGGAATTGGAAAAGGCGGAAACACACTTCCGTACGGCAATCGAATCATTGACCTGGCGGAATCCCAATCCGTATGATAGCGAAGCTTACTACCAACTTGGCCTGGCTCTCCGGCTTCAAGAACGGAATGAAGAGGCATTTAAGGCGTTTTATAAGGCAGTTTGGTCGGCAGCGTACCAGGATAGCGGCTACTATGCATTAAGCCAGATCGCATGCGAAAAGGGAGCGTTCTGGGAAGCGCTGGAGCTGGTAGAACGTGCATTGGTTCGAAATACAAGAAACTACAAATCAAGGCTGCTCAAAACCGCGCTGCTTCGCAAGTTGGACCGTCATGAGGAAGCCATTGCATTTGCGGACGAAACGCTGACGATGGATATTGCCGATTTCGGAGCCAGATATGAGAAATTCATGATTCTCGAAGCCATGGGAAAAAACGAAGAGGCTCAACTGGTGCGTTCGGAGCTCCGCCGATTTATGAGGGATGACGCTCATAATTACTTGAATCTGGCTTCGGATTATACGGGATGTGGTTTGTTCGCGGAAGCAGCCCGTGTGTTGGAAGAGATTTGTTCCATCCAAAATGAAAAGGCTTATCCAATGCTTCATTACACACTTGCATTTGTTTATGACAAAATGGGACAAAGCGAAACAGCGGAACATGAACGTCAGCTTGGGAGTGCAGCTGCACCTGATTACTGTTTCCCGAACAGCTTGTTCGAGTTAAGCGTATTGCTTCACACGCTCGATAAAAATCCATCGGATAGCAAAGCTCATTATTACTTGGGCAACCTCTACTATGATAAAAAACGGGCGGAAGATGCCATAAAACATTGGGAGACCTCCGTCCGCCTGGATCAGCAATTCGCCACGGCCCACCGCAATCTTGCGCTGGCTTACTACAATAAACGCAACGATGCCGAGGCTTCATTGCAGTCGCTTAACCGGGCTTTCGAATGTAATCCTAACGATGCCCGAGTATTTTACGAGCTCGATCAGCTGCATAAAAAAACGGGCGTTCCTGCACAAGAACGATTAACGAAGCTTCAGAAGCATATGAACCTTGTAGAACATCGCGACGACCTATATCTCGAATATGTTACGCTGCTGAATACATTAGGCCAACATCATGAAGCATTGTCGTCATTATTAAGTCGTCGTTTCCATCCTTGGGAAGGCGGAGAGGGAAAAGCGACAGGACAATATACGCTTGCACTAGTTGAGCTCGCCAAGCAAGAGAATAAACGCCAATCTTATCAAGATGCCGTTTCGCTGCTTCAACGAGCACTCCAATATCCGGAGAATCTGGGTGAAGGCAAACTTGAAGGCGCGCAGGAGAACAATATTCATTATGAGTTGGGTATTGCCTACCAGGGACTCGGACAGCCAAAAGAGGCCGTCTATCACTGGACGCTCGCTTCAGAGGGGCTGGAGGAACCGGCTAGTGCGATGTATTATAATGACCAGCCGCCAGAGATGATTTTTTATCAAGGCCTTGCTTGGGATCGACTGAACAATTCAAAAGAAGCAAAACGACGCTTTAACAAGCTGATCGATTTTGCAGAAAAACATTGGTTTGATGATGTTAAAATCGATTACTTCGCCGTATCCTTACCCGATTTTCTGGTATTTGAAGATGATTTGAACAAGCGAAATCAAACGCACTGCTTGTTCATGCTCGGGCTTGGGTTGCTTGGTCTTGGTCATAAAGAAGAAGCGAAGAAACGATTCAATGAAGCGCTGCAGTTGGAACCAAACCACCAGGGAGCGAAAATTCATCTGCAATTATGTTGAGTTAAAACAGGGCCCAGTTTGGCGTGAATCATAAGACCACCGGTATGCTTTTGATACCGGTGGTTTGTTTTTACTACTGAAACGTTGTCTCAAGGCGGCATCCCTTTTGAAGGGTGCGACTTGAATTTACCTTCGTATTATCATGCGTTTACAAAACAAATGTATATTTTTCAAAGTACCTATGCACAAAAAAATCCAAAAAAAAGTAAAAGCAGAAAGGGTGCAAGGAATTTGAACCGAGTGAACCTGAAAAAATGGGGCGCGATCACGGCGATTACCGGAATGCTGTTTGGGCTTGCGGCCCCTGCCGGATATGCGGATCCCAGCCTTCCGTACGTTCTTCAAGAAACGGGCGCGGCTGAAGCCGACCGGACAGCGGAGAGCACGGCAGCTCAAGGCTTGCAAATTGTACATACGCCCGCAGTGGCTACCCATGCGTCGGGGCAGCCTTTGACATTATCCGCCCAAATCTCGGGGGGGCAGACCACGGTAACCGCTTCGGTGTATTACAGGGTGGATGATCAAACGCCGAAAGAAGTGGTTTTGACGAATATTGGCGGGCAGGAATATGCTGCAACTATTGAAGGCAACCAGATCGTCGGAGGCAGCCTGAATTATTATTTCGAAGCTCGCGAAGGGGAAGGCGTGCCGGTACGCAGCAGCGAGTATGCGGTACAGATCACGGGCCAGTCGCAGCCCGACATGTCGGCACCGCTGGATATATTGATTACCGAATTGGTGCCGGACAGTGATAACGTGAACTCGGCCGACGCCTACGAATTCGTGGAAGTATACAACAATAGCGGGCGAGAGCTTGATTTTGCAGACTTCAGGCTCCGATATAATACGAATGTGGAGTGGCCGCTTACAGGCAGCTCCCAAGCGGTCATTCCGGCTGGAAAAGCCATCGTGCTCTGGGTCATGAACGGCAGCAACAACCATCTGACCGTCGACGATTTTAACCGAAACTACGGAACCCAGTTGACGGAAGGCTCGGATTTGTTCCGGATCGACGGAGGTGGCGGAATGGCCAACGGCGCCGGAAGAACCCTTGAGATCCTGGCTGCTTCGGGCATGACGCTGGTTTCGGCCTCGTATCAGAACGATGAACAGACGCAGCCGAACAAGGGAATCTTTTATCGGCACCCTGCGGCAGGCAGCGTCGACATGATCATGATGGACGGGCCGGGGACACTTCCGGCAACGCCGGGAAAGGTAACGAAGGAGCAAACGGAAGCCCCGGGGGAGGCCGACCTTGGCCTTCTCATTAAGCATACACCGGTAACCGCGGCGGACGCGGCGGCGGATTTGACGATTGATGCGTCGCTGGAACATGCCGGAGCGGAGCCGGCGGATTCTACTGTGAATCTTCTATATAAAACCGCTTCGCAATCCAAGTTTACGGTCGTGGCGATGAAACCGCAGGGCGGTGTATATGCTGCTGCGATCCCGGCGGAACAGCTCGTCGAGCCCTCTTTGGACTACCGGATTCAAGCGGTTAGCGGCGGGAAGTCGGTGATCACCGATTCCTATACGGTGCAGATCCGCAATGTTCCGGCCTTTGACCCGCAAAAGGCTCCGCAGCTGCTGGTGACGGAGGTCGTTCCGAATACCACGAATGTCAATGGAGCCGATGGCTATGAATTCGTGGAAATCTACAACAATTCGGATCAGGACATCGATTTCCGGAACTACAAGCTGTATTACCGTTACACGGATAAAGGACCGGCAGCGGATGTCATATGGTCTCCGGATAAACAGGACTTTGTGATTCCTTCCAGGCAAGCTGTCGTCTTCTGGATCATCAACAGCAGCATCCCGCATTTGACGGTCGCCGATTTTAACCAATTCTACGGGACGGATCTGCAGGAAAACGTTAATTTGTTTAAAGTTGCGGCAGGAGGCATTTCCAACTCGGGGAAACGCGGATTTGTGGTGAAAACGAATACCGGCAAGGAAATCTCTGCTGCTTATTATGATGCGGATACCGTGTACGAGGACGGTAAAACGGAAACGAAGGAAAATACCGGACTCCAATATAAATACCCGGTCAATGGCAGCACTCAAATGATCAAGATCGGCAGCGGCACCCTATTCCCCGGCCCCGGCGCGTTGGAAGCCAAGCAAGTCCCCGATGTTCCGGTTACTGTCGTGATCGACACCGTGCCGCCGACTCTCGAGGACCGGACGGGAATCACGGCGACGGACCAAAGCAAAGGCTTCGAGATCAAGGCCTGGGCAGAGGATGACCAGCAGGTCGCATCCGTGACTTTGTACGTGAAATCCGACAAACAATCCGATTATATTCCGTACCAGCTTACCGAGGACTACGGTGATTTGCACTATCACCACACCATTTATGCGGCGGGCCTGATTGGACGAAAAACCATCGAGTACTACTACATCGTGTCCGATGGGTTTAACGAAGTGACATCGCCGAAGTACAAGGTGGATATTACCGGCGGGCCCGATCAATCCGATCTGCGTTTAAACGTGAAGGATGGCGATCTGGTCAGCGGTACGAAAACGATCAAAGGCACGGCCAAGACGGGCAATCCGGACAGCGTTATCTTTGAAATGGACGGGCAGCCAGTCACGACGCCGACGGGAACCGCGCTGGAGCATGACGCTTATTTTGTGTTCGATGTTAAAAACGTGGACTATTACTTCAAAAATGCGATCACGATGGGACCCGAGGAACTGAAGGACGAAACCATTCTATATACCTTCCTGGACCCGATTACATCCTACCAGACGCTTAGCTTTCCGATCGAAGCCAGCCGCCTCAAGCCGGGCGAGGACAACACGATCTATATTCGGGCAGGTTCCAAATCCGGTCCGTTTGATGACCGGGTAGAGGAAAACAAGGATGATTTCGAGATCAAAAACGTGCGACTTGTTTTGGCCGACGGTACCGAAATCATGGACCCGGCTTATGCCAAGCGGGACGTGGAGATCAAAATGGGCGACTCCGCAGGAAAGCATGAAGCGATCGGGTTCCGTTTTACGCTCCCCGAAAGCCTGTTTGCGGCCAAGTCCTGGCTCTGGGATACTGTGCAAGAGTCGGATGGGGAGCATGTCATTAAAGCAGTTAGCGGCGGGTTTTCTGCCAGTGCCAAAGTAACGGTCGACAACACGCCTCCAAGCATCGCCGCAAGTATCGAAGACGGTAAATCGTACCGCGGCAAGTTTACGATTCAAGCGGAAGTCACCGATGCCCTCTCCGGGGTTGCCAAGGTCGAAACGAAGCTTGATGGAGAGCCGATTCGGCTCCCGATCGAGACGAGCTCGTCCCAGCTGGCTGCCGGACCGCACGAGCTGTACATCCAGGCCGCCGATCAGGCCGGAAACGTAACGGAGAAGACGATTCGCTTCGAGGTGCCTGCCGAGAATCCGGAATCGCCGCGGCTGATTTCGCCGACAAACGGCCAAACCGGAGTGGGCAGCACCGTTGATCTGAAGGTGAACGTTAAAGACCCTACGGGGGATCGGATGGACGTCTCGTTTTATCGGGGATTTTTGTATGACGGAACAAGCAAGCACGGTTTTACGGGTTTCCAGAATACCGCGGACACGGAGCCCCCAAGAGAGCTTGCTCCATCGGGCGAGAAAAGTCTGGATGCTGAGGATTACGCTAAAATCGGGGCGGAGGACGGGCAGTACCTGACGACGGATTCGGACGATCGTTTTCCCTATCAGCGTTTCGAAATCAAACTGGACCCTTCCGTGAAGCCTAGCGACCGGGTGGACGTGGTATGGAAAGGGAAGTCCCTGCCGGGCCGTAAAGTCAGTCTTTATGTCTGGAGCGAGGGGCAATCCAAATGGATTACCCTGAAACAGGTGATTGCGGGTGAGGAGGACTTTACGCTTAAGTCGACCGTCAAAGCCGGCGATTATGCGCATAACGGCATGATTTCGGTCATGGTTCAGGACGAGATTGCAGGCGCCGGAATCGGGGAGGAGGCAGCTCGGACGGCAAAAAGCGGGCCGATATCCGAGGACCCTTACGATTTCTCGTTCCTGTGGATGTCGGATACCCAATATTATTCCCAGGACTATCCATACATTTACCGGAAAAACGTGCAGTGGATCGCCGAGAACAAGGATCAGCTCAAGCTGAAGTACATTATTCATACCGGGGATGTCGTCGATAAAGCCGATCAGGAATATCAATGGATCGAAGCCGACCAGAACATGAAGGTGCTGGAGCAGGCAAATATTCCGTACGGGGTGCTTGCCGGCAATCATGATGTGGGCCATCAGGACAATGATTACTCCCAGTTCAGCAAATATTTCGGGAACTCCCGCTTTCAGGACAGCCCGGTATTTGCAGGCTCCTATGAAAACAACCGCGGCCACTACGATCTCGTCTCCGCGAACGGCAACGATTTCATTATCGTCTATATGGGCTGGGGCTTGGGCGAGAAAGAGATCGAGTGGATGAATCAGGTGGTTTCCATGTATCCGGAACGCAAAGCGATCCTTTGTTTGCATGAATATCTGCTCGTTTCCAACAATCGTGCGCCGATCGCGGACCAGATTTTTGAGAAGGTGGTGAAACCCAACAAAAACGTCATCGCGGCATTGTCCGGCCATTATCATGATGCCGAACTTAAGATCGACCAACTGGACGATGACGGGGACGGCATTCCGGACCGCAATGTGTACCAGATGCTGGCGGATTACCAGGGAGCTCCGGAAGGGGGCCTGGGTTACATTCGTCTCATGCAGTTCGATATGGCGAATAACAAGCTTCATATCAAGACGTATTCCCCTTATCTCGATGACTATAATTTTTATGATCCCCAGGAGTACCCGGGCAAAGACGAATTTTCGCTCGACCTGAATCTCCAGGCTGCCACCAAACGGGTAGCCACCGATTACATCGGGGTGAGCGTGTATGCCGATCAGTTGATCGGCCGGCAGGAGAACGTGGATAGCGGGGATAACGCTTCGGTTCGTTGGGCCGGACTGGCGGACGATGCCTATTATCAATGGTATGCCAAAGCAGAGGATGCGAACAGCGGACAAACGTTCTCGGAAATATGGGGTTTCCATACCGGTTCTGCTTCGGGCGAAGGGAATCCACCGGGAACCGTTCAGCCGGGCGGCGGGGATTCCGGCCGTACGCCGTCCTCCGGTGGTAGCATATCCACACCGGTCGGATCTCCGGAAGCCGAGCAGCCTGCAAGCAACGGAGTAGTCATAGCAACGCCAATCGGCAGCGGAACGTACGGGGTGAGCGCGGAACTGCTGCGGAAGGCGGGAGCCGGGGCTTCGAACGGAAAGCTCGAGATTCAGATCAAACCGGGAAATGCCGAATCCGGGCAGCCTGTTACCTTGAAATTGGACGCGGCCGCACTCCGCGAATTTTTCGAGGAACACCAGGGATCTTTGGTCGTTCGTGCGCCGGGCAGCCAGATCGCGTTTATGCACCGTTCGCTGCCAAATCAGATCGGGGAAGCGGACCAGCTCAGCATTACATTTGGAACAGGGGTACCGGGGAACTCGGGTTTTGAAAAAGGAATGAGTTCCACCGGAATCGCCTATGAGCTCGGCATGTTCTTGATCAAGGGAACGGAGTCGAGAAAACTTAGCAAATTGGATGCGGCGGCGGAAATTCAGCTCAACCTTACA
Source organism: Paenibacillus sp. FSL W8-0426 (assembly GCF_037969725.1). Classification (NCBI taxonomy): domain Bacteria; kingdom Bacillati; phylum Bacillota; class Bacilli; order Caryophanales; family Paenibacillaceae; genus Paenibacillus; species Paenibacillus sp. FSL W8-0426. The sequence goes on along the minus strand of NZ_CP150203.1, from coordinate 3,774,586 downwards.
GATGAGCAAGCCAAACTTCTCGATTCGGACTACGCCGGCGTCTATGAGAGGGTGAACGGGGAACTGCGCTATGCAGGCGGTTCGTTTGCCGGACGCACGGTAACTTTTACAACCGATCATCCGGGAACCTACGAGATCCTTGAGCTGCGCAAATCGTTCTCGGACCTGAGGGGTCACTGGGCAGAGAATATCGTACGCCAATTGGCAGCCAAGCACCTGATTCAAGGTGTGGACGCGGAGCGGTTTGTTCCTGCAGCACCGGTAACCCGCGCTGATTTTGCGCTTGTGCTGACGAGAATGCTTGGAGGAGAGGCGGAAACGGCGGATGTGCAATTCGCCGATCTTGCACCGGATGTTTATTATACGGAAGCGGTCAAGCAAGCCGCACGCTTGGAGCTCATTCAGGGCAGCGGCGGGCGCTTCCGGCCAATGGACAGCATTACGCGGGAGGAAGCAGCGGTCATCCTGTATAAAATGGCTCAAGTCCTTAAGGCAGAGCCTTCGGCGATGCCTCTCGGAAATGATGCAGCGTTTAATGACGCCGGGTCGATCTCTGCATGGGCAAGGGATGCCGTCACGCAAATGCAGGCACTCGGCGTGCTGAACGGAAAAGGAAATGGACGTTTCGAACCGAAGGGTTTCGTTACCCGGGCCGAAATGGCCAAAATGATGAGTGAGATGCTCAAGCTTTCGCTTTAGGATTCAAAGGCAAAAAGGATAGCCTGGAATAGCCCAAAGGCTGCGATAGATCGTTCATCGCAGCCTTTTTTGATTCTGCATGCTGCATTCCCTGTATAATTACGTCGGAGAAACAAGGCTTTGGGCGTCTGCACGACCGGCCGTTGGATGCAGCATTTCCAAGCTTGGTCATCAGAAAGGCTCGTGTGAGCGACGAAATGAGCATTGGAGGAGCAGGCCAAACGGATGTCTAACGATGACAAGTCCGTACGATGATAAAATTTTTTACGGCGAAATATAACATTTTGGCAGGGGAGTCCATCTAATCCTATAGAGGGCCCTCAAAAGGAGATGAAATTCGTGCAGCAAGATATGGAACTGGAAGTCAAGCGAGCGCAGCGGGGAGATCGTGAAGCGTTTATCCGGCTATTCCGGAGGCTGGAGCCCGAGCTGTACAGTTTGGCAAAGTCCATTGTCGGACGTGATGAAGACTGTGCGGACGCATTTCAGGAAACGACGCTTAAGGCGTATAAATCAATGTCGACATTGCGAAAACCGAAATATTTTAAAACGTGGGTAATCCGGATTCTGATTAACGAATGCAACCAGCTGCTGCGGATGCGCAAAAGAACGGTAGTTATGGCGGAGCTCCCGGAACAGGCGAACCTGGATCGCTCAGCGCCTTATTATAAGGACAACCGTCAGCTCGACCTTCGGGAAGCGGTGGAAAATCTGGATGAATCGTTACGAATCGTCATCCACTTGTTTTATTATCAGGATCTGCCGATCAAACAGATCGCATCCGTGCTGGATATTTCCGATGGAGCCGTAAGGGCGCGCCTGCACAGAGCCCGCGGGATATTGGCCGATGAAGTAAAGCAAATTCGGAAGGGGGAGCTGGCTTATGAAAACCTATGATATCGATCGAAAGCTTCGGGAAATTGGCAAAGAACCGCTGCCTGAGGTTCCCGAAATCGTCCGCCGCCGGCAGGATGAAGTCTATGCCTCCTTGGCCGACCTTCCGATGCATGGCAGAGGCGGCCAAACCGCGGGGTTGCGCAAGACCCGCCGGATTGCCTTGGTTGCGGCCTCGGCCGCAGCGATCGCTCTGGTTGGTGGTATAGGCGGTGCCATGGTATCACCGGCGATGGCGGATTCGCTGAAGAACATTCCGCTGATCGGCAGCATTTTCAAGCTGGCTGACGATCTGGGGTTACGGACAGCGGACGAAACAGGGCTTGCGGCCCATCCCGACGCCAGTGTAACCCATGAGGGGGTTACCCTTCGCATTCCGCAGTTGGTGTATGACGGAACCCGGTTATCTTTGGCCGTAACGCGCGAGGGGGAAGGGCTCGTCGGTGGAATCATGGATTCGGAGTCGACGGGGAATGGAATGCCGGCAATTTTCCCCAAAGGAGCAATACATTCATTTGACGTGTTGATCGATGGCCAACCGGTTCATCGAACGACGGGAAAGAGAGAAATCGGTCTTTCCGGGAAGCCAACCTCTGATCCGAATTCGGCGCTCTACGAACTGACGGCTTATTCCTTAACGGGTGAACCTGGACCCATTTTGCCGGACTCGTTTGTGCTGACGGCCAAAATTGGATTGGAGGGCATCGAAGAGCCGTTCGTCTTCGAGCTTCCTGTACGCAAAAACACAGATCAGCTCGCTGCCGCTTTCAATGAGGCGAGGGAATGGAAAGGAAACATCGTTACGCTTGAACGAATCGAGTTCACGCCGATTACGACAAAAGTAGGTTTTAACATCACGTCGAACGATAAAGAGGCCAGGCTCCTTAGACAGCATCTATCCTTTGAGCTGTGGGACGATCGCGGCAGGATGCTTGGCCTTGTCGGCGGCTTTGGATTTTTTAATAACGATGAACAAAAGCAAATGATCAACAAACTGCTGTTTGACCGTTTTGTGGATGCCCCGAAATCGGTGACGCTTAAAGCGTTTTTGCCGGAAATGGAAGACCCGTCAGCTTCCACGGGGAGATATAAAGTCGACAGTCATGGAGAACTGATCAAGAAGTATGTTAAGGAGCTTGAAATCACGGTTCCGGTGGACCGTGCCGGTTTGGATAAATTATATGATATTTCAAAGTGAAAATTTGGAGGGTTCCCTTATGAATAAAATCTACAAAGTAATGACCACTGCTGCACTGACGACAGGTTTACTGTTGAGCGGGGCAGCGTGGGGGATGAAACCGGCGACCGTTGAGGCGGAGGCCAAGATTCCAGCAGTACAGAGCAACGCGACGCAGGCGGGAAAAACGGCCGAGATTACGCAAAACGGGATTACGCTTGGGGTGAATGAGGCCTTCTATGACGGAAATTACATTAAAATTTCGCTGCAGCGCAGCGGCAACAATTTGGTCGGCGGTATCACCGACTCCAAATTTGATGAAAAGACCCAGGATCTGATCCATGAGAAGGGGGCAATCAAAAATATTCAGATCTTTATTGACGGCAAAGACATGTATAAGATCGGTGGTGGATCTCTTGGCAAAAGACCGAGCTTGGGTTGGCGGCCAGGCTCTACGCCAGATGCGGCTATCATTGAATTAAACGATCCTTCCTGGCTTGGCGGGCAAGAGTTTGCTTTTCCGGACAAGTTCAAATTGACCGCAAAAGTCACGTTGGAAGGCGTGGAGCAACCGTATACGTTTGATCTTCCCATGCAAAAGACCGCAGACAAATCGATTGTCCTGAAGCCGAATGTGACGAAAAAATCGGGCAAGGTGACCCTTAATCTTAGCAAAATGAACCTGACGTCGACCTCTTCCCGCGTACAGTTGATCGAGAAAGGGTATGAATCGGGCAAACCTTCCGATTTGATGTATGAATTTGTGGATGACCAAGGCAATGAGCTGGATTTCCTTTCAGGCTTTGGCACGGACGAGAATAACAAAGACGGGGACATGTATCACGATTACGTGTTAAGTCCATTGGGGAAAGATGCCAAGTCGATTACGCTCCGGGTGTTCAAACCTGAATTTAAAGAACCGGGGGCAACGAGCGGAGCGTATAAATTGGACGAGAACGGGAATATCGTCAAACACTATATTAAAGAGCTGGAAATGACGGTAAACGTAAAGTAAACAACAGAAACGGAATTGTATAAAGAGATAAAACACAATTGGAGGATTCAAACGAATGAACAAAATGTACAAAGTCATGACTTCTGCTGCATTGGCGGGGGTGCTGGTTGGTGGAGGAGCTTGGGCAATTACATCAAAGTCCGGCGATGCGGCGGCTGCCAAGGCTCCGGAGGTTCAAAACATTGCGGCGCAGAAAACGGAAAAAACGGCTGGCATCACCCAGAACGGCATTACGCTGAAGGTGAGCAAAGCGGTCCATGACGGAAATTACATCCACATTTCATTGCAGCGGAGCGGAAAGGGACTTGTCGGCGGCATGACCGAACGCAAATTTGATGAAAAAACCGAGAAGGAAATTGTGGAGAAAGGCGCCATCAAAGATATCCAGGTGCTGATCAACGGCAAAAACACTTATGATCTCGGAGGCGGATCAATGGACAAAAGGCCGGACATGCGCTGGGGCCCGGGTTCTACCCCGGATACAGCCATCATTCATCTGTCCGATCCTTCCTGGCTCGGCGGTGAGCAGTATTCCTTCCCGGACAAGTTCAAGCTGACGGCAAAGATCACCCTGGAAGGCGTAAGCAAACCTTACACTTTTGACCTCTCAATGCAAAAGAGTGCTGATAAGGCGACTGCCCTGAAACCGAATTTGACGAAAAAAACGGGCAAACTCACCGTGACGCTGAGCAAAATGAACCTGACCTCCACCTCTTCCCGCGTTCAGTTGATCGTCAAGGGGCTGGAGAAGGGCAAGTCTTCCGATATCAGTTACGAATTTTGGGATGACCAAGGCAACGAGCTGGATATGCTTTCGGGCCGGGGATCGGACGAGAATAATAAAGCCGGCCACATGTACCACGATTTCGTGCTGAGCCCTTTGGGGAAAAACGCCAAGTCGATTATAGTCAAAGCTTTCAAACCCGAATATGCCGAAGATGGAGCGACGAGCGGAGCGTATAAATTGGATGCCGACGGCAATATCGTCAAATCATACGTGAAAGAACTGGAAATGACGGTAAAAGTGAAGTGATGGAATCAAACGTCCTTTCATGACGATAGAAGCCTCCGGCGCATTTCGTGCGACCAGAGGTTTTGCTTCAGAGCTAGAGTTAATGATAACGGCATCGTTCAAAATAAATTTTACCCTCAGGGATGCAATAAAGACCCTGAGGGTTTTTGCATAACTGTAAGGTTGCTGTAAGGTTGGGATTATCACGGTGTAAGGTGGGGTCTTTAAAATTGGATTTATTCTTATCGATGTTAAGGAGCGACACCATGAAAACCATACTGCAAGCAAAAAACGTAAACAAAACCTTTGGCACAAAAGGAAACCTATATCCGGCGCTGCAAAACATTAATCTAAGCATTGAAGTAGGAGAGTATACCGGCATTATGGGCCCGTCCGGAGCGGGGAAATCGACGCTGCTGAACATCTTCTCGACCATCGATACGCCGACCTCCGGTGAAATTACGATCGACGGGCAAAACATTGTGGCCATGAACGAGGAAAAGCTTTCTGATTTCCGCCGCAATAAACTCGGATTTATTTTTCAGGATTACAACCTGCTTGATACGTTGACGGTCAAGGAAAACATCCTGCTGCCGCTGGCCCTTTCCAAGGTTCCTGCAGTCGAAATCGAAAAGCGGGTTGAGGAAATCGCCGATACGTTCGGCATTCGCGAGATTCTCGATAAGTACCCATATCATATTTCTGGTGGTCAAAAACAGCGGGCTGCCGCCTCGCGGGCCATCGTGTCGAATCCGAGCCTCATTTTGGCGGACGAGCCGACCGGCGCACTCGATTCGAAATCGGCGACCGGGCTGCTGGAAAGCTTAAGCAAGCTGAACCGGCACAATCAAGCGACCATCCTGATGGTTACGCACGACGCTTATGCGGCGAGCTTCTGCAAGCGGGTCATTTTCATCAACGACGGCCGGCTGTTCAAGGAGCTTCATAAGGAAAGCATGACGAGACAAGCATTTTTCGGACAGATTCTCGAGGTATTAGCGGAGCTCGGAGGTGGTCAGCATGACGCTGTTTAGGATCGCCGGGAAGAACATCCGCCAGAACTTCATGAATTATTTTCTTTATTTCGCTTCGATGATATTCAGCATCGTCATTTACTTTACGTTCGTGTCCTTGAAATACGACAGCACGATCGCATCCGCATCGGAAGGATCGCAGAAGATCAGCTCGGCGTTCAGCGGGGCAGCGGTCGTGCTGATCGTTTTCGTGGCGGTGTTCATCTGGTATTCGAATTCGTTTTTCACGCGCAAGCGCAAAAAAGAGGTCGGGCTGTATTCGCTGCTTGGCGTCCGAAAAAAACAGATCGGACGGATGCTTTTTTATGAAAACTTTCTGATGGGCATCCTGGCCCTGATCGCCGGAATCGCGCTGGGAGCGGTACTTAGTCGGTTTTTTGTAATGATGTTGATGAAGGTGATGGGTTACGCTGTCGTGGCTAATTTCTCTATTTCCCCAGCTGCGATCCTGAATACGTTTCTGGTGTTCATGATCATCACGCTGATCACTTCAGTCCAAGGCTATCGCTTGATTTATCGATTTAAGCTGATCGAGCTGTTCAAAGCAGATCAAGAGCGTGAGAAAGAGCCCAAGTCTTCCCTGCTCATTGCGTTATTGTCTGTGGTGCTCATCGGGTTCGGCTACTGGCTTGCGCTGCAAAATATGTTTACTTCCAAGGCATGGGCTGCGATCGGCTTCATGCTGACTCCGCTCGTTATTTTAGTATCCGTCATCCTGGGCACATATCTGCTGTTTAACACGTTGACCGTTACGCTGCTGAAGCTGGCGCGCAAACACAAAAAAAGCTACTGGCGCGGACTGAACCTGATCGGGACTTCCCAGCTGCTGTACCGGATTAAAGGCAACGCACGGACGCTTACGATCATCGCTGTGCTGAGCGCAACGACGCTGACAGCGGTTGGAACGGCGTACAGCACGTATTACAACACCCGGACGAACGCGGCGGTTTCGAATCCGAACAGCTATATGTTTATCGGCGTGGACAGCACGGCCACAGGAAAAGCCGATAAGGCGATCGAGCAGGCTGCGGGGCATAACGTGCTCTACCATGAGTCCATTCCTCTCCTGGAGGTAGATGCGGACACCTCCGGTCAGGATTATGCCCAAGGATCAAAGGAGCAGTCGTTTACCGTCATATCAAGCCGCGATTTTAACCGATTGGCCAAGCTGCAGGGGAGGGAGGATGCCATAAGCCTTGAAGGCAGCGAAGCCGCAGCGCTTGAACCTGCCTATCTGGAAGGCATTTCGCCGGAGTATGTCGGTTCGGCAATCAAGCTGAAGGGTGAAGGGATCCGTGAAACCATTCAATTCAAAACAGTAAAAAAATACAATGTGCTGAATCTTGGAACGGTCTACTCCACCATTGTCGTCAGCGATGATATGTTTGCGGAGCTTAAGCCGAATGCCAAAGCCATGGCTGTCGAAGCATATCGCATCACGCATCAGGACAAGGCGAAAGAGCTGACAAAGCAGCTGGAAGAGATTTTACCGGAGAAAGCCGGGCTTTCAAGCTATTACAGCGATTATTCGCGGGGAATGGAATCCACCGGCCTTTTGATGTTTATGGGCGGATTCCTCGGCCTTGTGTTTCTCGCCGCGACGGGCAGCATCATCTACTTCAAGCAGTTGACGGAAGCCGGCAGCGACAAAGCCCGTTATGTGATTTTGCATAAAATCGGCGTCAAAAAACGGGAAATCCGCAAATCCGTCGCCAAGCAGGTACTGTTCATCTTTGCCCTGCCGCTTGCTTTCGGCATCGCGCACTGTGCAGTCGCCCTGTCGGCACTGTCGAAGCTGATGATGGCCAATCTGGTCGTGCCCGTCATGATCTGCATGGGTGTCTATGTTTGCATTTATCTGATCTATTATTTGTTGACCGTACATGCGTACTGCAAAATCGTTACCTATAAAAAATAAGGAGTGAACGGGAATGAAAAAGGGAATTACCGCTGTAGCGGTCGTTGTGATCGCTCTGGTCGGATTCGTCGTATTCATCCAAAACGTAAATGTGAACCGAATCGGCGCGCAGCAATATTACGTGCAGATTAACCAAGACGGAAAGAGAATCGAAGATAAGTCGGACAGTGGACAGAAGTATGTTTCTTACGAATACACTCAGGAGGGCTTTGACTCTAAAGGAAAAGAAAAGGTGTTGACCTTTACGGCAGCTAAAGAACTGCGCAAAGATGCGTACCTTCGAATCTATGTGAAAGGGAATGACGTCAGCTCCTACCAGGAAGTTCAGGCGGACGAGCTGCCCGAACAAGCAAAGCAAAAGCTCGAGGGTGCCGTGAAATAACACGATTATACGGAAAACCAGGATGTAGTCTACTAAAACATGTGAACAAGGGAGAGAATCCAATGTATCGAAAAACCTTTAAATTTAAAACGGTATCCCAAAAAACGCTGGTTTACTCGCTGGCTTTTACGCTTGCGGCCTGTCCGGTCGTCGGTGCCGGCCAAGTGCTTGCAGCACCAGCCGCCGCATCCGCGGAATCCATAGAAATGTCACAAGCGCACGCCCAGGTCCAGTATCGGATCGATGCAAGGCTGGATGCGAAAAATATGCGCATTCAAGGAAGCGAGACCGTCACTTACCGGAACGGGTCCAACGATACACTGCGGGAGATCGTTTTCCATACGTTCGCCGACGCCAATCGGTCCAAAGCGACCCAAACTTCGATGTTTGAGCAAAACAACGAGGAGATCCAGAAGGAAAATCCACAGAAGAAGCCGGAGGATTTTCTTGGCGGCATTGACATTCGCAGCGCGGCGGCTAACGGACAACCTTTGGTTTTTTCAAACATCAATCAGGCTCTGACCGTTGAATTGAAGCAGGAGCTAAAGCCTGGGGAAGCGGTGACGGTTGAAATCAACTTTGAGGTGAAAATCCCTTACGGCATGCAGCGCCTGTCTTACTACAAAGACATCATCAACGGCGCACATTGGTTCCCGGTCATGTCGGTCTATGACGAGAACAAGCATGAGTGGAACAAAAAGCCGTACAGCAAGACCTTCGAAACCGATTATTATGATTCAGCGGATTTCGAAGTTCATATTAACGTCCCGGAAGCCTATCAAGTACTGATGCCGGGGACGATCACCACGCAGGCGGACCCGAGAGAGCCCGGCCGGAAAGTCGTTACCGCCGTTGCCGATAACACCCGGGAGCATGTCTTTTTTGCCAGCCCGAATTATAAGGTGGAGCGCGTAACGCGTGACGGCCTGACCATTGAATATTATTATTTCGACAATATGCCAGGCAAGAAAAAAATCGTCGATGAATACATCGACGCCGCTTTTAAGACTATTCAATTTTTCAGCGAAAAATACGGGAAATACCCTTACCCTGAGTTCCGGATTGCAGAGTCGTATGTCGAGGGAGTGGCTGTCGAGTTTGCCCGGGTCATTCAAATGGGACAAATCCGGCCGAACAGGGATCCGGCACATGATACTACATTCGTGCACGAGATTGCCCATCAATGGTTCCATGCCTTGATTGGCAACGATTCGGAGACAGAATCGTTTTTGGATGAAGGATTTGCCGATTTTTCGAAGGTCTATTTCGCGGAAAAACAAGGTGACGACTTGAACGGGTTCAAGTCGATCCAAATGGATGATTTGTCTTCGATAGACAAGCCGATCGCCGCAACCAATACGGAAGCGGGGGGCCTGGAAAGCCCGACATTTTATAATAAAGGACGCCAGGCCATCTACCAGTTGTATCGCATGGTGGGCGAGGACAAATTCGATGCGTTCATGCAGGAATATTTTAAGCGGTACCAGTACAAAAACGCGACGATCCAAGGGCTTCTGCAAACAATACAGGATACGCTCGGAAACGAAGCACGAAAGGAAATGGACAAGGCGCTGCATGATCCGCAGTTTGCTCTAAAGCCCGAATACCGATTGTCTGAGGCGGAAGAAGCTTCGTATTGGCATGAACAGTTTAAGAACTCATACCATTCGTCCCTGGCTCAAGTTGCAAATCTCCCAGCGGAAACGATGAGCCGCATCATGGATAAGGCGCTGCAGGGCGAACCGCTGACGATTGTGCTGAGCGACCAGGCCGGCAGCCTAGCGAAAAAGCAGCAGCAGACGATCTTGACACAGCTTAAAGGGACTCTGGGGATCATGGGTATTCCATACGAGGTCATTTCCGATCGGCAAACGCTCAAGAAAAAGCTGGAAAAGGAGCTCGGAACCAGCAATATCATTGCCATCGGCAGCGCGAATACGAACGGACTCATCCAGGCGCTTAAACCTGGCATCATCCCAAAATCGAAGGCCATCGGCTTCGACTGGAAAAGCAACATGAACCAAAAGTCAGCTTCGGGAGCATACGTCGTTAAGCATCCTTACAATCAAAACCGTCTGCTGGTGCATTTTTTCTGGAACGGTGACGCCTTGAGCGACAACGCGGTCGAGCCGTTTGCGGAGCAGATGCTGCAATCGCTCGGTTTTAGCGGCAGCTTTTATCAGTATTACGTTTTGAACAAAACAGGCCACGTCGCAACAGATAAAAAGATCGCTAACCCATTGGCGAAATTTTTCGGCGAAGAATAATGCAGGACGGGGAAGATGATTACTGAAGACTCGGCAGGTTTCAGCTGCCGGTCTTTTTCCCTGTTTGCAGAAAGTATAACATCCAACGAATCATGCTTAAGGAACGTAGGATTTGCTTTTTGGATTGAAAATCAATTGTACTCTTGCAAAATCAGCATAACTATCATAAAATCTAATGAACGTTAGTTAAATTATTTGAAAGGCTGTTCAATGGTCGTCATATTTCATTACAAAGCGACAAAAATTTTTAAACAAAAAATCTAACGTTCATTAGTTAGATTTAAGTTTTTAAAGGGGAGAGGTTATCATGGCATGGCTGTACTTAATTATTGGTGGAATTCTTGAAGTAGGTTGGGCACTTGGTCTAGGTTTCTCAGAAGGGTTTACAAGAATAGAAATTGTTATTCCGACAGTTGTATTATTAGTCCTGAGTTGGTGGTTTTTCGCTAAAACATTAAAAATACTTCCCGTTTCGACGGCTTATGCAGTATTTACTGGCCTGGGTGCTTTTGGTACGGCTTTAGTGGGCATGACAATTTTAGGCGACCCCGTAAGTTTAACCAAGATTGTGTTAGTCATTCTATTAATTAGCTGTATTATTGGACTAAAATTAATTTCGGATGAACCGAAGGAAGAGAAACGATCAAGAGGGAGTGTGTAAAATGTATTGGTTATCCTTAATATTAGCTGGATTGTTTGAAGTTGGAGGTATCATTAATCTGAAGCTGACGGAAGGATTTACAAAATTAAAGCCAACCATCTTTTTTATCTTATGTTTATGTTTAAGTTTTTTCTTTCTTTCCGTCTCATTAATCGAAATACCTATTAGTATCGGTTATGGTATATGGACTGGGGTAGGCGCGTCAGGAAGTGTGTTACTTGGGATGTTTATATTTAAAGAACCGAAGAATGTGAAGAAACTTATTTTGGTTGCAGGAATTATTTTCAGCATAGTAAGCTTAAAATTGATATCTTGATGAATGCCAACAAATGAGGTGAAAAGTGAATTGAAAAAGGGTGAAAAAACGAAAAGAATGATACTGGAACAAGGTTTAAAGCTGTTTTCCTCGTATGGTTACGAGGAAACAGCACTTAAAGATATAGCTGCAAATGTGCACATTAAAACGCCTTCGATTTATGCTTATTTTGAGAGCAAGCAAGATCTTTTTGAACAAATTGTAAATTTTGTTATTGAAGATTATTTAGAGTTTATCCAACAACAATTTTATGTTATTGAAAATTTATCATTAGAAAAAAAATTATATCATGTTTTAGTTGAATTGAATAAATACTATTATATGAATGATAAAGGTTCTTTTCTAAAAAGGTATGGGATTTACCCTCCGGATAATTTTAAAGAACTCATAACAGCCCAAAATAAGAAGGTAGAAGAAGGGATTCGAGAACTTGTTTTTTCCATCTTAAGAAACAACAAAGAGAATGAGCTTATCGATGAGGAGACTATCGTTACTTCTTTTACAATCATACTAGACGGTATGCTTTTTCATATGATGAGCTCCCCTTATCAAGAATATGAACGTAGATTAAATATGACCTGGTCTGTATTTTGGAAGGGGATCCGTGAAATGTGATCTGTATAAACCGCACTAATCGATCACAGAAGGCCACTGCGAGGGCAGTACCTTCTTCCGATCATGTAGAATGTACAGGTTTTCGTTGGAATTTGTTAAAGGGGTATATGAAAAGAATGAATAGGGAAATATGTTTATTGCTGAAGAACTAAATTATTAAAGAGGTACCCATATGTCTGTATATTTAATTCCAATAAAAATCGCTTTTATTTTATTCGGTGTGTTGAGCTTTTTTCTAATTATCCCTTGGTTAGTCTATAGTTATAGAAAATATGGTTATTTAAGTCTTTGGGCTTCAATAGTGGCTTATTCCTTTACTTTTTATATGTTATCGGTTTTGTTTTTAGTTCTTTTGCCTCTTCCGGATACTCGAAATACTTGTGCTCTTCAATCACCTGATACGGTGCATTATAATCTAATCCCGTTTAATTTCGTTAGGGATATTATGAATAGCGGTTCCGTTGTCTGGTCACAGCCTTCCACCTATGTGAGATTACTAACGCAAAGTGCATTTTTGCAGGCGGCGTTCAATTTCCTATTGTTGCTGCCCCTAGGTGTTTATCTAAGGTATTTTTTCCAACAAAAACGATTCTGGAAGAAAGCACTTGGTTTTGGATTTGCGTTATCCCTTTTTATTGAGACAACACAAATAACAGGTATTTATGGGATCTATAATTGTCCGTATCGTATCTTTGATGTGGATGATCTTATATTAAACAGTACTGGTGCTTTGTTTGGATTCGTCATTGCTCCTGTCCTGCTTGCTCTATTTCCATCTCGAAAGAGCCTTATTGCCAAGGGAGAAAAAATGCAAGAAAATTCTCTCGTACCTCCTTTGTCGCAATTGCTGGCTGTAATTATAGACTATCTATTGATCAAGATGAGTTGGAACCTTACAGCTGGACTTTTTCCAACAAGTGGATTCGCAGAATTTGTTTATAAAACGACTTGCTTTTTTATTCTGTTCTTTGTAGTTCCTTTTATTTGGAGGGGAAATACAATTGGAACCAAAATACTTCGTTTTAAACTAGTTCATGTTGATGGTGAAGCACCTCCGTGGCAGTCCATGCTGAAAAGGTCCTTTGCGATATATTTACCCTTCGCAATATCATGGGCCCTAAATATATTTTCTGGTGTTGAGTTAGATATAACTCTTAATCCCTATCACGTATGGATCACAATGATTATACTTGCATTTCTCATCATTATGTGGGCCGTATTATTTATCCATACGATGTTCATCTTAATGAAAAGAGGGAGACGGAACTTTTACTTTGACTATGTTGCGGATTTAGTACCAAGGAAACATAAATTTGATCCTAAATAACAAATGCGGGAGTAATTATAGAACAAGAACATTGCCCATTAAAAGTTTTTTTGAACTGCACCCCAATTGTTAGGACACACTCCAACAGTGAAGGTGCATTTTTCTTCTCCATCTTGCATTCCCAAGCAGCTTGAAATGGAAAATGAGTATCTAAAAAAGTGAAGAATAATCATAGAGTCGCTGGCCAATATGCCCATTTCGGTATATGGTTATAGTCGTGGAAAGGCGGGGAAGATGATTACTGAAGACTCGGCAGGTTCTAGCTGCCGGTCTTTTTTCCTGCCTGCAGAAAGGAGATCGAACCAATTGCCGCTAAGTCAGAAAATATTGATCGTGGACGATGAGGAGGATATCGTCAAGCTGCTGAAAACCGTGCTGGGTAAGGAAGGTTTCGAGCATGTGTATACCGCCTCTTCCGCCGGAGAAGGCTGGATTCGGTTTCAGGACAAGCAGCCCGACCTCGTTATTTTGGACATTATGCTTCCGGACGGCGAGGGCTATGACGTATGCAAACAAATCCGCAGCGTTTCGAACGTGCCGATATTCTTTTTGTCGGCCAAAACGGAGGAAATCGACAAAATACTCGGATTTGCCATAGGCGGTGACGATTACATTACCAAACCGTTCAGTCCAAAGGAAGTGGCTTACCGGATCAAAGCCCGTTTCAGAAGAACGGAGGCTGCTTTGGATGAGGAAAAAAAGGAACGCATGCTGAAAGCCGGCCCGTTCGAGCTTGATGAACATAAGTTGGAGCTGAAGAAAAACGGCGAAATCATTGAGCTCAAACCGAAAGAGCTGGGCCTCATTAGTTATCTGCTGAAGCACCCGAACCGGATCATAAGCAAGGAAAGCTTGTACGACCAGGTGTGGGGAGAGGATTCCTTCGGTTATGACAACACGGTCATGGTTCATATTCGGCGGCTTAGGGAAAAGATCGAGGAGAATCCCTCAAGCCCGCAATATTTGGTGACCGTAAAGGGACTCGGGTATAAGCTTGCCGTGGAGGAACCGGGACGATGAAATGGCGGCTGACCGGCAGATATCTGGCATCCGTCGTTCTTATTGTCGTCATCGTCATTTTCATAAACATTTTGGTAATCATCGGGCTTTATATATACCAGAATGAATCACCAAAGTATCCGTTTCTTCAAGGAGACAACTCGGCCGAGGCCATCACCCGTTCGTTCGGACAAGAGATTGTTCTTTCCGAAACGGGGATGGACATTACGGGTCAGGGGAAGGACACGCTTGAGCGTAATCAGGCCTGGATTCAAATTCTGGATGAAAACGGGAATCAGGTCTATGGCTTTCGTGTGCCGCCAGAGGCCAAGACCAAATACACACCGATGGATATCGTGCAAACCTACAAGTATATGGAAAAAGAATTGATGTCGACCGTATTTATCGGGGAAAAGCAGGGGAACGGGAAGCGCTACAGCTATTTGATCGGCTTTCAGGACCCTTATCTGGAGCGGAATATCCTCACCTATGATATTCGGAAGGTCGGACGTTTTCTTCAAATCGGGATCGTGACCGTGCTTTGCGTCGACGGTTTCATTGCGCTCTGCATCGCTTATCTGTTCAGCAAGAGGTTAACCCGGCCGCTTTCCGCGCTTATAGACGGAATAAAACAGCTGGCCCATAAGAACTACCGGGGACACTACGAAACGAAGGGCATTTACAAGGACGTGTTTTACAACGTCAACATGCTGACCGAGGAGCTGCGGGCAAGCGAACTGGAACGGAACAGGCTGGACCGCATGAAAGAGGAGTGGATCGCGAACATTTCGCACGATATCAAAACGCCGCTAGCTTCGATCCAGGGATACTCCGAAATGATGCGGGATAAGGATTATGATTTTACGGTCGAGGAAATGCGGGATTACGCGGAAATCATCGAGCGGAAGTCGCTTTATTTAAAAGACGTGATTGAAGATCTGAACCTTTCCACCCGTCTGAGAAACAAGGGTCTCACGCTCAATCTGAAGAGCGTAAACGTTGTCAGCCTCGTTCGGAACACGGTCATTGATACGTTGAACGATACCCGGTACGGCAATCGGAATATCGATTTCCTGTACAGCGACGAAGTAATCCTCAAAGAGGTTGACGAAATCCTGATCCGCCGGGCGGTCGCCAATTTGATCTACAACGCGGTAGTCCATAACTCCGAGGATGTTTCTATTGTTGTAAGCGTCGAAAAGAAAGGCGATACGGTCCGAATCGCTGTCGAAGACAACGGGAAAGGAATCCGTGAAGAGGAGCTTGAACGGATATTTGACCGTTATTATCGCGGGACAAATACAGGCGAGCTGCATAAAGGGGCAGGACTCGGCATGGCCATCGCGAACGATATCGTGAAGGCCCATGATGGGGAAATCCACGTTATGAGCGAGTTTCATAGCGGAACAAGAATCGAAATTCTGCTCTGAAGGAGAACGATAGTTCCATCAGAGATAACTAACGCTTGCTTCGATCATCGCTGAATACCCCATCATAATACGTGTTGGAAATGGGCAGCGTTCGATCGCCAAAATGGTCGAGGGACAAAACAAAACCTAGTAAAAGTCGCTATTTTAGCGGCTTTTTTGTTTGTTGATGGAATAATCATCGCAAAAAACACAACCTTGCCATTGTTCTATCACGGCTATGTTAAATTGTCTAGATGCATTTGTTAAAATTTATTGACAATTTGAATTTAATGTTGTTTCATATGATTAAACTATGTTGAATGACACTTGGTTAGGAGAGCAATGGAATGGAATTGGGAAGCAAAATCCGAAAGCTTCGACTGGAACAAAACCGGAGTCAGGAGGAGATCGCACAGGCATGCGGATTTACCAAAAGCTTATTGTCCAAAATCGAAAACGGGAAGACGGTCCCTCCCATCGGCACGCTGATCAGGATTGCCGAATCGCTTGGAACCAAAATTTCCATGTTGCTGGATGATAACGATTTTAACGGAACGGTGTACACGCCAAAAGCGAGCAACATGGAAAAAATGGTACAGACGGACCAAGGGTATGCGTTTTCCGCCATTGCGGCCAAACGGCCGGAAAAACTGATGCAGCCGTTTTACTTTGTCGTACAGAAAGGCAAGACAGGCAAAAGGACGTTTTCCCATTTCGGGCAGGAATTTATTTATGTGCTTGAAGGTACGATGATTTATTACGTAGGGAAGGAAGAATACACTTTAAATGCCGGCGACAGCCTGTATTTTGATTCGGTAGAGAACCACAAATATGTGCTGGTATCCGATGAAGTCAAGTATTTGTCGGTGTTTTGTTCCGATACGAATGGGTAGGAAAGGGGATGAAACATGTTAAATATTTTGGTTGTGGATGACGAACCGAGGCACAGAAGAGGGCTGTCCAGCATGCTGAAGGCTCTGAAACCGGAGTATACCATCTTTGATGCCAGAGACGGGCAGGAGGCTTTGGAAAGTTTGGATGTTCATTCGATGGATCTGGTGTTTACGGATATTCAGATGCCGGTGATGGACGGCCTGGAATTAATGGAACAGTTGACGCGCAGGGGAAGAGATGAAAGCGTTGTCATTTTGAGTGCTTATTCCGATTTTGTTTATGCGCAGCGTGCGCTCCAGTTAGGCGCCAGCGATTATTTGCTTAAACCGGTGGAGGAAAAAAACATCATGCCGCTGCTTGCGAAAGCAGAGCGTAAAGCCAGCACTGCGCGTCTGGCATGCTTGGAATCCACACTATCCGAACTGCTGGAAGGATATCCATCTGACCAGAATTATCGATTGCTGGAAAGCACATTCCCGGCATTCAAGCAAGGGGTCGTGCTGGCCGCAGTTTTTGGCATGGCGAAAGACCATCAGCTTCTGCTGAGCAGCCTCAAAGGGACACTGCTGGAAATCATGGAGGAATTCGGATTCTCCTGCGCATTTTGCATGAAGGAAAGAATGCTCACCGTCTTGATTATGAACTCCGAGTCGACCTCCATGGTGCCGCCCGGCTTCGAGGACAGCCTTCATGGGGTCATTCGACACTTCCTGCAGACATACGGAGCGGAACTAACGTTTGGCTTGGGGCGTTGTTTTGCCGAATGGCATGGCGTCAGACTAGCTTACCAGCAAGCCTGCCATGCGCTCAAAGCCAGATTTTATAAAGGCGGAGGGGCGCTGTACGGAGCCGGGCTGATCAATAGCGAAGACCCGCCTGCCGTCGTGAAGCTTGAAATCAACGGGCTGATCAGAGCGGTGTTGTCCGGAAACAAGCCGGAAATTGAGGCCTGTCTGGATTCCGCTGTTCGCCAGGATGACGGGAACGCCTTTCCCGAGCCGGAAAAATTGAAATATTTTCTCGCTGCATCGATTCATCAAGCGGCCTCCCTTTTAATGGAAAAAGGGTTTGCACCCTTGAATAGCACAGCCTATGAGGAAGCACTGCTTCACTGTCATACCGTAAATGAACTTAAAGAGGCGGCGCGGGAATGGATCTTCGGGCTGACGGAACGTCTGGAACAACGACGGCAGTGCAAAGCCGAATCCATTATCGACAGCTGCAAGGCTTATATTGATACGCACTATGGCGAAGATGATTTGTCGCTCAGTACGCTGGCAACGAAATTTCATTTTAATCCCTCGTATTTTTGCATGCTTTTCAAAACTCACTCCCAGATGACCGTTCATCAGTACATCACGCATACCCGAATGAAGGCTGCCGCCGACTTGCTGCTGCAGACCCCCCGGAAAGTGTACCAAATTGCCGAAAGCGTAGGGTACAAGGACGCAAAGTATTTCATTCGTCTGTTTCGCAAGGAGTTTGGCACAAGCCCCGAAGAGTATCGCCATCTATCTGCTATTCGCTAAAAGGAAGGGATGCCATTTGAGAGGACGTTGCCCATTGCCGCGTTTTAAAGATCTCACCTACAGGTCCAAGCTTTTCCTGACTTATGCACTCATCGTTTCGCTCCCCCTCAGCATCCTGAGCTGGATGTATTTTCATTCAAGCAGGGATTTCGTCTCCGAATTTGCCAAGCAAAATTGGTATTCCATCGTTAAACAAAACAATGAAATCATGGACGCCGAACTCGCGCGGGTAGAAGAAAGCAGCCTGGCCATGATCGCGGACCAAACGTTGTATGAGCAGTACCTGCATGCAAACCCTGATGACGAATACAGCATGATCTCGATGGAGAAAAAGGTCAGCCGGACGTTAAACACGTACTTTACGGACCTGGGACAGATGTATTCCATCCATCTCATAACCAGTTATTCCAATATTGGCTCCACGGGCGCCTCTCCTTTTATTCCGTATAGCAGCTTCAACCAAACGGCATTATACCAAGCAGCTTTACGGGGGGACGGGGCGATGGAGTGGGTACCTACCTTTTCGTTTGATCACATGTTTCAGCAGAATATCCGCCGTTCCAAGCCTCCCGAATATGTTCGCCTTCTGGCTGGCGTCCGTTTGCTGAAGCTGTTCAATATCAATAATGGCGAAGTCGCCGAACTGCAGGGCAAGGCCGAGCTTCCCGTGCTGGCCGTTGTGTATCGGCCGGAAATGTACCATTCCCGCTTCGCCGACACGCTCCCGTCCGCCGGAGCTTCTTTTTTTGTGATCAGCCCGGAAGGGCAGCCAGTGGCGGGCACATCCATGGAGCAGGAAACGGCTGCCATCGATCCCGCTTGGCTGGATGAAATGACGGAGAGGAAAAGCGGAACCTTGAATGTGACGCAGGATGGAAAGCCGCTTATCATTTGTTTTGATACGTCTGGGGTGACGGGATGGATCTCGGGGATCACCATATCGCCCGAAGCGATGGTGTCGGCTTTTTTGCCGGAGATCAAATCCTACACCTTTTACTTGGCCGTGATCCTCCTGCTTCTTTCACTCCTGCTCGCGTATATTTTTGCCAATTCCATTACCAAGCCCATTCATCAGCTGCTGCAAGCCATCAAAAAAACGGGTGAAGGCGAGTTCGATACGCGAATTCCCGTTGAATCCTATAACGAGATGGGACTGTTAATCCACAAATTCAATCAAATGAATGTCAAAATCAACAATTTGATCGAAGAGAATTACAAAGTCAAGCTGCGGGAAAAAGAGACCGAGATCATGTCGCTGAACATTCAGCTGAATCCCCATTTTATGTACAACACGCTGAACATCATGAATTGGACGGCGCTTGAAAACAACCAGACCGAGCTGAGCCGCATGATCGTCAGTTTATCCTCCATGCTGCAGTATACGACCCGGAACAGCCAGGACACCGGCGATTTGGCCGACGACCTGAACTGGCTGAAGCATTATATTTTCATTACCAATCAGCGTTTCGAAGACCGGTTTACCGTCAGCTATGACATTGCCCCCGAGCTGTATGCATACCAAGTGCCCAAGCTGTTCCTGCAGCCGTTTGTCGAAAACGCGATCGTTCACGGATTTTCCCGTTTGCATAGCGGGGGAGAGATCGTCATCCGGGGATGGGTGACCGGACGCGAACGTTTTTTCACGGTCGAGGATAACGGCACGGGCATCGCTCCGAGCAAATTGGAAGAGTTGGGTAAGCGTGCAGGCGAATCCATCGGCATCCGGAATGTGGACAAAAGAATCAAACTCATCTATGGGGACGGCTATGGCGTCACCCTGACTTCAGTTGAGGGACAGGGCACTAGGGTACAAATCAACCTGCCGGCATCAAACATGTGAAAATACTCCACCTATACAAATATGTTCGAATTTTTTGGGCGACGGATTTTTTTTACAATAAATATACAAACCATCAGCCAATGAATGGAGGTTTCGCAGATGAACATAGCCAAACGTCTCACAGGAGCGATATTATCGTCTGCTCTGGCGATCAGCTTGCTGCTGGCGGGCTGCTCGGATACCGGAAATGCTCCTGAAGCCCAAGGCGGCCAGAACGGTCAAGAGGAGCCCGTCACACTTAAATTTTCCTTTTGGGGAGACACCATTGAAAAGAAAACAGTTACGGAGGCGCTTGAGCGTTTTGAACAGGAAACCGGGATCCAGGTCGAACCGATGCATGTTCCAGCGGATTATTTGACCAAATTGACGACGATGGTTGCAGGCAACGTTGCACCGGATCTCGGTTACCTGTCATCGGGGGCCGCTCTGAGCTGGGGACGTGACGGGAAGCTGCTGAACCTCACCCCGCTCATGGAAAACGATCCCGATTTCAACAAGGACGATTACCTGGATCAGATATGGTATGAAATTGCTCCTGGCAACATCATCGGGACGAGTACCGCTGTTGAAGGGTATGGTCTTATGTACAACAAGGATTTGCTGCTGGAAGCGGGAGTCGAGCTGCCTCCAACGGATGCAGACAAAGCATGGGATTGGGACACATTTGTGGAGTATGCCAAAAAATTAACGCTCGATGATCAGGGAAGAAATGCGTTGGACCCGAATTTCAACCCGGATAAAATTAGGCAGTTCGGCCTTCAGTATGATCCGTACAACATGATGGCGGCGGTGGTATCCAACGGCGGGAACTTCCTGACCGAAGACGGTAAAGGCTTCGGGCTGGCCCAGCCGGAAGCGATTGAGGCGATTCAAAAGCTTGCGGACCTGATGTATGTGCACCATGTTTCCCCTACGCCGCTGCAGGCCAAAAACATGCCGGATACGGCGCTTCAGACGAAAAAGGTCGCCATGACGGTATCCGGCAACTGGGCGCTTCAAGCCTTTGCGGAACAGGATTTTAATCTCGGCGTCGGAGTCCTGCCGAAGCTGAAGGAAAGCAACACGCTGCTGGACGGTGCACCAACGGTCATTTTCAAATCAACCAAACATCCGGAAGAAGCTTGGCTGCTGTATAAATATATGACCGATCCCGAATCGGTACTGCCGTTGATCGAGGGCGGATTATGGATGCCGCTGAAGAAGGAGTGGTACACGAATCCCGAACTGATCAACAAATGGGCGGCGGGGAACAAAGCGCACCCGGAAGGCTACACGGAGGCTTTTATGAAACAAACCATTGAAAACGGAATCCGCACGCCCGGCTTTGAAGTAAAGAATCTGGACAAAATCAACGCGCTCGTCACGCCGGCACTTGACTTGGTATGGACGGGCAAACAAAAAGCGGAAGAGGCGCTAAAAGGGGTGGAGCCCAAAGTTGTGCCGCTGATCGAGGGTTATTACGGAAGGTGATCCTTTTCGGCGGAAGCAGCAAACCGCGGTCTGTCCATGACTTTGACGGTATTCATTGAAGATAGGGGGGATTCATATTCAGCACAAACGCCGGATCGCCATGGCGGGCATCCTGTTCGCCCTACCCAGCATTGTGGGACTGATGTTGTTTGTCATGCTGCCGATGCTCGCCAGTTTGCTGCTCAGCTTTACGGATTACCGGATCGTCAACACGCCTAAATTTATCGGATTCGCCAATTATATTCGGCTCTTTGACGGGACGGATCCCTATTTCTACAATTCGTTGTGGGTCACCTTGAAATACGTCATTCTCCGTGTTCCGCTTGGCCTTGTGTTCTCCTTTATGGCTGCTTTTTTGCTGAACATGCAGTTCATTCGCGGCAAATCCGTCTTTCGCACGATCTTTTATTTGCCGTCCATCGTGCCTGCGGTCGCCTCTTCCATGATCTGGCTCTGGCTGTTTAGTCCTGATCTGGGACTGTTCAACAGCTTTCTTGAAGCACTGAATCTGCCTACGCTCGACTGGTTGTATTCCGAACAAACGGTGGTGCCTTCGATTGTGATGATGAGCCTTTGGGGGATGGGGAGCACCATCATCATTTTCCTTGCAGGCTTGCAAGGGGTGCCGCGATCCTTGTATGAGGCGGCCATTGTGGACGGTGCCGGCGCATTCCGGAAATTCCGGCATATTACGATTCCCATGATGACGCCAATTATCTTCTTTAACCTGATCATGGGATCGATCGGAGCCTTCCAGGTATTTACCGAGGCGCTGATTATGACGCAGGGAGGGCCCAACAATGCCAGCCTGTTTTATAACTACTATATTTATCGGCAGGCCTTTCAGTTCGGGGAAATGGGGCAAGCATCCGCCATTGCGTGGATTCTGTTCATCATCGTGCTTTTGGTCACGGTCATATTCTTCCGCACGTCGAAATCCTGGGTATTCTATGAAAGCGAGGTGTAGCTCCCTGTGAAGAAAAGCCGCCGTATTCAGCAGATTATCGTTTACTCGATCCTCATTGCGGGAGCTGCCTTCTGCTTGCTGCCCCTGTTTTGGCTGGTACGCAGTTCCATGATGAATTCGCTGCAAATTTTCGAGATGCCGCCGAAGTGGATTCCTTCGCCCTTTCAGCTTCAAAACTATGTGGAGGCGCTAACCACCATCGACTTTTTCCTGTTTTTCCGCAACACACTGATCATTACGATCAGCTGTCTGTTTGGAGCACTCTTCAGCAGTTCGATTGGAGCTTACAGCTACGCCAGGCTGGAATGGCCGGGAAGACGGCTCTTCTTCGGCCTGCTGCTGGCCAGCATGATGCTTCCCGGCGCCGTCACCTTGATTCCTACGTTTATCGGGTGGAGGTTTGCCGACCTGATCAATACGTATGTCCCGCTGATTCTGCCGGTATGGTTTGGCTCGGCCTTTGATATCTTTTTGCTCCGGCAGTTTTATTCCACGATACCGAAAGATATGGACGAAGCTGCATATGTGGATGGTGCAGGCCCGTGGACCATTTTCACCCGGATCATCATTCCTTTGTCCAAACCGCCTCTGATCGTGATCGGATTGTTCTCCTTTATGAATTCCTGGAACGACTTCATGGGACCGCTGGTGTACTTGAATGAGGAGAGAAAGTTCACGCTGGCGCTGGGCCTGCAAATGTTCCAGTCGCTTCACAGCGCGCAGTGGCACCTTTTGATGGCGGCCTCGACCGTCGTTATTTTACCGGTTATCGTCGTTTTTTTCATAGGCCAGCGTTATTTTATCGAAGGGATTACGTTGACCGGAATGAAGGGGTAATTCAAGAGTCGGCATCCCTATGATTCAACATGGTTGAAGAAAATTCAACCCAATTTCGTTACATGCTGAAGAGACTGTATACATTCGCTTTGTCACAATACGGAAGGAGCGTGATCCAATATGAAAGCTCGGCGACTCGGCAAGGCAAGAGAAGCAATTGCGCGGCAGGAACTGGATGCACTGTTGATTTCCAGTCCGTTTAACCGGAGATACGTTACCGGTTTTACGGGCACCGCCGGTTGGGCCGTAATTACACAGGAGCAGGCATGGCTGGTGACCGATTTTCGTTATGTTCGCCAAGCGGAGCAGCAAGCCATGGAATTTGAAGTGGTGCAGCATGGGGGCGAGCCTCTTGAATTCATCCGTGAAAAACTGAGTACTGCCGGCGTCAAGAAAATGGGGTTTGAAAAACATCATGTTCCTTTTGCCGACTATGAAGCGTACGAGCGGACGTTTGCAGGGATCGAGCTGGCGCCAACCGGGAATGTCATCGAAAAGCTGCGCGGCATCAAGGACGAGGAGGAACAGCGTTGTATCCGCAAGGCGATCGAAATTACGGAACAGGCTTTTGCGTTTATTCTGGGCGTAATGAAGCCGGGCGTGACCGAAAGGGAGGTGGCGACGGAGCTGGAATATTTCATGCGTAAAAAAGGCGCGGTGTCGTCGGCGTATCCGACCATCGTCGCTTCCGGTGCGCGCTCGGCGCTTCCGCACGGATTGGCCAGCGACAAGCCGCTGGGCATGAATGAATTCGTGACCCTGGATTTCGGCGCGAATTACGATGGATACTGTTCCGATTTGACGCGCACGGTTTTTATCGGCAAACCGACCGAACGCCATCGGGAAATATACGGGATCGTGTTGGACGCTAACAAATCCGTTCTGGAGGGACTGAAACCGGGCATGACCGGGAAGGAGGGCGACGCGTTGGCCAGGGAGTATATTTCCCGCCGCGGGTACGGGGAGTATTTCGGCCATGGCCTTGGTCACGCCTTTGGTTTGGAGATTCACGAGCTTATGCGGTTTTCCAAACAAACGGAGGATCGGCTGGAGCCTGGCATGATTATGACGGTTGAGCCCGGCATCTATCTTCCTGATTTTGGAGGCGTCCGCATCGAAGACGACATTCTGATTACCGATACGGGCATTGAAGTGCTGACAACATCGAATAAAGAACTGATTGTGTTGTAAGAGGGGAGGCAGGGGAGCGATTCATGAATGCGGAATCTGCGGAAGTTGTTGTCATCGGCGGAGGCATTATCGGCCTGTCCATTGCTTATTATGCAGCGAAGCAAGGTATGGACGTGATTGTGGTGGAGCGAGGGGAGCTCGCCGGAGGAACCTCTTCCAAATGCGACGGCAATATTCTTGCGATTGACAAGGACCCCGGCTTTGACAGCCAGATGTCCTTAAAATCGCAGGAGCTGGTGGCGGAATGGGCTCGGGAGCTGGGTGAGGAATTCGAATACCGCGCCCCGGGCAGCATTCTGGTCTGCGAGACGGAAGAGGAGATGCTTGCCGCCGAAAACTGGGTTATACGCCAGCGTGAGGCCGGCCTTCCGTTCCGCATGCTCGACCAAAAAGATCTCCGCAGCGAATGGCCGGCACTGGCCGAAGATCTGCCCGGCGGCTTGGAGTGTGCCACGGATTCGACGGTGAATCCGGTGCTGCTCGCCTATTCGCTGGCATCTGCCGCCCGACGGTACGGAGCCAGGCTGCGGAACCATATGCCCGTTACGGCGATTTTGCTTGATGCAAAGCGGAGAATACGCGGAGTGGAGACTGCCGCCGGCACGATTCATACCCGGACCGTCATCAATGCTGCAGGGGTATGGTCGAAGCATATTGGACAAATGGTCGGACTGGATATTCCGATCGAACCCCGCAAGGGTCACATTCTGGTCGCTTCCCGCTGGGAGAGCATCGGGAAGCGAAAGGTGATGGAATTCGGTTACCTGATGAGCAAGTTTGGCGGAAAACGCAGCGTGGAACCGAAATTTGAACAATACGGGATCGCGCTCGTATTCGAACCGACTGCTTCGCAAAATTTCCTGATTGGCTCGAGCCGCCAATTTGCGGGGATGGACGCCCGGGTGGATCAGGAGGTCATCCAGCTTATCGCTGAAAGGGCGATTCGATTTTTTCCTGTCCTGAAACAGGTTCCGCTGCTTCGAACCTACGCGGGGCTGCGCCCTTGGACGCCGGATCATTTGCCCATCGTATCTGCTGTTGATGAAATTCCCGGATTCTATGTCGCGGCAGGGCACGAAGGCGATGGCATCAGCCTCGCGGCCGTTACGGGAAAGGTCATGAGCGAAATGCTGAAAGGAGTCCCGACCTGCATTCCGGTTGATCCGCTGCGTTATGACCGTTTCCGCCGAGAGGCGGGCAGACAGGAGGTAGTCTTTTGAAAATATCCAAGCTGGTGACCACCATCGACACGCACACGGGGGGAAACCCCACCCGGACCGTAACAAGCGGAGCACCCGAGCTGATCGGCTGCACAATGACCGAGAAGATGGTGTACATGTCCGAGCATTACGACGATTTTCGCCGGGCCCTGATGCTGGAGCCGCGGGGGCACGAAGTCATGTCAGGCTGCATTTTGACCCCGCCATGCAATAAAGAGGCAGACATCGGGGTTGTCTTCATTGAAAGCGGCGGATATTTGCCGATGTGCGGACACGACACCATCGGTTTATGCACCGCGTTGATCGAGGGAGGAATTTACCCGGGAAGCAAGGACGTCATCCATTTGGATACGCCGGCGGGTATGGTGAAAGCAAAGCTTACGGTGGAGAACGGAAAGGTGAAAAAGGTTTCGTTCACCAACATCGCCTCCTTTTTATACCAGTCGGATGTACGGGTTCGCGTGGAGGGCATTGGCGTCATTTCCGTGGATATTGCGTACGGGGGCAATTTTTACGGGCTTGTGGATGCGCGTCCGCTTCGTCTGCCGCTCGTTCCCGGCCGGGGTTCGGAAATCGTCGGGCTGGCGATCAAGATCCGGGAGGCGGTCAATCGTGAAATCGAGGTGGTACATCCCGAATTTCCCGTCATTCGCGGACTCACCCATATCGAGTTCTATAGTGATCCCGTATCGCCGTCGGCCAGCTGCCGGAATACGGTTGTTGTGCCCCCCGGCGGCATTGACCGCTCTCCCTGCGGCACGGGGACTTCGGCGAAGGTTGCTGTTCTTTACGCCAAGGGGGAACTGCAAAAGGGAGAGGAGTTTGTGCATGAAAGCATCGTGGGCTCCATGTTCCGGGCCAAAGTGTTGGAGGAAACGACCGTGGGCGGATTGACGGCAGTCATTCCCGAAATATCCGGTTCGGCGTGGATTACGGGCTTTCATCAATTTGTTTACCAGGACCAAGACCCGTTGAGTAAGGGATTCTTCCTGCTCTAACGAAGTTAATCGGAGGCCAGCTATGGAAACAACGAAATGGTATGCGGCGCTCGATACGCATTCCTGCGGTCAGCCGCTGCGGATCATCACCGGGGGGCTGCCGCAGATCAGCGGCTCCTCCCAGTATGAGAAGTCTTTATTTTTCAAACGACATTTCGATTCCGTCCGAAAGCTGCTGCTCGCTGAACCGCGTGGACACCGCGAGATGACGGGGGCGATTGTGACGGCACCAACGACGGAGGAAGCAAGCTTCGGGCTGTTATTCCTGAACCAGGCGGGCCTTTCGGCCATTAGCGGCCACGGAATCATCGCCGCCGTCGCGGCATGGACGTCGACGGGACAGCTGTCTCCTTCGGAAGCGGCCAAAGGCATTCTGATCGATTGCCCTGCCGGAACGGTCAAGGCATTTGCCGACTGCAACGGGCATGAGGTCCGCTCGGTTTCTTTTTGGAATGTCCCAAGCTTCGTGTATGCCGAGCAGCTTGCGGTGAAGGTTCAAGGCATGGAGGCAAGGGTCGATGTCGCCTTTGGCGGTGAGTTTTATGCTGTCGTCGATACGTCGATGTGGGAAACCGGTGATGTTTTTGCGCTTCCGAAGCTGCGGGAATGGGGCAGGCTGATCCGGGAGGAGATCGAGCGGCAGCTTGAGGTAAGGCATCCGCAATTGGACTGGATAACCGGAATTCACGGCGTCTTTTTTTATCAAAGGCACGATGCAACGGGCGATGACGGACACCCGAACCGGCTCGCATATCGCTGTGCGGCTGCATTGGCCGGAGAGCAGCTTGATCGGTCGCCCGGAGGGGCCGCCGCCTGCGCCCACATGGCGGTTCTGCATGCCCGCTGTCCGCTGGAGCCCGGGCAGCAGGTTATATATGAAGGCATCACTGGCGCCCAAATCGTAGGAAGCATCGCGAGTGAAACGGAAACTCACGGGTATCATGCCGTCATTCCCAGCCTTACCGGAACTGCTCACATTCTGGGCTTTATGAACTTTTTGCTCGATCCGTCGGACCCGCTGCCGGAAGGCTTTGTTCTGTACTGAATCGAGTACGATGCAGGCTGGATAACACTGAGGGGAGAAATATCAATATGCCAACATTTGAAGGGGTCTATGTCGCGCTTGTCACACCGTTTACAGCGGATTACGAGGTCGATTACCAGCGTCTTGCCGAGCTTTGCGATACGCTCATCTTACAGGGCGTGAACGGTTTGATTCCAGCCGGATCATTGGGCGAATATGCAACTTTGACGCAGGAGGAGCGGGCCAAGGTGGTAGAGACGGTCATCGAAGCCGCGGCAGGACGAGTGCCGGTGGTCGTCGGCTCCGCGGCGCCTTCCACCAAGCAGGCTGTAGATTGGGTACGGCACGCCAGGGATGCGGGAGCCGCCGGCGTGATGGCCTTGCCGCCGATCAATTACAAGCCGCTCGAGTCTGAGGTCGTCGCTCATTATGAAGCACTGAATGAAGTGGGGTTACCGATCATCGTTTACAACAACCCGCATGATTACAAAGTCGATTTGACGCCAGAGCTGCTTTCCAGGCTTTCCGGACTTGAACATGTCGTGGCCGTGAAGGAATTCTCCGGGGATATCCGCCGCGTGCACGCTATTTTGGCCCATACCGATCTGGAAGTGATGATCGGCGTTGACGATTTAGCCATGGAAGGTGCGTTGTGCGGAGCAACGGGCTGGATTTCGGGCGTGCCGAATGCCCTGCCCAAGGAAGGCGTGGAGCTGTTTAATCTGGCGAGACAAGGAAAAGTTCAGGAGGCAACCGATCTATATCGCCATCTTCTCCCGCTGTTTCACTTCGATGCCAGTCCGCAGCTCGTGCAATCGATCAAATATATGATGGAACTGGCCGGATTTTCGGCAGGACCGACGCGTCCACCCCGCCTTCCTCTCCCGGAAGCCGAGTATGCCGCCATTAAGGAAGCATTTGAGTTTGCCGTGAAGCGCGAATGGAGCCAGCCATGATCACTGGACTTGGGGGATCAGCTGAATGATGAGCTCTGCAAAAGGAGGAACGCCAATGAAAAACAGCCGCAACTGGATCGGGGGAGAATGGATCGAGCCGACGGCGGGAGAGTGCGCCGTATTCAGCCCATCCAATACCAAAGAGCAGGTAGGGGTGCTGCATTTATCGGATTCGTCGCAGGTCGTTCAGGCGGAGCAGGCGGCGCGAATAGCTTACGGCTCTTGGTCTGGCTTGAGCGGCCCCGCCAGAGCCGGTCATTTGGAACGGATGGCGGATCTGCTGGAGTCGGCCTCGGATGACGTCGCCCTTCTCTCAAGCCTGGAGATGGGGAAACCGATTGCCGAAATGCACGGGGAAGTAAGGCGGGGGGTGAATCTGCTGCGTTATTACGCCGCCGAGGGCCTGCGGGCGAACGGTGCGGTCATCCCTTCGAGTGAGCGGAATGTGCTGCAATTCACCAGGAAGGTTTCTCTCGGTGTGGCGGGCATCATTACGCCCTGGAACTTCCCCGTGGCCATTCCGATCTGGAAAATAGCGCCCGCGCTGATTTGCGGAAACACGGTCGTATGGAAGCCGGCCGAGCTTGCATCGCTGACCGCGACCAGGCTGGCGGAACTGTTTGAAGCAGCTGGGCTTCCGCCCGGCGTCATCAATCTGGTTATCGGCAAGGGCAGCCGGATCGGCAAGGCGCTGCTGGAGGAAACGCCTTTGGACGCCGTGAGTTTTACCGGCTCCACGTCCACAGGACTTGGCATTGCTCAAATGTGCGCCAGGCGCAATATCAAATATCAGACCGAAATGGGCGGCAAAAATGCTGCCGTCGTATTAAACGACGCGGATCTTGAAACGGCTGTGCCGCTCATTGTCAGCGGCGCGTTTCGATCGGCGGGGCAAAAATGCACGGCAACAAGCCGGATTATCGTGGAGTCAGGCATCTACGATTCGTTTGTCAGGGAATTGTCGCATGCCATGTCCAACATCAAGCTGGCCCCGGCATTGGACAGCGAGGCTTACCTCGGTCCCGTGGCTTCCGCAGGACAGTATGAAACCGTCATGTCCTATGTGCATATGGCGAACGAACAAGCGGATATTCTGGCGCAGGGCCCGCCTGTCTCCGGAGATTCAGAGGGGTATTATATTCGGCCGATCGTAGCCGCCGGCGTAAGCGCAGGTCACCCACTGATCCAGGAGGAAATATTCGGCCCCGTCGCCGCGGTGCTGAAAGCGGCCGACTTTGACGAAGCGGTAGCTTTGTGCAATCAATCGATTTATGGGCTGAGCGCTTCGCTGTTTACCCGAAATTTATCGGCTGCCCATCGGTTCCTGGACGAGGCTCGGGCCGGAATGGTCCGTGTCAATCAGGAAACCGCGGGTGTCGAGTATCAGTCCCCGTTTGGCGGCATGAAGCTGTCAAGCTCCCATTCGCGCGAACAGGGCCAGGCTGGACTGGATTTTTTCACCGAGCTTAAGACGTGCGCCATTTCTTATTGATAGGAGGTTTCCTATGAAACGCCCTTCCATGATCATTTGCCGATGCGAAGAAGTAACCCTCGCTCAATTGGAGACTGCCTACGGGTCAGGATGCCATACTTCGAGGCAGCTAAAAATGAAAACGCGGGCCGCCATGGGAGCTTGTCAGGGCAGGGTATGCAGACATCTCCTCGAGACCTGGGTGCATGCCCAAAATCCGGAGTCACCCCGAGACCCGGAGCTCCTGTCCCATCGTCCTCCGGTGCGGCCCGTGACCTTCGGCCAGTTGGCCAATGGTGAATTGTGATGGAACGGATTACGAATCATCCGATATTGGGCCGGTGGGAACGAGGCAGGGAACCGGTCAGCTTTATGTTTGGCGGCAGGACGCTGACCGGACTTCAGGGCGAGCCGATTGCGGCTGCCCTGCTGGCCTCGGGGATTCGCAGGCTGCGCAGGCATGAGGAGTCCGGTGCGGTCCGCGGCCTGTATTGCGCCATCGGCCACTGCATGGAATGCCGGCTGACCGTGGAAGGCAAGGGGCAGGTGCGCTCCTGTCTAACCCCGCTTGAAGAGGGGATGCGCATTTCCGAAGGGCGGCAGCTGTCCAATGAAATTACGGGGAGGAAGCTGCCATGACCCCGGCGACGTCATTCGATCTGTTGATCGTCGGAGCCGGCCCGGCGGGCTTATCGGCCGCCGCAGTGGCGGCCGGGCATGGCTTGAGCGTAGCTGTGCTGGATGAATTCCCGCAGCCCGGCGGGCGCATGCTGGGACAGTTCCACGAGGAAAAGGGGAAGTGGTGGGTTGGAAGGCAGGCTGCGGAGCAGTTGATCGAACAATGCCGCGTGCTGGGAGTGGATATCCGCTGCGGCGTTTCCGTTCACGGCATGTTTCGGCATGAACGTTGCTGGGTCGTGAGAGCCGGAGGCGCGTCGTTCACGGCTGCAAGGGTTCTCCTCGCCACCGGCGCCGCCGAAATTCCCCAGCCGACGCCGGGCTGGATGCTGCCAGGGGTCATGTCGATCGGAGCCGCCCAGGTAATGACCAATGTACACTTTGTGAAGCCGGGCCGTCGCGGGCTGATCATCGGCGTGAATGTGCTCGCCATGGCGATTGCCCGCGAGCTGTCCGTCAGCGGAATTTCGCTCGCCGGAATCGTGCTGCCAGAACAAAATTCGGTATTCGGCAAGGAAGATGTGCCTAAAGAAGCAGTGAAACGTCTGCTGGGCCTTGCTCATTTGGCCCCGTCTCCGCTGATGAGGATCGGGGGAAAGCTGGGCGCCCGCCTGGGGATGGCTGGTGCAATATCCCGCTTTTTTCCGCGGCGCGGGCTGAAAATATGGGATATCCCTTTACGGCTGCGCACTTCCGCGATTTCGATCAATGGCGAACATCATGTGGAATCCGTGACGCTGGCGGATGTAACCGGGACAGGTGAAATCATTCCGGGCAGCGAACGGGAGGAAAACGTCGATTTTGTGGCTCTTGCCGGAGGTTTATCCCCGCTCGCCGAATTGGCCGCGGTGGCCGGATGTCCATTGGTGTATGCAGAGGAACTCGGTGGTCATGTTCCGCTGCACAATGAGGATATGCAGACGCCGGTCGAGGGTTTGTACGTCGCCGGAAACATAACGGGTATCGAAAGCGCGCAGGTGGCTATGGCCCAGGGAAGAGTCGCGGCGGCCGCCATTTGCCGCGATGCCGGAGCACCGGGGAAGGACCGGGAACGTAACCTGCTTGAAGCGATGGAGCATGTTCGCCGGATTCGCGCCGCTGCTTTGATCCAATTTCATTCAGGTATTTCGGGCGCCAGAGACCGATTATATAAGACATGGAATAAGGAGGCATGAGTATGAAAAGGTGGTTATCCATGGTGCTTAGCTTTTCGCTGCTGGTGTCCTTATTTGCATTCCCGGCCGCGGCCGAGCCGGCGGAGGCGGAATCCACCGGCGAAGAGGCGAAGATCATTGACATTTTTGGCAGAACGCTTAACGATTACGGCGTTGAGCTGGTAGATTGGCAGGGATACATCGCCAATCCTTACGTGAAACTGAACGTGGTTCCGCCCGAGGACGCCGCCTATCCGTTGACGATCGATATTAAAGCCAAAGGCACTTCCCGCCTGATGATGGACCGTCCGAGCACGCTGAGCGCAACCGGGGCGGCAAAGACGTTAACGTTCCAAAATGCCGGCGAAAGCAAGCCCTTTCTGCTCGAAATCCATCCCGACCGAATCGGAGGCAATGGGGAGATCGAACATTACACGCTGGAGCTCGCGGTCACGGATGCCAATGGCGCTGTCCGAAAACAAACCACCCCGATTCGCGTATGGGACCAGGATGATGCCAGAGAGCCGAGCTTGCCGCTGAAATTTGATTACAGATACGATACGATCCAGCCCTATTTCAGCGATCCCGCGATCCGAGAGGCCAGCGAACAGGCGATCAAGGATTGGTTCTACTTCTTTGATATGGAGCCCTTTGATACCGTCCCGGCGAATTCGGAAGTCACCCGGCTGCCAAAGGATAACTTTGACGGTCATGACTCCGTGACCAATGATGAGCCTTACAACGGGATGTGGATCTATCTTAGAGGGCTCAACGGCCCTTATTCGACCGGCGGAGCGTCCGACAACGGGAAATATCATAAACGCAACGGCGTGACGGTCCCTGACCGAATTCACCGGTCGCTTCTCACCATTTTGGACTTTTACGATACCGCAACGCCGTTTACCTCGCTGGATGATGAGCAGTGGTACCTGACGGAGATGTCCGACACATCTACGGACGTGTACGGACTCATCATGCACGAATTCGGGCATGCGCTTGCGTTTTCCCATAGTTGGAGAGGCATGGCTGCTTATAAGCGCAGCGGAGGAACGGCGGATAATATCGTTGCCTACCAAGGGGTCCCGGTCCCGCTGGATGACACCTATCATATTCCCGGGGAACCGCAATACTGGGACCGGATCAGCGGCCAGAACGGCGGCCGTACTCATCTCTTTCACAACAAGCGCTGGATGCTGACCAAACTGACGCTGTTGATTGCGGAACAAGCGGGCTGGAAATTGAATCGTTCCCTGACACCTTTTCTTAGCCCGTCGATTAAAAACGTTCCGGTTCCCAATGCAAAGACAGGACAGCAATATGAACTGAAGCTGCAGGCCGAAGGCGGAGTTCCTTTCTATGATTGGAATATCACAGGGGGATCGCTGCCGGAGGGGCTGACGCTGGACCGCTTTACAGGTACGATCGCCGGCAAGGTATCCGGCAAAGCCAAGGGCAGCTACACATTTACGGTACAGCTTCGGGATTATGACGAAAAGAGCGCCCCGGTGCAAAAGGAATTCACGTTAAACGTCGGTCAGGGAGAGCTGGCAGGGAATTACTTGTTTGATGAAGAAGAGGCCGGGGATTCCGGTATCGCCCTTGATTATTCCGGTGCGGGCCATGATGCCGCCGTTTACCATGCTTCGCGCACGGACGGCGCAAGAGGCGGAGGGTTGGGCCTGAACGGCTCGTCAAGCTACATGAAGCTACCCGATACGATGCTGAAAGGAACCCGGGACTTTACATTCTCCGCCTGGGTAAACGTTAACGGGGGTCCGAGTCCGGACGGTGCATCCTCTGACAATTCGGATATCAACACAGCCAGCGCGCGCATTTTCGAATTTGTTTCAGCCGCAGGCACGTCGGCGGACCTAACCATCGAAGCCGGCGGTACGTTACGCTTCACAGCACCGGGCCCGCAAGGGACAGGAGCCGTGAGCGTTGCCGGCAGCGGCTTGACATCCGGACAATGGCATCATGCGGCGGTCACCCTATCCCGAAACACGGCAGTTCTGTACCTGGATGGGGTAGAACAGGCCAGGACCTCGGAAATGAATCCAGGACGTATTCGTTCCCTGCTGAACGGAGTGAACAAGTATATCGGAAAGTCCGGGACGGACGGACATTATTTTGCCGGCAGCCTCGATGAAATCAAGCTCTATTCGCGTGCGCTGGTTGGTGAAGAGATCGCCGCTCTAGCCGCGGATAAACCATCGCCGCCGGTTGTTGAACCGCCGGATCCCGCAAATCCGAACGTGGCGATCGAAGGAACCGTCTCAGCCTCCTACGTCTCGCCTTGGGAAAGCCTGGCGGGGCTGAATGACGAATACGAGCCGACAAGCTCGGCGGACAGGGGGCATCCGGTCTACGGAAACTGGGATACCCGCGGGAGCGAGCAGTGGGTGCAGTATGACTTCGACCGACCGTTCACCCTCTCCTCAAGCGAGGTTTACTGGTTTGACGACAATGATGGGATCGATCTGCCGGCATCGTTTTACATCCAGTATTGGACGGGAACCGATTGGGTGGAGGTGCCTGATCCTTCTGCATATGGCGTGCTTCCGGATCAGTATAACGTGACCTCCTTCGATCCGGTGACGACGACGAAAATCCGCCTTACCATGAAGGCCAAGGAAACGACATCCACAGGCATTCAACAGTGGAAGGTGATCGGAACGTCCGTCCCATCTCCAGGTTAACGGTCGGACGTACCACAAGCGAATAGGGGGGGCATGATATGGGTTCGGTTAAAGAGGAGGAACGCATCGTAATCCAGGATATGGAGGCGCTGTATTTGGGCAATCTGGCCACGGTGGAATTTGATCTCCGTTTGCCCCGGGAAGGCAAAAACGGCTCGAAAATCAGCTGGATATCGGGAGACTCCCGTTTTCTCCAGGACGACGGCACGGTAAATCGGCCGAAATATGGCATAGGCACACGCACGGTTCCGCTGCGGGCAACGTTTCGATACGGCGGCTGCAGCAAGGAAAAAGTCTACAACGTGACCATTTTGGAGGAAGAGAATCGAATTCGCGTGTCTCGGATTTATCCGATACGCCTGAAAGCGGATGTGGGGAAACCATTTTATTTGCCGGCGGTGGCCGTGGTCGAAACGGCCGAGGGGGAGATCATTTCCCATGCCGTGGATTGGGAACCGGGAGAGGAATATACGATGGATGAGCCCGGTCCCATCATGGTTAAAGGTGTCCTTAAAGACACGGCCATTCCGGTAAGCGCCGAGGTTTGGGCGGCAGCCGGGCAGGATCGGGAAACGATGGACACAATTCCTGCCGTGCATGGCTTTCCCGCTGTGGCGGTGGCGCTGAAGGAAGGAACCGCCTTTAAAGCGGCTCAGGACAGGAGCCTTGCCTTCTTGAAAAAGGTCAATGACGATCAGATGCTGTATAATTTCCGAGCCGCTGCCGGACTGGATACGCGCGATGCTCCGGAAATGACCGGTTGGGATTCGCCAGGGTGCTTGCTGAGGGGACATACGACCGGACATTATCTGTCTGCGCTGGCGTTGTGCTACGCAGCTTCGGGAGATGAGGACATCAAGCGGAAGGCGGAGTATATGATCGCTTCGCTGGAAGAGTGCCAGCATGCTTTTGCTGGTCAGCCTGGATTTGATGCCGGCTTCCTCAGCGGTTACTCCGAGGAGCAGTTTGACCTGTTGGAGAAGTTTACCCGGTATCCGGAAATATGGGCTCCTTACTATACCCTGCACAAAATTTTTGCCGGATTGCTCGATTGTTATCGCCTTTTGGGAATCCATACGGCGCTGAAGATCGCCGATCAGCTTGGCGATTGGGTATACCGCCGTTTGAACCGGCTTCCAAACCGCGTGCTCAAAACGATGTGGGGCATGTACATCGCCGGCGAATTCGGCGGGATGAACGAATCGCTTGCCGAGCTGTACTCCATCACGCGCAAGTCTGAACATCTGGCGGCGGCGAACCTGTTTGACAACGACCGCTTGTTCGTTCCGCTGCGCGCGGGTATAGATGCCCTCGGCGGCCTCCACGCCAACCAGCATATCCCCCAGGTGATCGGCTCCCTGAAAATATTCCAGGCAACCGGGGAGAAGGCGTATTACGACATGTCCCGCTTTTTTTGGCAGGCCGTCACGGGTGCGCATATCTATTCGATTGGCGGCACGGGAGAAGGCGAAATGTTCCGGCAGCCAGGCAAAATTGGAGAATTTCTCAGCGAAAAAACCGCAGAAACCTGCGCCTCGTACAATATGCTGAAACTGACGAAGGAATTGTTTGCGTATCATCCGGCAGCGGAATATATGGATTATTACGAGCGTACGATGTTTAATCACATTTTGGCCTCATGCGATCATCAGCCGACGGGAGGCAGCACGTATTTCATGCCGCTGGCACCCGGCGGGACAAAGTCTTTTGACGTGACGGGGAATACTTGCTGCCATGGCACGGGCTTGGAGAATCATTTTAAATATGCCGAAGCTATTTATCATTACGATAAATCTGCGCTGTATGTGAACCTGCTGGTTCCTTCAACCCTCCATTGGCGGGAACGGCAGATGAAGCTGACGCTGGACGTGGAGCCGCAAGATCCCGGAAAAGCGGCGCTGCGGATGGAGGGAACGGGGGATTTTGCATTGAAGATTCGCCGTCCATACTGGGCCGGACCGGAATGCCGCATGGAGATCAACGGCAAGCCTGCCAACATGGCCGATGACCCTACAGGATATATCTGCATCAGTCGGGATTGGCAGGATGGAGACGAGATCAAGCTCTTTTTCGACTGCAGGCTCCGCCTGGAAACGGCGCCGGATCGGGAAGAACTGGCATCTCTTGCGTATGGACCGTACATTTTGGCTGCGCTCTCTGATGCAAATGACTATTTGCAGCTTCAATTGCACGAAGATGACCTGATGAGAAGTTTCACCAAGGAGATTGGGCAGCATGGGTTTGCTTTCCGATACACTTTGAAGGATTTGTTGTTCATTCCGCTGGCGAGTGTGTTTCACGAACGATATCACGTCTATATTGAACGGAACCCGATGGGATCATAGGGTGGAAATGCAAGCGCACACTTTTGCAGTGTGCGTTTTTTCGTAAGACAAGAACAGGGGAGTTCATTATTTCTTTGGACATTACACTAAAATAATCGGTAGCAGCAGGAACGGGCTAAAGGTAAGCAGCATCTTAAAGTTCCATAACAAAAAAGAGCCACCTCTATGATCGTTCATACGACCCAAAGAGGTGGCTAACAGGATTTTAATATTCAAAAATTGGTTCTGAAACGAATGTAATGTATTGGTCTGGAGCTGGAGATTTGCTGGATTCTGTTCCGTCAGCGTCTGCTTTAACATTTATATTGTAGCTGCCTTGCTCTGGTATATCCTTATTATTCAAATAGAAGGACACCAAAGTGTATTTACCGTTTATTCCGGATATAGTAAGTGTTTTGCCGTCATCACTGATTTGCTCGGGAGCTATTCGAGTGATCAATGGTACATCATTAAGAGTTTCGTTACTTATAGAGTATTCATCACCTTCTGCAAACGTAATTCCTTCGACAGTTACTTCTAAAGTACCATTGTTGAAATCATCATTAGTCTGGTAATAGAAGTCCAGGTTTACACCGCTATCCCCTGAGTTGAACGCTGCTCGTGACTCATAATTTCCAAAAAGAAAAAGGTCGCTGCCAATCGTAGGAGTCTGTACGCCTTTAGTCAAAGTAAATTTAAATGCATTTTCGGCACTCTTTGCAGACTCGTATTGTGTTCCAGTATACATGGCAGTTATTACAAAGGTATAGTCACCCGGTTCAAGGTATCCGAGATCGCCAGTTAATGAGCCGTCGCTTTGACTTGTTCCCTTGAAATATCCTGATCCCAATTCACCGTCGTCAACAACATTATTTCCATTTTTGTCATCCCATGGGTAGATATACACCCATGCATTTGCACGGCTTACTGCAGATGCCTGCCCGATGATTCGGTCAACCTCATTCGAGTAATTATCAATGACTGAAAATTTGCTTGCGTCCACTGTGAGAGGCGCTTCTTCAGTCGGTGGCTCCATTACGACCTGTTCTAAAACCTTATAACTTGTTACCCCGGTCGTGGTTCCTGTAGCAGCAATCGGTGTTACCTCAACGCTGATATAATGATCAACATCATCTGAAGTAAAAGTGTAGGAACTACTATTGGCATCAGGAATTAATACTTTTTCCCTTCCCTCACTATTCGCTGAGCGATACCAAGCATAATTCACAGATTGTTGTTGGTCATCTTCTGCATCATCATAGGTAAAGCCGATAGTGACCTTTTGACCAACAACCAACTTTTCGGTTTCCTCTTCAAACATAAAACGCAAATCTTTAGCTACAGGAGCCGCATTAATTGGTGATTCTGGATTCGGATTTGGCTCTGGATTTGGAGTTGGTGCGGGAGATGGTGTTGGCGATGGGTCACGATCAGGCACCGATGGAGAAGCTGGCTCAGGAGTTGAGCTTGATACAGGCGTCGATGGTTGTTGCTGTACAGGCTTGACGGGATCTTTCACAGGCTCCTGCTCTGGCTTTTGTTCCGGCTCAGGTTTGGTCGTTGCTTCTTCTGCTTGTTCTTGATCTAACTCGGTTTTTTTCGTGAGAAATTTAGAAGTAACCAAAGCTACATCCTGGCGCTTTGCACTTCCTGAAGGATTAAAACTCCCATCTTTGTTTCCTTCCATTAATTTCATTTCGATGGCAACTGCCACATATTCTTTAGCCCAGTCTGAAATAAATGAAGAATCGGAAAATTCAAGTTTTGAACCCTTGCCGGTTGTATCAACGTTTAAAGCATTCACAAAAATGACTGCCATCTGTTCGCGCGTGAGTGGTTCGGTACCAGCAAATTTTCCGTTGCCGACACCTTGAATTAATCCTGCTTTATACGCTGCTTCAACGGCAGCAAATGCATAGGAGCTTGCAGGTACATCCGAGAAGGTTGTTGATTGCGATGAGGCTATACTTAAATCAAGATTTAATGCTTTGGATAATACGATTGCAAAATCTTGTCTTGTAATGTTGCCGGATGGATTGAATTTTCCGTTGCCGGTCCCGTTCATTATCCCTGCGTCTGCCAATTCGATGATGGCGTTTTTGGCATAATTGTTTGGAATATCCGTGAGGGATGATGAAGACGCTGCAATTGGGGATGCTAAAACTCCCAGCAAAAGAGTCGTTGAAAGGATGGATGCTGCAGCCAGTTTACGTGTTTTCATAAATATCCCCTTAATACAGTATAAAAGACTTATATTATATCGGATTCAGCAAGGGGATTTTTAATACTATTTTATTACAAAATTCACTTCAGAATTCCCGGTGTATATACATAAAGATGAAAATGGAAGGTCGCCCATTCTAAAATCAATCCATTGAACTTGCATATACATATATACATCCAAGTGAGACATCCAAAAGTAGAGTCCCTGTGGTAAAGAAAGGGTCTGACGATTTACGTTGGGGCATGGATGAATGTATTCATACTTTTTTTGATCTATGACGAATAATGTAAATTCAGGGTTGAAGTACAATTTTTTGAAGATTGATAGAACTATATGGATTTACTTTTTGCATATATGAGAATGAAAATGACAAATATTTCGACAAATTAGAAAAATATGTACTAATTGACAAATGTAAAAGCGATTATATAATGTGGATATCTACACGTCGGGAATGGGGCAGGAATTTGTAGATGAGAGGAGCCATGTTTGTTTATGCTGCTACGAATGCTGAGAAATGATATTTCCAGAAAGAAAGGAATCACGGCTGCGTTGTTTATTTTTGTACTGCTGGCAGCCTTGCTGGTATCTTCGGGGTCACGGATGATTATGGAGCTGACGAGTTCCATTCAATATTTATTCTCTGAATCCAAGACACCACACTTTGTGCAAATGCATGCCGGAGAGATGGATCAGGCCAAAGTACACACATGGGCCGAGGATCAACCCATGGTCGCGCAGCATCAGATTGTAGAGATGGTCAATATTGATGGCGCCAATCTGTTTCTCGGAGCAGAATCTGAAAAAAATAGCGTCATGGACATCGATTTTGTTGCTCAGAATCAGGATTTCGACTACTTACTGAATTTGAACAGTGAAATTATACAGGTTAAGGATGGCGAGATTGCTGTCCCCGTATATTACATGCAGCAGAATCAATTAAGCGTGGGGGACCAGATACGAATCGATAATGGACCATTTGAGCGTTCGTATACCATTGTCGATTTTGTCCGGGATGCCCAGATGAACCCGTCAGTTGTACACTCCAAACGTTTCGTGGTGAGCCCGGACAACCTGATGGAACTGAAGCAGGGTGTCGGAGAGATGGAGTATCTCATCGAATTTCGATTGACCGATCCCGGAAAGACAGGAGAGTTCACACAAGCCTATCAGAACGCCGGACTTCCCAATGCCGGTCCGGTTGTGACTTATGGACTGTTTCAGTTACTGAATGCCATGACTGATGGCGTAATAGCAGCCGTTATTATTTTGGTCAGCCTTGTGCTGATTCTGATCGCCATGCTCTGTATCCGGTTCACGATGCTGGCTACGATCGAAGAGGATTACCGGGAGATCAGTGTCATGAAAGCCATCGGGATCGCAGAGAAAGACATTAAGAAACTGTATCTCATGAAGTATGTATTTATGGCCGGGTTCGCTTCCCTGCTGGGTTACGTTGCATCACTAGGCGTTAACAGACTTTTTGTCTCAAATATTTTGTTGTATATGGGCAAAGCACCTGCAACCCTGCTGCATTTTGCCGTGCCTTTACTGGCTGCCGGATTGATATTTGCCATGGTCGTTCTGTTCTGCCGGACGGTGCTGCGGCGGTTTCGGTCCATCTCTGCCGTGGAGGCGCTTCGGACGGGAAGTCTGGGAGATACACAGATCGTTCGCAATCGTCTCAGTCTGTCCCGCAATCGCTGGTCTTCCGTGCCGATCTTTCTGGGACTGAAAGAAGTCGTACAGCGAATCAAGATGTTCCGTTTGTTATTATTCGTGTTTGTCGTCAGTTCGTTCATCATGATCGTGCCGATTAATTTCCTTAACACTTTGCAGGCACCAAGCTTTATTTCCTATATGGGTGTAGGACAAAGCGATATTCGCATTGACTTGAGGCATACTGACGATGTTGAGCAGCGCTATGAAAATCTGATTTCCCGGATCAAGACCGATCCCGACATCAAAACGTATTCCCCGCTGGTAACAAGCCGGTTCAAAGTTCGGAATGCAGAGGGCAGTTATGATAATCTGAGCGTGGAAAGCGGCGACTTCAGCATTTTCCCGTTGTCTTATGTCAGCGGTAATGCGCCAACGACCGAGAACGAAATTGCATTGTCCGATGCGAACAGCAGCGAGCTCGGGCTGAAGACGGGAGAACAGCTAACCTTGCTGGTTAATGGCAAAGACCAGGTCATGACGGTCAGCGGTATCTATCAGGACGTAACGAATGGCGGAAAAACGGCAAAAGCTCTGCTGCCATACAACAAGGATAGTGTGCTGTGGTATGTGGTCAGCCTTGATCTGAAAGATCGCAGTCAAATGGCTGCCAAAATTGCCGAATTTGAAACATCCTTCTCTCCAGCAAAAGTGACGGATCTTCAAGGGTATCTGGATCAGACGCTCGGGGGAACCATTCAGCAATTAAAGTTGGTCACCATGCTGGCCTTGGCCATCGGGGTATTCATATCGATACTAATCACCTCGTTGTTTCTTCAAATGTTGGTAGCCAAGGATAATAACGATATTGCTGTGCTAAGAAGTCTCGGTTTTGCCTTGTCCAAGATTAAGCTGAAGTATGTAGTCATGTCACTTATCATATTGACTTTCGGAGTTGCTGCCGGAACAGTACTGTCCAATACGCTCGGACCACTGCTTGTCAGCAGTATTATGTCCACATTTGGCGCTTCCAGTATTGTCTTCGTTATTGACCCGATACAGGCGTATATTCTGTGTCCGTTGTTGCTTGCAGGAACCATCGTACTGACGGCTTGGATCAGCATCCAGTCGATCAAGGAAGCCAGCATATCCAAAATGATCGTGGAATAGTGAGGAACAACGATGACAACGATACTAGAAGCCAAAGACGTGAATAAATCCGTAGCAATCGGTGAGAATGAAGAGCATAGCATTTTGAAAGATATTAATCTCCAATTAAAAAAAGGAGAGTTCGTATCCATTATGGGCCCGTCCGGCTCAGGCAAGTCTACGTTATTGTACAACATCAGCGGCATGGATCAGGTCAGTGCCGGCAGTGTCTACTTTAACGGCAAAAAAATATCCGCATTCCAGGAGAGCGACCTCGCAAGTTTGCGCTTGACCAAGATGGGGTTTATCTTTCAGAACATTCATTTGCTCAAGAATCTGAACTTGCTGGATAACATCGTACTTTCCGCGTATCTTGCCAAGAACAGCAGCAGGGATGCCATTAATGCAAGGGCGCTGTCACTCATGAAAAAGATGGGAATTGACGGGCTGGCTCATCACAACATCACGCAAGCCTCGGGAGGGCAGCTGCAGCGGATTGCCATTTGCCGGGCGCTTATCAATAATCCGGATATTTTGTTTGGAGATGAGCCGACAGGGGCACTGAATTCCAAGTCTACACACGAGATCATGGATATTCTTGGCGACATCAATGCCGCAGGTACTACCATTCTGCTTGTAACGCATGATGTCAGGGTCGCTGCCAGGTCAGAACGAGTTCTGTTCATGATGGACGGCAAACTGGTCGCAGATAAACATATCGGCAAATATGCAAGAGAACGTCAGGATCTGAAAAACAGGGAAAGTCATCTGTCACAATGGTTAGCTGAAATGGGGTTCTAATTCAAAAACTTCACGACTGGAATAGACCGACAGTCGGTCGAATGGATCGGAGGACAGAATATGAGATTGATTAAAAATCCGGAAGAACGCAGAAATGAAATACTGGATGCGGCCGAGATTCTGTTCGTGACAAAAGGGTACACCAAAGCGACCGTCATGGATATTCTCCAGGCTTGCAACATTGCCAAGGGCACCTTTTATTATTATTTCCAGTCCAAGGAAGAGGTTATGAATGCCATCGTCATGCGTTTTATTCTGAACGGGGAGGCATCAGCCAAACGTGTAGTATCTGATCCGAACCTGAACGCCCATGACAAAATTTTTCGCATTATTATGGCGCAAAATCAGCCTGACGAAAAAAAGCTCGGGCTGATTGAGCAATTGCACCATGTGCAAAATGTGGAAATGCATCAAAAAAGTCTTGTTGAGACGGTTCTCCGATTAAGCCCCATCTTGGCTGAAGTGGTCGAGCAGGGCATTCAGGAAGGAGTGTTTCACACACCTAATCCCAAGGAAGCTATTGAATTTTTGCTGGTATCCTCACAATTTTTACTGGATCAGGGCATTTTTCAATGGGAGGAAGAGGAGCTCCGGAAAAAGGTGGAAGCTTTCGCTCATATCACGGAACGTGTTCTGGGAGCGGAACAAGGAAGCTTCACCTACATCACCCGTTTATATTTCCCACATCAAGCCTAGAAGAGAAAGGAGCAGCATCGATGGAACATACGGTTCAAAAATCCTTTGGCAAGTTTCTGGTTGTATGGTTTGGTCAGCTCATCTCCATGATCGGGATTGGCCTTACGGCCTTCTCACTGGGAGTGTATGCCTTCGAAAAGACGAATACGGCAACGAGTGTTCCCCTCATTACCCTGTTTACATTTCTGCCCAACATCCTGCTCTCGTTATAAGGAAAGAGGCCCATTCGGATGCCATCTAGATCAGCAAGCGAACAAAGGGGAATATTAAACAGAATTTGTTCTGATCGCGTTGACATTCCAACAATCTAGTATAACAACGGAGGGATGGAAATGAGAATAGCACAACGTATTGGAGTCATATCTTCAATTTGCACCATGATTCTATGGATTATATTAGCTTTATTAAATCCTTACACGCATGAACGTGCTGAGAACGATGTTATAATAAGCACACTATTTTCGCTTTTCGTTCCAGCTTGTGTAGCGTTGTTAGCATCCGTTATCCATAAGCCATCACTTATGTTTATTGCATTTTTGTGGTCGCTTCCTATCAGCCTATATATGACGATGACCCCGAGTATTTTTA
The DNA here is from genome assembly GCF_037969725.1 of Paenibacillus sp. FSL W8-0426. Taxonomy (NCBI): domain Bacteria; kingdom Bacillati; phylum Bacillota; class Bacilli; order Caryophanales; family Paenibacillaceae; genus Paenibacillus; species Paenibacillus sp. FSL W8-0426. Next base: position 3,730,492 of record NZ_CP150203.1, on the reverse strand, counting down.
AATTGTTTGGAGTTACTTCTTTTATGTACCTCATAGCGGGTATTTTGACAATAAGGTCGCGACTTAAGGGGATTAATTAGGAATAGAGCTCAAGGGACCGAATGCTGGACACCCTTAACAAGATGCTGGAGTATCGTACTCTACTTATGAACGATCCGCAAAAAGCTCAAGAGATGCTAATGACAAGGCATTCAAGCTCATCCGATTAAGATGCTTTAAAATTAGATAGGGAGAGGACGAGGGGCTTACGAGGCATGTTGAGCTGGTACCTTACGACTTACTACTCCCATAAAGAAGATTGAGAACCCCTATTAGGAGAAGTGAACTTTATATTTTGGGAGTAATTGTGTTTAGATTATAACAAATAAAGAATCGTTGGAGCTCATTATAATGAACTTAAATTTGCAAGGTAAGACCTTTAGTTCTGATCTAGACTACTGATGTAGTTTTATTATAGGTTATGTGGAGGATGCTGGATTTCCATGTTCATAAGAGATTGGCATATATCGCTCAAGGGCTTGATAGGTTAACAAGTGATCAAGATCGTTCAACTTTAGGGAGGGACATAACGATGATGATGAAAATAAAAGACATTCGCGAGCATTCGATCCGTTTGGCCATAGGTGAGCCGCTGCAGCTACCGAGCTTCGTCGAGGCCGAATTGGAGAATGGCATAAATACGACATTGCCGGTGGTATGGGAAAGCATCCCGCCCGTTCTGCTTGAGCAGTCAGGTACGGTTACCGTTGAAGGAACCGTTAAAGATGACGAGTATCCGAATCCGCTTGTGCTGAATCGCGCCGATCCTTATGTGCTTAAGCATACGGACGGATACTACTATTTTACGGGTTCTGTGCCAGAGTACGATCGCATCGTGCTGCGGAGATCCCGGACCATCAGCGGCCTTTCCGATGCCGAGGAGATGGTCGTCTGGACGAAACACGAAGAGGGGGAGATGGGCAGCCATATTTGGGCACCAGAGCTTCATCATATTGATGGAAAGTGGTATATCTACTTCGCGGCCGGAACGGCAGAAGACAAGTGGGCAATCCGTCCTTATGTCCTGGAATGTGAGGACAACGATCCACTTACGACAAGATGGATTGAAAAGGGGCGAATCAAGCTGCCGGTTGAAAGCTTCTCACTCGATGCCACCACGTTCGAACATCGGGGGCAGCGTTATTTGGTTTGGGCTCAGATTGTTGAGGAATCTTGCCTTTATATCGCTCGGATGGATACGCCATGGTCCATTTCGACCGAGCCTGTAAAAATCTCTTCTCCGGAATATGATTGGGAGATTCAGCTGCACCGCGTGAACGAAGGGCCGGCAGTTCTGATCAAGAACGGGCGTGTTTTCATGGCCTACTCGGCCAGCGGGACTGATGATCGTTATTGCATGGGGCTGCTCACGGCGGATGAAACGAGTGATCTGCTTGATCCGTCTTCATGGACCAAATCGAAAGAACCGGTGTTCTCAAGCAGCGAGTCTAATTCTCAATATGGGCCGGGGCATAACAGCTTTACGATGTCCGAAGACGGCTCAAAGCTCCTTTTTGTCTACCATGCCCGTCCCTATAAGGAGATTTCGGGAGAGCCCTTGTATGATCCGAACCGACACGCCCGAGTTCAGCAGCTCTTATGGAAGCCGGACGGTACGCCATACTTCGGTGAACCGGGATGGAAGCTTGATCCGGCTGGAAACAAAGCGAAATTAAGAATCACGGTGCAAGATGCTACGAATAGCTTGAATTAATGACAACCCAAAACCTTTCTTCTAGTTATTGTGTGACTAACAATGAATTAGAAGAAAGTTTTTTTTTTTTGAGATGAAACTAAAGAAGTATTAATTCAGCATGTTGGTCCAACTGTAATGTTTCTCCATAGGTTAGCTCTATTACGCAATAGCCCAATCGGGTGATTTTTACATTTTTCACGGAGTTGTAAGAAAGAATTGATCCTTCCTTGAACGTTTAGAGGAGAAGGCGTGACCACAATTGCAACGCTAAACGTCAAGTATATAATAAATTTTAAATATCAGGTTTTGTAATACTTGGACCGCACTTTCAACAGTTTCGGGTTACGGCCAAACCTACTATGTGAAAAAAATCTCTTTCTAATCACAAAGCAGCTAAGCATCAATTAGCCCCCGAAGGTCATGAAGTTCAGCATCTAAACCTGATGTTTTGTTTCTTCATTTTAGACAAAAACAAAGTTGGAGGGGAGAAGGTAAAGATGGGGATGGATACGGTACTATGGAGCAAACTGGTGACTGGTATGACGCTAGCATTCCATGTAATTTTCGCAACACTTGGCGTGGGGATCCCTTTAATGATTTCACTGGCCGAGTTAATAGGCATCCGCAAAAAAGATCTGCACTACATACTTATGGCAAAGAGGTGGTCACGAGGGTTCGTTATCTCCGTTGCGGTAGGCGTAGTCACGGGAACAGCAATTTCGCTGCAGCTTTCTTTAGTATGGCCTCATTTTATGAAGCTTGCGGGTAATGTTATTGCGCTTCCATTGTTTATGGAGGTGTTCGCCTTCTTTTTTGAAGCCATTTTCCTAGGGATTTACCTGTACACATGGGATCGGTTTAAAAACCCCATGATGCATTGGCTGCTAACCATTCCGATTGTGGTCGGGGCAGGGATGTCAGCCGTATTTATCACAACGGTAAACGGATTTATGAATCAACCGGGAGGTTTTACGTTTGAAGGAGGACAATTCACAGCCGTTGACCCCGTTCAAGCCATGCTGAGTACGGCAACCTTTTCCAAGGTGTTTCATGTATTAAGTTCGGCCTATTTAACAGGAGCGGCTCTGCTGGCAGGCGTTGCAGCTTTTGCAATGCTTCGAAAAGGAGCTTCTGGATACCACAAAAAAGCCTTAAACCTGATGATGGCAGTGGTTTTGGTGTTCAGTTTAATAAATACATTGGCCGGTGACGTCTCCGCTAAGTTTTTGGCTGAGCATCAACCCGAAAAGCTCGCAGCGGCAGAATGGCATTTTGAAACGGAGAGCGGGGCCGATTTGATATTTTTAGGGTGGCTTAATGTTGAACATGAAATTATAGGTGCACTTCACCTTCCGAAACTTCTAAGTTTCTTGGCTTTTGGAAATTTCAATGCAGAAGTAACGGGTCTGAATGAGTTTCCGATCGACGAACAACCGCCTCTTATCGTTCATTACTTTTTCGATTTGATGGCAGGCATTGGATTTGCATTGCTAGGCATTTCTTTTCTGTATTTCCTCTTCGTATTTTGGAAAAAGCGAAATGAATTCAACAAGTGGCTGCTGAGGTTAGTTGCATTAGGCGCACCGCTTGCTATTTTAGGCGTTGAGCTGGGATGGTTTTACGCAGAACTCGGCAGGCAGCCTTGGATTATTCGAGGATTTATGCGTGTAGAGGAAGCCGCGACGACATCCCCAAGCGTCAGAATCCTTTTTTTCTTCTTCCTTCTTCTATACATCGTGTTGGGGACCGTTAGCGGTCTTGTCCTTCGTCGCATGTTCAAACATAATCCGGCAGAAGTTGAGATGGAGAAATGGATGCAGCATGCAAGCGATAAAACAGCATTGAAGGGTGAGCACGCATGATGAGTTACGAATTGATTGGAATTTCGGTGCTCTGGTTGTTTTTGTACGGATATATCATTATCGCTTCTATTGATTTTGGAGCAGGTTTCTTTGCTTTTTATGCTCGATTAACGAAACAGGATCATGTAACCAATAAGCTGATTTCTCGTTATTTATCGCCCGTTTGGGAAATTACGAATGTATTTTTCGTTTTTTTCTACATTGGCATAATCGGCTTTTTCCCGGAAACCTCCTATTATTATGGATCAGCCATGCTTGTCCCAGGAAGTCTTGCCGTCATTTTGCTCGCGATTCGCGGTTCATTTTATGCATTTGAGAATTATGGTTCAAAAAATAATCTGGTTTATCTGTTTCTGTATGGAGCAACCGGGGTGCTTATTCCTGCCTCACTGTCAGTCGCGCTGACGCTATCCGAAGGCGGATTTATTTTGAAACAAGGAGAGACGGCCTCGTTGGATTACTGGGCGCTCTTTAGCAGTCCATTGTCCTGGAGCATCGTTGGGCTGGCCATTGTTTCTGTTTTATTCATCAGCGCTTCCTTTCTGGCTTTTTACGCTTCGAGGGCTGAAGATCATGGAGCATTGAAATTGATGCGGACCTATGCCCTTTTTTGGAGCACACCTACAATCGTGATCGCATTGACGACATTTATTTTTTTGGGCCAACACAATGAACGGCATTTTCAAAATATGATGGATTTGTGGTGGCTGCTCGCATTTTCTGTGGCCTTCTTTATGATCGCCATGTGGCTGTTATATCGAGGACGTCGTTACGGCTGGGCGTTTATATGCATCATGCTGCAATTCTTCAGCGCTTTTTTTGCTTACGGAATTGGACATTATCCATACATTCTTGACCCATACATCACCATTCAAAGCAGCGTCACCTCCTCATCCATGGGCTTCGCACTGGTGGTCGCGTTTATCGGCGGTATGTGTCTCTTGGTTCCTTCACTGATCTTGGTCTTCAGACTCTTTCTATTTGATGCGGATTATGTGAAAGGAAAGAAATAGACAAGTTCATTGTTGCCTTGAGGGGCATCCCTCAACGCAACCTCCAGAAAGGAGGAGGGTTAACGTGAAAAGAAAGACGAGCCTCATTGCTCAACAAATGTCTGCACAACGAAAATCCGTCGTTCTTCTTGCCCTCATTTCATTTGTACTTGGTACAGCCATCGTTGTTCAAGCTGCACTGCTTGCAGAAGCCGTCCAGCGTATTTTCGTGGAAAAAGCCTCTTTTTCATCCGTCGTTTTGATCCTTGGCATGCTTTTGGTGACTATGGCTTTACGTACACTGTTATCATTTGGCAATGGGAGAATAGGTCTGCACATGGCGGCCAACGCAAAGACGAGCATGCGAGCATCTGTTATGCGTAGCTTGACCCGTTCTTCCATGGGTTTAAGTGTTCGGGGACAGACGGGAGAAAAGGTCAGCGTAGCATTGGATGCAGTAGATGAGGCCGATCATTATTTCAGTCAGTACATGCCAAAAATGGTAGAAGCCATGATCATCCCTATTTTGATTCTGGTCGTTACGTTTACTCAACATGCGAATTCAGGTCTTATCATGTTGTTTACGGCTCCGTTTATTCCCATCTTCATGATCTTGGTGGGACTGAAGACGAAAAATAAATCGGAAGAAAAATATGCGCAGCTGGCCCACTTCTCCGGTACGTTTTTGGATTCCCTCCAAGGCTTGGTTACATTGAAAATATTCGGCCGGGCCCAACGACAGCAGCAGGCGATAGAGCATAGCAGTTTAAACTACCGTGATACAACCATGGATATTTTGAAAATCGCATTCATGAATACGTTCATGTTGGAATCCATTGTGATGCTTAGTATCGGTATTGTCGCTCTTGAATTGGCCATTCAGTTGGTTGTTTTCAAATCCATGACGTTCCACACGGCATTTCTCGTTTTGTTGCTCGTTCCGGAATTTTATAATCTCTTAAAAAATACAGGCACTGCTTTTCACAGCGGACGAACAAGCATGGGGGCGATCCGTAGGGTGGAAAGCATGCTTGAGAAGAATAGGGGTAACGGTAAACCCGTTCTAATGGAGAACATGGTGAGAACCGAGGAAAGCGATGAGAACGATCGAATGACGAAAGCAGATGAAGCCTTCCCGATGCCCCATGTCCAGTCGCTTCCAATACCGCCTTCGATAGAACTAAAGAATGTACGGTTTCAGTATGCTCCGGATTCATTCGAACTTTATTCGGGAAGTGTATTTCTTAAACCTGGAAGCAACATTGCCATTGTTGGAAAAAGCGGTGCCGGTAAAACGACACTGCTTCATCTTATTGCCGGTTTGCTGAAACCGGATTCGGGGACCATTCTGGTGAACGGAAATCCGCTTTCGCAAGAGAATGAAGAAGTATGGTTTAAACAAGTTATCTATATAACGCAGCACCCTTATATTTTCGCAGGCACATTCGCCGAAAATATCGCGATCGGTGCGGGTCGGGACGTTTCCAGGAAAGAAATCGAGAAAGCGGCAGAGGAAGCCGGACTAACGACGGTTGCGGCACAATTGGATCAAGGATTGGATACTTTCGTTGGCGAGGGAGGACGCGGACTATCTGGTGGTGAAAAGCAACGTCTTGCCTTGGCACGAGCTTTTATAAAGCGACCTGCCATCATATTGTTCGATGAACCTACAGTAGGGCTCGATTTGCACACCGAACGCATACTGCAGCGTTCCATTTCTACATTATCGAAAACGTCTACCATGATTACGGTGGCACATCGAATATATACGATTCAACATGCCGACAACATTTTGTTTGTAGATCAAGGAACGATTGTGGATTCAGGCCGTCACGAGGAACTTCTGAAACGATTGCCCCAATATGCTGAAATGGTCGCTGTCCAACAAAAAGGGGGATTAACATGAGTGAGTTGGCTATGTTGTCAAAGGCGATGTTCCAAGAGCGGAAAGATATTGTCATTTCGATATTAGGAGGGTTTATGGCTGGCATAGCCGGTGTAGCTCTCTTTTCCGCAAGCGGGTATCTGATTTCTCAAACGGTATTTGAGCCACCGCTCTACACATTGATTATTCTTACATCTCTTGTGAAATTGCTTGGTTTTCTCCGGTCCGCGAGCCGTTATGGAGAACGATTATATACCCATAGGGCAACGTTCTCCATCCTCAGCCGTTTGCGAACTTCCTTTTTTGCCAAGCTCATCCCTTTGACACCCGGGATACTGAATAAAAATCGAAGCGGGGACCTGCTCACACGGATTGTGGGGGATGTAGAAAGTTTACAAAACTATTTTTTGCGTGTTGCATATCCGCCGGTTATTGTAATTATGGTGTTTTTGGCAACAGTGCTTTTTACCGCGTCCTATTCCATCTGGATTGCCGGTTTGCTGGTGCTGGGAATGGTAATTACTGCAGTGGTCGTGCCTGGCATCGTTCTGTGGGGACAACGGAAAATTCATGAGCGTGTCCGCGAGCAGCGATCGAAACTGTCCACGGAAATCACGGAAGTGCTGTATGGCTTCCGGGATTTAAAGGTTTACGGGCAATTGGCACAGCGTGAGGAGCAGCTTCAGCGCGATTCGACTTCATTGGCAGCCGAGCAGCAGCGAGCTTCCGCTCAATTGTTGCTGGGACAGTCCATGCATGTATTTGTTACCTTTTTCATTGCTTGGAGTGTCCTGACGCTCAGTGCATATTTGATTGTGGACGGAAGACTTGCTGGCGTATTTCTTGCCATGCTGGTGCTGGCCACGCAAACGGTTTTTGAAGAGTCGGCTGCTATGGCCGTATTGCCTGCATATAAACAAGATAGCGAACATGCTGCCAATCGGCTGGCGGAAACATTATCGACTCAAGTTGCAGGATCGCCAATGGGAAAGTCGACTCCTTTTACAACAGATGTGCCCATATCGATTGAAATAAACAATCTTGCTTTTCAATATGAGGGGGAGTGGAGGCCAGCGCTAAACAATATCTCACTACATCTTGCGGCAGGCTCTAAAACAGCGATTGTTGGGCCGAGCGGATCAGGGAAATCTACGTTAATCGAGTTGCTGCTCAAACTACGAAAAACAACGTCGGGCAGCATAACAATAAATGGCGTTTCCATTCACGAATTGGACGAGGCGAACATCTGGGAGTTGGCCAATGTGGTGCTGCAACAAAGCCATTTTTTCCGAGGAACGCTTCGTGAAAATCTACTATTAAATGCGGAAGAACATTCCGACGAGCGACTATTAGATGTGCTTGCTAAAGCGCAATTTTCAACGGCTTCTCTAAATCAGGTGGTCTATGAGAATGGTGAAAATTTATCCGATGGAGAAAAACAGCGGCTTGCCTTGGCACGGGCCATGCTGCACAAAGGACGTCTATGGTTGCTGGACGAACCAACGTCTTCTCTTGACTACGTCACCGAGCAGCATGTCCTGAAGCAACTGTACGAACAAGCGGCTGGAGACACACTTCTTCTCATTTGTCATCGCCTCACCGGCCTGGAGAGCATGGATCAGATTGTCGTCATGGAACAGGGCGAAATCGTGGAGATCGGCTCATTTACGGAATTGATGGAGCAGAAGGGATACTTTTATACGTTGAAACAGATTGAATCGCAGATGATTGCATCCGATGTTTAACAAGCTTGAAGTGATGCAAGTGAATCGGTGGGTTCACGTTGTTCATGCAGTTGGAGGGCGGCAGAAATGATGAAAAACGATAGAAAAGTATTATTGGTTGATGACGAAATGCGCATTCGCAGTATGCTGCGAATGTATTTGGAGAAAGAGGGATTCACAGTCGAAGAAGCGCAGAGCGGCACACAAGCCATCCAAAATTATTGCGTGAAGCATGTCAATTATGATTTGATCGTGTTGGATTGGTTACTGCCTGACATGAATGGGATTGATGTTTGCAAGTGGTTGAAACAGGCACAACCCGATGTGCCGATACTGATGTTATCCGGGCGATCGGAAGAAAGGGACCGTATTGAAGGTTTTAGAGCAGGTGCAGACGATTACGTCATCAAGCCGTTTAGTCCAAGAGAAATTGTGTTGCGCATCCAAAACATGATAACTCGTGTACATGCTCCCAACCCCCATGTTCCCGAAGCCGATGACTCGAATAACAACGCCATCATCATCGGTGAAATCGTTCTTTACCCTTCAGCACGCCGTGTGATGGTAAAGCAACATGAGGTCCATCTGACTCCGAAAGAATATGATCTGCTCTATTTCCTAGTCACACATCAAGAAAAGGTATATTCTCGTGAGGCATTACTTACGGAAGTTTGGAAATCTTCGCACCGGAAGATTTATGATCAACGTACAGTAGATACCCATATTAAACGTCTGCGTGTAAAGCTGTTCTCCAATTATCCGGAAGGAAATGAATGCATTCAGACATTATGGGGATGCGGCTATATGTTCCACGAGTTTAACTATGCAAAGCCCGAAAATAAGTCAAAAGGGTAGAGAAGGAGGGAGAGTTGGAAAGGAAACGTTGGTTTAATGAGAAATGAGCAGCCTGTAGGGTAAACAGGCTGCTCATTTTTTGAAGTACGTCTAATCCACGACTACAGGTGACTTCCTGTTTCTCGTTCGGAAGCCGGAGATGGCAGCGCGGGGAACGTCAGTTTGATCATTGTGCCTTCGCCAACGCCGGACTCCACCGTAATCGTGCCTTTATGCGCGGCCACGACAGCGTAAGCGATACTCATACCGAGTCCCGCTCCATCCATCCCCTCGTCCGTGTTCGTCCCTCGGTAATAACGGTCAAAGAGGCGGGATTGTGTCTCCGCGTCCATGCCTACACCGTTATCACGGACGGTGATGAAGGCAAACTCTCCTTCATGCATAACGCTCAGTACGATTTCCGTCCCAGGCGGGTTATGCTTGACAGCGTTGGAAATTAAATTGTCGAGCAAACGTTGGAACCACTTTGGATTGGCTAGAATACGTAGAGAAGCCGGACTTTCTTCGAAATCGAAAACGACGTTTTGCAACGTTACGTCGTTAACATAACGAAGAACGGCACGGCGAACGAATTCATTGAGTTCCAGCGGTTCCAGCTTTTCACCTGGCGTATGATTTTTCAGTTCGAACGTCAGCGAAAAGTCCTGCAACAGTTCTAACATATATGTACTTTTTTCGCGGATTGTGCCTCCAACCTCTCTCAGCTCCTTCTCGCTCCAGCTGAACTGCCCACTTTCCAGCAGATGGCCGTAACCTTGGACGGTTGTGAGCGGTGTACGCAGATCGTGCGAGATGCCAGTCATCCATTCTTCCCGAGACTGCTCCAAACGGAGGCGTTCATTACGCGCACGAGCTAGTTTATCTGCCATTTCGGAGAAGCCTGCGATGACCTCGTGGTACAGCTTATACCGGGCGCGGAAGCGGCCGTTTTTGCCAAAAATCTTCCGGCGTTCCTTCTCGGTAAAGACCTGTTCGTATTCGCCCCTGCCCATTCGTTCGAAGCCTCTCATGAACAGCAGCAGGGGACCGCCGTATCGGTAGCCGTGCCACACTGCGAGAGCAAGGGAAAGCAGTAAAATCGCTATGCCGACGATAGCCAGAATGATCAGCAGCGTACGCAATATCGGCTGGTTCGTTGGTTGTTCACTCGCTCGCGGCCGTTCAATCAGCCATGTATATTCGGAAGCAGGATCGTAATGATAGGAGACTTCCATCTTCGATTTGGCCGGTTGCTGACGCATCTCAATCAGGGCCAGCGCCCCGTACGTCGCATAGTTTGACGGAAGCCCAAAGTTCTGTGCGACGCGGCCGGCTTCGTCCAGTATTACAAGCGAAGCTCCGATCGATTTCACTTTATCGTCTAATGTTGCAGCGGCGGAGTCTGGTACCCGTCCATTTTCGGAGTACAGCTCGTACCATGCTTCAAGCCTTGATCCGTCGGCATCTTTCCGCCCCAGCAGATAAAGATTTCGGGAGCCGAAAATCTCTTCGTATAACGTGGTGACATTGTATTCGCTCAGCCTTCCCGTATCACTGATTCGCAGCAGATCAGAAGCAGCGTATTGCTTCGGCACGCCTTCAGGTACGTTCAGATCATAAACTTCCCGTCCGTTTTCGTTGACGATCTGGAGCCAATATCCTTTTTGTTCCAGCTGATCCTGCCAGAAAGAAGGGAGCTCTACGCTGTCGCCCTCGATGATCGCCTCCATCGACAGCGAATCCAGCACTTCTGAAGGTAAGTCGGTCTTCAACTGTTCGTTACCGATGTAATACATCATTGTAAATAATGAAATTAATACAATGGCCAGCACCAGCAGCCAAAGGGTGAAGAACTGGAGGGTAAAATGGAATCCCAACCGCCTCGCGATACGGCTCCGTTTCATTTTTGCCTGCTTTTTCATACGTTTTCACCCTTCACGAGCTTATACCCGAGTCCGCGAACGGTCAGGAGATAACGTGGCGAGCTTGGGTCTGACTCAATGCGTTCACGTATTTTGCGGACATGAACCATGACCGTATTGTCATCGCCGAGTCCGTCAAAGCCCCAGACGGATTCATACAGTTGGGCTTTGGAGAAGACGATGTTTGGATTTCGGCACAGGAACAGCAGCAGCTGGTAGGCTTGGGCAGGGCAGGGCACGTTCCGGCCGCCGACAAGCAGCTCACCGGCCCGTTCATCAAGGACAAATCCCCCGAAGTCATATCGCTGACGAGGGTCCGCGTTAGGCGTGACGGCGGATTGGACCGCTGTTTCGGCTATTCCTCGCCTCAGACGCGCTTTAATTCGGGCTGCGATTTCCAGCGGATTGAACGGCTTGGTCACATAATCGTCTCCACCTACGGCAAAGCCCGTCAGTCGATCCAAGTCCGTCGTGCGTGCCGTCAAATAGATCAGATGTGCGTCGGACTGCGCCCGAATCTGCGGTCCGAGCTCAAAGCCCGTACGGTCGGGCAGCATGACGTCGAGCAAAATAATATCGGCGCCGTATTCGAGCAGAAGCTGCATGCCGTCTTCCGCGTTGTCTGCTGTATAGATATGCTCGAAGCCTTCCTTGCGCAGCACGAACTCGAGCATTTGCACGATCGCTTTTTCGTCGTCCACAATTAGAATTTTTGCAGAATTCATTGGGAAATCTCTCCTTGTCTACATATTGCATTAGTCATTGTACCAGAGAAACCTTAACGCTGCTTAAAGGGAGAGGCCTGTTTCCAATGCCGCGTTAAGGAAATGTTAAGGAAGGCTTTAACGCTCATTTAGGACGGGACGTTATGCTGAATACCGAGGTGATCGAATTGAGTACATATAAAAAGCGCGTTCAATTAATCGATGGGCTGCGCGGATTCAGCCTGGTGGGCATTGTGCTGGCCAATATGTTGATTTTCCAGTACGGCCTGTTCGGCGAAAGCGCACTGCATCTGTTTGGGATTAAGGGGGCGGACATGGCTTTTCATTCATTCCTGGAGGTTACGGTGGTGGGCAGCTTCATGCCAATCTTCGCATTTATGTTCGGGTTCGGAATGATCAAGCTATCGGAAAGCCTGAAAACACGGGAACTACGACCGAAGTGTCACCTGGCCCGCCGTTTTCTGCTTCTATTCATTATCGGGCTGCTGCACTCGACATTTCTGTGGGAAGGGGATATCTTGACGTTTTATGGCATCACCGGTTTCCTTCTGCTTCTGTTTCTGAACCGGAAACCAAAAACATTATTCATCTGGGCGACAATATTACTAACGGGTGCGGGTCTGCTTGGTCTCCCGGCTTCAGATCCGTCAGACCCACTGGCTGCTCCGTCTCAGGAGATGATCAATTACATTGTGCAAAGCCAGGATGTATACGGCAACGGCAGCTATACGGAGATCAAGGATTTTCGCAACAATGCCGACCCTTTCGGGGAGATGGATAAGAACTTCATCTTGCTTGCTCTCGTGCTGGCCCCGGTTATCACGCTGCCGATGTTTCTGCTCGGCATGCGTTCCGCTAGAATCGGAACGTTTGACGATCCGCCAGCCATGAGACGTACATATTCTCACCGCGCCGCATTTCTGATTCCTGTTGGACTGTTACTGAAAGCATACGGCGTATTAGCCCCGCAGCTTGGCGTGGAAAGTTGGCCAGGCACCGGAATTGGAACAACGCTCGGAGGTATGCTGCTTGCGCTTGGCTACATTTACGCCTTTGCACTGCTGTATACGGGAAGCGGCCGTGCTGCCCTGATGGCAAGATTTGAAGCGGTAGGCCGTCTCTCGCTTACGAATTACCTGATGCAAAGCGTAATCTGTACGACGATTTTCTACGGATATGGACTCGGACTGTTTGGCCGTGCAGGTGTTTTCGTCGGGGCGCTCATCGCGCTTGCCGTTTATTGCATTCAGTTGTGGCTTAGTCCCGTTTACTTGAAGAAGTTCAGCAGTGGGCCCGTCGAATACGTTTTGCGCATCTGGACGTACCTGTCTTGGAGAGGACAGCCAAGAAAGAAGAAACGAAAACAACGGACTCTATTAGAAAGCGAGGCAAACTCACTTGAGCCTGATGGTGCTGCCGCAAACCGCTAAACAAAGGTAAACCCCGGTTGCGGTATTGCAAAGGATCAGTCCATATTTTTTCGCGGAGCGAATGGTATAAGTCCAAACGAAGCTCGTATTCTCCCTGTCACACGAAATATATCTACAACAACTGCCTTGATTAACCGATATATTCTAAGGAGCATGTCATTGCAGGCGCGATGTACCTGCGAGATTATACACTGCTTTCCTAAGGTTATTCTGGATCATAGAAAGGGAGGATCGGATGAAAAAAATAGGAACCTGTCTGCTGCTGGTGGCCATGCTCGTCTCGGGTATCGGGGCTGCAGCATCAGCCAATTCCTTGTCTTCTTTGGGCTACTACCACACGTCAGGCAACCGTATCGTCGATGCGCAGGGCAAACCGGCCAACTTCAACGGAGTGAACTGGTTTGGATTTGAAACGGACAACTTTGCTCCCCATGGCTTGTGGACACGGTCGATGGACAGCGTGCTGGACCAGCTTGCCAAGGAAGGTTACAACTTGCTGCGCATTCCATATACGAACGAAATGCTGTTGCCAGGCAAAACGCCAAGCGGAATCGACTATGCGAAAAATCCTGACCTGAAGGGGCTGACGCCGCTGCAACTGCTGGACAAGCTCGTGCAAAAAGCGGGAGAACGCGGGATGAAAATCATTCTTGACCGTCACCGTCCAACGGCCTCGGGGCAAACGGAGCGATGGTATACGCCATCGGTTCCGGAAAAGACATGGATCAAAGACTGGAAGATGCTTGCAAAGCGTTACCTGGGCAACGACACGGTGATCGGCGCCGATTTGCATAACGAGCCGCACGGTTCCGTTTGCTGGGGATGCGGCGATTCGGCCACCGACTGGCGGTTGGCTGCCGAACGGGCGGGCAATGCGATTCTCGCCGTTAACCCGGATTGGCTGATCGTTGTGGAAGGGGTGGACGCGAAAGTAAAGGGACAGAGCGGCTCCTATTGGTGGGGCGGCAATCTGAAAGGGGTCCGCAAATATCCGGTCCGGCTGAAGGTGGCAAACCGGATCGTTTATTCGCCGCACGATTACGGCCCGGGTGTTTCGTCGCAGCCGTGGTTTGCCGACAGGAAATTTCCCGCCAACCTGTCCGGTGTATGGGATGCGAACTGGGGTTACATCCATAAGGAAAAAATCGCGCCGATCCTGCTGGGGGAGTTCGGCGGACGCAGCGTCGATACGGCCTCGAAGGAAGGCAAGTGGCAAAATGCGCTTGTCGACTACATCAGCCGGAATGATCTGTATTGGACATATTGGAGCCTCAACCCGAACAGCGGAGATACCGGCGGGCTGCTGTTAGACGACTGGCAGACATGGAACAAGCCGAAGCAAAAGATGCTTGCCAGGATCATGAAGCCCGTGAACGGTGGCAAGCCAGCCGCTCCGAAACAGGCAGCAGATCCGGCGCCATCGAAAAAGGCAGCAGAAGCGACGGCGCCTGCGAGCGGCGGAACGAACGCTGCCGAGGGACTCGCCGTCCAGTACAAAACGAGCAACAGTAGCGCGGCAGAGGACAATATGATCCATGCTGCGTTTAACATCACCAATAACGGTAAGACAGACATCCCGCTGAGTGAAGTGAAGATTCGTTATTATTTCACGAAAGACGGCAGCAAAGAGCTCAAATTCTGGTGTGATTGGGCCCAGGTCGGGACAAACACCGTTAGCGGAACGTTTGCACCGATCGAACCGGCGCGAACAGGAACGGATGGGTATCTGGAAATCCGGTTCGCGGCGATGGCCGGTTCGATTCCGGCAGGCGGCCAATCCGGCGACATCCAGGTGCGTATCGCCAAGAGCGATTGGTCGGATTTCAACCCGTCGGACGACTACTCGTTCGACGGGACGAAGACGTCGTTCAGCGACTGGAACAAAGTTACGCTGTACCGGAAAGGAAAGCTCGTCTGGGGAATCGAGCCCTAGCTCTGCCATGCATCGAAGACCAGGGGGACTGTCGACGGCTGCAAGCGGATTTTTCATAGTCGGATGATCTGCAAGTAGGGGAGTTTGTGCTGCTGTAAGGTGTTCCCCTTGTTAGAGGTATATATTGACGAAGGCTGGTATACTTTTTAGAATGGAATGCTCCGGCTCTGGCATGGTGTTAGTGTGAACCACGTGTAACGCTCAGCTGGGGAAGCTTGTTGTTGAAGGACAAGAACATTGTTATATTCAAAGTCGCTATTATAGCGGCTTTTTTATTATATCAGTACAAGTTCTTGACCCTATCCAAGGACAACAACTTATATGATTACTGATTAGGCATGTATCATAAAGTATGGAAGTCCGACTATATTTTAATTTCTGCTTGCCCCTGACGCTGCGTGAGGGAGTAGAATGAAATCATCTCATGCATAGAGAAGACAGTTCATGGAGGAGGTTTTTTGCAGAAATGAATGGACAGACGTGGCTGACGGTGGGACAGCTTTCGGAGCAGGCGGGTGTATCGATCCGGACGCTGCACTACTACGAGGAGCAGGGACTATTATCCCCTGATCGGCAGGGGACGGGCGAGCATCGGGTATACGGGCTGGAGCAGATGGAACGGCTGCAGCAAATCACGGCACTGAAATTTTTAGGTTTTCCCCTTAAGCAGATCCGGGACATTTTGGAATCGGATACGGCTGCGGAAGAATGGGATGGGATGCTGAGTCAGCTGGAGATCGGGATGCGGATAAAGAAAGAGGAGCTTGAACGCGCTCTAGCTGCACTTGCACGGCTTCGCGCTCTATCGGAACTGAACGGGCACGAGCAGATGAGCACGTTGATGGCAATCATCCGCGGGGTTCAGACCGAGCCGGAGCAGCGGGAATGGCTGGAACAGGCCAGGGGGAAACAGGCTGCTGCCGCCATTTTTGACCACATGGGGCAGGTGCAGCAGGACATGGACCGACTATATCTGGAATTTGTCCGGGAAGTGAAGCAAAGAAGCGGAGGCCCCGTGCACACACCGGAGGTTCAGCGCCTCATTGAGCAGTACATGGAGGCCCAGATGACGCTGGTCGGGGAAGAGACGATTGCCATGATCGGCAATCCGGAAGAGTTTGACATCACCGGACTTGAGCCTCTGACCGTCGGCGGCTCTCCGTTTACGCCCGAAGAAGAGCAGTGGCTGAATCGGGCGATGGAAGAAGCCGTGAGGCGTCGCATGACCCAGGCAGAAAAGGATTATTAATCAGGCGGCGTTAAGGTTCAAAATGGGAAGCGTGCAGCTGCTTTTGATGAAGATGTACCTCATTGAAACAGGATTTGGGTTCGGTTCGCTCTCTTCACGTAGAGTACAAAAAGCAAATGCCCATCACCTATAGCATGATGGGCATTTCTTCATCAATCATTAAACGAATTCAATTCCACGGTCTGATTGATATCGGTTCCTTCCGTATTTTGACCCAGCAGCCTACGGAACATAAATTGGACCATCTTGAACTTGTTACCGGAATCCCAATACTCTGCAGTTTCGGCTTTGATCTTGATGAGAACGAGGTTTGGATCGTCAAACGTCGTTTCAAGTATTTTTTCGTAGGCCGGGTTCCAGAAATCTTTCACCTTCTCCGAACTGTCCACGAGTTCGGCTTCACCGCGGATGGAGACGAAAGACTTTCCTACGTATGCCACGTTGACTTGCTGGTTGTGAAGCAATTCATGAAACTTGCTAGTGTCTTTCTTCGTCAAGAACCACAGGTTGCTGTCAAACTCAACGTCCTGGGTCTTCATGGGTCGGGAAACGAGCCCTCTATCGGATATCGTTGTAAGCATTGCAATCTCGATGTCTTTGATCAGTTCCTGTACCTTCTCGACCGCTTCCAGGTTGACGGAGGTTGGATTCATCTTTGGATTCCTCCTTTTGATGTATACATCTCATTATCTCCAACGCTAAGCTCGTCAAACCCCTCAGCAGGAGCAACGTCTTCGCGGTTGTTGAAGGCGGCGAGAAAAGCAGGAATTTACATCAACGGATAGTGATTAGCCGTTTCTTCGTTTCGTTGGGCTTCAGCTATCGCTTGAACAATACGTCCAATTATGACCTCCAGCTTCGCCAGTTTAAGGGAAACCATATCAAGGTTTTGCTTGTTGCGGTTAATGATCAATTGTTCCGCTGACGACTTCGGAACCATCGCTTCCAGCTTTTCTTTGAGCTCTCCGAGTTTTATCTTCGTGTCCTCCTTGATTAGACGTCCCTGGTCACCGTGTTCAACAAGGGAGTCCAGAACAGCCTTGGTCAACTGGCGCTGTGTTAGAACGGTATCGTTGTATAGCCGTTTAAATATAGGATCCGAAGAGTTATAATACAGCTCGTTTGTCGTCATTCTCTGCAACGGATCGGGTGAGATCGTCGCTGAAAATTGCAGTTCTTTTTCTGCCGATGCTACATAAGCATCCAAGTTTTTTTCCAACTGAGAAACGGCCTCCGCCGTTTCCTCGATCTTCACAACTGCGGTATAGACCATAATCAGGTATTGCATATGGACTTTATGAAAATCCAGTACATAACCTGCTTTTCCTTTCTCCAGCGCCTTTTTCAGCTGATCGGCCGCTTTTTTGTATAGCTTGAACAAAACATCGTGGTCGACCATGAATTTGCTGATCTTTTCTAAGGCTCTTTCATGAAGAACAGGATTTTGATGTTTGTCGTTCCCTGAGGTTCCCATGTATGCCCCCCCTTATCTAAGAGTAACAGCAGCAGCCGGGGTGGATTCTTCCTCTGCAATCGGTGCAGGGTTCAGCAAACTGTAAATTTGAGCCGCCGCCTCATCGCGTTCTTTTAGAATCGACAGGGCAAGCTGTTTCATTTTGATCTCTGCCTCCAGCATATCGTTGCGGAGCTCCTTCTCTCGAACGGCTTGTTCCTGCAGATTGCGGGAGTAAGCATCCAGCGCTTCGCCCTGTCCGAGCACCGCTTCGACGGCAATGCCATCAGTACGAAGAACATGCCGGTTGGCTGCCATAATAATGCCGGGGACACTAATTTTTGTTCCAGTGGCTTCGTCATAGTATTCTGTAGTGTAGTCTTTCTTAACTCTCAAATAACTGGAGAGTGGCACGACATTTCCATCAGAATCAGTAAACTGTTCTTCCTCAACGAAGACATGGTGGCGATCCTTGTAATCGAAAATGTTTGTCATTTGATTCAAAATTGCATTTCGGATTTCAGCCCGTTTTTCTTCCACGATCACCTCAGCCAAAAGGCCATCAAGCTCCGGAAGCGTCACTTCCCTGTAGTAGTCGTTATCTGCACAGAAATAGCCGATCCGCAAATCTACCAGGTGTAGCAGCGTTATAAATTCCTGATTCATTTGACGGAACACGAAATTAAGAGTACGGCTCATATTCACATTTTCGATCTCTCGGATAATGACGTTTTCTTCCGATTTGGTCGTTTTGATTTCGTAAGTGGTTTCCACTTTCAAGTCACGGCGTGCCGAGGCTTTGGACACATGTTTTTCGGCCGCATTTACAATGTTTTTGGTCAGTTGCTCGCGCGCGGCATTCGTCGTGCCACTAGTTGATGCACTTGCCGATGCGCTCAGGCATCCGCCCCAGCTGATACCCATGCTTGCTTCAAGTTTGTAGGCATCGCTTTCCTCATATACTGTTTTATTGGACGATTCGTCCCCGATTGATTTTTCGAATTCCAATGCGATATCGTCCGTTACGGAATCAAGAATGCTGGACGCATCCTTTAAGCTTTCTTCACTTTGCGTATAGGACCGAATCGTTATTTTGCTCTTTTCGCCCGGCAGAAGAGAGAACGTGTTCAGCATGCGGCCAATCCCGTATTGTCCGCAGAAAGAAGAAAGGCGGTAGGACTCAATCAAAATGATGCGGTTAGTGCGGGAGGTAATCTCCGGAACGATGGTGACATTCACCTTTATCATTGTCTCCACCGTATTGCCTGCAAGATCCGTTGCTCTAGCAGTTATAAAATGAGGGCCAGATTGGTCAATTTGAACGGCGGCTTTCCACTTTGACCAATTATTAGGCTCGACTTCGGCTGCACGTGTATAAACGGGATTATTATCAACAGTCACCTCTACGACTCGTATGCCATGATCGTCTAGGGCAGTTCCCGTCACCTCCAGGATTGCTCCTTTCGTATGCGTCCCGGCCACATTTCCGTCTGCTGCGGGCGAAGTAATAGAAATGGTGGGTGGAGTGGCATCGATCAATACCGTGAGGCTCGTTTCTCCAGTTAATCCAAAGCTGTCTGTAGCGCGAGCTACAATTGAATGGTTTCCTGCTCCTAACGTCAGCGCTTTTTTCCAGTTTGCGTATCGGTCAGACGTATCGACCAACACCGAGGCTCCGCCATCAACAATAAGTTCGACTTTGGAAACACCATGCATATCCGACGCGGTACCCTCAATCATGACGGAAATGGAGTCTCTCCCGGCAGCGCTGTAATGCTGTCCCGGAACAGGGGAGGTAATTGCTACGGTTGGTGGAACCGTGTCCGGATCCTCGAGATCTACGTTTACCGTTACCGTCGATACGTTCGTAACCGAACCGAAACTGTGCTCTGCCTGTGCTTTAATGGCCAGGCTTCCTTCTGTCGCAATTATTGTATTGAACGTCCAGGAACCATTGGTTAAAAGCGTGGCTTCATTGTAGTCTCCATCTCCTATTTTAACTCTGACATGTGAAATCGTGCCTCCGCCTACGGTTACCAAGGCTTTACCCGTGATGGTCACTGGAGCTCCGGTATGTGGTCCGGTAATCCTGGTGTTTGGGGCCGGCGAAGTAATCGACACGCTGATTTTCGGATCTACCGGGTCAGGAAAGCTGCCGTCACCACCGCCGCCCGGATCCGTGGGAACGGAAGGAGGGTATCCGCCGTCGTCGGTCGTAGGCAGAGGCGGGCGAAGGGAAGCTGCGTTCACCGCATTTATAGAAGCGGTAGAATCACCTTTGAACCGGTGGGCCAATGCACCAGTCATTGTCCGGCAAATTGACAGCTGCTTGCCTTCAAGGGCTGCTTGCTCGACCTCCTCTTCGGTGAGCTTTTTAAGCTTTTCAGTCATCCGTTCTCCCGATCGCTTCGCTTTACGTAACGCCTCAACCGGAGATTCGTTTTTGGCGGATGCTGCTCGTGAAACGATTGAGTTATTACCGGCTGCTGACGGAAGAAAACTATCGTCGGGAAATGTCAGTTCAATGTAGGTACGACCGGTGTAGGATGTCGGTTCAGGTACGTTGTAACTGATGATGGGTGCACTGGTTTCTCCGGCTAAGCGAAGGGAGGCGTCTTGCTTTTTATTTGTGGACATTCTGAATCTACTCCTTTTTAAATGGGAATCGTTGCGACATGGGCGCTTTCGGGCGCTGTTGCCGTCATTCACAATTCGCATTATAGAGCGTTCGAGAATAGGCTGGGGAGGATGAACTTTTCTCACCCTGCAGCGATACTGAAAGGGTGAAAAATTTTCATCCTATCAGGCGATAACCATCTTTGATATACTACATTCGAAGCTGTAGTGCTTCCGGTTTCCATAGAAAGAATACCGCGGAAGGCAGGGTGCTTACATGGAGCGTATACGCGTAATGCTCGTTGAGGACGATTCTTTCTGGCAGCAGAATATAAGCAGTGATTTGGCGGAGGAAACGGATATAGATGTTGTTGCAGTAGTGGGTACGGGAGAAGAGGCGGTTCGAACTGCACTTGAAACAGAGATCGATGTCGTACTTATGGATATTAATTTGACTGAAAACAATTTGGACGGCCTGGAGGCCGCCCATGAAATTTCAACACTGCTGACACATCGTAACGTAAAAATTATTATGCTGACCTCGCTTTCGGACAAAGACATTATTATCAAATCGTTTCAGCTGGGCGCCATGAATTACATTACGAAGCAAAGCTACAAAGACATCGTTCGTGCAGTAAGAGAAGCATATGCCAACCGGTCCGCTATTCATGCGGATGCCGCAAGTATTATGCGAAACGAGGTTCAGCTAATGCCGCTTACGCCCACGGAACGAGAAGTATTCGAGCTACGTAAGCAGGGGCTCAGCAAACAGCAAATTTCTGAAAAACTATACAAATCCACCAATACGATCAAATCACAGTTGAAAAGCATAAAAAACAAGCTCAACCCTTTTAGAAACGGTTAATTCGGCGGGCTGTAGAGAAAGGATTCCAATCAAAGTAGCGATTGGCCTTGGAAGCAGTGGTGAATCGGTTCAACGGAAAGGATAAGCCGATTACGGTGCCTTTTCCAGGCTCGGATTCAAGTATACGTATGCTTCCATTATGCTTTTGCATCACCGAAGCACAATAGGAGAGTCCTAAACCGAAGCTTAGCGTGTTTTTCTTTGTTGTATAAAAGGGCTCAAAAATTTTGCCATGCTGCTCCTTCGGGATACCGCATCCATTGTCGGCAACGTTTATCAACAAGTGTTTATTCCCTGTATAAACGTGAATGCTTAGCGTGCCGTTTCGCTCAGGCATTACGTCGAGGGCATTTTGGAGCAGGTTTGACAGCGTTTCCTTGAGATGAGTGGGATCGCATCTTAATCTACCTTTTGATTCGATCAGCTCTTGAAGGACGATACCGCGTCCTTCAAGCTGCGGTTTTAAAGGGGACGTAACGGAAGAGATCAGTTCGTTAATATCCAATTCCCTCTCTTCAAGTGCGATATCATCGGCTTTATCTTTAATGCGGCTAACCATATTGAGCAAATGATTAGCCACGGTCTGTACCTGCTCAAGCGTTTGCTGTGATTTAGCAGACTGGCCGGAGTGTATGTAGTCTCCTGTTTTTTCAGCCAGGTAGCTGATCTTTTGAATTTCGTTTTTGATGGAATGATTGAGAATAGACACCCCCAGTGTCAGAGCGCGCATTGAGGAATTCAGACGTTCTCGTTCGATCCGCAATTTAATGCCGAGAAACCCGTATTTAAGCGTAAAATATACGATGGTCACGACTAGGCCAAGAACAACGAACACGTTGTTCTTCCACGCATTGTTGCTCTCCAATTGAAACTGCCATTCTTCCAAACGAAGTGTTTTAAAGCCTAGGAAATCCGTTGAAAAGGCCCAAAGGATCGCTGCCGAGAATAGGAAAGCTATTCGCCGCTTTGACCGTCTTGCTTCAGCTTCCTTTTCCAATAGATAGGAGGCGAAATAAAGACAGCAGCCCAAGATGAAGTAGAATCCGTCCCACCAGCGAAAGCTGTTGATGATAAAGATGTTTGGAGGCTCGTTCAGCAGATGGTTGCCAAGTAGACAAGCTGCGGGTATGAATAAAGCAATAGTGATCAGAATAGCGTTTTTGCTCTTACGGATCACCCCGAACCATACCCCGCTTATGCAAAAAACAAACGCAAACAAGTAAAAATAAACGGTTATGGCCGCAATGCTGGACGTATAAAGAAGGTTGCTTAAGAGCGGATTGAGCAAGCCCCTGCTAGATAGATAAGGAACGATTGTTAAATGGATGGAAAAGGTGAAGCTCGCCATACCCCCGCAGAGCAGAGAAAGACCGATCCAAAAGTTTTTACGAAAATGCTGTGACAGCATCAGGATACCCAGCAGCCATAGGGATGCGAACATGACGACATATAACCATTTCAAGAAGATGCCCTCCATTAAACTCGACTCTTTGCAACATCAAGGAACACACCTCATTTTATCATATCGTCTAAATTTATCCATTATCATTTTCCGTTGACTTCAAAGAAGATATTTTATACGCCAATTCGGTACAACATCAAGGAACCATTTTTGGTGAAATAAATGGATTGACAACAAGCATTTCTATACAAATGACGGATTGGTAGATATAGAGACAGCAAGGAGTGTGAGCATTCTAAGCAAGATCGCAGCTGATATCAAAAATAGGTATTATCAGTCATTATGATTGTGCTGCGCTTGACTGAATTCGCGGTCTGGCATAATGCAGGATTTATCATTGGGGTTATTCTTCCTGTGTTCGTGATCTGGAGATTGAGTTCTCAAGAGGCCAAAACATGGTTTAAAAAAGAATAACATATATCTGCCTCGGTTCATTTCTGGTTAAATAAGTCCAGGTTCTGTGTTCAAGAGCAGCCTGTGAGAAGGCTGCTCTTTCTATTTTTTTGCCGATGCTGAATCCGATTTAAATTTCGTTATGCTCTTTCTATCTCCAAGTCTTTCAAACATCACGCTTAAATTGAAAATGTGGAGTCAAGAAACGAATACACATTTACGAATTTGGATCAATAAAAAACCATACTTAAGTCTAATGTGTTATTGGTTTGTTGAAAAGTATAATTAAGGAAAATAATATACATAGAGATTGGAGAAAGCTAATTGCATGAAGATGAAGATGCCTGTAATGTTGCATGTGGTCCGCGCTTTACTAAGTTTGAAATTAGTCATTTTGGTATATTCGATGGTGCAGCTGCAAATTAAAATTCGAGAAGCGGATGCCAAGTTTATGTATCTAGATGCCAATTCGGAAAGCTTATATTATGCTTTTGGAGCTGCTGAAGCTAGTATCTACATTGCGTTAATCCCTGCGTTATTAGCCGTCATTTTTATTAGCTGTAAAATGTATAAAACATCTCTGATTATTGTTATCCTTGGTCTTCTTCAGGTGTTCTCTTCGAAAGAGGTCTTGTCCATTCTAATTTATATTTTTGCGGTTGTTACAATTCTTCTCCATCGTCCCAGTCAAAAATATCTTCGAAGACAATTTTCCAATACAAAAACAACCTAGCATTATACCTAGACTTTGGGCCGACACAAAACAAGGACGTTTCTAAGCAGGATCAGGTGAGGTATATCAATAGAAATAATACATATTAGACTTAAACACAATTCCCATCTCTCAATGCCAATTCTCTTTAGAGGGTTGGAATTTTTAAATCATAATATAATATGTAGGTAAGTGTTTCCTCGGAACAAGAGTGTGGTTAACGCCCGGTTGTACGTTATGGACCAGATCCGAACCCGTAGGATGACTAGCTCAGAAATGTGGAAGAAGATGGATCAGTGGACATTCTTGCCAGGCATGATCGTTCACGGTGTGTTTAATGCGAATGCGGTGTTGTTAACGGCGATGAGTTAGAAGGATGATTTTATGATGTATGCACGAATGAGCACTGATGAAAGGAGAAGAGCCTGAGAGGAACGAAGAAATTTCGTACCCTCAGGCTCTTTGATCTTATTATAATCATAACTATATTATTCGTGATTACTTATGAAGAACATCCGCGTATTCGGAGAAACGTTCGAATCGTCCCTTGGCAAACGGGCATAAGGGCAAAATCTTGATACCGTTTTCCCGGGCGTATTCCACCATAGCTTCGACAAGCTGATCGCCAAGCCCTTGTCCCCGGTAAGCATTTTCGACCAACGTGTGATCGATAATGTAAAGCTCCGGATTTGAAATGACATATGTCATCACGGCAGCAATGCCGCCGTTATCTCGAATAAGGAATCTTTTATTAGCGGTTTCATGTTCTACAATATGCAAGTTCATTCCTCTTTCTCCGTTGAATTTTCATCGTCCAGACGTCTATACGTCAGTGCTCCGCTTGGACAGGTATCAATATGTCGGGCAATGGCCTCCGTAGTGTCGGCATCGGGATTAACCCAAGGACGTTTGCTTAAATCAAAAACACCAGGGAGGCCCTTTACGCAAATACCGGAATGAATGCATACCTCTGGATTAAACATGACCTCGATATCTTTTCCGTAATATACCTTTTGCTTTATCACGATTCCTTCACATCTTTCCCTGTTGAGTTTTGTTTATTGACATGGGAGAAGGTAATCCTTCATACACCTGCTATATAGGCAATTTCTGTTCAATATCATTCTCTCTACTTAAATTATACCGTTTTTAATATTTTTTTTATAGACTGTTTTTTTCGTAATTCCTACACTATACTGCTAAAGACAAATCAAAAAATAAAAGAGGTGCATCCGTATGGAAGCCAAAAAAGATGTCTTGGATCAAGGTCCTTTTTTTCATGGCACTAAAGCAGAACTGAAAATTGGTGATTTATTGGAACCGCAATACTTATCCAATTACCAAGAAAAAAAATCTAACCATATATACTTTACTGCAACATTGAATGCTGCCAAATGGGGAGCTGAATTAGCAAGATCTAATTCAAAAGAACGGATCTATATTGTAGAACCATTAGGAGATTTTGAAAATGATCCTAACTTAACGGATAAAAGATTTCCTGGAAACCCGACACGCTCATATAGATCTAAATCACCTCTAAAGATAGTCGCTGAATTAGCTTCATGGGAAAGACACTCCGATGAAGAGATCAATCATATGCTTGCATCTTTAAAAAAATTAAGTGAAGAAGGAAAAAATGTGATCTACGATTAATTTCCGCATATAGATCAATGTTCAAAAATATCCTATTTCGAATCGGGGGCTCTTTTAAGGTCCTCTTTGTTTTTTGGGGAGGAAACATAACGAGCTGCACTAGAATTGCTCGATGTTCTGCAAATCTAAAAGTGAAATCGATTGTTTTAAGTTCGCAGTTTTCTCTGAATTGGGACAATGATATCGAAAGCATCAATCCATACATTGAAGCAATGGTATACGGGGATTTAGATACATTGCGTAATTTGCTGGAGGGGAAGCGTATGAGACACACGATTATTGAATATGCAGTCGGCAATCATGAATCAGGGCCGTACGGAATCACTGCCGGGAAAGACGGAGCCATTTGGTTTACGGAACAAAAGGGCAATCATATCGGGCGAATAGACGCCAAAGGCAAGATCACATCATTCTCGATTCCGACAGAAAACGCTGGAGCGATGTCTATCATTTCGGATCAGGCGGGCGACCTGTGGTTCACAGAATATAACGCAAATAAGATTGGCAGAATGTCGTTAAACGGTCAATTCAAAGAATATGATGTGCCGACTTCGGGCTCTGCGCCATTCGGGATTACAGAAGGTCCTGACGGTGGGATTTGGTTTACCCAGATGAAGAGCGGAAAGATCGGAAGGATAACAACGAGGGGGGAAATGACGGAGTTTGATTTGCCTGCCCAGGATACGTTCCCCTCTTTTATTATTACGGGTCCTGATAAGGCGTTATGGTTTACACAGAATCAAAACAATACGATCGGAAGAATAACCACGGATGGGAAAATGATGGAGTATCAAATCCCTACACCGAATTCCGGGCCTGTCGGTATTGCTTGCGGGCCGGATGGGGCTGTTTGGTTTGTGCAAATTAATGCAAATAACATCGGTAGAATTACGCCTTCAGGCGAAATAAAGGAATTTCCGATTCCTACGCCGAACGCTCGTCCCCACGCTATAATCTCTGGAAGGAACGGGGATCTTTGGTTTACGGAATGGGGCGGCAACAAGATCGGTCGAATAACGATCGATGGAATGATTACGGAATATCCGATTCCTATGAAAAATGCAGAACCGCACGGTATTGCGCTAGGTAGCGACGGGGATATTTGGTTTGCTGAAGAGTGTAATCAAATTGGGCGTCTGGTCAACCTTACATGAGTGTAAGGCAATTGTCATCTAGATCAATGGTATCAACCTAGCTGTCCCCCTATACTAATCCATTGATAGGATTATTTTTAAGGGGGAGTTGGTGTGAGGTTTTTTGAAATGCTGCTTTTCTTTTCAAGTGTTTGTTTGTTGGCACTCCTGTTCATTTTCAATCCACGTATTCGAAGATCAGCTTTGCTCCTGACAAGCGGAGCAGGCTCCATTTTTATAGTGACACATTTGCTTGTCGAAGGATACAGGGTTCAGCTTTTATTTTTATACGGATTTACGATCCTGATGCTTATGCTTTCGCTTAAAGACGTTTTCATAATGCCGAAAGTCGTTCAGACTGCTTCCCGAATCCGTAGGGTGCTGGGCCGACTTTTTATCGTGATTGGGTTAATTACAACGGGGTGCTTCCTCTATGTGTTTCCCGTATTCGACTTTCCGGCGCCAACTGGCAAGTTGAAGGTTGGCACGCAAGTTTTTCATTTCGTCGATTCAAACCGGGAGGAGACATTTGGAAATTCCGCGACAGGCAAGAGGGAGTTGATGGTTCAGGTATGGTATCCGGCTCAAGCTGACACCGGAAAGTACACGCCCTTTATCCCCGATACCGGAATCTTATCTTATATGGCGGAGAGCTATGGTCTTCCCGGGTTTACTTTTCAACACCTAAAGTACGTATCCAGTCATGCTTATTCGGGGGCCGAAGTTTCTTCGGCACAGACTCGATACCCGCTAATCCTGGCGAATCCAGGCAATGGTTCCTCAAGGTTCCTTCACACGTCGCAAGCCGAAAATCTCGCGAGTCACGGATATATCGTGGCCGTGGTCGACCACACCTACAATACAATTGCAACCGAATTTCCGGACGGACGAATCACGACGGACACAACGAACGACTTATTTTCGCCCGACCAGGATTACCGGACGAGTAGAAGAGTTCGCGACGAGTTAGGAAAAGTTCTAACCGACGATGTGGCGTTCGTGCTGGACCAATTCGAGCTCATCCAATCAGGGCAGATTCCAAGTCATCTCAAAGGGAGGATGGATCTCGGTCATGTCGGGGTGTTCGGCCATTCCATCGGCGGAGCGACGGCCTATGATGCTTCTTACGATCCGCGCATCACGGCTGGAGTCGACCTTGATGGAGGGCTTTATCGACTGCGTGACCGAGAGGGTCTGCGAAAGCCGTTTTTGTTCATCAACTCGGAGAGCTATTTCGAAAAACTAAAAAGGGTGATGGATGACCGGGTCTACACCGATGCAGAGCTTAACCGTATGGGCTCAACAAGAGAGTGGGAAGATCAAGTAACGGAAGATAAAAAATTGGAGCTTGAACGGATGCGCGAAACGGTCGACGAAGGGGGACAAGTTCTCTATATCGAAAATACAGAGCATTTGAATTTTACCGACGTCCAGTTCATTTCTCCGAGTTTCAACATGCTTGGCATTACAGGAAAGATTGCGCCTGAGAGAGCGAGCTCCATAATCAATGCCTATATGCTGGACTTTTTTGATATGTATTTGAAAAATAAAGGCGGAATATTAATGAAGGGACCGGATAGCCGCTTTCCGGAGGTAAAGTTCGTAAACTCGCTATAACACTTGTCAAAGAAAACGCTGGATTAAAGTTTGGGCTGAAAGGAGACAAAAATAGCATCTATAGATGAATAGCCATTGGATTAAGTTAACCGCCTTTCATTGGGCGGTTAACTTTTGTGTGAAAACCACGCATTGAATGAAGAGAATGAAGATAGAATATCCTCTCAGGAAACTACACTTCGGCGTTCACCAACATGGAGTTGGGCGGAAAAGGGGGTTAAAAACCTCATCTACAACATCAAAATTTCACGTTATACAACAGTGATCGTTCCATAGTACATATACATGCCACAATTGAAATGATATGTTCCAGGTTTCAAATCATTTAACGTAATGAAGTTATCTCCCTTTTCAAGGTACACATCAATGCCCAGATCCGCGGACTCCACACTTTTTATACAAGTATAGCCTGTTTGTTTTATAAAATTTAATTTTGTAGGAACACCTGCTTGGACTACAATATTGTCTTGGCTAAAACCATTAGATTTGACATCCACTGAAATCACCTTATAGCCTGCATTTTCTTGAGCAGAGCTCTGTTGCTTATTTTGGGAAGAAACTGCTGAGGCTCGATGATCTTGATACTGATTAAAAAGGAGTAAACCGACCGAAACCGTTCCAAAGGCAACCGTTATGATACCTGCAATAAAGGGCACGCTGATCCCGTTACGTTTGGTTTTATGGGTTTCCACTGAATTTGAACTTGTTAATTGAAGAACAACACAAAAGATAAGGATAAACAAGATATCAATAAACAATGCCATGATATAGGTAAAACCAAGCATTGAACCGAGCATGGCCCCCATCATTCCACCCATAATTCCAGCCAACATACCATCCAACGATGCCAGTATGCTCACAGGCTTTCCTGTAAAGTAACCGGTCCCCAAACCGAATAAAATAGCGATAATTGAAGGAACTGCCAAATCATGATCAAACACAATGCCCAGTTGAAAACCAAGGGCAAGACTAGACATCATTCCAATGCTCATGGCAATCATCATTCCAGGCATGCCCGTGATTCTGCTTTTTTGTTTATGGGTGTTCAGAACCATGTATCCGGACAATAACACAATCATTAATATGCTTAATAATGTAAGTACCATTATAAGAAGCCCTCCGATATATATAAATTGATATAATCACTTACTACACATTGTAGTGCATTCGATACATCGAATATAGTTTAAATTCAAAACATTCAGTAATTGTTCATAAAATGATTTGCATTTAAGCAAACGACGCAAACGGCCTTTTGAATGGTTTTCACTTCTTGAGAATCATAATTTTAGAATAAAAAATCATTTGTGTCACAATTGATAGGTTCTTGAGCGTTATATAGGTGTAAAACAAATTACACAATATGGAGGAACCATTATGAAAAAGATGTACAAAGTACTCAGCTCTGTAGCACTGGCAGGAATCATTGGTGCCACTTCTATGGCCTATTCTCAAACACAGGCTAGTGCAGCCAGTGTCGGATCAACGGTTACTGCAGCTGAAAAAAACGCAACAACTGCACCTGCTGCGGCAGTCAAGAAAGTGGAGCAAACATTAAAGAAAATAACGGGCACTGCTTATAAACTTGACAAAGGTGAGTCCTTCGGCGCGAAGGAATGGTCCTATTCCATTAAAAAATCCCCTTATAGCCATGTTATTTTTGATGCAAAAGGAAAAATTAGTAATGCTAACATCAGTACTGACAATCTGACCTACTACATTAATGATGACAAGCTGAGCCACACTTCCGAGTCAATTCAACCGGATGCAGTAGACTCTTCTGTACAAGATGCTGCGGAAGCTGTTTTCGACAAACTGGAAGGTGTGGAACAGGGAGAGCTGGCCGGTGTCTCTCTTATTAAAAAAGGGACTAAACAAGTGTATGAGTTCATGTTCGTGGACGGTGATTTCGGGACGTGGATAGAGATCGACAAAAAAACGCTTGATGTCCAAAGTGTGAACGCCAGAGCATTGGCAGATGATCTGTATGGCAAGGATCAGGATGTTATTGATAAATATGAAAAATCCATCAAAGCACTCACCGAAAAGCAGCTGTTAGCACAAGCTACGGAGCAGGCTAAAAATTGGCTTGGTGTTGATCTGACCGGATACAAAGCAACGAAGGAAGCTTTCCCATCTGACCGCGTTGTTTTTGAGAAAAAAGGAGCCCCTACGATTGTAGGTAACTTCAATTCGGACGGTATGTTCTACTTCATCGCCGTTCAATACCTGTAATACGGAAATCCTTCAACAACTCTCCCATGTGTGCATCATGGACCGATGGCATACTAAAGCACCTTCAAGAGAATGCAACCATATGCTGAGATATGGAAACATCCTTGGAGGTGTTTTTGTGTTGGCACGCGCATCCGGTAAACCGAAGGGCTATTTCTAGATACGCCATCCTTATTGGATGAGACAATAGCGGGCTTGCTTTCACTTCGGGAACAGACGATGGGGTATGGCTTTTCGCAAGGATGAATGAGTAATCATGAAGAGGCTGAAGGATAAGGGATTTGCTCATAAACATGCCATGTGGCCTTTGGACGGTGCGGGCCACGATTTGAGACCTCCTATTATTCTACGACAGGATGGGGAAGCAGGCAGATTTGGTATGGAGGAAGTGCGGCAGAGGAACATATACCGATTAGAGATACATACAAAAAAAGACCCACCTCTGCGGAAGCAGGTGGATCTCCAAGCTATTAATTATTATCTATGCTTTTTAATACGCTTCTTCGCCAATTCAGTAGGTGAGAAGCGATGAGCTGCAACGAGTCGGCCAGATGCGTTTTTACCCCATCCTGACACAAGGACATGTTTGCTGTTTGTAGTATACTCAACTTCAAATTGAACCAAATTAGCCACGTTCAGAACTCGGAAGCTGGAAGCGCCTGGTGCAAGAGTGAAAATAACGGATCTAACCAAAGTTTTTTCACCATTCAAACGGAATAAACGGATACGCACCTTAGCAGTGCTACTTCCGTTATTGACTGCCTTTGCGAAAAAAGTTCTGGATTCTCCCGGAAGTGTCGACAAATTAATAGCATTTTCAACTGGACCAGTAGAGTATCTTACCAATGTCATAGAGATCAACCTCCTCAAAGTGATAAGATATATTATTCTTTTGGCTTCACATGGATTGGGTTAATAGGAAAACAAAATGAAATAGTCTGCTGCTGATTGTCGGAGGACAAGAACAGGGGACTATTCCATGTTAAGAAGACGCAGTGTTTGCCACTTTCTTGTGGTCGGTGTACACATTACGGAAGGGGCAGAGTTTACGAAGTACCTACCATTGGTGAGGATGCCGAACAGAGCCGAGAATTTGCAGGGAGATCCACGTAGTAGAAGATTTATATCGAAGTGAATTGATAGATGAGCACCACATCCGTTGCCTTGTCCATGGCATGCAACCGTACAAAATATGGATACGAAAAGCAAATGTTTTGGAGATATATGAAGTAGATGTTCATTTCCGTTGATTAAAATTGTTTCAAAGAAGGGAAAATCATAAGAGGCGTCACATTTGATTTAGAGATCAGGAAAGGTTTCTGCGCATAGGGCAGGCTGTCATGATCATCAAAAACGCTGCCATGTATCATCGATTCGATTAGAGGCTGGGGAAGGAAGTTTCTCACCTAAATCTGTGTAGATATGTCGTTTTTTTTCTTGACTGTTTAGTCCGAAAAGGATATAATGACGATCAAAGGAGGGTGAAATTGGGAAGAAACAAAGAGTTTGATACGTTGGAAGTACTTCGTAAAGCTATGGAGGTTTTCGGACATTACGGCTATGAGGGAACCTCATTGCCTCAACTGCTGAAAGGACTCGGTATTGCCCGGCAAAGCTTGTATGACACTTATGGTACGAAAAGAGACTTGTTCATCCTTGCTTTGAAGCATTACGTAAATGAAAAGAGCAGCGCAGCCATGAAGTATTTAGCGACCTCTGAATCTGCAAAGCAGGGGATAGCTTATGTATTTCATGAAGCAGCAAAGGTATTAAAGGATAAGAACCGGCAAAAGGAATGCTTTATTATTTTTTCAGCCATTGATCAGATGCCTCATGATATGGAAATTAGATCATTTTTATTGGAGGATTTGAATACGCTGGAAGAAGCCTTTTATGCAGCTTTGGTTCGGGGACAGGAGAATGGAGAAATTGCGAGTGACCGAGACCTTCGAGCTTTGGCTCGTTACTTGAATTTTGCAAGATACTCCTTGATCCAATTGGCCAAAATGACGAGTGACCCCAAGGTTATGGATGATTACGTCACAGTAAGTTTATCTGCCTTAGATCAATAATGAAGCCAACTCATTGCTTCATTATTATTTTTCGGAATTCTAGACTAAACAGTCCGATTCAATTATTTTTTTGCTCATTTCGGACTAAATGGTCTATTAAAAACAGGAGGGATGAATATGACAAGCGAAAATGTTCTGCATGCCCAGGCAACCGAAATGCTAAAGGTGTTTCAAAGCAGCTTAGTAACGGAGGATTTCGAAAAATGGTTCACGCTATTTAGTGAAGATGCCGTCGTTGAGTTTCCTTATGCTCCCGCGGGTTATACTCAAAGGCTGGTTGGTATTGAAGAGATTCGTAACTATATTTATGAACTGTTCAAGCGAATGAGGATTCTCTCTTTCTCATCTCCAGACCTGCTTGTAACCAAAGATAAAATTGTTGCCGAGTATACATGCAATGCAGTAATGACAGAAACAGAAAGACCGTATCGGCAGTCGTATATCTCCGTGTTCCACTTAAAGGATGGGAAGATAACGCTTTTTAAGGATTATTGGAATCCGGCGGTTTTACTTGAAGCAGCACAAGATTAAGTTTTTAAATCGACATGTAAAAGGAGATAAAATCAAAATGATGAATCATGGAAAAATACTTATTACAGGCGGCACAGGAAAGACGGGAAAAAGAATTGCGGAAAGGCTGGATCAACAGGGGTATTCCTTTACCATTGCCATGAGAAATGCAGAAGCCATTACAGATCCGGAGAAACAAGTCCATTTCGACTGGTACGACAGTTCGACGTTTCTTCCTGCTCTGTATCATGTTGAACGCGTTTATTTGGTGGCACCCGTGGGCGATCCGGAACCCATTAAAGTTATGAAGCCATTTATTCAAACGGCTTTGGAGCAGGGAGTACGCCGGTTTGTATTTCTTAGCAGTGCATCCATCCCGGAGGAAGGTTCGGTATTTGGCCCTGTTCATCGATTACTGAAGCAATCGGTTCCGGAATGGACCGTACTCAGGCCTTCCTATTTCATGCAAAATTTTACCGAAGGTCAGCATGCAACAACCATCTCGCAGCAGGATTTGATCATTAGCGCAGCAGGGGAAGGCAAGATTGGTTTTGTGGCAGCCGAAGATATCGCAGAAGTCGCTTATAGAGCACTTACTGATGAGGATGCACATAATACGGAGCATATCATTACGGGACCCGATTCTCTTTCATATGATGACGTTAGTCGAATGATTAGTGAAGTAACGGGTAGAAAGATTACACACCAGTCAATATCCGACGATGAATTGATCCGCAGCTGGCTAGCAGCAGGGATGAGTAAGGAATATGCCGAGATCATGACCGGACTCGACCGTAAAATTCGCGAGGAAGGAGCGGAAGATCGAATTACGGATACTGTAATGAGAGTGACTGGGAATGCGCCTGTCTCCTTCCAACAATTTGCAGAGAGACACGCAGAAGTCTGGATGCGGGGAGAAATTGCGTATGGCAGCATTGGATGATTTTCTAAAACACTGCATCTTCGTGTAGGCACAGTTATTAGTGCTGAATTTTTTGCAAAGCCAAAGTCCCGGCGATCAAAACGGAAATTGACTTTGGCGCAGAAATGGGCATCAGGTCTTCCAGCGCACAAATTACAAAAAGATATACAGCTGAAGATGTCGTTGGAAAACAGATTGTGGGTGTCGTCAATGTTCCACCGCGCCGGATCGCGGGATTCAAGTCGGAAGTTTTGGTTCTAGGCGGACTGCCAGAACAGGGGGATGTTGTGCTGTTGAAGCCAGACATTCATATCCCTAACGGGACGAAAATCGGATAATTCAAAGAAAGCAGCTGATCCATGTGATCGGCTGCTTTTGTTCATAGCGGGCAGTTTAGTGCAATAAGCTCTATTCAAAATGTAAAAACAATTTGACACAAAAGTCCAAATGGCTTACCCTTTAAAATGTAAAAAGGTTTTTACATATAGAGAAGGTGATCACTTATTGAAGAATAAGATTAGGGATATTAGAAAAAGGATGAAGCTATCTCAAGAGGATCTGGCCATTAAATGTGGCGTTACAAGACAAACGATTAATGCCATAGAAAATGATAAATATGACCCTACATTGACCCTAGCGTTCAAATTATCAGTGCAATTGGGCACCACCGTTGACCAATTATTTACTTACGAGGAGGACTCTAAATGAAACTGCGAAGAGCTGATGAAATGGAACAATTTCAAAATGATAAATCTGCTAAAAACACGTACATATTTTTTACTTTGGCGTTGTTGGTTTGGTCATTAATCAATTTAATCTCGAAAGGTAAAACGGGCTGGGAGTTTACTATTTTGCTGATCGGAAATGCAATTTTCTTTTGGTCAAGAGTCTTCTACAAAAGGAAAATGAAATAAATGAGTTGATCATTGCGATTGACTGTTTTTGTTCAAACGAATGGGCAGACAAGTTTAATGAAACAGCAAACCAGCGAGTATTTCGAACGTTTATTATAAATGAATATAGTGGACCAAAAAATTTTTACGGATTGTCCCTTCTCACTTCGTTACTTTGTATCTATATTATATATAAGTAGACGGAGGAGAGTGGTTATCCTGCAAGAAAATACGAATTTCGTTCTAGAAGGGAACATAGTTACACTCGTTCCGATGGAAGATAGCCACAAGGCGGAATTAATCAGAGTCTTGATGTCTCCAAATGTATGGGAATACACCTGGCGAACGATGAATACAACGGAAGAACTGGATCAAGTGCTGACAGATGCATTGGCGAACAAAAACAAAGGAACACAGCTCCCCTTCACCATTTTTGACCAAGCTTCAGGAGAGATCATTGGAACCACTCGAATAGGCGAACTGGATATGATTAATAGAAATGCTGAGATTGGATGGACATGGCTCTCACCGGACTATTGGAGGACAGGTGTCAATACGGAGTGCAAATTCCTTCTGCTGCGGCATTGCTTTGAAGAATTGAATCTAATACGCGTGCAATTCTCCGTGAGTGGACAAAATATTCGATCACAACGGTCAATCGAACGAATTGGAGCTGTAAAGGAAGGAGTTTTCCGTAAGCATAGAGTAAAGGCCGACGGATCCATTCATGATAATGTTTTTTACAGCATAATAGACACCGATTGGGTGGATGTAAAAGAAAAACTTCTTTTTTTATTATCAAAGAAATACTCATAACTTCCAAAATGCCCACTGATGTCGCTAAATTAGCGACTTTTTGGTATGAACGTTACAAGTTCTTGACCTGAGTCAAGGACAAGAGCTTGTAACGTGCCGAAAGAAAGAGAGGAAAATGTCCGCCATCTCCAATTCGTAGATTCCTTCTATGTGGCATTGAGCATCGGTACAGGCGGTGCGCTGATCTCCTTGGCGGAAACAGTGCAGTGGGGTATATCAGCGGGGGTTTTGATGGTTTTAGCGCTTCAATTATTGTTTGTTTTGTTAAGTTTCCTGGCATGATCCTTATGAATCACAGAACTCGTTCATCAAGAACATCATCCGATAAGCCACGCGAAGGAGAATCTTCCCATATAACAAATAACGGTTCGTCGTTAAAATCCATCACGAAGAACGGGGGAAATTATTATTTTATAGGGAGGTAAACCAGATGGCACGTGTGTTAGTTGTCATTACTCCGGCTGAAGGCCATGTGAATCCGTCATTAGGATTAGTTACTCAGTTGATTGACCATGGCGAGGAAGTTGTCTATGTGTGTTCTGAGGAGTACCGTTCCCGAATTGAACAAACCGGAGCCCAATTACTTACCTATCCATTTCCTCAAGATGCCTTCTCTCATGACCCGGTATTGAAACCTCAGGAGTACAAACATCCTTATCAGTTCATTTATATGATGGCAGGCGGTATCATTCGAAAAATCGTCCCTGAGGTACTTCGAGTGATTGAACATCAAAAGTTCGATTATATGATCTTTGATTCCCTGATAGGCTGGGGAGGGACTATTCTTGCAGAAAAGCTGGGAATTCCTGCGGTGTGTTCGATCGCCTCCTTTGCTTTTGTAGAACCTCTAGGGGCTGGCCAAGGATCGAATGACAAGGAGACGGATAGCGGGGGACTGTATGAGGCCACGAGGAAGATAATTCGTGAGTTAGCTCAAGAGTTTCAAGTGAAGGTTCCAGCGCTGGAAGAGATTCCGTCACATGCAGGTCGGTTAAAGCTCGTATATACAAGCCGTTATTTTCAGCCGCAGGCAGATAAGCTGGACGATAGTTTTATTTTTACGGGTCCTTCGATCATACCGCGCCCAGATGCACCGACCTTCTCGTTCAAGCTGCTTCGTGAACGTTATCCGCAAACGGTGTACATTTCCATGGGCACCATTTTAAATAAGGATCTGGATTTCTATCGGCTTTGTTTTGAAGCCTTGGGAGATTTGCCGGTGAATGTTGTTCTATCTTCTGGAAAATACACGGATATGGAGCCGCTGGCTGATCGGATTCCTGACAATTTTATCGTCAAACCATACATTGCACAGCTCGATATGCTGCAGCATACGGATGTTTTTATTACACATGCGGGGATGAACAGTGCGAGTGAAGCCCTTTATTACAACGTGCCATTGGTGATGATTCCATTAACTTCGGACCAGCCTCTTGTCGCCAAACGGGTACAGGAGTTGGGAGGGGGCATCACTTTAAACAAACATGCTCTAAGCGCAACAGATTTGAGAGCGGCATTAACAGAAGTTTTGAGCAATCCGCGCTACAAGCAGCAGGCTTACCTTATCGGCGAATCTTTACGGCATGCCGGCGGTTTCAAGCGGGCCGCCGAGATAATCAAAAGCCATTTTGCTAAAGTATAACGACGAAAAAAGCAGCCAGTTATCGAGGGGGGGACCCTCTTTAACTGGCTGCTTGCATATACATATGCGATGAAGCTGGCGCACTTATATTGTTTCTTCGTTACCCTGCCGGCTAGCTGCTTTACTGTATTTCTTTAATGAACATTAGCTCAAATAACAGCGTATTCAGTTACTCCACAGTCCGCAGACGGAAGGTCTGGCTGGCGAAATCGCCTTGGAGATCTGAGATGACGAGACCGATCCGCATCAGCTGATCGCCACCGAAGCTCTGTCCGCCAAAGGCTTGTCGGAATGGGGATGTTTCATTGCCAGCAGCATCAGTGCCTGATTCGATTCGATATTTCTTGTTCGGGTCGAGTCCTTTGAGCTTCAGACGCCGAATCGGTCCATTGGCCTCGGCCAGCACACGGAAGAAGGCCACGAATGCCTCCGACTGATCCTCGTTCACGAACATCCAGGCCGTATTGCCGCGTCCCTCGAACGGGCTGAGCAGTCTGTGCATATCCCCCTGCTGTACCAGAGAACGGATCTCCTTGTATTGGGCGACCTGTCTTGCTGCCAGAGCCTTATCCTCCGCGGATAGTGCGGTCAGATCAAGCTCATAGCCGAAATTTCCGCTCATGGCCACGTCGCCGCGCATGGTAAGGGAGGTGGTACGGTGTACTTGATGGTTCGGTACATTCGATACATGCGCACCCATCGTACTGACCGGGTAGACGATGCTCGTACCGTATTGGATCGCCAATCGCTCGATAGCGTCCGTATCATCGCTGGTCCAGGTTTGCGGCATATAGTGCAGCATACCTGGGTCGAAGCGGCCGCCACCACCTGAGCAGCTTTCGAACAGAATGTGCGGGAAGCTGGTGATCAGGCGTTCCAGCAGATCATATAGTCCAAGGATATACCGATGAGCCGTCTCCTGCTGCCGCTCACGGGAGGCAGACGCCGAGGCCACCTCCGTCATGTTCCGATTCATATCCCACTTCACGTAAGTGATCGGGGCCGAGGAAAATACGGCGCTTAGCGTGTCGTACAGATAATCGCATACTTCCTTGCGTGACAGATCAAGCACAAGCTGGGAACGGGCTTCCGTACGACGGCGGCCCTTGGCATGCAGGCACCAGTCTGGATGCTTGCGGTACAGCTCACTTTCTGGCGAGATCATCTCCGGCTCGACCCACAGGCCGAACTGCATGCCTTTATCATTGACGCGTTTGGCCAGATCAGCTAGACCGCCCGGCAGCTTGCGTCGATCCTCGAACCAGTCCCCAAGAGAGCTGTCATCATTATCACGCTTGCCAAACCACCCGTCGTCAAGGACGAAGAGCTCAATGCCGAGTGGACTGGCTTCCTTCGCGATCGCTTCGATCTTGTCAGCATCGAAATTGAAGTAGGTCGCCTCCCAGTTATTGATTAGAATCGGACGCACCTCGTCCCTAAAGTTGCCGCGGCATAGACGAGTCCGGTACAGGCGGTGATAGGTACGAGACATGCCTCCCAGCCCTTGATCGGAATACACCATCACGACTTCAGGCGTTTGGAACGACTCTCCGGGCGCAAGCTGCCACGAAAAATCAAACGGATTGATTCCGATGCTGACCCGGGTCTGTCCGAATTGTTCAACTTCGGCTTGTGCGACAAAATTGCCGCTGTACACCAGGCTGAAGCCGTATACATCGCCAAGATCCTCAGTGGCGTCCGGACGGAGCAGGGCGAGGAATGGGTTCATCTGGTGGCTGCTGGAGCCGCGGCGGCTGTCCAGACGCAAGGCGCCAGGACCGAGCTCTTTCCGCTGAATATGGCGCTCGCGTACCCAGGCACCCGACAGATAGAGAGCCTCGTACTCGGAGTCGCTGAAATCTACGGATGCACTCATGGCTTCTTCGAGGTGAAGTGCAGCCTTGCCCTCATGTTCAAATAAAGTGGAGCGTGCAATCGCACTATGATTGGCAAAAACGGTGTACAGCAAAGTTGCCTTAAGGCCTGAATAATCATCCTTAAGATACAGGTGGAGCGTCGTAGCTTCCTCATCCGTTTCTGCATAGACAGCAGGAAGTCCTGTCAGCTTGGGCTTTCCAGGGACGATGCGGTAGCCGCTGTATTTCAGCTCGGTAATTCTGCTGCCATCCTCCAGCTTCACTTGGTAAGCGGGCTGACGGAAGTCACTGGTGCCGAATTGCGGATATTCCTGAGGCAGCGTGTCCAGTGAGATCGTACGATTCGCAGGTATCGGATTCGGAGAGAACGAGCAGCGCTCCCGCAGCTCCAGAATGTGCCCCAGACTGGCATCGTGGTTCAGTTGCGCACCCCAATACAGATGGGCAGGATAGCCTTCAATGATTTGGAACAGATAGCTGCTGTCTTTGGACTGCAAATGAAACAGGCCTAGTGTCTCGTCTACATGGATATTCATCAGATTCACTCCCGGGTTCAAAATGATTTGTTGCCCGATCAGGCTTATAGCCGTCGGTACTTGAAGTTCAAATGTGTGTGACCATTATTCTCCTGCAGCAATAATAATGTCATCGTGCCGTGCGGATCACCCGGGATTCGCTTCAAGCGTCCTAGGGCGAGAACTTTCTCTTACAATAAGCTTGGTTCCGATCACACTATGCGCCGGGGCTTCCCGCCCTTCAAGTCGCTCGGAGAGCAGCTGTACGGCGGCGCGGCCCATTTGCTCGGGATAGGCTCGGATGGTAGTGAGCGCAGGCTGCAGGTAAGCGGCCATCTCAATGTCATCGAAACCGACGACAGCCATATCCTGCGGTACCTGCAGCCCGTGCCCGTGAAGCGCGCGCAGCACGCCGACGGCGAGCGGATCGCTGGCGGCGAATACAGCCGTAGGCCGCTCCGACTCTGCCAGCAGCTCATTCATCATGCGGTATCCATCAGCACTGCTCCAAGCTCCTACACGAACAAGCTCCGGGTTGAAGAATCCTCGCTCCTCCATGAATTTCTTGAAATAGTGGGCCCGTCGTTCTCCAGTGCTCTCGCCGCCGATGAAGGCGATGCGTTGATGTCCA
Organism: Paenibacillus sp. FSL W8-0426; assembly: GCF_037969725.1. Taxonomy (NCBI): domain Bacteria; kingdom Bacillati; phylum Bacillota; class Bacilli; order Caryophanales; family Paenibacillaceae; genus Paenibacillus; species Paenibacillus sp. FSL W8-0426. The sequence continues at coordinate 3,690,184 of NZ_CP150203.1, read as the reverse complement.
AGCTCCAGTAGATGGCCCAGAGCCTGATCGACCGCTTGGCGAAAATGTACCCGCACCGTATCATAGTCCATTAGTTCCTGATACTGATCGACCAGGACGATAGCCTCCTTGTTGATCGGGACCGATGTGATTTCTTCCGGGTTGACGCCACCGACTACGATGAGTCCGTCGGCAGGCTGCAGCTGGGCTATGGAGAGGCGTCCTCGCAAGGTCTGGCCCAGTGTTAGCCCGAGCTCCTCGCAGCGCATCTCGATTCCGCGCCGGATGGAAGCATAGTAAGGATCGTCACGCTCCTCCTCAATGGAGCACCAGAGCAGCAGCGAGACCGTTTTGCCGGCACGCTGCATGTTCCGCTTGAGCTGTCCGAGCCGTTTGGGCTTATATTGGAGCTGTTCCGCAATGGCGAATATATTGCTTCTGGTATCCTCGCTCACGGACAGAGACAGGTCATTATTGAGAACTCTGGATACGGTTGCGGCGGATACGCCGGCTTGCCGGGCAATGTCCTTGATCGTTGCCAACTGCGCTCACACCTTTTAGTTAATAATTTTACTAAAACAGTATCTTGAGCCTATCACACTCTACAAGCGATTTCAATAACCGCTTACATCTTCCCCGGCTTTCTAGCATTTTCTATCTACTCTTCTGTGGAGGAGTTGTGTTAACATGATGAGTATTCTTCGAATTGCGGGGGCGAATCATGTACAAGTACTTGTCTTTGGCACATCAATGGTTCGGGCGGCTGCGCTTCAAGAGCAAGGTCATTGCCCTGTTTCTTCCCTTAATCATGTTATCATTGGTTATTCTTGGTGCCGGATCGAGCCAAATCTTCAGCCGCTCCTTGATTGAGCGGACAACCAGCAATGTGATGGACGAATCTCAACTGATTTTGTCTAGAACCGATTACATTTTCAGCAGTGTAGAGACCGCCGCGAATATTATGGTCACGAATATTAACCGTTTGTATGAATCGAATGGCGGGTCTCCGGAATCCACGGTCGAGAAGACGCGTTTTGCGAATCTGATGCAGAGCCGCCTGTCCATAGATGTATCGATCTTCAAGGAGGTAGACGGAGCTGTATTCGTGGATCGCAGCGGGAACATATACTCCTCCTATGACGAGAAAGGGGATGCCGAGCGTATCCGCAAGCTGGTGGTTAGCGGTCAGGAGTTGGACAGCTATGGGCGTGCGAGCTGGATCGACATGGAACGCAGAGACATGCTGACACAGGACCCGGCCTCTCCGATTCTGACGCTCCGCAAGACGGTCATTCACATCGACAATGGGGAAGTATACGGGACCTTGTTCCTGCTGGTGAAGGAGGAGCGGTTATCTGCATATCTGAAATCCAGTGATGCATCCACGCCGAAAGCCTACTATTTTCTCGATAGGGGCAACCAGGTGGTCGTAGCTGAAGATCATGCGCAGCTGATGCAACCGATTAGCTCCGAGCTGGTGCTGTCCATGCAGTCTTGCGCCGGTCACTCTTCCGCTGCAGCGTGCTCGTTCCAGGAGAACGGTAATCTGATTACAGTAGTCAATTACGACCGGATGAACTGGAAGCTCGTGAATGTTGTGTCCCTGAATTTGCTTATGGCAGATGTACGCAAGAATGTCGGATTAACCGCAGCGATTGGCGTGTTCTGCCTGGTATTCTCCTGGCTGGGTGCGAGCTTTCTGTCCCGAATGGTCGTCAGTCCGCTGGAGCAGCTGACTGGGGCGATGCGAAAGGTAGTGAACGGGGATATACATACCGTAGCGCATGTACGTTCCGAGGATGAGATCGGTACGATTGCCGAGGCCTTTAACTATATGGTTAGACGGGTGCGGGAGCTGCTCGACACAGTCAGGCAGGAGCAGAATCGCAAGCGTGAATTTGAGCTCGCCTTGATGAGCGCACAGATCAAGCCCCATTTTCTATACAACACGCTGGATACCATCTATGCGCTGAATGAGCTGGACCGTCATGATGAAGCGAGAGATACGACCAAGGCGTTGGCTGATTTTTACCGGACGGCCTTGAATAAAGGACGAGAGCTCATCCTTCTGGAGAAGGAGACGGAGCTGACGGACGACTATCTGACGATTCTGCAGATCCGCTATCCTGATGTATTCCGTTACGAGATTGACATTCCGTCTGAGCTGGCGGGCACCCCGATTCCGAAGCTGTCGCTTCAGCCTCTGGTGGAGAATGCGATTTATCATGGGTTGAAGGCCAAAGGCATCAAGGGCTTCATCCGTATATCCGCCTTCAGTCAGAACGGCAAGGTCATCATCCGGGTAGAGGATAACGGGGTAGGGATGGAGGCCGCACAGGTAGAAGCTATTATGTCACGGGATTCATCCGAGTCGGTTACGCGTTCGATCGGTACGTATAGTGTTCAGCAACGGTTGAATTTGTATTTTGGAGAGGAATACGGAATTATGGTGCATAGCGTTCCCGGAGAGGGGACAAGGGTCGAGCTGTCTTTGCCGATGCTGAAAAAGGGAAGTGAGGCATAGCGTGTATAAAGTGATGATTGTTGATGACGAGCCGTTATTTCGTGATTTTCTGCGTCTGAAAATGGACTGGGAACGTCATGGCTTCCAGGTCTGCTGTGAGGCGAGAAATGGACAAGAGGCGCTCCAGGAAGCAGAGAAGCACAAACCGCACCTGGCACTGGTCGATATTAATATGCCGTTCATGGACGGGATTGAACTGGCGCAGCGGCTCAAGGTTCGGTTCGAGCGGATGGCGATTGTATTCATTTCCGGGCATAACGAGTTCGAATATTTGCAAAAAGCGGTGCGCACAGGCGTTCAGGATTATTTGCTTAAGCCCTTTAATGCAGAAGAGATGAGCGCGATGCTGACACGGATTGGGCCGGATCTGCCGAAGCTGCCGATTGCAGAGAAGCGCGGTGAATCTGGGGAGTCTATGGAAAGTACTGGTGGCGTCCGGGCTGTAGCGCCCGATCTTGGAAGCCTGCGCGATGCGGTCGTCCTGGGACTGCTCATGAAGGACAGCGAGTGTCTGGAGGAGGTCCGCAGAGCTCTGCGACAGCTCCGAATGCATGAATGGGGAGACGAGTATGCGGATGCGACATTGATGGGGATTTTGTCCCTGGCTCTGACCTTTGCGAGTGAACGGGGCATGGGCTATGATCGGCTATGGGATCACCGGGATGTGATCTCTCCTTATGATCATTTGCGAGGGCTTGGAAGCTGGGAGGCCGCCGAGGAGTGGCTGGTATCGCTATACCATCGCCTGATTCGGTTGATGGAGCAAATCCGCCCGACGAAGGCCTCGAGCCTGTTCGCTGCGGCCATTCATTATATCCAGGAGCACTATTCAGACCCAGACCTGTCTGCAGAGCAGGTATCCGCCGGAGTATTCGTCGACCCCAGCTATCTGCGGCGCGTCTTCCGCAAGGAATCCGGCTTCTCGATCGTGGATCATATTACACATATTCGGATGAAGAAGGCTAAGGAGCTAATGCTGGAGGGCAACCGCAAGCTGTACGAAATCGCGGAGAGCGTCGGCTATAGCGACCCGAATTATTTCAGCAAGTCCTTTAAAAAATGCTTTGGCATGACGCCGACCGAATATGAGCAGATCAAGAAGAGATAGCTGCAAATAATCGTCTGTACTTTTTATAATATATAGATTGAACCGGAAATTTACACGATTACCAAGAGGGCAGAAAGAATCTGGAGAAGCGAAGCGGTCGCTTAAAAGCTTTCTGTAAGAAAGCTGCATCGGAAGCATAGGCTGATCACCGGATGTTCCCCTTGAAAAAGGGGATCAAAGAAATCTGGGGATAACAGCGATCGGAAGATGGTGCTGACCCGCGTAGTGTCTCTGTGTAAAAATCATTGGTTCAACCCATATAGTATTTATAAAAGTAAGCCATAAATTACGATCATAGAGAGCAGCTATTCTTCGGTATTGAAGGATGGCTGCTCTTCCTTTCAAGGCATTTCATGAACGACCTGCCGGGATTTGTCCCGTTTTTTACAGATAGTGCCCGTTTTGTTCCTTAAAGAACCATGTCCGTGTTGATTATACTATAGCTACATCAATGAAAACGCAGTCAATTGAGAGCTGCACAGGGAGGCCATGAAATGAAAGTACGGAATCACAAACGTTTGAAGGCAGCATTGCTAACGCTTACAATGTCATTGGTTTTGGCTGCTTGCGGGAGCACGGAATCCTCTTCTCCGGAAGCATCGAATCCATCCGGCGATGGGACAATCAAACTGAAGGTGTATGCCCAGCATTTTGATGATGACACGTCCAAGCCGTTCGATTATGCGGTGGAAAAGCTCAAAGAGGAAATGCCGAATGTAGAAATTGAGCTGGAGGCTGCGGTCCAGGATGGCTATCAGAAGCTGAAGACTTATGCGGCAACGGGCAATATGCCTGATATCTATTTTACAGACTGGTCGACGCTGCAGACGATGGCAAAATCCAAAAATGTCGAGCTGCTGGATGACTATGAAGCTACCACGAAATTCAAGCAGAATCTGAATCCGGGCGTAGAATCCCGTCTGGTAGCGCCGGACAATCATGTATACGCTTATCCCGATACGGGAATCGAGTTCCAGATCCTCTATTACAACAAATCGATCTTCGAACAGGTTGGCATCCAGACACCGATCAAGACCATTGATCAGATGGCCGAGGCTGCGCAGAAGCTGAAGGCTGCCGGCTATGTGCCGATGTCCATATTTGCGAAGGAAAAGTGGATTACGACCGCCTTCTATAACGGTCTGGTGACCCGCGAGCAGCCGCAAGGCTTTGGTGCGTTGGGTCAAGAGGGCATGAAACAGCTGCCTGACGCTTTCGTGACTGCCGCTCAGCAGATGAAGAAGCTGCAGCAAGCGGGATTATTCGATGCGAATGCAACGAATACCAACTATGATCAGGCGTCCTCCTTGTTCTATCAAGGCAAAGCCGCCATGTTCGTAAATGGCCAATGGGAGATTTACAGTTCGCAGGAGAAGCTGGGAGATCAGGTGGACTGGATGTATTGGCCAGCCAAGGACGAGGCTACCTATGAGAAATCCAAGTATTTCATCAACGGGGCGGGAGCTCCGCAAGGGTATGCCGTATATCCAGGCAGCAAGAACAAAGATACAGCGGTCGAAGTCGCAGCTTTCTTGGCGGCTAAGTCTGCCGAATACCGTTACACGCAGCTGGGCAGCCCAATCGTTTCGCCTAAGGTTGACCTGCCGATCGCTTCGGATGTTCCTGCCATGATGCAGCGTGTAGCAACCGATCTTCTGCCGAATGCAGAGAATTACGCACAGCTGTTAAGTAATACGGCGATTACGAATGCCATCAATGACGGCACACAGTTTCTACTGGTGGATAGCTACACGCCAGAGGAATTCATCGAAAGTCTAAATCGTGTGCTGGATAAAGAGAACTAGGAACCCGGCAGCCCTTGGTGATTTTTCATCAAGGGGTGCTCTGATAGACAGAAAGGGTGGAAGAAAAACATGAATAAATATTTGGGTAACAAGACAGCACTGACTCTGTTTTTGCTGCCAGCACTGCTGATATACAGTATTGTTATAATCTATCCCGTACTTCAGACCGTAGTTCGCAGCTTTTATGATTGGGACGGACTGAGCACACCCGAGTTCTCGGGACTCAGCAACTATATCGAGCTGTTCAATGATCCGCTGCTTATGACCTCGCTGAAGAACGGGGGCATTTTCGCCCTTGTGCTCGTTGTCTTCCAGATTGGGCTCGGTACGATCCTTGCTCTGATCTGCGCCGATCCCCGTACTCGTGGTCGAAAATTGTTGAAGACCGCCTACTTTATTCCCGTTGTGCTGTCGGTTACGGTTGTATGCCAGCTATGGATTGCGATGTACGATCCGACCAACGGACTCATTAACCGCCTGTTCACGTTGCTGCATATTCCGTATCAGCAGAACTGGCTCAATTCTCCGACGGAATCCATTATTGCGATTGCCTTTGTCAATGCCTGGCAGTTCATGGGCTACCAATTCGCGCTTCTATATGCAGGGGTGAAATCCATTCCGGAGGATTACTTCGAGGCGGCCACAATCGACGGCTGCAGCAAATGGAAGGCACATCTATACGTCACCCTGCCTTTGATGAGAGAGACCTACAAGTTCTGCTTCATCATTGCTATTACTTCAGGGATCGGTGCGTTCGTACAGATGCTGATCATGACCAACGGAGGTCCAGGTACCGTTAACTATACCCTCACCTTCATGATCTATCGCTATGCCTTCATGGAGAGTAATTATGGCTATGCATGCGCTGTATCCGTGGTGCTGGTGCTGCTCTCGCTGCTAGCTACCGTAATCATCAACAAGGTATTTGACCGTGGACAACAAGCCTAATCGCATGAATGCAACTAGACATGTAAAGGAGAACGGAAATGAGTACAACGGCTCTGCGCAAAATCGGACAAGCTGTCCTGCAGCTACCGCTGTGGCTGTACCTGATCGTATCAATCTACCCGCTATTCTGGATGATTTCCTATTCATTGAAGAACAATGATGAGATATTTGTGACCAATCCGTTTGGATTGCCCACCACCTTTCGATTTGAGAATTATATCAACGCCTGGCAGCAATTCAATATCCCGCGGTATTTCATGAACAGCTTCGTGGTATCGACGATCTCCACCTTACTGATTATGCTGCTGGCTCTGATGTTTGCTTTTGCCGTGGCCCGTATGAAATGGCGCTTCAACTCGCTGGCGCGGACGTACATGATTATCGGCATGTTCATGCCGTTGCAGGTCATCATGATTCCCCTTGCGCTGCTGGTACGTGATTTTCACCTGACCAATACCTATGGAGCCTTGATTCTGCCTTATGTAGCTATTGGACTCCCATTCTCTACGATGGTGTTCTATGGCTTCCTGATGGCGATTCCGAAGGAGATTGAAGAAGCGGCTTGTATGGACGGAGCCACCATTTATCGTCTATTTCTCAGTATCATTGTACCGTTGGCACTTCCAGCGATTGCGACCGTGGCTATTTTTCAATTCCTAAATAACTGGAATGAGTTCACGCTTGCCTACATTCTGATCTCGGATGAGAATATGAAAACGCTGCCGCTTGGTCTGTTATTCTTTCAGGGTTCTTACAGTACAGATTGGGGAGCCATGGGAGCTGTCATGACCATTGCATCTCTGCCGATGGTGCTTGTCTATCTTTTCTTGAGTGAGCAGGTCGAGCGTGCGATGACAGTAGGCTCGGCAGTGAAGGGCTGAATAGAGACGATCCACTGATCTGATGACCGACCTTTGGTGCTACTTACGGCTCGATAGTGGAGTATTTGTACCGGAATTTGGATGATGTAGTGCCACTTGAACATGGAATTAAGAAGGTTTGTTTGTCCCCGCAATGGTCCCTTTGTCTCCCAAGGTCCAGCTTTTATGACGACAGCGCAAAGAGAGTGGGAGATTAAGGTAGGGAATATATAATAGGCATGAATCCTCCTCATTTGACTGGTGATTTATGTATACATTAGAATAGTCATAACCAGTAGGTGGAATTTGAGGTGATCAGCGTGAGTATATTAAGATACAGTTATCCCACGATGTTAAAAAGAAGCAAAAGCTTGTCTTATCGACAGCAAGTTACTTCAATGACAACGGTACTAATGAATTTTTTGGCAGAGCACAAGTTAATAGTTATAGAACCTTTCCATGAGGATGGCTCGCTCAAAGACGATTTGGTGCTGCGAAGCTCAGATTTAACCGATTTAGGAAATGAATTCTTCAAAGAGGTTTTTCCCAAGTGGTCTGCGTATATTGATCGCGGCGGAGATATTCAGCAAACAACCATTCTATTAAAGGGATTGAATAAACTGCAAATGTAGTTCTTACCATTATACAAGCGAATAATTGCAACAAAGGACGGCAGAGCTTAGCTCGGCGGTCTTTTTGTTGTTCACCAATCAGAGATATTTCATAATACAAGGTTTACAAAAACTTGTTGTTGTATAATCATGGTAAAACAGATATATAAAAGTGAGGAGCGAGAGAGTTTGCAAAGAAAAATCAAAAGCAACCTTTTTTACCTAGCTGCAGGAATTTATCTAGGAATTGCCGTAGTAGCATTTATTCCATGGATTCAAATGAGCTCGAAAATAACGGCATACACTAGTATCATCGCATTACTAATAACCATCTATGACTCTTCGAAGGTCAGCCTTAGAATAACCTCAACAAAAGGGAATTTACGAAAGCAAAAAGTCCAATATGTATTTATGTTGGTTATGAAGGTATTAATGATCATTTCGCCATTCGCCCTCTTGTTTTGGATTAATTACGAGAATGATGAAGACGTCATAGCAAGAATAAGTAATTATGTAACTTTTGCTGCTATTGGTATCGTTTTTTTTACTAGAGGAATGGAAGTAAAGGAACAAAACGAAAAATGATTGAAACAAAGAATGCTTTGGTAAGGAGAATCATGATCAACAGCAGTTTACTTATAGTCGTCAGATGAAAGGTCTATGACTGCTGCCATGATGAAGCAAAGAGGGGACGAAACAGATCGATATTCTGCTTCGTTCCTTTTGCTTTGTCTTTTTGTCGTGCCCCATCATTAACTGATCTATGCTAACGAACTGAGGTGAAGCTATTTGGTGCAATTTCGCCTATTTGAAAATGTAACGAATCTGAGACACGTTATACTTGCTTTTGGGCGTGAATCGGTTGTCATTTCGCGCAATCAATAGGACGATTCGTGCAATGAATTTACAGGCAACAATCTATAAACTGTAAACCAGCTGGCACATTGAATCAGAGAATGCAAACGCTTTCCGATAAGGCGTTTCTGAACCAAATTCCAAACTTTGCAATGCAGGAGCTGTGTCGGATTCGGCAGAGGTAATAACGATGCCTTCGGTTTATTTTTTGGTTAGGGAAGGGGACGATTGAATGTTGAAGGTATTGCTGGTGGATGATGAGATGTTTGTTCGAAAAGGAATGCATGAACTGATTGACTGGCATGGACTCGGCATGGAGATCGCCGGAGAAGCGGAGAACGGTCTCGAAGCACTGGACAGGGCAGAGTGTCTGCAGCCGGATGTAATTATTACCGATATTCGTATGCCTGTTCTGGATGGGTTGGAACTGATTCGCTCCGTGGTGAAGTCACCGAACCTGGAACCCGTATTCATCATTATTAGCGGTTATCACGACTTCAAGTATGCGCAGCAGGCTATTCGGTACGGGGTTCAGGATTATATTCTGAAACCGATCGATGAGGAAGAAATGACAGCAACGCTGCAAAAAGCGGGGAACCTGATCCGTACGAAACGCAAACATGTTTTTTTGCCAGAGGAACAGGCCAGCAGCCTGATGCTGGAGAACATGATCAAAGGCCAGGTGCATAAGGCGGAAGAGCATCGATATGCCGAGATGCTTGGAATAGGTCATCAGGCTAGTTTGATGATTGCGCTGATTGAACCGCAGCAGGGTTTGGAAGTGAGAACAGTGACTCTTCAACAACTTCGCGAATGTCTTCATCCATTGGAGGAGGATGGTTTCAGTATCTTCGTCATGGAGGAGCAGCGCGGCAGATTTGGTCTGATGCTGTTATGGAAGGGACAAATTTCGAAACGTCATGTGGAAGACAAACTGCATGCCATCCACAAGGAACTGAGCGAACATTTACATGCAGATTCGGGTTTCTATGCAGGCACACTTGTACATGAAATATGCGAAATTCCGAGGTCTTATGAGGAAGCGGCAGAGGCGGCCAAGCACAAATATGCAGAACAAGGAGGTTTTGTGCGGTATACGGATATCAGGGACAAGTCTCTTTATGTGTTTAATGTGAATCAGGAAGATGTTGACCCCTTAATCCTGAGTCTGGAGGAACGGAACCGCTCTGCGTGCCTTGCGATTGTAAATGACATGTTTGAGCTTTTTCATGCTCGTCGCTTTTCCCCTCAAGCGGTAACCGGCTCTCTGCTGCGCTGTATTACGGGAATATTGGCGGTCGTTCATGAGATGGGTGGAACCGACGCGGGGCTTCAGCGGTTGAAGACATTGGCAGAACAAAGTCATGAGGGTTGGAGCTTGCAACTGCTGAAGGAAGCTTTTCTGGCAGCCCTGAAGGAGGCAGAGGGGTACATCACACAGCTGCGGATGGAGCAATCCAAAGGGGATATCAGCAGGATTAAGCGATACATTGATGCCCATTATACCGAGAACATCAGTCTCAAAAGCATTGCGGCCCTGTTTTATATGAATCCGGTCTACTTGGGCCGTCTGTTTCGCAAAAGCTACGATCAATATTTCAATGAATATTTGCTGAACCTGCGCATCCAGGAGGCGAAAAAGCTGCTTCGTCAAACGGATCTGAGAATGTATGAGGTCGCCGCCCGCGTAGGGTTCCAGAACGCCGATTATTTTGTGACCCAGTTCGAGAAGATCGTCAAGATGTCACCCACAGCCTACCGTAATCTGCTGAAGGAAAATGGACAGCGAGGTGTCCAATGATCCGGTGGAATCTGAATTACATGAAACTTCGGGACAAGCTGCTGCTCATGTATGTGCTGTCTGTTTTTATTCCCATCGTGGTTACCAATGTAGTTTTCTATCAAGTAACCACGGCGAATATCCGCAGTCAGAAAACGCGTGACGCTGGTGTCGCCATGAACAATCTGAGGAATGACCTGCGCGTTACGGTTGATCAGGCAGTGGCCTTATCGTATTCGTTCTATGCCGATCCTGTGTTTAACGATACATTGTCCCGGTCGTTTGGCAGTCATTTTGAATATATTCAGGCCTACAATACATATTTGAAAGGGGAATTTTCAGGACAGCTCAGCCAGGGAATTCGCTGGTACCAGGTATACACCGATAATCCAACCATCTTATCCTCAGGGTACATTGAACGGCTGACGGCGGCTGTGCGCAAAACGAACTGGTATGAGCAATTTCGGGCATACTCTGCCCCTTATCCGGCATTGATTGCCACGGACCAGACACTCAGCCTTGTTCAGCGACTCGATAATCTGGATACGGGAGGTATCGAACAATTGTTGAAAATAGACTTCAATATGGATGTCATCAAGGAACATTTTCGCAACAGTGGTTTTGACGGAAGCGTGTACCTGGTAGATCCGGAAGGGCATATCCGCTTTTCCAATGGCCCTGACACGCAGGGAAACCGGATTGGGGAGCTGTACAGCAAGATTCATTTTCCGAACCAGACGATTCGGTTTGAAAGCATCTATTCCGGTATTAACTACCTGGAAGGCTGGTCGCTGCAAGGCGTTATGGATGAAGAGATTGTCCTGCGGGAGGTTCGAAAATCTCGTTCCTCTGTTGTCTGGCTGGCCTGTATTAATTTTGTATTGCCTTCGATCATCATTGCAGCGATGTCCAGATCCATTCATGTCAGACTGGTACGCATTCTGAAACATATGAAAAAAGTAAAAACGCAGAATTTTCAGACCATCCCTCCTGAGAATGCGAGAGACGAGATTGGTCAGCTTACGACGGAATTCAACCGGATGACCGAGACGATTCGCAGCTTGATCGATGAGGTGTACCTGGCGGACATTCAGAAGAAAGATCTGGAACTTAAACAGCAGCAGGCACAGCTTCATGCGCTTCACAGTCAGATTAATCCTCATTTTCTGTTCAATACGCTCGAATCCGTGCGGATGCGGAGCCTGATCAAAGGCGAGAAGGAAACAGCCAAAATCGTACATCATATGGCTAAAATGTTCAGGAAATCGATCAGCTGGAACCAGCAGCATGTGACGGTGAAGGAAGAGCTGGAACTGATCGACAGCTTTTTGCAGATTCAGCAGTATCGTTTTGGCGAAAAGCTTCAGTACCGGATTGAGGCAGCCCCTGCGGTGATTATGGTTCGAATTCCAAAGATGGTTATTCTTCCGTTTGTAGAAAATGCGAGCATTCACGGGATTGAGTCCACGCCGGGTCAAGGTCTGATTCAGCTCTCCGTATCCGCAGAAGATGATCATCTTCACATATGCCTCGAAGATAACGGGATCGGCATGTCTTCATCCAGGCTGGAAGAGCTGCTAAAGTATCTGGATCAGAACACGGATATGGGGGAACATGTCGGCATGAAGAATGCATATAGCCGCTTGAGACTGTGTTACGGTGACTGCTTCACGTTCTCCATTCACAGTCGGGAAGGTGAAGGGACACAGATCCGGATCAAGCTGCCGCTGAATGAAAGGTGCATGCGTGGTGACTGAGGGGACAATATACTTTTCTAAGCAGAAGGTACACTTTCATGGGTAACATTGTAAGCGCTATCTTGATATATTGAGGATGCTTCACGATACGAAGGTCGTCAAAGGGGGGCATCTACCACATGTTTAGAAAGAAATCTTTGTTCACAGGTCTGGTTATCTTGCTCGCATTAACGCTCGCTGGCTGCAACAAAGCCAGTCCGGAGGCAACGTCTCCAGACAGCGAGGACAATACGCCGGTTACGTTCAAGTATTTTACATTTGGCGGGGGAAAGAAGGACATTCTGGCAAGCAGCACCACGATCGGCCAGAAGCTTCAGGAACAAACGGGTGTGGATTGGAAGATGGAGTACCTGGTAGGTGACAGTGCAACCAAGGCAGGTGTCATGATTGCCAGTGGTGATTATCCGGACATTATTGATTCCAGTGGAGAGATGGCGAAGCTGATGGATGCAGGTGCATTTATTCCACTGGATGAGCTGATTGAGCAATACGGACCGAATATCAAGCGTGTATATGGTCCCTACATGGACAAGTTTAGGCAGGAAGATGGTCAGATTTACTTCTTCCCGTACACAGCCAACATCGGATATGTATCAGAACCCAATTTTCAGACGGGATTTTACATTCAGCGTGCGGTGTTGAAAGAGTTCGATTATCCCCAAATCCGCACTCTGGACGAATACTTCGACTTGATTGAGCGTTACAAGCAGAAGTATCCGCAGATGGACGGCAAGGACACGATTGGCTTCGCCACACTTGCAGGTGAACCAAGCAGCTTCTTCACCCTGCAAAATCCGGCCATGCATCTGGCAGGTTACCCGAATGATGGCAGTGTGATGGTGGATATGCAGAGCCATGAAGCGAAACTCGTAGCCGGGTCTGATTATCAGAAACAATGGATTCAGAAGTTGAACGAGGTGAACGCACAAGGCATGTTCGATCCGGAATCCTTTACGATGAACCGGGATCAGTATCTGGCCAAACTGACTTCCGGGCGGGTGCTTGGATATTTCAGTTATTCCTGGCAGGTGGGTGACGCAACAAGCAATCTCAAAAAGGCTGGAATCGATGACAAGCGTTACGTGGCGCTGCCGATCGTGTTCGATGAGACTGTCAAAGACCAGTATATCGATCCGCCGGGCTTTGTGAACAACTATGGTGTAGGCATAACCGTCAAGGCCAAGGACCCAGTACGAATCATCAAGTATTTTGACAATTTGCTCAAGGAAGAAAATCAGATTCTGGTACAGTGGGGCATTCAGGATCAAACGTATAGCGTGAATGAAGAAGGGCGCTTTTATTATGAAAATGACGAGCAGCGCAAATACCATGAAGATCCGGAACTTAGCCAGAAGTTTGGATTCGACTATTTCAACTACAGTTGGCCGCGATACGGCAATAACTCCTTGCTGAAGGACGGGAATGCTTATGGCCCAGGCAATCAGCCCGAAGTGGCTACCTTCAGCTACACGGACGGCGACAAGCTGCTGCTGGAAAAGTATGGCGTAGAGACGTTTGCCGAGCTGTTCAGCACACCGGATGAACGCCCTTGGTCCCCTGCATGGTCCATTGCGTTGGAGCAGGGTTCACCTGAACAGATTTTCATTACGAAGGCAGATGATCTTCAGAAAAAATTCCTGCCCAAAATGATCATGGAATCGCCTACGGCGTTTGAAAATACTTGGAATGATTACATGGGCCAGTTGAATCAATTGGACAAGAAAACGTACGAGGCTACAATTACACAGGCTGTAAAGGACCGGGTAGCAGGAAAGTGGTAATGCATATCGATTGAGATTATACCATTGGAGGGATTGATTCATGTTGAAACCGACTTTGAAAAAGGCAGGCTTGGCTGCAGCGCTGATCGCCCTGCTGGCAGGATGCAGCGCGAACCATTCAACCCCAGCGCCTGCAGCTGCAGGTGAAGAGGATAACAGTCCGGTTACATTCTCCTATTACCTGTTCTCTTCGGGCAAGAAGGACACCTTGGCAAGTGAAACAACGATTGGCAAGGCCTTGCAGGAACAGACGGGCGTGGACTGGAAAATGGAATACCTGGTTGGGGACAGCGCGACCAAGGCCGGCGTCATGATTGCGAGCGGAGACTACCCGGATGTCATCAGCTCCAGCGGAGAGATGTCGAAGCTGCTGGATGCCGGAGCTTACATTCCGCTGGATGATCTGATTGAGGAGTACGGACCGAATATCAAGAAGGTGTATGGACCGTACTTTGACAAAATGAGAAACGCGGAAGACGGAAAAATCTACGCGCTGCCGTATACAGCCAATCAGGGAGAATACTCGGGCAGCCCCAATATAGGCGGGGGAGCTTTCTGGATTCAGCGTTCTGTGCTTAAGGAGTTTGACTATCCGAAGATAACTACGCTGGACGAATACTTCGACCTGATCGAGGACTACAAGGAGAAACATCCTACGGTTGACGGAGCGGAAACGATCGGTTTTGTATCCCTTGCGGGCGTAGCCAACAACTTTTTCACCCTGCAAAATCCGGCCATGCACCTCGCTGGATATCCGAATGACGGCAGCGTTATGGTCGATATGAAGACCCATGAAGCCAAGGTGGTTGCCGGAACCGATGAGCAGAAACGGTGGATCAAGAAGCTGAACGAAATTAACGCCAAAGGCATGCTTGATCCGGAGTCCTTCACGATGAACAAGGACCAATATCTGGCCAAACTGACTTCGGGTCGTGTTCTCGGATATTTTAACTATGGCTGGCAGATCGGGGATGCCTCCAAAAACCTGCTTGCAGCAGGCATTGATGAGAAGCGTTATGCACCTCTTCCGATTGTCTTTGACAAGAGCATCAAGGATCAGTACATTGATCCTCCCGGCTTTGTAAACAACTATGCAACCGGAATTTCGGTTAATGCCAAAGACCCGGTACGTATCATCAAGTATTTTGACAATTTGCTGAAAGAAGAGAATCAGATTTTGGTACAGTGGGGCATCAAGGATGAAACCTACAGCGTGGATGAAAAAGGCCGCTACTATTATGCGAACGATGATCAACGGAAAATGCATGATGATCTGGAGTTGAGCCGCAAATTCGGCTTTACGTATTTCGGTACAGACTGGCCGCGCTATGGAGGAGAATCCACCCTCTCTGATGGAAACGCATACAGTCCGGGGAATCAGCCTGAAGTAGTCGCGGCAACATACACCGAAGGAGATAAGAAATTCCTAGAAGCCTACGGCATCCAGAGCTTTAGTGAACTATTCAACAAGCCGGAAGAGCGTCCGTGGTTCCCAGCATGGTCCATTGCACTGGAGCAGGGCTCACCGGAACAGATTTTTACAACGAAATCGGATGATTTGCAGCGTAAATATTTGCCCGAGATGATCCTGGGTACACCAGCGAACTTCGACAATCTGTGGAATGCCTACATGACCGAATTGAACAAGCTGGACAAAGCAGGCTACGAGAAAACCATCACCGAGATTGTCCAAAACCGGATTGCAGGCAAATGGTAAATTGATGGTCAAAACAAACTGTTACGTGCGCTGGAGAAGACGTTGACTACCTGTTAACCAGGCTTTTCCGCGCATGAATAACAGCATGGGAAAGGAGCATCTGCATCGTGGAGAAACCGAATGCATCTCTTCAAGCTATGCCGCCGGCTTCCGGCCCGAAGGGAACCATAGCAACCTCTTTTTGGAAACGACTTGTGCAGCAACGAACGCTGGCCTGGATGTGTATTCCTTTTGTCGTCTGGGCGTTTGTCTTCAAGTATTTGCCATTATGGGGCTGGACGATGGCTTTCCAGAACTTCAAGCCGGCCAGAGCATTTACGGATCAGCAGTGGGTGGGATGGAAACATTTTCAGACCCTCTTTGAGGATCATACCTTCTATCGGGTGCTGCGAAATACGCTTGTCATGAGTTCGATCAAACTGGTGCTTGGGTTTGTTACCGCAATTACGCTGGCGCTTTTGTTAAATGAGCTGAAGAATATCATTTTTAAACGTTTTGTGCAAACGGTCAGCTATCTGCCTCACTTTATTTCCTGGGTTGTCGCTTCGAGCATCGTCCTGACCGTATTGTCACCAGACGGCATTATCAATCTGCTGCTCATGAAGCTTCACCTGATCGACAGTCCGGTGTTGTGGATGGGGAAAGGGGAGTATTTCTGGGGCATACTGGGCGCTACCGAGGTGTGGAAAGACGTTGGCTGGAACACCATCATCTATCTGGCGGCAATCACGGCGATTGATCCTGCCCAGTATGAGGCTGCGGAGATTGACGGAGCCAGCCGGTTCAAACGCATGCTGTATATTACGCTGCCAGGCTTGAAGCCGGTTATCGTTATTTTGCTCATTATGAATATGGGCAGCATCCTGGAATCCGGATTTGAACCTCAATACTTGCTGGGCAACGGAATGAATATGGATTATTCAGAAAACCTGGATATCTTTGTACTGAAGTATGGTCTCGGAATGGGGAACTTCTCCTTGGGTACAGCGGCAGGTATTTTCAAGACCGTGGTCAGCTTCATCTTCCTCTTCACCGCCAACTACATTGCGAAAAAAATGGGAGAAAGCAGATTATTCTAAGAGGAGGCCTAGACCATGCCAAAAGCAAAATCATCCCGCTTGCGGAACAGCAGCGCCGGGGACCGGGCGTTTGATGCATTTAATATCATATTTATGGTCTGTTTGATGATTGTCACGATCTACCCTTTTCTCAATATGATAGCCGTTTCCCTCAATGACGCCAACGACGCCATTCGCGGGGGGATCTATCTGTGGCCCCGTGTGTGGACACTGGATAATTACAAATATATCTTTGGGGAATCCGACATCTACCATGCCACGCTGATCTCGGCGCTTCGTACGATCATCGGGACGATCGTGTCCGTTTTCTGTACCGCCATGCTTGCCTATACGCTCAGTCGGCAGGAATTTGTGCTTCGCAAGTTTGTGACCATGTTCTTTGTATTTACGATGTACTTCAGCGGAGGGCTGATTCCAGGGTATCTGTTGATTCGTGATCTCGGGCTGATTGGCTCCTTCTGGGTCTATATCATTCCCGGAGTGATTGGAGTGTTCAACATGATCGTGATCCGCTCGTTTATCGAAGGGTTGCCTGAGGGCATTCTCGAGTCAGCCCGCATTGACGGGGCAGGGGAGTTTACGACATTCATCCGTGTTGTCCTTCCCTTAACCATTCCGGCAATGGCAACGGTATCACTCTTTGTGGCTGTAGGTCAGTGGAATTCCTGGTTCGACGTATTTCTGTACAATTCATCCAACAAGGAACTCAGCACCCTGCAATATGAATTAATGAAGATTTTGCAGACATCGACGACTGCGGCAACCTCATCGGCAAGTGATGCATACCAGTCGGCCGAGAACAGCGGGGTTGCTGTTACGCCGACTTCCATTCGGGCCACCATGACCATCATAGCCAGCGTTCCGATTCTGATGGTGTACCCGTTCCTCCAGAAATACTTCGTACAGGGGATGACGATTGGAGGTGTGAAGGGGTAAGCATTGAATTCGTACAAATCATGAACGTCGGGAGATGAGAATGCGTGAATACTTTCATGAAAAAATCGTTCTGTACCGTACTGGCTGTGGCGACAGCTTTGCCCTTGTTTTTTGTGCCCGCGGCTTCCAGAGTGATGGCAGCTAACGATGTCGTCATTAATGTCTCTTCGCAAAAACAGGTTATTCGTGGTTTTGGCGGAATGACACATTCGGGCTGGATTGGTGATCTGACCGCAGCAGAAAGAGAAACGGCTTTTGGCAATGGTGCGAATCAGCTGGGCTTCTCTGTGCTGCGTATCCCGATCGACGAAAACAAAAACAATTGGCAGCGGGAAGTGGAAACGGCCAAAAAAGCGATTGAACACGGGGCGATTGTATTCGCCTCTCCATGGAATCCGCCGAGTGACATGACGGAAACCTTCACGCTTGGCATGACTTCGGGCAACGGTTCGACGTATGAAGCCGAATCAACGACAACGTTGACCGGAGCAGCGGTAGCGAATTCATTTTCAGGCTATACGGGAACGGGTTATGTTCATTTTCAAAATGCGAGCGGCTCGGCTGTTCTGTGGAATACAATCCTGATTGGCAGCACAGGCACCAAAAACGTAAAGATTCGTTATTCGCTTCCGTCAGGGACGAGTAATCTGGATGTATATGTGAACGGTACATTAGAACTTAGCAATGTTCCTTTTGAAGCCACGGGCAGTGGGGATACGTGGAAGGAAAAATCGATTCAGGTTCCGATGGTCAATGGAACGAGTACCTTAAAGCTGGTGTCCACGGGAACAGGTGGACCGAACATCGACAATATCAATGTGACGGCTTATGTTCAGGACACACAGGCCAAACGGCTCAAATACGACAAGTATGATGCCTACTCACAGTATTTGAATGAGTTCGATACGTTTATGAAAAATAACGGCGTGAACCTGTATGCCATTTCCGTCCAGAACGAGCCGGATTACGCCCATGACTGGACCTGGTGGTCTCCGGAGGAGATGCTGCGATTCATGAAAGAAAATGCAGGCTCGATCAACAACAGGGTCATTGCGCCGGAGTCCTTCTCCTATGTGAAACAAATGTCGGATCCGATTTTAAATGATCCACAAGCGCTCGCCAATCTCGATATTCTCGGAGCACATACGTATGGCACACAATACAGTGATTTTCCATATCCATTGTACGAGCAAAAGGGTGCAGGCAAGGAGCTATGGATGACCGAAGTCTACTATCCAAACAGCGAAACCGACTCGGCAGATCGCTGGCCGGAGGCGTTGGGTGTTGCGGAGCACATGTATAACGCCATGGTTGAAGGGAACTTCCAGGCTTATGTATGGTGGTACATTCGCAGACATTATGGTCCGATCAAGGAAGACGGAACCATTAGCAAACGCGGCTACAGTATGGCTCATTACTCCAAATTCATCCGTCCTGGAGACGTCAGGGTAGATGCAACCAAAAATCCGGCGAACGGCGTGTATGTCTCGGCGTACAAGGGAGACAACAACAAGATCGTCATTGTCGCTATTAACAAAAATACATCGGACGTGAATCAGCGATTCAAGGTGAAAAATGTAAAGGGATCCGCCGTATCCTCCTGGATCACGGATAGCACGCGCAATCTGGCGGCAGGCTCCTCACTCCAGATATCCGGCAATGGATTTACGGCAAACCTTCCAGCCCAGAGCGTAACGACATTTGTCATTCAGCCTTAATAATCATATGGAGTGAATGCACTTGAACAAGCTGCCTACAGGCAGCTTGTTTGGCTTTTATGGTATAGCGGAGTACTCAGGGCTTCACGATACGATATGTTATTCTGCACATTTGTCTTACATTATGTTGTCTAACAAGACTCTAATTTATATAATATTTATGGATATAGTGCAAGTAGATTGAGCAAGTAGAGCTGAAAGAGGGAGATGATTACAATACAATTCAATCGCGTATCCAGCAACAAACTGTACATTCAGATTTATGATCAGATTCTTTCCGAGATACAATCCGGTACGTTTCAAATCGGAGACAAGCTTCCAACGGAACGTGAATTGTGTGCGCAATTTGGAGTAAGCCGTGCTCCTATAAGACAAGCACTGAGTGCATTGGAGATGAAAGGGTACATTTATTCCAGACAAGGTGAAGGTGTCTACGTCAAAAGCATTGTCGCACAGGATGAGTCGCTTACCGACGAATCGTTAATAAACTCGGTGTCTCCAGAGGACATTGTCGAAGCGAGAATGAGCATTGAACCGCTCATTGCCAGAATGGCGGCTCAAAGGGCTACCAAAGAAGAAATCCTTCTTCTTCGAGAAACGATCAAACAGATGGAGTCCGAAACTTCGAAAGGACACTATGTGCCTGAAACCGATGAACGATTGCATATGGAAATTGCTCGAGCTTCGCACAATGATCTATATATTCAGTTTATGACTGTGATTACCCAAGCAATGAAACAGCAGGAAATGTGGAGATTTATTCGGGATCGGACAGTAACCCGTCCGGACTATAGAGACACTAATTTTAAAGAGCACCAGGAAATCATTAATGCTATTGAGCAAAAAGAAGAGGATACCGCTGTCAGGCTGATGACGGAGCATATGCAAAATCTTTATGATCGTTATTGGAAAGATTAACAAAAATCCCTATGCATAAGGTAAAGGCATAGGGATTTTTGTTATGCTTATTCTTTAAAAATTTTATAATCAGTTATTGACAATTAAAAATGAACTTGTTATATTCTAGACAAGTTAACTTAGGATACAAGTTTACAAGATTACAAATCAATTGGAGGTGAAGCAAATTAACTATTGGAAACTCTGCAATGGAAGATATGGTATCCATTTTCGAACCAAATTGTAAGCGTTTAAATCAAAAATGGATTCGTATTAATTAATGGGAGGATTTTCTATGGATCTACTTCAGCTTGAGAAATCTACAGTTCGTAAAGTAACGATGCGATTGATCCCTTTTTTGTTTTTATGTTTCGCAATTTCGATTCTGGACCGGGTAAACATCGGCTTTGCTGCCTTGCGAATGAATGAAGAACTCGGTTTTTCCGAGGCGGTGTACGGTTTCGGTGCAGGAATTTTCTTTCTGGGGTACTTCTTGTTGGAGGTTCCAGGCAGCGCGATGATGTCCAAGATTGGTGCAAGGCGCTGGATCAGCCGGATCATGATTACATGGGGAATCATGGCGGTCGTCATGGCGTTCATTCAGACCCCGATCCAGTTTTATATCGTTCGCTTCTTGCTCGGCGTTGCTGAAGCCAGCTTTTATCCGTGTATGGTTCATTATCTTAGTGGATTCTATCAATCCAAACATCACGCGAAAGCCATTGCCGGTTTCATGATCGCCATTCCGGCCGCAAACGCAATCGGTTCCCCGTTATCGACGTTTCTTTTGCAGATTGAATGGTTTGGACTTTCCGGTTGGCAGTGGCTATTTATTTTGGAAGCGGTTCCGGCAGTGATTCTGGGCATCATTTGCTATTACTACCTGACGGATCGCATTGAAGACGCCAAGTGGCTGACCGGTGATGAGAAAACTTGGCTGCTGGATGTGACCCGCAAAGAGGCGCTGGAGAAGCAAAAAGTGAAAAAACCGACGTTTCTTGAAGTGTTGCGGGACAAAGATGTTCTTGTTTTGGCGATCGGCTACTTCTTCTGGATGTTCGGATATTACGGCATTAATATGTTCCTGCCAACCATTTCAAGAGGACTAACCGAAACGACCGGATGGAGTCTGCAAAGCATCGGCTGGTTGCTAGGCTGCATGTATCTTTGTGCCATGGTTGTCATGTATTTGGTGGGAAAAAGCTCGGACAAAAAGAATGAGCGAAAGTTTCACGTTGCCGGCTGCCTGACGATAAGTGCCATTGCAATGATAGCCAGCTTGTACGTGTCGGAATTCAGCCTAGTCGGTTCGTTTGCACTTCTAACGGTTAGCCTTTGCGGAGCATTCGGCGCATACTCTCCGTTCTGGGCAATCCCGCCATCTTTCCTAACGGGAGCAGCCGCTGGCGGAGCGATCGCTTTGATCAACAGTATCGGAAACCTTGGCGGGTTTTTCGGCCCATACTTCGTTGGATTTGTGAATGACATGACAGGCAGTCATAATCTCGGTTTGACTGTGCTGGGGATCAGCATGATTGTAAGCGCTGCAATTATCATCTTCTTGGTGAAGCAAACGGGCAAAAGCCATAAAATCCATTCAGGAACATCGTTGGATCGTGCAAGCTCGAGTAAGGTCGGCTAATGTTTTTAAAAAATGAGTATAAGAAAGGATCTAAATACTCGTTTTTTTTACAATAACTTAGGATACAAGTATACAACATGACAAATCGGTATATAATCATAAAATGAGGTGAGCACAATGACAAAATTTAAGGTCGACGAGCTTAAACAAAAAGCAATCGAACTGAGACAAACTGCACTTACGATGATTTACGAGGCTCAATCCGGGCATCCGGGCGGATCGTTGTCTGCTGCGGATATCGTAACCGCGCTGTATTTCAACGAAATGAATATTGACCCACTGAATCCGAAATGGGAGGACCGTGATCGTTTTGTATTATCGAAAGGGCATGTGTGTCCAATCCAGTATGCTGCCTTGCTTCATCGAGGGTTCGTTCCCTTCGAAAACGTGCATACGCTTCGTAAGTATGGATCGCCGTTCCAGGGACATCCCGATATGAAAAAATGTCCAGGAATTGATATTTCGACAGGTTCTTTAGGTCAAGGCCTCTCCTGCGCGGTAGGCATGGCGATCGCGGGCAAAAGGGACGGCAAATCATACCGGGTGTTCGCGATGCTCGGCGACGGGGAGTGTCAGGAAGGGCAGATCTGGGAAGCGGCGCAAACGGCGAACAAATATCAGTTGGATAACCTGATCGTTTTTGTGGACGACAACAATCTTCAAATCGACGGAACTTGCGACGAGATTATGCCGAACTTGGATCTGGAGCAAAAATTTAAAGCATTTGGTTTCGATACGAGAAGAATCGACGGACATGACATGGGACTGATCGTAGATACGTTGGACGAAATAAGGGATCTCAAGCATGGGAAACCGATTTGCATCGTCTGCAACACGGTCAAAGGAAGAGGCGTTTCGTTCATGGAGGACGTATGCGGCTGGCATGGCGCCGCCCCGAAGGAAGCCGAGTATAAGCAAGCCATGGAAGAACTTGCGGGAGGGCTAAAATGATGAGTACACCAAAAAGTGAAGCAACCGTTAAGAAAATTGCGACTCGTGACGCATTTGGACATGAAATTTTGGAACTTGGCAAACAGAACAAAAATATTTACGTTGTGGACATCGACATCGGCAAATCGTGCAAAACGACGGAGTTTGCCAACCAACTTCCGAATCAGCATATTAACGTTGGGATTGCCGAGCAAAATGCGGCAGGCCTTGCAGCCGGGCTGGCGACCACCGGCAAAATTCCTTTTATTAGTACGTATGCGGTGTTTGGTTCGCTGCGCATGGCGGAACAGATTCGACAAGAGGTATGCTATCCACACTTGAATGTAAAAATCGCCTGCTCCCATGGCGGTTTGACCCCAGCCAACGACGGAGGAAGCCATCAAGCGATTGAGGACATGGGCGTCCTTCGCACCATACCGAACATGACGGTTATTATGGGCGCGGACTATGCTTCCACCCGCAAGTTGGTTGCTAAGGCCGCGGAACACTATGGACCGGTTTACCTCCGTTTTACGCGTGATACCATTCCGGTCATCTACGGCGAGGACGATGAATTCGAGATCGGAAAAGCAAAAAGACTGAAAGACGGAAATGATGTCGCCATCATTGCAAACGGCGATACGGTCCATTTGGCTTTGGAAGCATCGGAAATTCTCGAACAATCCGGCGTGTCCGTAAAATTGCTTGACATGCATACAATTAAACCGCTTGATCGCGAAGCCGTGGTGGACTGCTTGCGTACCGGACGGATTATTACGGTGGAAGACCACAACATTCTAAACGGGCTAGGCAGCGCCGTGAGCGAAGTGGTCGCCGAGGAAGGAGGCGCCATCGTCCGCAGAATCGGTGTACAGGATAAGTTTGGGGAGTCTGCTCCTTATGAGAAGCTTCTTGAAATGAACGGGATTACGGTGGAGAACATTGTGCACACGGCGCAATCCCTGGTGAAAAACAACCGTTAAGCGACCCATGCCGGATCCATCGAACCCAGCGGGTTTGAATCATAAAATTAAAAGGAGTGTTAGTTTCATGTTTGAATTGAATAACAGAGTAGCAATCGTCACAGGAAGCGGTTCAAAACGGGGAATCGGTCGCACGATCGCTTTGACATTGGCCAAGCAAGGCGCGAAGCTGGTCATCGCGGATATCAATCAAGAAGGAATTCAGGAGACGGTGGACGCAATCCGTGCCCAAGGCGGGGAAGCCATCGGCATCGAACTGAATGTAACCAGCGAGGAATCGAACCGGGCCATGGTGGAGCAAGTAATCCGGCATTTCGGTAGAATTGACATTCTAGTGAACAATGCGGGAATTTCCCAAAAAACAACCGTTGAAGAAATGACGCTGGAAGACATCACTCGCGTATTCAACGTAAACATGTTCGGCTTGTTCCTGTGCACCCAGGCGGTGCTGGGGCAGATGAAAAAACAGGGATATGGCCGGATCATCAGCTTGTCGTCCGTATCCGCGAAACGTGGCGGCGGCGTCTTCGGTGGGGCCCATTACTCGGCTTCGAAGGCAGCGGTGCTTGGATTCTCTAAAAACCTCGCCCGCGAGGTGGCTGCGAACGGCATTACGGTGAACTGCATCGCACCAGGGCTTGTGAATACCGACATTTGGAAATCGCTTGATGAGGATACGGCGAAAGAAGTCATCGCAAGCATTCCAATGGGACGTCCGGGAGAAACCGAAGAAATTGCGTCGGCCATCGCTTTCCTGGCCTCAAGTCAGGCGTCCTATATTACAGGAGAGGAAATCGATATTAACGGTGGCTCGCATATGGATTGAAAGACTGGCTTATGATATACAAGGTTTTAAGATGGCTTAAGGAAGTTTAAAGTAGGGGAAACAATAGCACAGTAAAAGCAAAAAAGCAGCCGATCGATGTGGTCGGCTGCTTTTGTTCAAGGAACTGGCAGGAACGTTGAGCACCCACGCAGAATAACTTGAATTGAGCCTATGCTCCAAACAGCTCCACTATATCTTTTCCAGGAGGCGGGGATGCTTCAAAAACTAGGATATGATCGTGAAGTTCCATTGCAATTTAACCAGAAACGAGTCTGTGGTTTGTGGCTGACCATCATCGGAACCGTCATCATTGTATCAACGTTATTTGGAGGAGAATACTATTTAAATCCTTTCATTTTTATGACCGGATTCTTTATTGGTTTCTATATTTCATTTTTAAATTCGAGTGTCCATCGAAGATTATCTCAGGGGCCAAGCGCATCTTTTCAGGATCGGGTGGGGAATATTGGGGTCATCGCTCTTTTTGTTCTCATATTTTTGATCGCAGGTCCGTTTTTTCCAAGCCTGGATTGGCGGATGATCTGGCTCGGGGCACTTCTTGCAACGGGAATTCATTTCTTTATATTTTATTACGTTCACGGAAAGTCCATGATTATCCTTGGAACGGTTTGTACAATAGTTGCTATAGTTGGGATGCTGTTTCAGCCCGTACCCTTCCTTTATTTCGGAATTCTTGATGGAGCTACCAAACTAGGAGTTGGACTATATCTATTGTTTTATTCCAAGCCTTCGGTTAGTGTGGAGCACAAATCCCTGGGAGCATAATTAAAGCCTAACTATAAAGTGAATGCGTAAATGAAGAATGATGTTGCTAATGGGAAAAGACAGTTGATAACGTACATCAGGAGCAGGCCCTAAAGTGGCCTGCTCTTCTTTCGTCTTGCGAATCCGACCTGGCAACATCACTAATCTGGAGGTTTAATTTCTTAATAGCTGTATGACAAATGGACCAGCAATGTTCTATAGGCTTCTCTCCAATAAGGTTCCAACTTGTTTGGCCATGATTTGCGGGGGATACGGCATTTCATTTCGAATCCACCATTCAATGATTCCTACATAAGCGGTACCCGCATATTGCAACATAACATCTTCAATTAAATCCACATTTTTTCCGCTTTCTCGATCAATCTCTCCTTTGAATCCTTCCATAACATAATTTTGAAGCCGAGTTCTAAAAGAAGGGGCTCCTTTACTCGCTAACATGGTCGAAAAAAATAAATAGTTTTTCTCAAAGTACTCAAAAAAAGGTACAAGCCCATTGCTCCAATCCAGCTTACATGCCCAATCATCCATCTCGCTTAGTTCATTCATATGTGACTCGATCAGTTTATCCAACAAATCATATTTGTCCTGATAATGAAGGTAAATAGTTCCGCGGTTAAGGTCAGCCTGATCTGCAATATCCTGAATAGTAATATCATCGAAGTTTTTTTCCCTCATTAATTCAATAACAGCTTTTTTCAAGGCTTCCTGCGTTTTAGCAATTCTCCGATCCATCTTTACCATCCTATATTTCACCAAACTTTCTTAGATAATTAACATTTTTGATTGCTGTGTTGAGATATCAACAGACTTCGTTATTTTAACCATTGAATGTATCTTTCTTACCCATATAATAATAGACATGAGTTGATTAAACAACCTTCTTTGTTAAATCATCTGCTGCGCAAAAACTGCTGAAGATAGGAGTTGCTTATTATTGGCTAACAGAAATAAATGGTTGATTCTAATATTGACCATAGGTGTTTTCGGCATCTTAAATACGGAAATGGGGATCGTAGGGATATTACCTTTAATTGCGGACCATTTTCATATCAGTATCTCCAAAGCAGGGTTGCTAGTGAGTCTCTTTGCACTTGCTGTTGCCATATCTGGGCCCATCATGCCGTTATTGTTTTCGGGCATCAATCGCAAGAAGGTAATGTTACTTGTATTAGGCGTTTTCGTTCTGGGCAACATGGTCTCCATATTTGCATCAAACTTTACCATTTTATTAATTGCTCGTGTGATCCCAGCCTTTTTACATCCCGTTTATGTCTCAATCGCTTTGACAGCGGCAGCAGCCTCTGTTAGCAAGGAAGAGGCTCCAAAAGCCACTTCTAAAGTATTTATGGGAGTAACGGGAGGGATGGTACTTGGTGCACCTGTCTCTAGTTTGATTGCTAATACAACTTCGCTTGATATGGCAATGTTATTCTTCACTATTGTGAATGCTATAGCATTCATGGCTATATTGCTATTCGTACCATCTATGCCTGTTCAGGAAAGACTCTCTTATGGATCTCAATTAACTGTATTAACAAAACCAATGACTTGGCTGTCCATTGCTGCGGTCATTTTTATAAATGCAGCGATGTATGGAGTCAGTAGTTACCTTGCCGAGTATCTTGAAACCATTACCAATGTACCCGGGGAAACGATTAGTTTCATGTTATTCCTATTCGGTGGGGCAAGTATAATAGGAAACATCGTCGCCGGGAAGCTGCTTACTAAAAATGCCATAAAATCTGTCGCCTCTTTTCCATTCGTATTAGGGGGCGTTTACATCTTGTTGTTCTTAATGGGACAGTTCACTGTACCTATGGCATTCATTGTTTTGATTTTTGGAATCGTAGTGGCTATAGGAAATAATATCAGTCAGTACTGGATGTCGTCTGCAGCTCCGGAAGCCCCTGAATTCTCGAATGGACTGTTTCTGGTGTCCGGTAACTTGGGGGTAACAACCGGTACATCGTTAGGTGGACTGGTTATATCAGGATTGGGTACGCAGTACGTCGTATTAGGCGGATTCCTATTCTTAATATTGAGTTTAGTATTTATTTTAATGAGAAATTACAAGTATAGTTCCATAAATCAATTTTCTAGATAGGAATTTAATTCAACATTCTATAATAGTTGCCTAATAAGGAGGATGCCTCTCATGGACACATGGTCGAAAGAAGAACTGCGCAAAATAACTGAAGCTGACGACCTGCACATCTCGCCGTTCCGCGAAGACGGAATAACCTACGGCACCCCGACTTGGATTTGGTCTGTTGTGGTTGATGACTCACTCTATGTGCGTGCATGTCAGGGTAATGAAAATGTTGGCAATGACAAGGAACCCTTGATCACTGCCATCACCCACTGACTAATGAACTTACTGATAAGGATGTAAAAAATAACCATGCAAAGGAGACGAAAACATGTTTAACGAAACTTACAAATTATCAAATGGTGTAGAAATTCCAAAATTGGGCCTTGGTACCTGGCTTCTTGATGATAAACAGGCGGCACAGGCAGTACGTGATGCGGTATCTATCGGATATCGCCATATTGATACTGCACAGGCTTATATGAATGAAGTTGGTGTAGGGGAAGGAATCCGTTCCAGCGGTGTCGCAAGAGAAGAACTTTTCATTACGACAAAGGTTGCTGCAGAAGCAAAGAACTATGATGCAGTTACGCAGTCCATTGATGAGTCTTTATCAAAAATGATGCTGGATTACATTGACCTTCTGATTATCCACAGCCCGCAGCCTTGGAAGGAGTTCCGTGAGGAGAACCGTTACTTCGAGGAAAACAAAGAAGTATGGAAAGCGATGGAGGATGCTTATAGAACAGGCAGAGTAAAGGCAATCGGTCTTTCTAACTTCCTTCAGGATGATATAGAGAATATATTTGAGAGCTGTGAGATCAAGCCGATGGTCAATCAGATCTTGGCACATGTGAGCAATACGCCCTTAGAGCTCATTGAATTCTGTCAGAAGAATGACATCTTGGTAGAAGCATATTCACCAATTGCACATGGTGCAGTCCTTGATCATGCAGATATTAAGGTAATAGCTGAAAAGTATGGAATATCTGTTGCTCAGCTATGCCTCCGTTATGGTATCCAGCTTGGACTGGTCGTCATTCCCAAAACGGCAAATCCAGATCACATGAGAAACAATGCAGAGCTTGATTTTGTGATCAGCAATGCAGATATGGAGACCTTGAAGAATGTAGAGCACATCCAGGATTATGGTGAGCATAGCTTCTTCCCGGTATTTGGAGGGAAATTAAAGTAAAATGCAAACGATCGATCAACAAATGCTAACCGGAGAACGAGCTCTTTTTAAGAGTAAAGATCTTATCATTAAGAATTCGATATTTGCGGATGGCGAGTCGCCATTAAAGGAGAGCAACGACATTGCTATTCATAATAGCATTTTCAAATGGAAGTATCCGTTATGGTACTGCAGCAATATTCGCGTCAATAACAGCACTTTTCTAGAAATGGCCCGATCGGGAATATGGTATACGGATCAAATTTCCATGAACGATAGCATCATCGAGGCACCGAAGACATTTCGGCGTTCGAGCAAAATCCTCCTGAAGAATGTGGATCTGCCTAATGCACAAGAGACCTTATGGAACTGCACGGATATTCACTTGAATCATGTGACCGCAAAAGGCGACTACTTTGGAATGAATAGCGAAAATATCACCATCGACGATTTCACACTGGTAGGGAACTATGCTTTCGATGGAGCAAAGAATATGACGATCCGTAATGCAAAGCTTATATCGAAAGACGCCTTCTGGAATTGCGAGAACGTCACTGTCTATGATTCATGGATCATCGGAGAATATCTAGGCTGGAATTCAAAGAACATCACGTTTATCAACTGCACCATCGAAAGCAATCAAGGAATGTGTTACATGGACCGCCTCGTAATTGAGAACGGGACAATTCTTAATACCGACTTGGCATTTGAGTACTCAACCATAGAGGTGGAAGCCAAGACCATGATTGACAGTGTTAGAAATCCAATCTCCGGAAAAATCAAAGCAAAGGATATTGGCAAAATCATCACCGATGACGATAAAATCTTTGCCGCCAACACCAAATACGAGCTGGATAAAGCAGGTGAAAGAAGTGTCATTCAACTTTGACAAAATGACGAGCCGATTGGACAAGAACTCATATAAATGGGAGGTTGGACCGGGAGAACTGCCGATGTGGGTGGCAGATATGGACTTTGAGACATCGCCGGCTATCGTCGATGCCCTGCAAAAGAAATTAAACCACCGTATTTTTGGATACGCCACGGTACCGGACACTTACTACGATGCAGTCGCTCAGTGGTGGGCAAAGAGACACCAATTTTCAATTCAAAAAGAATGGATTATGTTTTGCACAGGCGTAGTGCCTGCCATCTCTTCGATCGTGCGCAAAATGACCAAAGTCGGCGACAAGGTCCTTATTCTTGCGCCTGTGTATAATATCTTCTACAACTCCATTAAGAACAATCAACGAGAAGTTCTCGGAAGTGATTTGGTTTACGATAGCCATCACTATTCGATCGATTTTGACGATGTGGAGAAGAAGCTGGCCGATCCTGATACAACGATTATGATTTTCTGCAACCCGCATAACCCAATCGGCAAAGTGTGGGACAGACAAGACCTTGAGAAACTTGGTAAGCTTTGCGTTAAGCATAAAGTGCTTATTCTTTCCGATGAAATTCATTGTGATTTAACGCATCCAGGATACCGATATATCCCATTCGCTTCCGTATCGGAAGAAATTGCTCAAAATAGCATTACCTGTGTAGCGCCAACGAAAACGTTCAACCTTGCAGGCATTCAAACGTCGAGTATTATTGTGCCGAATCCGGAGATCCGAAAACTCGTACATCGCAGCATCAATACCGATGAGGTTGCCGAACCTAACGCTTTTGCGATTGAAGCGGCAATCTCGGCCTATACGGAAGGGGAGCCTTGGCTGCAAGCCTTATTGGACTATCTCATGACGAATAAGCAGTATCTCGAACATTTTGTGGTCAGTCAGCTGCCTCAGCTGCGGGTTATCCATTCGGAAGCTACTTATTTGGCCTGGATCGATTGCCGGACTGTGACTCATGATGTAAATAATCTGTGCAAACTCATAAGGGAGGAGACAGGATTATATGTCTCTGAGGGCACCATTTATGGCGGTAACGGACATGAATTCATTCGATTGAACTATGCTTGCCCTAGAGAACGCCTTGTAGATGGATTGCAACGTTTGAAAAAAGGGGTGGAGGTATTTCAAACCTACAGTTCACACGTCAGTAACAATAAGTAGATCATAGCAGACCGCGATTGGCTAGCGATTATTGTTCCAGGAGTCGCGTCAAATAGAACCAGGCAATCTTTGATCACCTACCTTCTAGAGAGGAGTTTTAGATGGTTATCGTTTATTCCGTTATTACAATAGTCTCCCTGTATTTTGTCATAACAGCAATTGTACATTTACGCTCCACCCACTTAGTAGCGAATAAAATGGAAAAACAGTTCAAACATTATTTTAATGAAGATTCCCATCAAAAATGATCAGCATGTTGTATCAAATTGTTTGAAATTAAAAATAATCATCAAGCTAACGGGAAAACGACAACACAATAATATCAAGAAGCAGCCGATTAAGTAGTCGGCTGCTTTATATCAACAAATGGGCAGGTTCAATTAATTCCGGCTCATGCAGTCTATTTTATTCACTTCCCATATATCGGTCCAGATACTCATTCATCTTTTCTATAGCCGCAAACAATGAAAGCACCTACATAAATAAATCCCCACAATACTTTTTTCCTGCCTTTTTCTTTATTTTTCATAGGAAGTTACCACCGAACAGTGCACCGCCGAGCATAAGATCAAAAATGCCCGCATCGCAAGCCGGCCCAAAATGGCAGCTGCGATCATCACTACAATCAGAATGACGATGCGTTTTTGTATAAGTGTCATTTGCTTAATCTCCGTTCCATTTTGTTCGTGCCAGGCAGTTGATAAAGCATCCATTTTTCAATCTTCATGCAACAGACGTATCTTTTATGGTGTTACAAATGTATCATTGACAGGTAAGCCGCGTTTCTTTTTACAGGAATTATGAAGAAAAAGGAAGATGTTCTCAAGGAATATCTCTATAAACTGGTAGGCGATTGGTATGCGGAATCTCAAGAGAGCGGCAGTACTTCTGTAGATGAAACTATCTGTACCAATTACCGATAGAATATGTATATAAACAATGTCTGCTTGAAATTTCAGTCAAGCTAACGGGTAGGATAACGGAAATGTCTGGAGAATAGATTAGGGGACGAACAAGCGAAAATAATATATTGGGATATGCCAGCAATATAGGTAAGTTCAATTTGCAATGGTGTATGAGCGGAGGTTAGATTTATGCAAAGTAGATTAGAACAAGACATTATTTCAACGGCAGAAAGCTTCAAAAACAATTTCTCGGATAAAGGGAACTTTGATTTTAGCGTACTCAGTCTACATGAAGTAGACGTTATTCTTGACGAATTATGTGAGTATGAATTGGATCATGATACGTTGGATTCTGTTTCTTCGATGGTTGGAAGTTACATTTTCGAAGTGGCAAGAAGGAATTACGGTGGAAAGTATTATTGGGTACAAGAAAGAGAGCAGCCCGTTTTAGTTACAGGTGAGCCTGAATTTTCAATTTCAATATTGGCATTCGATAAAGTTAGAGGCAGAATTCAGAATGGAAAAGAAGATGACATCCCTTATTACTTTGATGGTTATATCAAGGCCGTTGAAAAAGGGAAGCAAACAGGATACTGTGCAACTATTGTTTGAATTCTGGAAGATGAAGCTATATAAACCGCAAATAACATATACACCTTCACAATTTTGGATGAATTTGATTTGAGCATACCTGTTACGAATGTTGCTTTGGTTTGCGGACCACATTGTGATATAGGTGGAAAAGATGTCAGCGGCTTATGAGATAGCAGCTACACTTGTAATGAGCTCATATCATCGTAAATAATACCCTACCAAGTCGCTAAGTTAGCGACTTTTTTAATTGAAACGCTTGGTAAGCATGCATCCGATATTTTTCACCCCTGCATCCGTGGATCGTCACCTTACGATATGATAGCGTTATCATTTACAATAAATGTATTCAAAATGCCGAGGGGGATTAAGGAATGTTAAAAAGATGGCTTTCGGGATGTATGGCTATTGCCTTATTTTCAATGATACTCGCCGCCTGCAGTGGCAGTGATCAGTCGGAAGGAACGGACAGCAACAATAAAGTTACGGTTACGCTCTGGCATAATTGGACCGGACAGGATGCAAAAGCGGTAGCGATGCGCAAGATCATTGAGGATTTCCGCGTGGCCCATCCAGAAATTGAAGTGGTCGATGAGGGCCTGCCTACGGATGGTCTCAGAACAAGGCTCCGCACGGTGGCCGCTGCCAATGAAATGCCGGACTTGTTTGTCATGTGGCCTGATGCAATGACGAAAGAATTTGTAAAAGGCGATCTGCTGCAGCCGATTAATGCGGAGCTGGACGCGAAGCCAGAGTGGAGGGACAATTTTATCCCGAACGCACTGGATGGTTACACGGTTGACGGGAAGATCTACTCCGTGCCGATGAATCTGGCGCCAAGCTCATTCATTTATTACAACGAGGCTCTATTTAAAAAGTATAACGTCAAAGTTCCTGAGACTTGGGCCGAGTTGGAGCAAGCCATTGCAACATTTAACGAGAACAAGGTAATTCCGATGGCGCTTGGGAACAAGGCTAACTGGGTTGCACAATCCACGATCTTCAGTACACTCGCTGACCGGATTACAGGCACGGATTGGTTTCTGAAGGCAGTCGCCCAGGATGGAGCGAGTTTTACCGATCCGCAATTTATCGAAGCGCTAAATAAGATGCAGGAGCTTGGCAACAACAAAGCTTTCCAGGATGGCTTTAACAGTATTGACGAGACACAGATGATGCAGCTGTACTTTCAGGGGAAAGCAGCCATGGTCATGAATGGTGGATGGGCTTTGGCAAATCTGGTGAACAACGCTCCTGCAGAGGTATTGGACAATACGCATATTACTATTCTTCCACCCGTGGACGGTGGCCAA
The DNA here is from genome assembly GCF_037969725.1 of Paenibacillus sp. FSL W8-0426. Classification (NCBI taxonomy): domain Bacteria; kingdom Bacillati; phylum Bacillota; class Bacilli; order Caryophanales; family Paenibacillaceae; genus Paenibacillus; species Paenibacillus sp. FSL W8-0426. Next base: position 3,656,527 of record NZ_CP150203.1, on the reverse strand, counting down.
GGGGAGGCAAGAACAACCTCTGGCGTGGTAGGTACCGGCCTGGGTGTAAGCAAGAAGCTGAGCGGAGCCCAAAAAGAAGCCGCCATGGAGCTGTTCTACGCACTGGCTGGTCCGGACGGCCAGAAGGCTACGCTGGACAGCAGCACGCTCGTCAGCTACAACATTGATCTGGATAAATCCAAGGCACATCCTTTGTTCGTGGAGCTGTATGATTTAATGCAGGAAGTGAAGATTAACCCGGTCTACGATTCCAAGCTGGGGTCTGCAACGGTAGAAGTCATTAATAACGGACTGCAGGAACTGTTGATGGGCGGCAAAGCCGAAGAGATCGCGGCCAAAATTCAGGCTGCACAAGCCAATGCTATTGGCAACTAAGAAGTCTGATCCGAGTATTGGTGAGACGCAAAACGATGCAAGTACTGCACAATAATGATTGTTGAGCAGCCATCGCCCCCTTCCCCTCAGGGGAGGGGGTTTACGTCTGAACCTCTCATTTGCAAGGTGAAATGTACTGCACTCGCAGTGGCCTGGTGTGAATGTTTTTGCAGTCGGTAGAAAGCGATTAACGAAGGGAAGTGAATAAATGAACGCATTAAGCAATCGGCGTTTTATCCTGCTGGGGCTTGCTCCGGCAATGATCATATATGCGTTGTTCGTATTTGTCCCCGTTGTTTGGTCAGCCTATTATGGTTTCTTTAACTGGTCCGGAATCGGGGAGTCCAGCTACATCGGTCTGGACAACTACGTGGAGATCTGGCATGACCCCATATTCTGGCGGGCGCTGAAAAACAACGTGATTTTTGTCCTGGCGTCCGTTTTTGGACAGATTCCGTTAGCGCTGATGCTGGCGGTATTGCTGCATAAAAGCAATCCGCTGCAGCGCTTCCTGCGTTCCGCCGTCTTTCTGCCCATGGTGTTATCTACCGTCGTGATCGGCATGATCTGGCAGTATATCTATCATCCACAGATTGGGATTTTGAACTTTCTGTTGGACGCCTTGGGGCTGGAAAGCTGGAAACTGCAATGGCTCTCTGATGATAAGATGGCTATCTTTTCTCTTGTACCGCCGCTGCTCTGGAGCTTCGTTGGTTTGTACCTGATTATTTTCATCTCTGCGCTGCAGAACATTCCCGGTGAGATTCATGACGCGGCCAAGATGGACGGAGCATCAGGAATCCGCAAGCTGGTGTCCATTTCTCTGCCCATGATTTGGGGAACCGTACAGGTCGCGATCATCTTGTGCATTTCGGGCAGCCTGAAATCCTTCGATCTGGTGTACATCATGACCAAGGGGGGGCCGGCACATGCTACAGAGCTGCTCGCTACCTATATGTATAATTCAACCTTTACGACATACCGATACGGTTTCGGAAGTGCCATCTCAACAACCATCGTGCTGATCTCCTTGCTGCTAATCGGAACAAGTCAGTGGGTGACCAGTCGCAAACGGAAAGAGAACTGAGGGAGAGGAGTGAATTCAATGCGTACGACACCTGTAACGATGCCATCGTCAGGAAGAGCTTCGGGCCATCCGGTTCGTCGTCTGCGGAGTGGAATCATTTGGACGCTGCTAACAGTGTATGGTATTTTAACATTGTATCCGTTTTACTGGCTCGTCATTAGTGCGTTTAAAACGAATGAAGATTTCTACAGCAGACCTTTTGGGCTGCCGGCCCAATGGAACGCGGCCAATTTCAGCCATGCGTGGGAAAGCTCGAAACTGGGAACGGCATTTGGCAACTCCTTGATTGTATCGTTGGGATCGCTGGTATTGACGCTGTTTATTGCTGCGCTTGCTTCTTTCATATTGGCGCGGTTCCAGTTCCGTTGGAAGGGACTGGTCATGACTTTTTTCGTTGTGGGTATGCTGATTCCCATTCATAGTACGCTGGTTCCTTTGTTTATTCTAATGAAGCAGATGTCCTTGTTGAATACATATTGGGCGTTGATTCTGCCTTATACGGCGTTTGCATTGCCTACAGCCATCTTTGTGCTCACAGCTTACCTGACAAGTGTGCCGCGTGACATCGAAGAAGCTGCTTTTATGGATGGAACAGGGCTGTGGGGACTGTTTGTCCGGATCATGCTGCCCATGTCGGTGCCTGCCTTGTCCACGGTTACGATTTTGAGCTTTTTGCATGCTTGGAACGATTTTTCGTTTGCACTCGTGTTCATCAACAAAACCGGTTTGAAAACGCTGCCGCTGGCGATTGCGAACTTCGCAGATGGATATCAGACGGACTATGGATTAACGCTGGCCGCCATGACTTTATCGGTGATTCCGACCATTATTTTATATCTTGTTTTTCAGGAACAGGTCATGAAAGGCATGACGGCTGGTGCGGTCAAAGGATAAACGAAATCGCATCCAGAGGAGGAAATGGCATTGGGACGCTGGCTTACTTCTTCGCTCCAGAGAAAACTCTCGGTGGTCGTAACAGCTTCCATGATTGTGCCGCTGCTGGCGCTAGGTCTGTTCGCGTTTTTGATTTCGTCCCGCATTACCGAACAGAAAACGAAGCTATCCGGCATGGATACATTAAAACAAGTGGAAGCCAACCTCCGCTATATGCTGCAGGACGCCGAGAATCTATCGATTTTTCTGATCGGGGAGCGGGATATTCAGCAGTACTTGAGTCGAAATGAAGATCACGAGCTGGACCGCGTGGACATTGTCGGCAGAATGACCAATCTGGCAGCTTCCAAAAAGTATATCGCGAACATTGCGATTTATCCGGATCGGTTCAATGCTTCCCTGACGACGGCAACCTGGTATGAGCCGGGGATTGCCTATCCGCCAATACCAAGCGGAAACGGAGTCAAAACATGGACCAGCGTGTATCCGGTTCACAACTATGCAGGGATACAAAATGTGATCACGCTGGTTCGTCCCATCCGCAGCATTCATGACTATCGTCATCTTGGGTGGCTCGCAATCAGTTTGGATGAAAAGGCTATCTCCAAAGACTGGGCTACGCTGGGACTTGGCAGAGGCGAAGGCCGCTTGGAGCTGATCGGGCGTTCGGGAGAAATACTGGCTTCCATGGATAAATCCCGGCTTGGGCAATCTCTGGAGCAGGTTGAACCAGATGTGCAAACAACGATGTGGCAGCAGGGGAGCGGCACGACAACGTATGGCAGCGGAGAACATAAACGCACGCTCCTCTATTACCCGCAACCGTTGACGGGATGGACGTTGACCGGAACGGTGCCCTACGATCAATACAAGTCGGAAAACGGTTATATTCTGATTCTTACGGCACTCGCTGTGGTTGCTTCCGCTGTCATTTGCGCAGGACTTGTCTGGTTTACCGTCCGCCGAGTGACGAGGCCTCTGCGTGTGCTCACCAGACACTTGTCCCGTATTGACCCGCATCGTCCACTTCCTTTGTTCGGAACCGAAACCGATGATGAAATTGGCAGACTAGGAGAGAGCTATAATCTGCTTGGGGCGCATATCGAGAGTTTGAAGAATGAAGTTATACGTGGTGAAGCCCGCAAAAAGGAAGCGGATCTCAGGGCGCTTCAGGCACAAATCAATCCTCATTTTCTGTACAATACCCTTTCGTCCATTCACTGGATTGCCTTAATGTCGAAAGAGACTCGAATTGCAGAAATGGTAGAAGGTCTGAGTGATTTCCTGCGGATCAGTTTGAACAACGGTAAAGAATACTGTCCTGTAGGACAGGAAATTGCGCACATCCAGCATTATGTACGTGTGCAGTCCATCCGTTTTCCTGATAAATTTGCAGTCCAGTATATCGTGGATCCCGCATTGGAGCAAAGGATGATGCTGAAGCTGCTGCTCCAGCCGCTCGTCGAGAACGCGATGATCCATGGTATTCAGCCCAAGGTTGGCACGGGAACAATTACCGTCATGATTCGGCAGGATCAAGGGAGGGAACGAATGAACGTACTCGTGCTGGACGATGGCGTTGGCATGGATCAAGAGAAGCTGGACCAGCTGAGGGAAAATCAGCCGGATGAGAAACCGTTCGTTGGCGGATACGGGATTCACAATGTGAATGAGCGACTACTGCTTCATTACGGGCCTGACGCTCAATTAGAAATGGACAGCAGGATCGGCGGGGGAACTCGGATCTCATTTTCCATACCCTTTTTGGAGGAAAGACCATGAGACTACTAATTGTCGATGATGAAGTAATTATTCGGACCGGACTTGCCAGTGTAATTGCGTGGCACGAGTTAGGGATAGAACTTCTCACACCGGCAGCCTCAGCGGAAGAAGCAATAACCCGGTTGGCAGGTGAACGCCCGCACATTCTGATGACCGATATCCGGATGACGGGTAAGACGGGGCTTGAACTGGCCGACGAAGGGCTGCGATTGCTGCCGGAGTTGGAGGTTATTATTTTGTCCGGATATGATGACTTCCCTTATGCCCAGCAAGCGATCCGCCAGGGAGTGAAGGACTACCTGCTCAAAACGAGCAAACCGGAAGAAATCATTCAAACGGTTCTTCAAGCCAAACAAAGAATTATGGATCGTTGGGCTGAAAAATCCGAAGAAGGACGACTAATACGGGAGAACAGGCAGCACTTGTTTGAACGATGGGTTATTGATGGTGACGTGGATTCGGGTTCTTGCCCTGCATTCCTGAAGAGGGGAGCCGTCGAATTCGCCGATGATTCTCTGAATGAGGGGCTTGGCTATCAACAGGTATTCATAGTTCAGGCCAAAGGATGGAGTCATTCTTCGGCTGCGCTGTTGAGGTTTGCAGTACATAACATGCTGGAGGATATGCTGCCTGGCGCAATCGTACATATTCATAAGAAACAGGTTATTGGCGTTATACAGTCAGCGAACAGGCAGCAGGAACTGCAGAACATATTGGGAGCGGTGTTCAATCACATGGAACCATTGCTGAAATGTCAACTGCGTGCATCTATAGGACATCCGGTTTCTAGTGAGGAACGCCTCCACGAAAGTTACATGACCGCATCCACGGCATTTCAGTTTCTGGGGTTGTTGGAGGATAAAATATGGAGCATTGAACATGTACGTCATCGCAAAGGCGGGAAAACCTTGCTTTCGCATGAAGAAGAAACTGCACTGGGGACACTTCTGCTCGATAATGATCCTGTCATGCTGACCGCATGGACGCGAGAGCTTGTAAGCGAGCTTATCATGGATCCGGAAGTGACGCCGGAATCGTTCAATGCCTGTTTGCATTCTGCGGTCATCGCCGGACAGCGCTGGCTTGTTCGTACCATGCATGCATTAGGAAGAGAAGAACCTGCGCGATATGAACCTTGGCAGCCGGAACCGGATGCAGATGCCGCGGACCTCCGGGATTTGCTGTTTCAGCATTTATACGGTCTGATGCAAACCTATTATTGCGAAATGGGCCAAGGACAGGCGTCACATGTGCAAAAGGCCATTGCCTACATTGAATCCGGATTTGCACAGGAGATCAGTCTGCAGCAGGTGGCCGGTCAGGTCCATTTGCATCCGGGACATCTTAGCGAATTGTTTAAGAAAGAAACAGGCCTCACGTTTGGGGATTTTGTGACGAATATGCGTATCCGGCGGGCGATGGAGATGTTGGCAGTCTCTCCTGCAAAAGTCAGTGAAGTGGCTGCGATCATTGGATATGAAGATGTGAAATACTTTAGCAGGCTGTTCAAAAAACATACCGGCAAAACCCCGAGCGAATTTCGAGAGGAGTCATGCACATTCAAGGCTTTGGGGAAATCATAGACAACGATTAACGCAACATTGAACATCATACAGCTGACTAGGTATAACTGCATTGATAACAAGAGGGAAGTTAAACAGGCAAGACAATAAAGAGCCATGCACATTTGCACGGCTCTTTATTGTAATATTAGAGTAGCAGCAAACCGTTACAAAACAGGCTCATTTTGCTTTTTGAAATAATGCTCAATGACCAATTCGAGCACAGGCTCAGGCTCAGCACGCTGTAACCGGGCCTGTTCATCAAATTCCATGCGATAAGGCTGTTGTACGCTGGCCGGAATCCAATAGGGCAGAGGTTTGCCGGTGGAATCCGGACCATTCGGGTTACCTGTCGCGATGAAATGGGATAGATAGTTACACATCTGGCGCGCCAGATCATAATGTTTACCAGTGAAAGGCCGCCAGCATTTGGCGAGTGTTTCGAAGAAAAACCACAAATCGACAGAATGGAAGGTGCCTGGCTGATCCCAACCTGGAATCTCCGCGTCGAAGTTATAATAATAGAGCGGTGTCTCGGACGGGTCCCCGCTGTTCGATCGAATCGCCAGCTGGATGGCATGTTCGATCATGCGGACTGAAGCCATCTGCAGGGCATGTTCCAAGTCACCGGTGTCGGCTTCGCAGCGCTGCAAAAAGGCCGGGGCATCCTCGCCAAAACGTTCGGCAGCCATCTGTTTCAGTTCGTCCAGGCTGCTTACCGCAGGCCGGGTCCAGAACTCGGAAGACGTGTGCCCGAGCATCACGGGAACGGGTTCGCGTTGATGCTGAATGAAGCGGGTGAACGGATCGCCTGCACAGAACTGTTCATCGATAACGGTTCCCCAGAAGCCTTTGTATTCCAATGCTTTGTCACGCAGGTATTCGGCATCCAGCTGCCTTGCTTCAGCCAGCGAGGATACTCCCAGGAAGCGGAAAAATGCAACACCTTCCTGCTCGGCGTCACGCAGTGTGCCGCGAACTGCGGGTACACGTACATTCGGGTACAGCTCGGTCGCCATGCCGCTCATAATGACAGCCCGATGGAACAACCCTTTATTTTGCGGGGAGGTCATCTGGCTGAGTACACTGCCGCCTCCCGCAGACTGTCCGCCAATCGTGATCTGATCCGGATCCCCGCCAAAGGCGGCAATGTTGCGTTTCACCCACTGCGTGCCTGCCTGTTGATCCAGATGTCCGAAGTTGGCCGGAGCTTCCGGGGATTCGGCACTGATTTCGGGATGGCACAGGAAGCCAAACGCATTAAGCCTGTAGTTGACGGTAACCACAACAATACCTCTGCGGGCAATACGTTCACCGTCAAACTCCATTTCGGCGGTGTGACCAACTTGAAGTCCTCCGCCAAAATACCAGACAAACACAGGCAGCTTCTCATCGGCCCGTTTGGCGGGTGTCCAGACGTTCAGATACAGGCAGTCCTCATTCATCGGCAGATCCGGATCAACAGCCCATTCCCGGGTGTATATGTTGTTATCGTCAATGACCGTTGGGGCTTGCATGGAGATCGGCGCAAAATCAAAAGCTTGCAGCACCCCATCCCAGTCGGGCGCAGGCTGCGGAGCGCGCCACCGATTCTCACCTACCGGAGGGGCTGCGAACGGGATGCCTTTAAAGCTGGTTATACGCGGATCTGCGGCGGGCAGCCCCTGAATTTGACCATTTTCTACTGTAACCGTTCTAAGCAACACAACATTCTCCTCTCTGGATTGAATATCCATTACATATGTCGTCTCAAGAAGCGTGGGTGCGCTTACATCTATGCTGGGCAAAAGCTCTCTATATCCATGATAAGCAACTCGAAGCTTTGTTTCCAGTAGTGAAAATAAAGGTGACAGTAATATTTAATAATGACTACATATGAACAAGGGAGAGGATCCGTTTGGGCTCATTGTGGAGAGACAGAAGCAGGGCCAGTCATGTTTACTTTATCAGCGGCGGACATAAGCCGTGTAACACCCATCAATGGGGACCGGGGGTGCGTGACGTCTATGCGCTGCATTATATTATTCGGGGGCAAGGAACACTGGAGACAGGGGGCCGACGTTTTCGACTGAGCGCCGGGGAGAGTTTTATGATTTTTCCGCAAAAGGAAATCTATTATTACCCAGACCCCGACGATCCGTGGGAGTACGTGTGGGTCGAGTTCAGCGGGCAGGACGCCTCGCAGATATTGGAATTGACCCAACTTTCGATATCGCAGCCTGTTGCATCAGCTGCGCCAGAGACGCTGGAGCCTTGGTTTCATCTGGCCTGGAATGCGGGTGCATCGGCAAGTGAAGTGCTGCGGGCAGATGCACGCTTGCACCTGCTGCTGTCCTATTACATGGAATACTTTCCAAGCGAGCGGCAGGACGAACCCAAAGATTACGTATGGCTGGCGAGAAGATATATTGAGCAAAATTACTGGAAGCCGTCCTTGACTGTTGCCGAGATTGTGCAGGCCGTGAATCTGGAGCGCAGTTACCTGTTTCGGCGATTTAAAGAAGCTACAGGCGAATCGGTATCGGCGTACATCATGTCATGCCGCATCCGGCGCGCCTGCGAGCTGTTGAAAACATCCGGCTTAACCGTTCAATCCGTGGCCTATTCGGTCGGTTATAATGACCCGCTTTATTTTTCCAAAGTATTCAAGAAAGCAACATCATATACGCCCTCAGCATACATGATGCTGCATCAGAAAGACACCTGTCGATAATAGAACAAGGCGCAAAATACCGAAGCACATACCACAAAGTGCATCAATAGCACAGAATAATGGTTAGCCGTATTTACGTTAACGAAAGAGAGCGCAGTTCCCCGATTCCCGGAAATAACGAATCAGCTTCTCGATCGGTTCCCGTCCACAGTTCAGCTTCACGCCGAGACAATCAATGCAGAGAAATTGCTGGGCTGCTCGCGAGACCAGTTTGATATAGATGCCGACATCGTCCGAGGAGAGGGGAACGGAACAGGAGGTGCATAGGCGGCTTTGAGCCATTTACTTCACCAATTTGGCCCGGACGACGAGACAATCATGGGCCCCGACAACGGGTGCATAACGCTCGCGGAATATACCCAGCTCCTTGTGCTCCCAGCAATCGTAGAGTGACAGGGCATAACCGGCGGCGTAAGGCAGCCCCATATCCCAGAATTGAAGGGACAGCTCGCGCTGACTGTCGCTCAGGTTAAAGAAGCCGATGGCGAGATCTCCGTCTGTCAGCACCTTCACCAGCATGAATACATCGTCTGTGTGGAACCACTGCGGCTCGGGTTTGATGCGATAAGCTCCGCGTGCCTCCGCGTCCTGGTTGATGGCAAGCAGGTCCGGATTCAACAATATATCCTTGGTGGCCTGATTGGCTTTGCGTACATCGCATCCAATCATGAGCGGCGAACCCATCATGGACCAGAGAGAGAAGTGGGTTTTGTATTCAATATCGTTACAGCCGCCAATCGTTCCGATAAAGTCGTTATTGCTTCCTCCGTACATGCCAACGATGAGCATGTCCATGTCATTATGGCAGAAGGAGCCGGTGTAGCTTTGTTTGCCGAGCTGAGAAAGAGCCAGCTCCTTGACCGATTCCCAGTTGTCGCGAATGTCGCCGGTGGAGCGATACATATGAGCCCCTGATTCACGAATCCAGTCATATACGTTGTCCTCACCCCAGTTGCAGGCAGAGAACAGGATATCCCGTCCGCAGTTTTTGAGCGCAAGGCTCATACGCTTGTACAACAGTTCGCCAGAGATATGACGCGGCTTGAAACAGTAGTCATATTTTAAGTAATCCACACCCCACTCGGCAAACAGCGCTGCATCCTGAAATTCATGCTCGAAGCTGCCTGGATAACCCGCACAAGTATGTGTACCGACACAGGAATACATGCCGAACTTCAGGCCTTTATCATGGATATAATCTGCAAGCGCCTTCATTCCACTCGGGAATTTCTCGGGATCAGCGACCAAGCTGCCGTCAGCATCCCGCTCCTTCAAGCTCCAACAATCGTCGATGACGATGTATTCGTATCCTGCTGCCAGGTAACCCTCCGACACAAATACGTCAGCGACGTCCCGGATTAATTGCTCATTGATATCCCATGTGAAGGTATTCCATGAATTCCAGCCCAGCGCAGGGGCGAATCCTGTTAACGAATGGTTGCTCATCATCTCGCTTCCTTTCTAATCCTGTTTTCAAAATAGCTACAATGAACTTAAACGATAAATGCGTATTCAGCCATAGCTTGACGTTGCTTGAACATGGACAGATGTTGTCTAAGAGTGAGCAGCCTTTCTTAAATTTTGATAACGCTTTCTTAAGAATGTGGACTTACTTCAGCTGCATCCTCCGGGATAGACTAGAATTAAAAGGAGGAGCGCATATGGAGATAAATACACAATTCCCAACCCTTCCCGCTTCTAAAGCAGGAAGGCGTACGTCTTTATGGAAGCGTTTCAAAAAACAAAAGGTGCTGCATCTTTTTGTCGGACTCGGCATGATATTCCTGCTGATATTCTCCTATACGCCGATGTTCGGTATCCTGATGGCTTTTAAGGATTACAGAATTTCGGACGGGATCAAAGGGATTTTCACAAGCGAGTGGGTCGGATTCAAATACTTCAATGAATTTATTCATGATTATCAGTTTGGGAATATTGTTCGAAATACGCTGGTATTAAGCTTCTTGAAGGTCATTTTTGCTTTTCCGGCGCCGATCCTTTTTGCAATCATGCTGAACGAAGTGAAAAACATGGGCTTCAAACGTTTCGTTCAGACGATCAGTTACCTGCCTCATTTTATTTCATGGGTTGTGGTGGTGGGTGTCTCTTACGCTTTCCTGTCAGCAGATGTAGGCATGGTCAACAGAGCTTTGATGGAATCCGGCCTAATCGACAAGCCGTTAAATATTTTAACGAGTCCCAACTACTTCTGGGGATTTGCCGTGGGCAGTGCCATCTGGAAGGAGATGGGCTGGTGGACCATCATTTTCCTGGCGGCCATTACCGGGATCAACCCGTCGCTTTATGAGGCTGCCGAGATAGATGGGGCGGGGAGACTGGCAAGGATCCGCCACATCACCTTACCGGGAATGAAAGGGACAATTGTTGTTGTCCTCGTTCTGACGATCGGAAGCATACTTGGCGGTGGACTGGTCGGTTCCAATTTTGAGCAGGCCTATTTGTTCGGGAACAGCATCAACAACCCCACCTCGGAGATCGTTCAAACCTATGCTTTTAAAGTCGGCTTAAGTGACGGACGTTTCTCTTATGCGGCGGCTATTGATTTCATTCAGTCCGTGATCTCCGTAATCCTGATATTTAGCAGCAATTACATCGCCAAACGGGTGTCGGGTTCAAGTTTATTCTAGAAAGGGGGCGCAGGCATGCTAAAGACTCAGAAGCAAAAAGATATACTCTTTGACAGTTTCATTTATGCTGCCTTATTTATCATCATGCTTACCATGTTATATCCGTTCTATTATGTTCTGATTGCCTCTTTCAACAAAGGCACCGACACGCTGCTGGGAGGCGTTTACCTTTGGCCGAGAAGCGTCACATTGGAGAACTATAAAATGTTCCTCGGAGATACGAAGTGGCTAAGCGCTTTCCTGGTAACGGTCGCACGGACCGTATTGGGAACCCTGCTTGGTCTCCTGTTGACAAGCCTGGTCGCTTACGCGCTTTCGCACCGGGGCCTTATGTTCAGCAAAACGTATTTTACCATCATCATTTTTGCCATGTACTTTTCCGGCGGTCTGATTCCCTATTACGTCGTTCTTCGTTCGATCGGCTTGCTGAATTCGTTTGCCGTTTATATTGTTCCTTCTATGCTTAACACCTTTTTTCTGCTGATCGCCATTTCCTTTTTCCGCGAAATACCGGGCGAACTCAAAGAGTCCGCTCACATGGACGGGGCAGGTGAACTTGTCATCTTTTTCAAGATCATTTTGCCGGTTTCAACGCCGCTGCTGGCTACGATGGCCCTGTTTATGGGTGTGGGACAATGGAACTCCTGGCTGGATTCCGCTTATTTCGTACAGTCAGACAGCCTTCGCACACTTACTTTTCGCATGATGGAAGTCATCAACCAGAGCAATGCGCCGATGGATTCACTCGCTGTCGCCAATCGTCCCGCTTCGGGGGTCACAAGCTTTTCGCTGCAGGTTACCTCGATGGTCGTTTCCATTGTGCCGATTATTTGCGTGTATCCTTTCCTGCAGAAGTATTTTGTGCATGGCATCATGCTCGGTTCCGTTAAAGGCTGATTCCGAAAACGAGTATTGAACCCTCTTGGCTTATGGTATTTTAAAGAGAACTATGCGGCGCAGGGGGTCTCGAACCATGAGCATCGTCAGAAAAATCATTTGGGGATACGTCATTTTAATTTTTATACCGGTCGTGACGTTCGGTTATTACTACTACGTGCAAATCTATGGGAATCTTACCCAGCAGTTAGTCGAAAGTCGGCAGAAAATCCTGGAACAAGCCTACTCAAACATGAAGGCGGATCTTGTCCGGATCAGTTCGATCCAACGTTATCTGCAATATAACCCTTATGTAACGGATTATTTGGGAGGGCTATACACTTCGGATTCGGAAAGCATTTATGCCTACAACCGTTACATTAGTCCGATTATCTCCCATTCCCTGTTTAACAATAATGAAATCGAGTCGTTTAAAATCTATAAAACGAAACCGCAGACTTTGCCGATCTCCGACCGCTTTCTGGATATTTCAACCCTCTCGCCAGAGGTAAAAAAGATGGCAAGCGGGCTGAAGCCGGGCCATGGAGTGTGGATTATGTCCGATTATGGAGCGTCTCCGCCGCCCCTCGTGTTCTATCAGAATCTTTACAACACGGATTTCACCGAAATTATCGGCCTTCTTGAGCTCCGGATCAATAGTGGTCTTATAAGCAGATTTTACAAGGCGACGGGGAGCGGTGATAACTGGAATGCCCTTCTGCTGCCGAAGCTGGGAGTGCGGGAGGCTATTAAAGAGACCGGTATCCAAGTGGATGAAGTTACAAGGAAACAGCTGAGTGACGACCAAGAGGAGAAAACCTATTTCATTAACCGAAACACGATTGTAAACCAGCTGGACGTCGAGGAGCTCGGCGCACGGATCGTCGTTATCGGCAGCGTGGATGAGGTGTTTCATTCGGTTAAACGAAAAGGAATCATTATGATTTCAACGATCGTTATCCTTTTGCTGTCCATGTCCTTTGCCTACTATGCTCTTGCCTCAACACTGGCAAAACGTATTCTCCGGCTGGCCCGGCATATGCGCCATTTGAATGATAACAACATGAAGCAGTACATCAGCAAACATGATAAACTGGGCCGGCAGGATGAAATCGGTTTTTTGACCAGCACTTATAATGCTATGATTCAGCGTATGGACGAATTGATCAACAACGTACACCGTGCCGAACTGAGGAATAAAGAGGCTGCGTATAAAGTGCTGCAGGCACAAATTAAACCGCATTTTCTCTATAACACGCTGGAGACAATCCGAATGCTTGCCGAATCAAACCATGATAAAGAAGTGGCCGACATTTCTTATTGGTTCGGGAAGCTGATGCGTTACAGCCTGTCATCCAAAGAGGATCATACCGTTCTTGCCCGCGAAATCGAAACCGTGATCTTCTATCTCAATATTCATAAGATGCGGCTGCAGGACAGGCTTTCCATTGAAATTGACATTCATATGGATACGGAGCATGTTCCTTGTCCGCGCTTTATCCTTCAGCCTTTGGTCGAAAACAGTATCGTCCACGGGGCTTCCTCGACCTTGAGGCCGGTTCATATCAAACTGCAGGCAACGGAGGATGCAGAAGAAATGCGCATCCGTATTTCAGACAGCGGAATGGGAATACCCGAAGACAAACTGCAGGCCCTTCGTTCAAGATTATCCGGTGCGAGCGAATCTTTGCATCAGATCGATGAGATGGAAGGAGGCGTAGGCCTATACAACGTCAGTGAAAGGATAAAGTCGTTTTATGGAGAGGGCTCTGACTTGATCCTGGATAGCGTTCAGGGCAGCGGAACCTGTCTTACCCTTGTTGTACCTAAAAAGCTGGGAGAATCGTAATTCCAATTGAAACTCCTTAAAAAATGACAACGCTTTCTTAAGGATGTTGGCTTACCGGACTCCTCCACCGCAGATTAAACTTAAGACATAACAGAACCGGCCGCATAAAGACATGCTAAATGGCGGAATCGTCACTTTGTTCTTGTAAGCGATTTAATATGGTCCTGTTCATCACCAACCTAATATTAAAGCACTGCTTTAATATCAAAAAATCGATGCTGGAGGGGTTTTATGAAAAAGAAAAAGGGGAAGAAAGCACTGCTTTTGTCACTTAGCATAGTTATGCTAACCGTGTTATTGTCTGCCTGCGGCAGCGGCAATAACAATCCTGGCCAGAGCGCAGGGGCGGAGACTGAGAGTCAGTCCTCGGCGGATAACGGGGAAGTCAAGGAACTCTCCTTATTCATCGACGCCTCCTGGTATCCGGTTAAAGAATGGAAAGGGCCGGTCGCCGAGAAGATTACGGAAAAAACGGGCGTGAAGCTCAAAGTAACAGTGGCTACGGACGATAAACAGCTTCCCTTAATGATTTCTTCCGGTGACCTGCCGGATCTGGTGTTCACCTATGCCAATATTGACCGCATGTCCGATTCCAAGCTGTCTTATCCCTGGAACGAGCTGATCGAGAAGTATGCGCCTGACTTTAAAATAGACGATACGAGAAAAGCGATCCATACGATGGATGACGGCAATTTCTATACCGTCCGGAACTCTTTTGCGACCCAGGAGGAAATGAGTAAAAATAAATACGCGATCGGCAGCGATGGAAATCCCGGTATAGCCGTAAGGGAGGATATCCTGAAGGAATTAGGCAATCCGCCCATTCAATCGGTCGATGATTTCGTCAAGGTATTGGGCAGGGTTAAAGAGAAATACCCGGATATGATTCCTTTGATCATGGATAAAGACTGGATCGAGCAGTATTTTATGCAGCAGTTCGGTTTAGAGGCGCTCATCGATGGCTGGTACGAACGTGACGGAAAAATCGATTATGCCATTAGACAGCCTGAGATGCTGGAGTACTTCAAGTTTATGAATAGCCTTTATCGCAGTGGATATATTCTGGGCGAAAACTATGCTTACACCAACGATCAGATTGACGATCAGTACGCATTAAGCGGTAAAGCATTTGCTCACAGTCATACTGTCGCTGTGGCAGACACGGATAACATTAAAGCCAAAAGCGACGGAAAACCTTACACGTTCAAAATGCTGCCGAGCGCCTTGTCCGAAAATACCAAGATCGTAAGCACCGGACTAGGCTTTGCGGGTACGTTTATTACGAAAAAAAACAAGGATCCGGAGGCATCGATTAAGTTCCTCCAATACCTGGCCAGCGACGAAGGCAAAAAACTAACCATGTTTGGCGTCGAAGGCGAGCATTGGACATGGAATGACAAGGGATATCCGGATTTGAAATACTCTCCTTCCGATGCCGATTTCATTAACAACAACGGGATTAAGTGGTGGTATTTGTACAACGACGGAGTCATGGAAGGGCTGCAGGGTTATGTTCCGGGAACCCAGAAGACGCAGGCTTTGATGGAGAGAAAAGCTGTAACCGTCTATAAACCGGAAATAGGATTGATTCAAACGCAGCCTGATTCCGAGGAGAAGACGATGAAAACAAAAATCGACGAAATGATTAAAAATGAAAAAGTAAAAATATATCTGGCCCAATCGGAAGAAGAAGCCGTGGCCAATTATGAAGCCATGATCAACAATGCCGAGAACATGGGTCTGCAGCGTCTTGTGGATTGGGCAAACGAGGTTTATCAGAAGAAGAAGGATTTGTTTGTTAAATAAATGAAGAAGTTCGATAGGGATATCAGCGTCCCTATCGAACTTTATTCATATACAGGATCAAAGGTTAAAGCCGTAGTTTTAGCATAACGAAAGGGGAGGGGAGCCGGGATGAAGGTATTGACAGTTGACGATGAGCCGCTAATCTTAAGCGGGCTGGTTAAAATTGTGCAGGAAGTCGCTCCCTTGGGAACCGAGGTCCGTAAGGCAACAAATGCTTATGATGCGCTTGACCTGATGAAGGACTATATGCCCGATGTAACCATTACAGATCTGAATATGCCGGAGAAAAACGGCTTTGAGCTGATTGAGGAAATCAAACTCGGCGGATGGTGCGACCGTTTCATTATTCTGACAGGTTATGATGAATTTGAATATGTGCGCAGAGCGCTTCGAACTGGCGTGGTGGACTATCTGCTAAAGCCGATAGACAAAGGCGAAATCGCTGGTCTGCTTGGGCGTATAAGAGAAGAACTGCCAAACGAATCCGATGCGGATTATTCCTGTCGTGCCAAGCGGATCCTCACGTATATCCAAATTCATTTCCGCAAAGATCTTTCATTGGACGACCTTGCCGAGCGAATGAATCTTCATCCCAACTATATCAGCAGTTTGTTTAAGAAAGAAACCGGGCATACCTTCATCAATTACCTCAATATGTTACGAATCCAGGCGGCCCAGGAGCTGCTGCTGTCCAACAGCGAGCTTTCTGTCAGCGCGATTGGCCAGCAGGTCGGATACGACAGCAAACATTATTTCTCGAAGGTATTCAAGAAATACACGGGTACTACTCCAGGGGCCTACCGGAATAATGAAATATAAAGAATCTCTGTGGTCTGCGAAAAAATTCAAGGTAGATTCATGGGTACAGTTGAAACGCAGTTTCTATATTAATGAACTTATAAAGGGGGAGGGAAATCATGGCGAGCTTAGATTCGGGCCGGCGATTATGGTATCGTGAGCCGGCAGTCGTATGGAACGAAGCGCTCCCGGTTGGTAACGGAAGATTGGGAGCCATGATCTTCGGAAGAACAGCTGAGGAGAAACTGTCGCTGAACGAGGACTCTATATGGTACGGAGGACCTCGTGATCGCAACAATGAAGATGCACTGGTCCACTTGCCTCAGATACGCAAGTTGATTCTGGATGGAAAACTTCGTGAGGCGGAAGAGCTTGCGGGAATGGCGATGGCCGGACTTCCCGAATCCCAGCGGCATTATCTGCCGCTTGGCGACCTGCTCCTGTCGTTCGCTAATCATGATTTGCCGGCGGAGGACTATATGAGGGAGCTTGACCTCGACAATGGAGTATCCCGGATCCGATATAAAATCGGGGATATCCGTTATACGAGAGAGATATTTGCTAGCTACCCGGATCAGGCAATCATAATGCGAATCTCTGCAGATCACAAGAATGCCATCTCCTTGAAAGCCCGGTTTAACAGAAACAACTGGCGTTACCTGGAAAAGAACGAGAAATGGGAGCAGAGCGGACTCGTTATGCGCGGAGAATGCGGTGGGAAAGGAGGCAGCACGTTTAATGCTGTACTAAAAGCTGTCACGGAGGAAGGCAAGTGCCGGACCGTGGGTGAATATTTGCTGGTGAATGATGCCGACTCGGTAACGTTGATGCTTGCCGCCGGAACGACTTTCCGGCATCCTGATCCGGAGCTGGAGGCCAAACGGAGGCTGGACTCGATAAGTAAAATGACTTATTCCGATTTGCTGGAACGGCATACCGCCGATTACCGTGCCTTGTATGCAAGGGTGGAGCTGACCCTTCCGGAGCGGGCTGATTTAAGTTTGCTTCCGACCGACGAGCGGCTTGCCAGGATACGTGAAGGGGAGGACGACCACGGTTTAATCTCAACTTATTTCCAATATGGCCGATACCTGCTCATCTCCTCCAGCAGGCCGGGTTCCTTGCCGGCAAATCTGCAGGGGATCTGGAACGATAGTTTTCTTCCGGCTTGGGATAGTAAATACACCATTAATATCAATGCGCAAATGAACTACTGGCTTGCAGAAAATGGTAATCTATCCGAATGCCATGAACCGCTGTTCGATTTAATAGAACGCATGCGCGAGCCCGGACGGACAACGGCGAAGGTAATGTATGGCTGCAGGGGATTCACCGCTCATCATAATACCGATATCTGGGGGGATACAGCACCCCAGGATACCTACCTGCCGGCTTCTTTCTGGCCGATGGGCGCGGCTTGGCTTTGCCTGCATTTGTGGGAGCATTACGAGTATACTCAGGACCGGCACTTTCTTGCCCGAGCTTATGAGACGATGAAAGAGGCGGCATTATTTCTGCTGGATTACTTGATTGAAGATGAAGAGGGACGCCTTGTTACCTGTCCGTCTGTTTCCCCTGAGAATAGCTACATGCTCGCTAACGGTGAGACAGGAGTATTATGTGCCGGGGCGTCCATGGATTTTCAGATTATCGATGCTTTGTTTAAGGCCTGCATCGCAAGCTCGGAAATCATCGGGATGGATGCGGCATTCCGGAAGGAACTGGCAGCGGCTCTGGAACGCCTTCCACAGCCGCAAATTGGCCGTTATGGCCAAATCCAGGAGTGGATGAACGATTATGAGGAGCTAGAACCGGGTCATCGTCACATCTCGCATTTGTTTGCCCTTTACCCGGGAGAAAGCTTCAGCGTGGAACGTACGCCCGAACTGGCTAAAGCGGCCCGGATCACGTTGGAGCGCAGATTGTCGAACGGCGGCGGACATACCGGATGGAGCCGGGCCTGGATTATCAATTTCTGGGCCAGACTTCAGGACGGGACACAAACTTACGATAACGTAAAAGCGCTCTTGGCACATTCGACACTGCCTAATCTGTTTGATAATCATCCGCCCTTCCAAATTGACGGCAATTTTGGCGGAACGGCGGGCATAACCGAAATGTTATTGCAAAGCCACGGCGGAATCCTCCGGCTGCTGCCGGCTTTGCCTGAGGAGTGGAGTCATGGAACCGTTAAAGGACTGAGAGCCCGGGGAGGTTTTACGCTTGATTTTGCGTGGGATTCAGGTCAAATATCAACCGCTGTGGTGGAGTGCACCGTTTCCGGTCCTTGCCGTTTGGAAGCCCCCGGTTTACGACCCGTGACCTTTGAAGGAACCGCAGGGCAATCCTACACCTTTACTCGCCAAGAAGAGCAATAGCAGCATTGATCCTGAAGCACTAACCGGTAAAGATCTTATTCAGCTCGTTCTGCACGGTTTAAACGATTCAGAATCGCTTCGTATACAATGTTCAAGAAACCGAAAGATGAATTTTGAAACGATGATGCAAAGGAGGTGCAGCTGGATGCGTGTTGACGCTCATCAGCATTACTGGAAGATCGATCGGAATGACTACGGCTGGATTACCCCCGGGCTGCCTGAACTGTATCGCGATTTTATGCCGGCCGATTTGGAACCATATTTGGTGAAACATGAACTGGATGCAAGCATCCTTGTCCAGGCGGCTCCCACAATCGAGGAGACCCGTTTCCTTCTCAGTATTGCCGACCAGACGCCATCGGTTGCCGGTGTGGTAGGCTGGCTCGATCTCTTGGATGCGGATCACAGGCAGCATTATGATCAATTTCGGCGCAGCCCCAAATTTAAGGGCTTCCGGATTATGATCCAGGACATGCCGGATGCCTCCCGCATTCTGGAACCGGCCTTTGTCAAAGCGCTCCGCAGCTATGCCGATGAGGAAGTACCGGTGGACTTGCTGCTCGTATCGGAACAAATGGCTTTTGTGGCTGAGCTGCTCAGGGAAATCCCGAATTTGCGGGGGGTCATTGACCATCTTGCCAAACCTCAGATTAAACAGAAGACATTCGAGCCTTGGAAATCGTATATGAGCGAATTTGCCCAACATCCCGGAATGTATTGCAAATTATCCGGACTGGTAACGGAAGGCGATCATGCGGCTTGGAGCCCGGATGATTTTCCCCCCTATATCCGAACGGCTATAGAACTGTTTGGACCTGAACGGGTCATGTTTGGCAGCGACTGGCCGGTATGCCTGCTTGCCGCGGATTATTCGGAAGTTGTTGATCTCCTGAAATGCTCAATTCCCGAGGAGTGGGGCAAACCTCAAATTGAGCGTTTATTTGGAGCCAATGCACAGGAGTTTTACAAGCTATGAAGCTGCTGAATTAAGCACGGATTCGGGTTTTGAAGCAAATTCAGCAGCTTCATGCATATCATTCTCCCAAGATGGAAACCGGGGGATCGGCTTGTTATTTATCGTACCGCTCGGAGACATCCTGAAAAATCGTAAGTTGATCCTTTCATCGTTGCTTCTTACAGCCGCCGTTTTGGCAATAGTCGCTGTAATCAAAAGCGCCATCCTGTTCCTCACCGCTTCACTCGTGATCGGAGTAGGTTCCGTAGCAGCACAAATCCTTGTGCCGTATGCGGCTCATCTCTCGCCTGAAGCCGTGCGTGGTCGCAATGTGGGCAACGTTATGAGCGGGCTGCTTCTGGGGATTATGCTCGCGCGTCCCGTTTCAAGCTTGGTGGCGGAGTATATGGGCTGGCGCGCCATATATTTCATCTCCGCGGCATTGATTTTCGCGCTGGCTCTTGTATTGGCAAAGGCGCTACCCTCAAGGAAGCCTTCGACCGTTACAACTTACCCGGCGCTGCTGCACTCCATGCTGCATCTGCTGAACGCGACACCGGCATTGCGCCGGAGGGCAATTTATCATGCCTGTGTATTCGGAGCATTCAGTTTGTTTTGGACTACAGTTCCGTTGGTATTGACAAGTCCGCCGTTCCATTTCACTCAGAAGGAGGTCGCTCTGTTCGCATTGGTCGGGGTAATGGGGGCCATTATGGCGCCACATTAATTCACATCAGCACTTAAATGGATAAACTGAAAATGGTTTTAAATGGAGGAGCCTGCACATAGCGGGCTCTTTTTGTCTTTTTTTGCCTTAATAATGAAGTTAATTCTCAAGAGGGAGGTGGTGTGTTTTTATGAGGAGGAACTCGCGTTCGCTTGCGGCTAGCTCTTTCTGAAAGCGCCGGCGCAGAATCACCAGGTGCTACTGTCTTTATGGGGTATCTGTGTAAACAAGCTGATGCGCGCTTTTTTATGGTTATACCACATATGGATTTGGTTTGAAGGACAGACTCATTCTTTAAAATAGGGCGTAATCCCTTTTGAATATAGGTTCTCCACTAACTTGAAAAATTCTTCTGACGATAAATCCTTTTGACGCTGGAGCCAAAGACGAAATAAAGAAAGGGAAGTTGTCAGGTAAAACTCAATGAAGTATGGCGTTAAGGAATGGTTTTGCGGAATGTTTAATTCTAATTGATCCAAAGTGATTTCTTTTTTTAAGCGTTTTAAAAAACGGGCACTTCCATAATCGCCTAAGAGGGCATTAAGAACCAGGAGATGTTCTCTTTTATCCAGACAATAGAGCGTATCTTGAACCGTATGCATCGATATCTCTTTATTCGCCAATTCTTTTTTAATGTCATTCAATAACTCATTCTCAACAGAGTCTAACAATTCGTAAATGTCAGTAAAGTATTGATAAAAGGTGCTGCGGTTATATCCGGACTTATTCGCAATTTCCTGAACCGAAATTTTCTCAATCGGCTTTTGGCTATATAACTCACAAAAAACTTCTATAAACTTTTGTCTTGTTTTCTCCGTTATTTGGGGTTGCTTATTCATGTTTCCCTCCTACTAGCGAATAAGAATATCATCCGACAAATCATAAAAAACTGATGGTTGATCAAGAAATCATAACGTCTTACAATCACATCATACAACATGTTGTCTGATAATCAAAAGGAAATGTTCATAAGTAGGGGTGGTTTTAATGTCAGCAAAACAAGATCGAATTTTAATTTTTGGTGCAGGTGTTATCGGGAGCATGTACGCAATTAAGCTCATTGAAGCAGGGTTTGACGTTACCCTGTTTGCACGTTCTAATAGATTTAAATCATTAAGAGAAAATGGCCTGCAATATAAGGAAAAAGAGACGGTTAAATCGATCCAAGTGAATGTCATTGATACGCTCGAAAACGACGATGTATACGATTTTATTTTCGTTACCGTTCGTTATGATCGGGCCGAATCAGCGTTGTTAGCGCTAAAAGATAATCAAAGCAAAAATATAGTTACGATGACTAATAATTCAATTGGATTCTCTTCGTGGCTGGACATCGTAGGGGATAGACTTTTACCAGCTTTTCCCGGCTTCGGCGGACAGATTAAAGATGGAGTATTGCATGCTCGATTTCTACCAAGGATTATAGTGGCAACTGCATTTGGAGAAATGAATGGTGTAGTGACAGAACGCATAAAAAACCTCGCAAAATGTTTTGAAGCAGCAAAGCTTCCCTACGTTATTAAAAAGGATATGCAAGCGTATCTAATCACACATTCCGTATCAGACATTGCCATGATGGGCACTTTGTATTCTGAGAATAAGATCATTAACAAAAAAACAGTTAGAACCAGAAAGACGGCACGCAAAATAACAGTCACTTTAAAAGCGTATCTAAGGGCAATACAAAAAGCTGGCGTTTCAATTGATCCACCAATACTTAAAATGGTGCTTCAATGTCCAAACGTATTCTTGGATCTATTCTTTATGACATGGCTACGAACTAAAATGGTTAGGGATATGATGTTGCCGGATTATGCGAATCATGCTAACAATGAGATTGTGCAGCTGAGTAATGATTTAATGGAATTTTTAAGTCAAAATGATGTCAAATCGGAAATCCTTGCCTAAACTAACGGGAAACGTTAGCATTGTGAAACGAAGAAAGCAGCCGGTTATTGTGATCGGCTGTTTATGTTTTGTCCTCCAAATATAGAGGAATGCAGCCATCGAAGCTTTGCAGAAGCGGCTTGATTATCTCGAAGAGGCTTTAAAAAATATAAAACAGAAGTACGAATCACAAGGCTCCACTCGGTTGCCGCTGCACGTAAGAGTGCTTTTCCTTCATCCGATCCATCTTATCGAGAGTGAGCAGGTATTCGTTTCGAAAATAATCAGTGAATTGATGGAGGAGGCGAAGGGACATGTCTAAAATAATTGAGGAGTTCATTCCTTTTGAAGGGGAACATTGCGAGACGACAACCATGGGCAATTTACTTCAATTTGCGGGCGTCCGCATATCCGAGCCGATGTTATTCGGACTTGGGCAAGGGCTGGGATTCATATATTGGGATTCAAAGGGGATGGATTTCCCTTTTATTGGGGGAAGGGTTAAGCCGGATGAATTGACTGCTTGCATAGCATCCCGACTCAATTTCACCATAAAAGCGCAGGAGACTTCGTCCATAAAAAAAGCGTGGCAGAACGTACAGAGCTTCATCGAACACGGAATTCCGGTAGGGCTTAAATTAGATTCCTATTACTTGGATTATTTCACGAACAAAGTACACTTTGCCGCCCATTATGCTGTAATATACGGCATGGATGAAGAATACGCCTACATGGCGGATACCAGACAACAGGGAGGACTTGTGAAGACAAGTTTGGACCATTTGGCTATGGCCAGAAACGCTAAGGGGCCCATGAGCTCCAGGAATCGTTCCTTTACGATCGAACCGCTCGACACCCGTCCGCCGCTTATGCCCGCTATACGATTATCTTTAGCCCAAAATGCACATGACTACTTGAACCCGCCCATTAGCAATATGGGGAATAAAGGCATTGTAAAAATGAGCAAGGAAATCCTGAATTGGCCTTCCCGCAGTAAAAATGTGGAGCACGATCTATGCTTGACTGCTTTACTAATGGAAAGAGCGGGAACCGGCGGCGCTTTGTTTCGCAATCTGTATCGGGATTTTTTAAAAGAATGCGTGGAGCTGTCGGGTGACCCCAAAGTTGAACAGGCATACTTGTTGTTTACTGCAATCGCTCCAATGTGGGTTCACGTTTCTTCTATGATCGATCTTGCGGGAAGAACGGGAAACTACCAGGAGTTGAATCAGGTTTCCGAGCTTTTGCTCGAGATTGCAGATAAAGAACGCATAGCCATGGGATTTCTATTAAAAGACTGAGCTCCTATATCGTTGTTTTTCTGGATTTCGTTCCCTCAGCGGCCTGGAAGAGCGCTGCTCGTTTAGCGGAATTCATCAATCAATGAATCAAATCAATCAATGGTGTAGATGGACCACACACCTTCATTATTCTTCCGGAATGCGTACATCATTTTAACTGCTTCAATCGTATCTGTACTGGAATCTAAACGTTCCCCAAGAACAAAAACATGCACTTGTTTATAGGTTGATACAAATTTTTCAATGCTTTCAATTGTTGAAAACTTATATTGGAAATCCTCATTATAATACCCCTCCATAGCATCAGCCAATTTCTCGGTGACGAATCCGGATCGGTACAGATGATGGTCATGCTCAACAAGTCCTTTTAAGTTCAATTTAAGTACATCTAGAAGAGGGGATTCGTCTTCTGTCAGGGAAGATTCAGCCTTGTTAAAATCAATATTAATACCAGGTTTAAAATGAGTTGATGGCTCCGTTTCATTCTCAGAATGTTTAGATGTATCAGGTACTGAATTCTGAGTTGTATTGGTCGAATTCGTTGATTTATCAGTTGGTGAGGTTGTATCACCACACGCCGTAAGGACAATAAATGAAGTTAACAGCATTGTTAATGCGAACGATTTTAGCATGATATCCCACCTTTAGATGATTCATGTAGATAAAGACGCCACAATGATGGGGAAAGTTACTATTTAATTTCCGACAGTCTGCTAAGGGGATACACCAAAAACTTCTAAAAAAGCTTGAATAGCATTACTCCATTCAAGATTTTGCTGCATCTGCATACTCGCTCTAAATAATAAACATATTAGTAACAACATGATATCTTGGTCGATCTGCCCTTCTGCCCCCGCTGATTGGATCAAATCATGTTTATGGAGGAAGGGATCGGTTAATGTAATTTAGAACATATCAGTCATGGATACAGGAGGTACGCAGATGTATCAGGATCTTCAAGGACAGACCGTTGTCATTACTGGTGCTGCCACCGGCTTGGGAGAGGCTATGGCACGACGTTTTGGTCAGGAACAAGCAAACGTTGTGATTAATTACTACAGTAATAATCAGAACGTACAGCCCATCATTGATGAAATCAAATTACATGGTGGACAAGCCATTGGGGTACAGGGTGATGTCTCGAAAGAAGCGGACGTGCAGAAGTTGGTTCAGGCGGCGCATGAGCATTTCGGTTCCCTGGATATCATGATCAACAATGCTGGTTTAGAGAACGAGGTTCCGTCAGAAAAGCTGAGTTTGGCAGACTGGAAGCGAGTCATTGATGTAAATTTAACCGGGGCATTTCTCGGTTGCCGGGAGGCCGTGGATTATATGCTGGAGCATAACATCAAAGGCCGCATCATTAATATTTCCAGCGTGCATGAAGTTATCCCATGGCCGCATTTCCTTCATTACGCTGCGAGCAAGGGTGGAGTCAAGATGATGACCGAGACGCTGGCTCTGGAATTTGCCCCGAAGGGAATTCGCGTAAACAGCATCGCTCCGGGCGCGATCAATACTCCCATTAACGCAGCCAAATTTGCCAATCCCACGTTACGAGCATCGGTTGAGGATCTGGTACCGCTCGGATACATCGGTAAGCCTGAAGAAATTGCGGCGGTGGCCGCATGGCTCTCTTCATCGGAATCGAGTTATGTCACAGGTATTACCTTATTCGCAGATGGAGGGATGACAAAATATCCGTCCTTTCAGGGCGGACGTGGGTAATATACGGTAGGAATTCATATTTCTATGCATTCTAAAATTTTGTTGCCAAGATGATCAAATACGTATTAAATTTACATCAGTACTTAAATTGGAGGAGCCTGCACACAGCGGGCTCCTTTCGTCTTTTTTGCCTTAATACTGACGTAATTCTTAAGAGGAGATGATGTTTTTTGATTTTGTCATTGAATTAAGGGCGGAAAAAGCAAGGCTTCAAACCCAAAAAAGAGTATCCGTGAGAATGAAATGACCATTAGAAAGAAACGATTTATTATTCCTTTAGATGAAGGGTGTCGAGGGGTAAGAAGACGTTCCCATGGAAGTCGCTAATTTAGCCGTTTTTTATTTCTATTTGAATTAATGGAAACGCAGGAATTATAACATAATTAGTCGTAATTCATACACACATATATAAAATGGAATTGATTCCACTGGAGGTACGTAACCTATGTTATTAGAAACAGAAAGATTATTCTTACGGGCGTATGACTGGGGGGATTTAGATCAGCTGCATGCCATTTTATCTGATCCGGTAACCATGAAGTTTTGGCCAGCACCTTTTACGCTCGATCAAAGTCAGCAATGGATGAGGCAAAGTATGGAAATGTATGCGGTTGGATTTGGACGACTCGGCGTGTTCCTTAAGAGCGATGGTTCGCTTATCGGTGATGCCGGTCTTCGGGTTTCAGATATCGACAGTAAGAAAGAAAATGATCTAGGTTACATTATTCAAGCAAAATATTGGGGACATGGTTACGGAGTGGAAGGGGCTGCAGCGGTTCTGAAGTATGGAGTGGACAAGCTGGATCTGAAGAGAATTTGCGCCAACATGCCGGTTAGTCATCTCGATTCGAAAAAGGTGGCGATCCGTCTCGGAATGAAATTGGAAAAAGAGTTTAAGAATACTAGAAATCATAATGTCCTAACCTATCTATATGTCTACGATGCTCGATTCAATGAGAGACTAAAGGGCTGAATCTTCGGGAGCCCAAGTAGGGAGGACTGTTCATCTTTAATACAGTTTCATGCAAAATATTAACCAATAAACGCTTAAGTCGCCCCTTATCACTGTACGCGATCATTGTCTTGCCTTGATACTGATGATCGGCAGGGATACACGAAGGATGATGCGATCCGGATAGATTAAGCTGCTTCAGCAGGTTTGATCACTTCTTAAACCGTCAAAGGTACTTATCCTGTGGCGGTTTTTTGAATCCGATAAATTCTAAAAGGGATAAATGGTTCAGAACCCCCGTGTTAACATCCACTACATCCAAAGAGGCATGAACAATTTCAGTATTTATTTCAGGTGAAATAATTTACTCACAGCGTGTGCAACTGGTTCATATCTGGTATAATAAATAATAATCAGGAAGTACAATGAAATATAGGTATATAAACCGCAAAAAAGATGCACACGTTAACGGAGAGGCAGAACCAATCTGGAGAAGCGAAGCGGTCTTAAAGCTTTCTGAAAGAAAGCTGCGTCGGAAGCATAGGCTTATCACCGGATTTTCCCTTTGAAAAAGGGATTTGAAAAAATCTGGGGATAACAGCGATCGGAAGATGGTACTGCACTCGCAGTGCCTTGTGTGATTGTTTAGTGCGGTTTATATAGAACATAAAAAGATGAAGAGGATAGGTGGAACGGCCAATGGCGAAAATAGATCGTCATACTTTTCAGACCAGAACCAGACATATGTCTGCCGATCTGAAGCAAAAAATTAACTCCGGAGCATACAGTCCGGGAGAATTTCTGCCTTCCGAGTTGGCGCTGACAGAACAGTACAAACTAAGCAAAAACTCGGTGAGATACGTTCTGGATGAGCTTGTACAAGAGGGATTGATCATTAAAATTCCCAGGGTGGGCACGCAGGTGACAAAGCCTGCTTCCAAGGAAACCATTCGTTTTGGCGTCTATCCCTCATTGTATAAAGAAGCGGGGATGGAGGAACTGATTAAGCGATTCCACGAGAAACATCCGCATATTCATGTGGAAACGATTGAGCTTCCTTATATGAATTCAGACAATATCGCCAATCTGATCAAGCTAGGGATTATCGATGCGTTAACCATCAACTTGCAGGATATGTACCAATTCCAAGAGAAAAATTATCTTGATTTGTTTGTCGACCAGGATCGAGACGATACGATATATCCTTTTCTTACACCCTATTTTGAGAAGGAATCAGGTGTTCTGGCAGCACAGCCTTTCGTATACTCACCTGTTATTTTGTGTTACAACAAGGAGCATCTGAGGGAGAAAAGGTTGGGTGAACCAAACAGCAGCTGGAGCTGGGATGAACTGGCAGCACTGCTCAGGGAGCTCAAAGCGCCTCATCGTTACAGCATCGCTTTTCAGTTATTTTCCATGAATCGGTGGCCCATTTTCTGGATGCAAAATGAGGACGATCCATCTTCGATCGATTCCAGCCCAACTCAGAATGGAACTGGCTTGCCTACAGAAGGATTACGATGGCTCAGGGAGCTTGTGACAGAGGAAGGCATATTTCCGCTTGCCTTGGCGCAGGGTGAATTCGAAGCCGAGAAATTGTTTAAGGAGCAGAAGATCTCCGTCATGCTAACCACTTATTACATGCTGAATGAGCTGAAGAATGCGGATTTTTCCTTTGATATCGCTCCGCTACCACATTTTAAGAATGATCGGACACTCCTTCTCTCTACAGCCATTGCTCTCAGTGCAGAATCGAGCCGAAAGGACACGGCAGCCTGCTTTGTGAATTATCTCACTTCAGATGAGGCACAGACCTATATCAGGCAGTACACATACAGTTTACCTGCAAGCAGATATATTACAGAATCGGTTTCAGTAGAGCTTCAAAACAAACCGTCCAGGTTGGAGCTTCATCGAGACTATAGTTCGAAATACATGACGTATCGCGATCTGTCGATTTCCATGCAAACCCAGATTCGTTTCGGAGAAAGCCTGAAGCAGTACATGTCTTATTTAATCGATGAAGAGGGACTCGCTGAAGTGCTGCTTCCGTCAAAAAGTCTCAATCTTTAAAAAACGAAAAGAAGCCTAAAAAAGCACTGCCATGAGCAAGTGCTTTTTTGATTTTATATGAACTACAAAAGAACCAGTTGACAGACAACATGGCATATGCTAATTTCTTATTGAAAATAAGTACCACATATGATCCAATTACAAGGGCTTAACAAGGAGAGGGGACCTTATTCGGATGAAGACCGTGGCTGAATTGGAAGCAAAGCTTTCGGAGGCATCAGACCGGCTAATCAGCGACTTACATAAAGTGGACGGGGATCTTCTGATATTAGGCGCAGGCGGGAAGATGGGTCCAAGTCTTGCGAAATTAGCCGCTCAAGCCATCAAGGCGGGAGGAATGAACAAGAAGGTGACTGCTGTATCCCGATTTCAGGATCAGGAGGTGAAGAACGATCTTGAAAGCGCTGGAGTAAAGACGATTTCCTGCGATCTTTTAGACGATCAAGAGCTCATGCAGCTGCCTTCAGCGGATAACGTCATATACATGGCAGGCAACAAGTTTGGCACAACGGGCAGGGAGCATTATACATGGGCAATGAATGCTTACTTGCCCGGAAGAGTGGCAACAAAGTATAAAGATTCGCGTATCGTCGTTTTTTCTTCTGGTAACGTGTATCCCTTTTCCCCGGTGGGTCTCGGAGGAGTCAATGAATCGGTAACCCCTGAGCCTCTCGGTGAATATGCACAATCCACACTGGGCAGAGAGCGGATATTCGAATACTTCTCTCACAAGTATGGCACGCCGATGCTGCTGTACCGCTTGAACTATGCCATTGATTTGCGCTATGGGGTGCTGCTTGAAATTGCCAAAAAAGTCCACGAAGGCAAATCGGTGCCGCTTGCGATGGGGCATGCCAACGTGATCTGGCAGGGAGATGCCAATGAGATTGCCTTAAGGAGCTTGCTCAAGTGTCAAAGCCCTCCCGAAATTTTGAATGTGACCGGACCTGAAACCATGTCAGTTCGCTGGGCAGCGCAGCAGTTTGCCGAAAGGTTCGGTCTTGCTGCATCGTTTGAGGGAAGCGAATCCGAAACGGCTCTGCTCAGCAATGCAGCTAAGGCGTTTCGCGAATTCGGTTATCCGAGAGTAGGCTTGCTGGAAATGATTGATCTCATTGCAGAGTGGGTTGCATCCGGCGGACATACGTGGAACAAACCAACCCATTTTTCGGAAAGGAAGGGGAGGTTCTGATGCACCAAAAACAAGCATCACTTACGCCGGAGCAGGCAGCCGCATTCCATGAAGGCCTGGTCATCCCTGCTCATCCGCTTGCCTTGAATGAACGCAGAGAGCTGGATGAAGTCTATCAGAGGGTGCTGACCAAATACTACATCGCTTCAGGAGCGGGCGGAATTGCGGTTGGCGTGCATTCCACCCAGTTCGAGATTCGGGATCCCAAGGTTAACCTCTATGAACGGGTGCTCCGCTTGGCCGCAGAGGAAACGGAGCAAGCCAGCCTGCGGCGGCCTTTCATCAAAGTGGCGGGCGTTTGCGGGGATACTGAACAGGCGACGGAAGAAGCCCGGATTAGTAAAGCGCTCGGATATGATGCGGTGCTGCTGAGTATGGGTGGACTTGACGGTTGGAGCGAGAAAGACCTGCTTCGGCATACGGAAAAGATAGCCGAAATCATGCCGGTCATCGGATTTTATCTTCAACCTTCCGTCGGAGGTCGTATGTTGAGCTTCGGTTTTTGGCAGGCTTTTGCCGAAATCGATCAGGTTATCGCCATCAAAATTGCTCCTTTTAACCGGTATCAAACCATTGATGTCGTGCGAGCGGTTTGCTGCTCCAGCCGCCGGGATGACATTGCACTATACACAGGGAATGATGACAACATCCTGATCGATCTGCTCACAACCTTCCGGTTCGAAACGGAAGAAGGCACCATGGAGAAAAAAATCGTTGGCGGGCTGCTGGGCCACTTTGCTGTCTGGACACATAAAGCGGTCCAGCTGCTGGAAGAAGTGAAACGTCTCCGCAAGCAAGAGGGATCGCCATTGTCACCGGATTGGCTCACGCGCAGCGTGGAGATTACAGATGCCAACGCCGCTTTTTTTGATCCCGCCCATCAGTTTGCCGGCTGCATACCGGGGATACACGAGGTTCTTCGAAGGCAGGGTCTCATGAAAGGGATTTGGTGCTTGAATCCGCAGGAGACCTTATCCGAAGGGCAAAAAGAGGAAATCGATCGTGTATACCGCCAGTATCCTCACCTCCATGATGACGATTTTGTGAAGCAGCATCTGAATGAGTGGCTTAGGCTTGCTTCTCTTTCCCAGTCATGAATATTGGAATCATCGGGCTTGACAGCTCGCATGCCCTGGCATTCACCCGTATTCTTCACGAAAGCCGGGAGACTCTTTTTTCAGATGTGACCGTGACTGCCGCATATGCGGGCGGATCTCCGGATTTTCCGCTCAGCGTGAGCCGTGTACACACGTTTGCCGGCCGGATGACGAAAGAATACGGGGTGAGGTTGATGCCCACGATGCAGCAGGTTGCAGAAAGCACCGATGCCATCCTTATCTTGAGTGCCGACGGAAGGATACATCTGAATCAGTTCAAGGTGATCTGCCCTTACCGGAAGCCCGTATTTATCGATAAGCCTTTTGCTTTGTCTACAGCAGACGCTAGTGAAATCATCAGACTCGCAGAAGAGTTTCAAATCCCTTTAATGAGTGCTTCAAGCTTACGTTATGCCGAAGCCCTGCCTGAATGTACAAGAGAAGACATCTTGGGTGCGGACGTGTATGGCCCGATGCACATCGAATCGACGCAGGGGCATTATTTTTGGTACGGCATCCATACGGCAGAACTGTTGTTTCGAATCATGGGCCAAGGGTGCAGGGAGGTGACCGCCTTTTCCACAGATCACGGCGATCTCATTACTGGAACCTGGAAAGAGGGGAGAATGGGAACGATCCGCGGAATCCGAAGTGGCCCAGAGACTTTTGGAATAAGCCTGCACACCAGAAACGCTACCCGGCATGTCCCGATTGAAACGAGCTACAAAGAGCTTTTAAAGTCTGTCATGAATTGGTTCAAAAACGGCGTGTGCACGGTGCATCCCTCTGAAACGCTGGAAGTCATCCGATTTTTGGAGTGCGCAGAGCAAAGCCGTCTACAAAAACGCACCGTCCTCATGGAAATGTGATCAAGCCTTATACGGAATGCCCCCTCGCTCTAGTGAATCAGATCCACCTATCTGAAGGAGGAATGTTTGATGAAGCTGAAAAAGAGGATTTCCATGTTACTTGCGATGACTCTGTTCACCTCAATCCTCGCCGCCTGCAGCAGCGGTACGGACAAAGGCGGTTCTGCTGCTTTGCCGCCCCAGGAGCCCGGACAGTACGGTGATACAGGCGGCCTCACTTTGCCTCTTGTAGATGAACCGACCACCATCACGTACATGCTGCCAAGCAACGCGAAAGATCTCGGTCCGAGCAAACTGGTTGTCCAGGAGCTTGAAAAACGGACCGGTATTAAAGTGAACTTCCAAACCTATTCCCCACAAACCTACCAGGATAAATTAAAAGTCATTGTGGCATCCGGAAAGCTGCCGGACATCTTTACAGGGCTAAAACCGGCCGAACTCAAAAAAATCGGCAAACAAAACGGTGTAGCTGCCATCAATGAATACGCCGATCAGCTCCCTAATTTCAAAAAGCTATATATGGAAGAAAACGACTGGGTCATCAAATCCTTCGGCGATGAAGCCGGCAATGTATATACCTGGCCTATTTATAACCTCAATCGCAAAGTAAATCACGGATTCATGTACAGGAAAGATATCTTTGATGAGCTTGGCATTAAGGAATGGACGAACACGAACGAGTTTTACGAGGCTTTGAAAAAAGTAAAAGAAGCTTATCCTGATTCTTACCCATATGCATCGAAAAGCTTGGCCAATATCTTCAGAGATTGGGCCTTCGGCTGGGGGCTAGGCAATACGGATCAGTACCCCGCCTATTACGATGAGAAAGATGGCACCTGGAAGTACGCCGCAATCCAGCAAGAGCATAGGGACATGCTCGATTTCATGAAGAAGCTGTACAACGAAAAGCTGCTTGATCCGGAATTTTTGACGGACACGCAGGATTCCTGGACGACCAAGATGACGACAGACAAATCGTTTGTTACGTTTGACTGGATTGGACGCCTTGATCTCTTTTACAACCAGATCAAAGGGCAAAATCCGGACTATGACCTCAGGTATGCCAATCCCGTGGGACCGACCGGCAATGTCAGAACCCTGCCCGAAGTTTCGGATTTCAGCGTTGCCGTAGCCAAGAACAAAAATACAGAAACCTCGCTCAAGCTGCTCGACTATCTGACCAGCCCATCCGGAAGTGAACTGATGACCATCGGAGTGGAAGGGGTTAACTTCGAATGGGGCGAGGACGGATATCCGGTATACCCGGAACTGAAGGAGCTTCCACTTGTCGATATCACCGTGCTGGAGGATCGTTATGCCATGTGGCTGGAAGGAGCTTACCTAAGACCGGACCATCGTAGCATCTACTATCGTTTCTCGGAGAAAGAGCAGGAGGCGCAGGATAAAATCGTGAATGAGGATCGTTTCGAACCACTTGATCCGATTCTTAATTTTACGGACGAAGAAACCTCCAAGATCGCCGAGCTGCAGACATCGCTGCAAAAATCGGCTGAAGAATTTAATGCGAAATATATCCTTGACGCCAGCTACGGAGATGCCGAGTGGGAGAATTTCAAAGGCCAAATCAGCAAAGGCGGCGTGGAGGAACTGATGACGATCTATAATGAAGCTCAAAAAAGATACGATGAGTCCAAATAAACGGCCTTAAGGCCGTGATTCCACTGGAGGGACGATCGATGGAATGTTTCCCTCCTTGTGGGAAAAAGGATTGGAGGCGAAAATCTTATGGCAGACATGGGCACGGAACATTCGGCAGTTTACCATAAAGGAGTGCCAAAGAAGAGCTTCAGAAGCCGACTTGGAAAAACGTGGAATCATATCAAGCGCGACAGGCAGCTGCTTCTGCTGTTTCTTCCTTGCATCCTATTCTACGTCATTTTTCGTTACGGGCCGCTATATGGACTGATTATTGCCTTCAAAGACTACAGCGTATTTACAGGAGTGCTTGGCAGCGAATGGGTAGGATTCGAGCATTTCATCACGTTTTTTACGAACCAAGACTTCTGGCTGCTGTTCCGGAACACACTCCTCCTTGGATTGTATACACTCATTTTTGGCTTTCCTTTTCCGATCATGCTGGCCCTTTTGCTGAACGAAGTCAGAACCAAATGGTTTAAAAAATCCGTTCAAACCTTCAGTTATTTGCCGGCATTTTTGTCCGTGGTCATTATCAGCAGCATGATTATCGATTTCCTCTCTCCGAACCATGGTATTTTGAATCAAATGCTGGCTGCATTCGGTTTCGAGAAAAAATATTTTCTCGTTGACCCGGGTTGGTTCCGTCCGATCTATGTCATTTCGGAAATATGGGCGAACGCAGGATACGAATCGATCATTTATCTGGCGGCGATCGCGGGAATCAGTCCTACGCTCTATGAAGCGGCTAAAGTGGACGGTGCCAGTCGTTTCCATATGATCCGCCATGTTACGCTTCCCGGATTATTTCCCACGATGCTCATCATGTTTATATTGAAAACCGGGTCCATGATCCGCGTCGGTTATGAAAAAGTACTGCTGCTCTACAATCCGATGACCTATGACGTTGCCGACGTTTTTTCAACGTATGTATACCGTAAAGGACTGCTTGAATCGAATTACAGTTATGCAGCGGCAGTTGGGCTATTCGAAGCGCTTGTGGCCATGGTGATGCTGCTGTCCGCCAATGCGATCAGCAAAAGGCTGGGAGGAAACGGCTTATGGTAGGAGAGCGCAAAATTTCTGTTTTTGGTGTCATAAACACGCTGATACTCTGTCTTGTTGCTGTAGCGACACTCTATCCCCTCGTGTACATTACAGCCGTTTCTTTAAGTGATACAGCAGCAGTCGTTCAAGGCAAGGTGTTTCTTTTCCCGAAAGGTCTGAACCTTGAGGCTTATGTCGAGGTGCTTAAAAATGATACGATTCCCAGAGCCTATCTGAATTCTATCTTTTATACGGCATTCGGCACGTTTGTGAATTTACTTTTTACGGCGGTTGCCGCGTATCCCTTGTCCCAAAAAGGATTTTTCGGACGCAGGTTTTTTATGATGGCCATCGTTCTAACCATGTTCCTGAATCCCGGCATTATTCCCACTTATGTGGTCGTGCAGCAGCTGGGGTTAACGGATTCGGTTTGGGCACTCGTACTTCCCAATGCCATCTGGACCATGGAACTGATTATTTTAAAAAGCTTTTACGAAAACATGTCTTCCCAGATCCGCGAAGCGGCCCTGATCGACGGAGCTTCCGAATACCGGATTCTGTTCAACATTGTCATTCCATTATCCAAGCCTGCGCTTGCTTCCATCGGTCTTTTTTATTTCATGGGTCATTGGAACAGCTTTTTCCTGCCGCTGATTTACTTGAACGATCCGGATAAATATCCTTTGCAGGTCGTGCTGCGGGATATGCTAATCTACAGCGCGGAAAACGACGCAGGACTTGTGGATCGTTCGGCTCTTGCCCCTCAGTCGATCAAAAATGCAACCATCGTGCTTTCCATGATCCCCGTTCTGCTGATCTATCCGTTTGCCCAGAAGTATTTCGCTAAAGGTGTGATGCTCGGTTCGGAAAAGGGCTAAACAGACATAAGGAGGAGCTCTGTCTAATGAAAATCGTTGCTGCGAAGGAAGGAAAAGTTACGATACTGCAAGCGAATATCCCCGAATTGAACAAGCGGCATGTGCAAGTGAGAACCGAATATTCGGGCATTAGTCCCGGTACGGAGATGAGTGCGATTAAGAAATCAGGCGTATCTCCCGTATATCTTGGCTATAGTGCCGTCGGGATTGTGGAAAAAACGGGGAGTGAAGTCAGGGATATTCTGCCGGGAGATCGAGTGGCTTGTTACGGTGTGCCTTACGTAAGACATGCAGAAGTGATTTCGGTACCGACCAATCTGGTAACCAAAGTGCCTCAACATGTCAAACCTGAGGAGGCCGCATTTACAGGGCTCGGGGCCATTGCCATACATGCACTGCGTACAGCCGATGTGAGGTTCGGGGACAAGGTGCTTGTCGTTGGATTGGGTATTCTCGGAAATCTTGTGGCCCAAATTGCCGCTGCTGGTGCATGTCACACTGCTGCATACGATCTGAGCGAAGCACGGGTTCAGCTGCTTCAGGAGCAGATGGGAATTCAAGCGAGCTTTTCAAGCGAAGAGGAAGTGGAACGTTTTGTGGTGAACGAAACGGGGGGACACGGATTTGATTCCATCCTCTTATGTGCTGGCGGACCTGGAGAAATGCTGATCAACAAGTCACTTGAGTGGCTTCGTGACCGGGGAAAAGTCGTGATCGTCGGTGATTTGTCCATGGAGTTTTCAAGAGATTTGATGTTTCGCAAAGAAGCCCAGATCCTGATCTCGAGAGCGGGCGGGCCGGGAAGGTACGATATGCAGTACGAGATGGACAATCAGGATTATCCGATCGGTTTCGTGCGTTGGACGGAAGGAAGAAATATGGACGAGTACGTCAGGCTGCTTGCTGATCAGCGAATTACGGTAAGTCCTGCTATCACGCATATGTTTGCGTTGGACGAAGCGTTTCAAGCCTATGGAAATTATCAATCCGACTCGGCTCAAGGGGCCCTGGCCACGTTGATCAAGTATTTTTGATGACATGAAGAAGGGGAGATACGTGATGAAAAAGCCTTTTTTCAACCTGATCACCATGTTCATGAGTTGTTTGCTTGTTGTTGTGATGTTTCCCGTGCAGCCTGCTCCTGTCCGAGCAGAGGAATCCAGACTTAATCAAAAAAACTTCAGCGAACCCGAAGAATTGCTTGTTCCCAACAACTACACGGTAGCTGTCTTTAACGGAACCGTAGGCTACGAGGATGGAAAACCCGTGATGTATGCCACAAGCAAAGGAAAGCCTGGCTACCTGAATGTGATCGATCTCGAAGAGTACAAACTGCTTCGGACCGTTTCTCTTGCGCCGTCGGAAAGCTCTTGGGCGCATACCGTTGCGCCGAACGGTACGCTATATGTGGCGGCCGAAGGATCGGGTGCACGGTTATGGGAGTATTCGCCTGTCACCCATGAGGCCGTTCAAGTAGCCCAATTTGAAGGACAGTCTGTCTCCAACAGCATCACGACGGATGAACAGGGGAGAGTGTACGTCGGGACTTATCCGGGCGGCAAGGTTTGGCAGTATGACCCTGCTACCAAGCAAGTGAGGGATTACGGCCGCGTTATTGGCGCGCTTGATCAGGAGTATGTCCGTTCCATTGCTTACCAGGGTGGATATATTTATGCCGGTACGGCCCATGAACAGATCGTGAGAGTGGATTTGGCTACAGGTGAAAAAACAAATATTGCATCTTCGCTTACCGTCAAAAACGATACAGTATACGATTTGAGTACGATCGATAACCGTTACTTGTTCGCCCGTTATACGGATGGAAGTGGTATACCGGGTGAGGGTTACATCTACGATACAACAACAGGATCATGGCTTGATGCGGAGCTCCAGCAGGTAACCGGTCTTCATGCGACCGACTCGGTCGATGGAAAGCTGTATTATATGTCAGAGAAAAAACTGAAAACCTTTGACCTGAAGACGCATCAGGTGGCGGAAACCGGCATGACTTATGAGAGTGGATTCAGAGGCGCAGATTGGGTAGAGTTTCAGAACAATCCCGAGCTGCCGGGAAAAACACTCGTTACGGTCCGATATGACGGCGGGGTAGCCATGCTAAATATCGATACCCAAAAAGTCATCGTAAAACCTCCGATTATTCCGGGTTTGCCGGGAGTCGTCAATCGTCTTCAAAGCGTATCAGAGACACAGCTGATAACAACAGGTTCACAAGCGAGATCTTCGTTGGTTGATTTAGAGACCATGACGGCAAAACCTTTCAGCATCGGTCAAGCGGACAGTGTATACCCGATTGGAAACAAAGTCTATATGGGAGTCTACCCGGAAGGTGGCTTG
Source organism: Paenibacillus sp. FSL W8-0426 (assembly GCF_037969725.1). NCBI lineage: Bacteria > Bacillati > Bacillota > Bacilli > Caryophanales > Paenibacillaceae > Paenibacillus > Paenibacillus sp. FSL W8-0426. The sequence continues at coordinate 3,619,042 of NZ_CP150203.1, read as the reverse complement.
TACGTTTATGATCTGAATCAAGAACCGGGAAGCACGAATCCGCAGCGTCTCGCTGTACTCGGGAACGATCAGGAACGGCTTGTGCATATGTCTGAAGGGGACGGCAAACTGTTTATTTCGACCATTTCCGGATACGGGACGTTGGGAGGATCGCTGACGGTCCATGATACAGCGACAGGTGAAACCAAAGTCCATCGCAACGTGGTCCAGAATCAGAGTGTGCTTAGTACTGCCTATGTAGACGGAAAGATTTTTGGATCAACGACTATTAGGGGAGGACTGGGCTCCACGCCAAGCGAGCAGGAGGCCAAAATTTTTGTATGGGATGTTCAGAAAGAGCAAAAAATGACGGAGTTTACCCTGGATATTCCCGAACTTATCGATCCTGTTTTCATTGGGGACCTGTCTCTCGGGCCGGATGGACTCATCTGGGGAGCATCCTATGAATATATTTTTGCGATCGATCCGGACACGTACAAACTTGTTAAATATAAAAAAATATATCCGAAGCTTTATTACACCCAGTGGCACCATCATCCGATGCGTTGGTCGGAAGACGGACTATTGTATGTTCTGTTTAACAACAAGCTGACGGTCATTGATCCGGAAACGCTGGATTTCAGAACATTAGCGGATGCTTCGAGATTTGATCTCGGGATGGATGGGAACCTGTATTTCACCGATCTCGCAACGAATACGGTTCTGTATAGAATCAAAATCGATGGAGAGATTGTACCCGAACCGCCGGGACTACCTTTGCCGGTGAACAATGCCGGACTGGAGCAGCCGGAAGAGAACGGAAAGCTGCCGGGCTGGACTTCAATGTTTGCAACCAGCGGGGATGCCCATTTTGAGCGAAGCGGCGACAAGAGTTTTGCGGGTGATTACAGCCTGAAAACAACGGATCTTGTCCGTACAGCCTCCGTCGCGGTGCAAAGCGATCCAATCGCACTAGTGCCTGGGAGAGAGTATACCGCAAGCACTCAAATTTATATTGAATCAGGCCAGCCGGGGTTCATGTTCCGATTTTATAATGCGGAAGGGCAGAGTTTGTCCACGCTTGAAACGCATCTGGATGAATCTCGACTTCACCAATGGCAAAAAGTAACCCTACGCGGTACGGCACCGGAAGGAACGGCGTATGGCAGACTGATCGCAGTAACCAGCCGTTATAATATCTCAACAGCTTACTACGACGATTTTGCCGTAACGGTTAAGGATCATACGGCTCCCTTGACTGAGGTTGCCTTTAATCCGCAGGCAAATGAGCAGGGCTGGCACCATGAAGATGTTTCCATAACGTTGAACTCGGAAGGAGCAGCTTCCCTCTTCTACGAAACTACAGGGGCTGAGAGAATCGAGCAGCGTGAGACCCCAGGTAGTACCACAGAGTTTACAGTAAGCGCAGAAGGCGTAACGTCAGTAACGTATTGGGCAGAATCAGCTTATGGCGTGTTCGGGGTGCCCTCTACTACCGAGGTAAAGATCGACAAAACGGCCCCTATCATTGAATTTTCCGGAAAACCCGTCTATGAAGTCGATGATGTCATCCGGATCGAATGCTCCGCTCAGGATGCATTATCAGGTATAGCCAAAAGTGATTGCGATGCTGTGCTTGCAGATCGCCCGGCCTATTTAACGGGTATTGGAGCGCATCTGGTCGATGCATCCGTGTATGATATCGCTGGGAATGCTGCAAAGTCCTCTTTTTCTTATGAAGTGATCCTTACCTATCAAGGCATGGCAGGACTTATTGACGAGTTCCTCCCTAATGATCAAGGGCTGGCTGAGAGACTGAAAGAACAATGGATCAAAGTGCAACAAGCCGATGAATCGGGTAATGCGGGAGCAAAAAATGGCGCATTGAACGGATTTATCCATCAAGTGCAAGCCAAAAGTGGTAAGGGATTAGCTCAAGAGCACGCTGAGCTCTTGGTACAGTTGGGGTCCCAAATTTAACTCGAATTGAATGAAAAGATTAATCAATTGCAACCAAAGACCAATTCCCATCAGGATCCGAAGCAAAATAATAGGTGAGTGCAGCAGAATCAATTGCTGTTTCTCTTGCTAATTCACCTTGGACCTCTACCAAAATCTGATTTTTTGTAGTGTCTTTTTGAACAAGTCCGATATCTGTAAATTTATAATCACCTATGACACCTAAATATGCATCACCAGTCTCAGGGGTCTTGAACGTATTGCGGAAAGCTTCTTTGTCACCATTCGTTTGTGCTTCAAGGGTTACCTTTAAATTTTCCTTAATCTGTTCATTCAATAAAGGGTCATTATCTTTACCGAAATCGACAAATACACCTTTCTCAAAGTTAGCATTAAATGCAGAGTTTGTTGTTTCTGATTGTAGGCCATCCCTATTACCATTTTCCTGTTTTACGTTTTGAGCAGTCTCCAGCTGTTTTTCTTCAGTAACATTCCCACAAGCAGAAACAACAACAAGAATTCCTATCATAACAATCATAATGTTGAGCTTATTTTTTTTCATGACCATGCCTCTTCTCATCGATGAAAAATGTATGTATAAGTAAACAACGCTATATCCGAAAAAATGTTGCATAAAAAGATATGAAAGAAGCCGAATAACCGGCTTCTTTCATGTGCTCCCGGCAACTTTTTAGCAGTTGCTGCAGTATCCGTTACCCGACACGACTAAGAGTAACCATCGAAGCAAACGCATTATTGTATGCTGGTGTGTCACTCGAGGAGGAAACCATGAGCGTGCAGCAAAAACATCTGGCCTGGCATGAAACGATGGAATTACATGAACTTGTCGCTTTTCATTCCGTCGTCCTGATTAAGTTGAAAAAAGCGATAAAGGAAGTGACCGATCCGGCATTGAATAGACTGTATAAAGGCACGATTCAAGTTCTGGAGCAAAATCTGAAAGAACTGCTTGCGTTCTATCCCCAATCTCCTTCAATCCAAAAGGTTGTCGAGATGACATTGGATTCCGTTATGCAACCGATTATTTAAGCAGCATGGATCAGAGCCGCCCTCAGGGTGGCTTTTTGGCTTTTGCTGCCTTTGGCGCATCTTCAGCAATGCTGAAAGAGATTGTTCTGCATGTACTTTGTATACAAAGATGTACATTTTTGCATACTACATCCTAACCGCCAGCCAGAAGGAGGCGTATTCCGTGATTCAGAAGTTGAAAAAATGGCTGTTTAAACAGCCGGAACGCCCCCATAGCAGTGGTGGAAAGCGTGGTTCGAACGATCGACGGCAAACGCCGGACGTATCGAAGCCGCTAAGCTGTGCACTTAAGGACAATATGACCATGCTGAATCAGCGAATGGGACATAGCTCTGATTTTGTTCTTCGCAGCTGGAATAACTGCCATGGCAACCCGTCCTTGGCCGTAGGTTACATCGAAGGCCTGATCGATCAGCAGCTTCTTACGAGAATAGTGGAAGATCTCGCTAATGATATCCGAAATGAAGCCATCTCCGACCTGCATGACGTAACGTGGCTGAAGGATCATATCACCATAGGGAGTGTAACCTGCATCAACAACGATCAAGGCTTGATTGACGCCATTCTGAACGGAGAGGTGGCCTTCATCATCGAAGGAAGCTCCAGGGCTTTTGCCGTCTCGATCAGTGGAGGATCCAAAAGGTCGGTCGAGGAGCCGACGTCCCAGACGGTGCTGAGGGGACCCAAAGAGGGATTTACCGAAGATATTTCTACCAATATCGCGCTCCTTCGAAGAAAGATCAAATCGACCGAGCTCCGTATTGAATCCCGCAGCTTGGGTGCCTATACGCAGACAAGGGTATCGGTCGTATATATTCAGGGAATCGCGGATCCGGATGTGGTTCAGGAAATTTCCAAACGATTGGATTCCATCGATACCGACAGCATCCTTGAGAGCGGATATATCGAGGAGTTCATCCAGGATGGGGTGTGGACACCGTTTCCCACCCTGAATAACACCGAACGTCCCGATGCCGTAGCGGGCGGCTTGCTTGAAGGCCAGGTCGCCATAATGGTTGACGGGACTCCATTTGTGCTCATAGCCCCTATTACCTTTTTTCGATTTATCGTATCAAGCGAGGACTATTACCAGCGGTACGATCTCGCAAGCTTTCTTCGAGTGATTCGGATGGCTGCCTTTTTCCTGGCCTTGCTGCTGCCTTCGGTTTACATTGCAACCACGACGTTTCACCAGGAGATGCTGCCGACCACGCTGCTGATCAGTTTGGCCGCGCAGCGCGAGGCCACGCCTCTGCCGACACTGTTCGAAGCCATCATTATGGAGCTGACTTTCGAGGTCATCCGCGAAGCCGGAGTCCGAATGCCGCGGGCGATCGGGCCGGCCATCTCCATCGTTGGGGCGTTGGTGCTTGGACAAGCCGCTGTCCAGGCAGGGCTGGTGTCCGCTGCCATGGTTATCGTGGTATCATTCACCGCCATCTCGAACTTTGTGCTGCCTGCCATCAACATGGCCGGCTCCATCCGCTTGCTCCGATTTGTGCTGATGCTGTTGGCCGGCTCTTTTGGATTATATGGCGTATTGGCAGGGCTTGTACCTATTCTCGTTCGTTTGGTAGCGTTGGAGTCGTTCGGCGTTCCTTACATGATGCCGCTCGCACCGTTCAATAGGAGCAACATGAAAGACCTGTTTGTACGAGCGCCTTGGTGGAAGATGAAAAAACGGCCGGTGATGATTGGCGACGTCAATCCGGTAAGGCAGGCCACGGAACAGGAATCCTATGCGGAACAGGCGGGGGAACACGGTCGGGACCCAATGGCATAAGGAGGAACGGATGTTGCATCAATTCGGCAGGTTTATTATGGTCCTGGCTGCCTTGTTCGGTTTAACGGGCTGTTGGAACCGGATCGAGCTCAACGAGCTGTGGGTAACTTCAGCCACGGGAGTTGATATGATGGAGGATGGCTCGTGGATGGTATCCTATCAGGTCATTATCCCGTCGGCCATTGCAAGCGGAACCGGAGGAGGATCTGGAGGAGCTTCCCAACTCGCATCACATGTCATTTCGGTAAAAGGAAAAACCTATAATCAGGCTTTGTCGAACAGCAATCTGGAGACATCGCGGCGGATCTACATTTCGCATAATCGCGTGGTGTATGTTGGAAAAAGAGCGGCGGAGGCAGGCATGGACCGTCTGATCGATTTTTATCTGCGCAATACCGAGGCTAGGGAAATGGTAGCTTTGGTCGTGACGGAGGGGTCTGCTTCAGATACTTTGAAAAAACTCATGCCGCCCGAAAAGCTCCCTGGTGCCGGGATGGCTGATTTGATCGATAAGGAAAGCGATACCCTGTCCGTCTTTCCTAAAACAAGGATTTATGATTTCGCTTTAAGCATGAATTCCGATTCCAAGTCCATTGGAGTGCCGGTTGCCGAATTGACCGGGGAGGTAACCCGCAAAAACGAAGAGGAAGCCGAAAATATGGATGTCTTCAAAAAGACCTCAACTCCGCTCAGGCTGACTCTAACCAAATTGGCGTTGTTTCATGAAGGAAAACTCAAAGGATTCCTGAACAGGGATGAAAGTTTGGGCTTATCTTATTTGGCGCAAAAGGTGAAGAATACCCAAATTAGTTTCCCTTGCGGCGACCAGTCCGAGATGTACACGTCGTTCAGGGCAGACAACGCCAAAGTCAAATTAACCCCCCGCAAAACCGGATTCCATTACACGATGGAGATTGCGGTCAAACTTACCGGGGGACTGATCGAAACCACATGCGACAAAGATATCTCCAAAATGAAGACCATCCATGAGATGGAAGCGGAGATCGAAAAAGAAGTTGAACGGACGATTCAAGAAGGCTGGACCAGGCTTCAAGAGCTTGGCGTGGACGCAGCGGGATTCGCTGACCGGATTCACCGCAAATACCCGAAGGAGTGGAAAACAGTGAAAAGCGAGTGGGGGCGGGAATTTAAAAAGATGGAATTGGATGTTCGGGTGGATGCGCAAATTCGGCGCCCGGGGCTTCTGCAGAAGCATATCGGGAGCAAATCCTAACCCTGTTGGAGGAGCGAAAAAGGATGAGTAAAACCGTTACCCGTGTATCCGGATTGGTCATGGCCTTCTCTTTGTTTCAGGTTGGCAGTACAACACTATTCCTATTGGGAGGCGATGCAAAGCAGGATGCGTGGCTGGCCATGATGATCGGGGCCATCGCCGGCTTCATTCTGCTGCTGATGTACCTGACCATTCACCGCCTTGAACCGGAGCTGGATTTATTCGAGATGTTCCGCCATTATTGGGGAAGATGGATGGGAAGTCTGGCGGGACTCGGGTTCATCGGTTACTTTACATATGAGTCATCCCGAACGATCAGGGATATGGGGGAGCTCGGGACCTTGACATTACTGAACAGAACCCCAACCGGGATCGTTACTTTAATTGCGTTAATCGTCTGTGCCGATGTGGTGCGGTTCGGTCCAAGAGTCTGGTTTCTTCTTTGCCATATATGGGTGCTGCTCATGGTTTTGGGTTATGGCAGTATTATGCTGCTGATTCCTTTTACGGGGCTTTTGCATTTTGAATTTTTGTTTCCCGTGTTGGAGAACGGCTTCATGCCCGTAGTGAAGGCAGCCATACCCGAAATTATGTCCTTCCCCTTCGGGCAGACGGTACTTTTCTTAACTCTGTTTAAACTTATTGCGGATAAACGTAAGCTGAAGCGGTGGATCGTTATCGTATACTGGATTACGGCCATTTTCCTTATAGTCGTTAATGAGCTTTCCATCCTTGTGCTGGGCCCGGAGTTGGCTGCATCCAGCACCTATCCGTTATTCGAGGTAACGCAGCTTATACAGGTGCCCAAGGTGTTTGAACGGGCAGACGTCCTGTTTACCATGATATTGTTTATTGGAATCGGGATCAAAACGGCGGGGTTTTTGTTCGGTGCCGTCATCGGCATGCAAACGGTCACCCCTTTCAGATACAAGCCTGCCCTCCTTTTCCTGAGCATTATCATATACGGTCTGACGTTTATTTCACCCCGATTTACCGAATTTGTATGGTTCGGTCTCCATGTGGCCTTGAATAGAATCTGGCCGATCTTCCAGGTTGCGCTTCCGCTCCTCCTGTTCTTGACGATGCTGCTCCGCAAGAACAAGAAAAAGACTTCCGGCTAATGCGGTCAATGTACTCCACAATGAATAAGGTGTCCGGAGTATACGTTGTCTTTTAAAGGCCGATCAGGAAGCTCCATAACGCGAGCGGTAAACGACTGAATTATTCAGCCGGGAAACGAGTTGGCATCGGATTGAATTCAGCTGCCTTAGTGTAAAGACAGATCCATCGGGAACATATACCATTATCGTAAAAGGAAAAAGAGGTTCGGAATACAATGAACCTGTGTCTCACAATGTTAATGGTTTAATTAAAGAGAGGCTGGCCGATGATAAACATTGGCTAGCTTTTTTGTGAAAAATCAATCTATGAACCCATTGTATTTTACATAATAACAACAAAATGTAGGTCTTATTTAAATCCACTCAAAAATATGGCCCGTTCGGGCCCAATAATGTACCTTTTAAAAGGCATGTTGTCAGCGGTGTTTGCTGCCTTTTGAACTTGCCGATAATCCCTATGCCGCTTTCTTGGACTGTTGCTGCAGAATATGTTTAAATTTAAACATTACCGCTTAGCTCGCCCCAAACTGAAATTGTCCCCAGTTGGTGTTACGTATATATTTCAGTTTCTCAATCGCTTTTATGATTAGATATCAAAACTTTAGGAGGATGAAAAATGAAGGTCAAACGAATTGTTGCAAATGTTGCAGCGCAGGACTTTTCCAAAGCCTCGCATTTTTACGGGGAAATCCTTGGACTTCATCAATTAATGGATATGGGATTTATTACAACATACGGTTCGAACGAGAAAATGGACACTCAGGTTAGTTTTCTATTAGAAGGAGGCTCTGGAACACCTGTGCCTGATCTGTCAATTGAGGTTGATGATCTTGATGACGCGTTGACTCGTATAAAAGAAGCAGGAATTCCAATTGAGTATGGACCAACTGAGGAGCCATGGGGAGTTCGGCGTTTTTTTGTTAGAGACCCATTCGGGAAACTTATCAATATTCTTATCCATCTTTAAATAATAAATTGAGAAAATAGTTGCATGATATAAACGTGTCGGATGACAAAAAGATTGCCCATTGAAAGCTGCGAGGAACTGACTACCCGGTAGAAGTGTAGATGCAGACTATTGAAATGAGATTAGCAGGTATCTCGACCAAAGATGTCGAGGTACAAGAACATATTCCCATTAAAGTCGCTATTTTAGCGGCTTATTTATGTTATCGGTACAAGTTCTATTGCCGGAAAGAACAAGAACATAGTCTGATTGCCGATTAGGTGGGGATCTAAATAAAAACCGGTGAAGTTAAAGCCTCTGAATGAAATGTCTCGTTTTGGTTCATAAAACGTTGGATAGACTCCGCCTGAATTTATATAACCACTCCAAACAGTATGCTAATAGCTTAGAAATAATAATTTTAACAACATAATTTGATGAATCAAATAAAATTCAATAAAAAATGTAATTTGACAGCGCTTTAATGAACATCTGGGATGAACATTTGGTTTACAAAATAAAGAAGGGTAATTAGCTCATCTTAAATAAAACTGGTCATTTTCGAGTGGATTGATAGAATTTTGTGCAAATGTAAAAATAAAATGAATCATATAACCAAAAATATATATATTTAAGTAAAAATATTTTGACAAATGCACGAAGATGGATTATTTTGTTAATAAGGGATGCATATTTCAGGTACACTAAGCAGTTACCAGCACGCATTCCAATAAGATCCTAAATAACCTAAAAGGAGAGTGAATAACATTAAGAAAATTCATTTATCGGGTGAGATGAGTGGCAGAAAAGAACCAGAGAATAGTTTTTGCGAAAATAAATACAGGCCCCAATTACATTATTCGCCGAAGGAAAATTGGATGAACGATCCTAACGGCATGGTTTACTATGAAGGAGAATATCACCTTTTCTACCAACATACACCTCATGATACCCAGCCTGACTTTGGCAAAATGCATTGGGGGCATGCGGTAAGCAAGGATTTAGTGCATTGGGAGGAACTTCCACCGGCTATTTTTCCTGAAGAAGATGGAGCGATCTTCTCGGGGAGTGCGGTGGTGGACAAAAACAATACAAGTGGATTTTTCAACAAGGATGGATCCGGATTAGTTGCTATCTATACTAATGATGGCAACAGTGCTCAGCCAGGAAAACCGCAGGTACAAAGCATCGCTTACAGCAGGGATAAAGGTCGAACCTGGACAAAATATGAAGGCAACCCGGTTTTATTCCCAATGAAAACGCTAGATTTTCGTGATCCGAAGGTATTCTGGCATGATGAATCCTCAATGTGGATAATGGTTCTTGCTGTAAGAGACCGTGTCGAATTTTACACGTCCTCAAATCTTAAGGAATGGTCTTTTGCAAGCGAGTTCGGTTCCGATATTCCGGGTATTCACCGTGGGGTATTTGAGTGTCCCGATGTATTTCGAATCCAAGTAGCTGAGGATCCCAGTATTACGAAGTGGATTCTGACGCTAAGTGTCGGGGATCGAAATGGTGTGAATCCAAAGGATCCAGAGCCACCGGCTGGAGGTTCTGGCATGATGTATTTCATAGGGAGCTTTGACGGTAAGTCATTCACACCAGATGAAACATTGGAATCTTTGGATGCTATCAGATGGATCGATTACGGATCTGACTTTTACGCGGCCGTGACCTGGGATGGCATTCCGAACGAGGACGGACGAAAGATATGGATTGGATGGATGAACAATTGGCGGTATGCTTCCACTCTTCCTTCAAAGGAATGGCGTGGCAACATGTCCATTCCCCGGGAGATACAACTTAAGAGTTGTTCGGAGGGGCTCCGTTTAATTCAAGCACCTATAAGTGAGTTAAGCCAACTAAGGAAACCGATTTTATCACTGAAAGACTTGACGATTAAGCCAGGCAGCAACGTCTTGTCAGATATTTCTGCTGTAAAGGCAGAAATTATTGCGGAATTTGAAATCGGTACTGCCATAGAATTTGGGTTCAAGGTGCGAAAGTCTTCCAATCAGGAGACGATCATTGGATATAATGTCTTGAATGAGGAGTTGTTTGTCGATCGGACGAAGTCGAACGCTATTGATTTTCATCCCGATTTTGCTGCAAAACACAAGGCCTTTATGAAGTCAGAGCATGAACAGATACAGTTGAGCATTTACGTGGATTGGTCTAGTGTAGAGGTCTTCGGCAATAAAGGAAAAACAATCGTTTCAGACATGATTTTCCCCGACTTGGAAAGTAGGGGGCTAGAACTCTATGCTCTTGGCGGAGAACTAAAGGTCGTGTCACTTCAAATCAATGATCTGGCAAGCATTTGGGAAAATTAAATTCTTTACCCAAGGGGGTGCCTAATTGCGATCCAATATATTACCGATGAAGTATCCGGCTATAACCTCGTGGCAGTGGCAGGCAAATATGTTTGCCGTCTTAGCCAATTACTCACAGGCTAAACCATGGATTATGACACATTTCATTCCGCTCCAACTCACCTTGAATAAGGGAAGCACTTACGTGGACTTCTACCGCACTCCCTCCTTTGAATTTTGTCCTTGGTTTCTTCGCCAACATTTAAGTCGTCAGTTGATCCGGCACTTCAACAAGGATATATGCACTTTTTTGATGGACTGTATTGACATGAATAACTATATTTATGTGCTTCTAGATCAATCACAGTTTTTGGATACTAAAGATTTTTTCTCACATGATTCATTTATTTTTGGTTATGATCGAATTATTGAACCATGCGGTTTGGGCGCCGAATCACAGACATCGGGCCTTGGCGATTTATTTAATGAGTCCAATAGGATAAAAATGATTTACACTAGGCCGTACCCCTGCATCTGTATAACAATGTAAGGGGTATTTTTTGTCTATTTAGCCACATTGACAAAATAAATTAACTCGTGTTAATTTATTTACTGTAGTTAATATTAAAGAGGTGCAATCGCTATGAGCCGGGATATCCCATTAAGGGAATTAAAAAAAGCCAAGAACAAAATTGCGCTGTATGAAGCGGGATTATCCTTAATGAAGGATCGGATGTTCAGCCAGGTCATGATTGAGGATATCTGCAAGAGAGCTGAAATATCCAAGGTCACTTTTTTCAAGTTTTATCAACGTAAAGAGGATCTCCTTATTTATTTTATGCGGGTTTGGCTCACTGAACGGATAATCGAAATCGAACAGGAAGGTATAAAAGGATTTCATGCATTCCGCCATTTGCTGTCCGAGGTCGCTAAGGAGTATCAAGTAAGACCGGGAATGATGCCGAGTTTGATCTCTTTTCTCGCAGAACAGAACATGCAGCCTTGCATGCCTGAGCTGAGTCGGGCTGAAGTATCGCTGCTCTTTCCGGGCCAAGAGGAAGCAGGAAGTCAATCGCCTAATATGTTTGTTTTATTCGAACAGTTCATGAGGGATGAACAGCAAGCTGGGAAGCTCCATTACACTCTTACCTTGGAACAAGCTGTACAGATCTGTTTCACCATTTTTTATGGTGCGTTCCTGACGGCTCAATTGTACAATTCTACGGATATCGGTCGCTTCTATGAAACGCATATGGGTTTGCTTGAAATAAAGGAGAAGGAGTGAATAAGCATGGGTAACGTGATTGCAGGTCGGTATACCGCACATATGGAGGGTTCCTTCGTTGTGTTCGTGATTGGTTTTCGGATTAACAAGTGGTGGGCGGTACATAAATGGCTGCCTGTTATGAATGCCATGTCCCCGATGCTTCAGGAACTGTACCGGAACAAAGAGGAGCTCGGGTTCATGGAAGGTTCCTATCACTTTTCTGGACGGGGACTTACACTCATTCAATATTGGAGAAGCTTTGAACACTTGGAGCACTATGCCCGACACGGAGCTAACCATTTGAAGGCATGGAGGGATTTCAACCGCAAAATTGGAACAGGAGGAGATGTAGGTATTTTTCACGAAACCTATCTAGTCCCAGAAGGGCAATATGAATGTATGTACAACAATATGCCGACGTTTGGTTTGGCAAAAGCGGGAACTCACGTCCCGGCAACGGGTCGTAGAGAAACGGCAAGCCGGCGGCTTGGCCGCGATGGAGAACCCGCTGTGCCTACACCTCCAAATCCATAGTCATTTATTTTTTATCATTCCGAATACCGATGTCTTTCATTAAGATATTACCTTTGGTGGTCTGGTCAAAAATAAAACTAATCTTGCGGATCCGTTCGGGCACTAAATTGGTGTTGGCTTTAATAAAATCATTCATATCGAAAGCAAAGTTTTGAAAAATCGGTTCCTTAATCGTTTGGAAGAATCCTAACGGCCGCTTGGCAAGAACACCTTCGAACATGGGGAGAAGGGGTGAAAAATTGCTAAGTGGCAAGCGACTCACGTTTCCAGTTTCATCTTCAACGGAGATCGTTAGGTCGACTAAAGTGTCTGCTTCATGAGCTTCTTGCCCGGTATCATGGTTAGCGATGGAAAAAACAAGAGTACTTGTGTCAGTTATATCAATCCCCGAATCCGGCAATATGACCTTATATACAGGAGTGGAGGAAGCCGATCTGTTATCCCACTCCAAGAAAACCGCGCTATACTGTTCATCCGACAGTTCCATCTTTACTTTGTCTTCTTTCCAGACCTTTAGGGAGTCTCCTTCCAAACGCCCGCCGGGTAACGTGGTTGTCCCCGGATCGGAATCTTCTTCATAATTAGTGAGGGTGGTCGTGTTTCCGTCCCAATAATTGCTGATATACATGGTTTCTGGCAACCATTCCTTGGCGTATCCTAGATCTTGAAATACCATCCGATACGAATGATTGTTCCTCAATGTGGCCTCCAAAAAGGAGGATATCAATACTTCTGCAGCTTGAATCTGTTGTTCACCAGGAAGGATCTCTGAGTTATTAAATAACATGTTTCCGATCCCGGCAGCATCGGATTTACCCCAAACCGTGTTGAATTGTCCATGATTTGCACCGTATATGTACACATATGATTTGAAATAATGACTATTTTCAGTAAAGCGTGTACGAAAATACTGATTCGCTCCAACGAACGAATTGATGTCCATATCGTGGGAGCCATGTAGGGACAAATAGTTGATATCATGAAGCTCGATGGGTTGTCCGCCCGGTTGGTACTGCATGTCGGTACCTGCGATCGAGACAAGGGATTGAATATTAAAATGGTAATCAAACTTGATGGTTGCATCTTCGGGATATGTTGTCATTTGATTGTACGCGGCTGCCGTAGTGATGGCCTCACCCCCACGGGAATGTCCCATCAGTGCAATATGCTGCATATCTACTTTGCTATGGAACGGATTTCCTTCAGAAGCATTCCATGACTCCCACGTTTTTAAATGTTCGAGCAGTAACCAACCTCGTGCACGGTTTTCACCCTCCAATCCATCTAAAATAAACAGATCATCGTACGGAGAAATATTCAGAAAATTCTCATCGATCGAAGCTAAGATATATCCACGACTTGCCAGTAATTTTCCCAAATAGGCATATCCGGGATCAGAGAACTCGGTCGCAAGATGGTTACCATGTACAACAAGGACAAGCGGGAAGGGGCCGTCGCCTTCAGGATACCAAACTGTGCCATTCAGCGGCATCGCTTCTGGACCGAAACCAAAGGTGTTCGTACGTCTGGAAGACCAATTTCCTACAAATGCCGATCCATCCACAGTCTTTGTCGTTAGACGACCTTGGGTATCAAGATCTTTGCGATACGTAGGATTACTTGCATAGGTCACTGAATTTACACGAAATGTACCAGGTTCAGCCGGATTGGCCACGGAGTTTGAGTAATTGTCCGCAGTCTTGACGGTTTGTAAAGGATACTGAACCTCTAACTCGGCAAAACCTCCACAAGTGAGCCAATATCCCAGTACACAAATGAAAATAAACACCGCAGCAATCCCTGAACTTGCTGTTACTTTTACCCACCTTGCAGCTTCGCGATACGAACCCTTTATGAATCGATAAAGCAAGGCTCCAAGTAAAGAAAAGGAGAAGAGGATGCATAAAAGAATGGATAACGTTAACGGTAGGGGTCCTAAAAAACTGAGATACAGTAAACCAATAGATGCCAGCAGGAACCAAACATACCGAGAAGGCATTTTTTTAGCCCAATGCAACACGCCTGCAACAAGTCCCGTGAGTCCAAGAACGGCCAGAATCGATAATATTGTACCGACGAAGTAGTCCTGAACCCCTCGCGACCCAAGGTAATAGAAAGCTTGAACTAAACAAATGAACAACGTAACAATAGAAACTCCAAAAATAGCTCCTTTCCATCCCGACGGAAGGGGAGAGATACGTGGAAGAGGAAACTTTGACAGCCGTCTTCTGAGTGCTTTCTTGTCATTTTTTGAACTAATGTTAAACATGGTTGTTACCGCCTTTCAAGTTATCACCAGTCCGCTAACGGATGACTTTAGCTAGATAAATCAAACCACCATTAATGAATAAAGAGATCACGGCCCGGTCAAAGTTGGAAATAGATCGCAAATCAAGCTATTGTTCATTATTCAGTAGTACAGAAAGAATAATAGCATGCAGTACTGAATAATGCAAGATAGTGAACTGAAAACCATTCTACTTACGGTTAGAAGTTCATCTAAAAAAATAGGATTGTATGTTGAACCTTATGAAACACCTTACCAAAATGAATAGTTGATGTTTCCCAATCTCCCACAAGGGGACAAACCCCGCTTGGTGGCTTAATATAAAAACACCTTCAAGAAAATGTAACCATGTCGTAAGATATGGACATCATCTTGGAGGTGTGTTTTGTGGCAACAGTGTAAATATAGATGAGTGCAATTCATATTAAATTAGCATTCAGTCCGGTTAGAGAAGTTATGGAACAGCTTAACCTAAGGAGGGTTCGCGATCATCAACGTGCTTCAGACGTTTCTCTCCCCCAGGTCTCACCCCATATGCGCAATTCCCGAAGTACGGGAGTGTATGCCCTTCCTTTATCCGTTAGCGAATACTCAACGGTGACAGGTGATGTAGGCAACACCTGGCGGTTGATTACTTCATGCTGCTCCAAATGACGCAGGGCATCCGTTAAAGACTTGATGCTGACGTTGTCTAAATTTCTTCGCATTTGATTAAATCGCTGCGGACCCAAACTAAGTAAGGTAAGTACCAAAATAGACCATTTTCCGCGAACAACCTCTAAAGCTTCGCAAATGGAGATGAGGCATAGTTCGTTCTCTTTGCTTATATCCACAAAATCATTCCTTACTATAATATAGTTAGTCTACTTTATAAGGCTATATTAAAATAATGTGTCTACTTTAGATTATATATTGAATAATTTATAGTAACAATAAGACTTATTTTACTGCAGTGCTATGTGGTTTAACTAAAGCAGAATTAGTCTTATAAAGCTTAGGGAGGAGTATGGCTATGTGCTAAAAGATATTGATTTTGGAATTGGACACTTCTAGTGTCCGCAAGCTATTCCCGGAATTAATCGATTCCGGATATCCGTTCAAAGATAAGTGAAATTTAGGGCTTGTTTCTTACAGAGTAAATGAGACTGTTAACTGTGACTCAATTGAGGATAGTGAGTATGAGGAGGAGAGAAGAATGTCTTTTGTACAACCGAACCAAAAGGTGGAGCAGCCGTTTTTTAACATTATTCAAGATCGGCGGTCCATACGCTACTTTGATACTGAAGTAATGATCCCACGGGAGGAAATGAAAGAAATCTTGCAGCAAGCTACGCTGGCTCCATCAGGCGCCAATCTGCAGCCGTGGCGGTTCCTTGTAATCGACTCGCAGGAGCTGAAGCAAAAACTGCTTCCTATCGCCAACAGCCAGCAGCAAGTGATTGAGGCTTCAGCAGTCATTGCGGTACTCGGAGATTTGGAAGGGTACACATTGGCCGAGAAAATTTATGGAATGGCGGTCGATGCGGGTTACATGCCTGAAGAGACAGCTAAATCATTCGTGGAACGCTACCAAAGACTGTTCGCGGGCATGTCCCAAGAAAATGTTCTCCGAAAAGTACTTATTGACAGTGGGTTGGTATCCATGCAGCTTATGCTTGTCGCCCGCGCTAAAGGCTATGATACGGTCCCTATGGGCGGCTTTGACCACACTAAATTTGTAGAGGCGTTCGATATTCCAGAGAGATACGCTCCTGTTATGCTTATCGCCATCGGTAAGGCGACGAAGCCCGGACACCGAACGGTAAGATTACCGATTGAAGATGTCACTTTCTTCAATGAAATACCTAAGGCATGATATTATTCATTCAAGCAATATAAAAGACACCCAAGGATATGAACTGCATCCCCAATTGTTAGACACAACTAACAATTGGAGGTGCATTTTTTAGGGTATTCGGATTAATTCGGAACGGTCACATTCAACCATGGAGTCACAGTGAAGAAACCGAACTCTCTCTCCAAACGGACTTCTACCCACTCTCCCGATTTCTATGCTTAAATAGAATGAGCAGTAAAAACAAGAAATGTTGAAAGTGGGATTCGATGAAGCGACTAACGATTGGCCTGTTCGCCCATGTGGATGCAGGTAAAACTACTTTTGCGGAACAGCTGCTGTACCATACGAACAGTATCCGGTCGCGAGGGCGGGTGGATCATCAGGATGCGTTTCTGGACAGCCACGACATCGAGCGGGCAAGGGGCATTACGGTGTTCGCAGATCAGGCGGTAATAGAATATAAAGGAGACAGCTACTATTTAATAGACACGCCAGGACACGTCGATTTCTCCCCGGAGATGGAGCGAACGATTCAGGTCATTGATTATGCCATTCTGATTGTAAGCGCAGTTGAAGGCGTCCAAGGCCATACTGAGACAGTCTGGCAGCTGCTGCGCAAGCATCGGGTTCCGACGTTTTTCTTTATCAACAAGACGGATCGGATCGGAGCGGATGCAGGCAGAACCGAGGCGGATATCCGTCAGCAGTTGACAGGGGAAGTATGTTGCATTACAGAGGGCTTCGCTGACGGCATCATCGGTGAGCCGCTGCGTGAGGCCATGGCGGAGCGGGACGAAGCTTTGCTGGAAGCATTCCTGGAGGGAAGAGATGATTCTGGCTTCTGGCTGGAGGCTTTGCAGAGGATGATCGCGGCCGGTCTTCTCTTCCCCTGTGCTTACGGCTCTGCGCTTCAGGATACAGGCGTCATTGAATTTCTGGATCAGCTGCATCTGCTGACGACAACCACTTATGACGGGGATGCTTCGTTCCAGGGGCGGGTGTATAAAATTCGGCACGATGCAGGCGGAGCGAGACTCACGTTCATTAAGGCACTGGGTGGTCGGTTGAAGGTGAGAGAACAGCTTCGTTATGAGAGCGGCGGGGTTCAATATGACGAAAAAATTACGCGGCTCTTCTTGTTTAACGGCCTTAAATCGCAGCCGGTGGAACAAGTAGAAGCCGGCGATTTGTTTGCGGTTACGGGATTGTCGGCCGCCGAGACCGGTCAAGGCCTGGGGGCGATATCCGACAAGTTAGCTTACGATTCGGAGCCGACGTTACAATCGAAGGTATTATTCGATAATTCGAACCATGTACAGAAGGTGCTCGGTGCTTTTCGCACGCTGGAGGCGGAGGAGCCGTCTCTGAACGTCGTTTGGGATGAGAAATTGCAGGAGATTTCGATCCGCGTCATGGGATTGATTCAACTGGAAGTGCTGGAGCAGCTTGTTAGAGAGCGGTTTGGCTTTGCGATCTCTTTTGGACAACCGGAAATCTTGTATAAGGAAACG
The DNA here is from genome assembly GCF_037969725.1 of Paenibacillus sp. FSL W8-0426. Lineage (NCBI taxonomy): Bacteria > Bacillati > Bacillota > Bacilli > Caryophanales > Paenibacillaceae > Paenibacillus > Paenibacillus sp. FSL W8-0426. The sequence continues at coordinate 3,601,219 of NZ_CP150203.1, read as the reverse complement.
ATTGAATCGGCTGTGAAAGGGTACGGACACTTCGAACCGCTCAGACATTATGCGGAAGTGCATCTGCTGATTGAACCGGGAGAAAGGGGCAGCGGCATCACGTTCGATAGCAGATGTCATGCCGATGATCTGAATGTCAGCTATCAGAATCTGATTCGGAATCACCTCTACGAACGGGAGCATCACGGACTGCTGACCGGCATGCCGGTCACCGATGTGAACATCACGCTGCTGAGGGGCCGCGCGCATAAAGAACATACCCATGGCGGCGATTTTCGTGAGGCTACCTTACGAGCACTACGGCAGGGTCTGGAGAAGGCGGACAACGTGCTGCTGGAGCCCTATTACGATTTCAAAATCAAAGTCGCTATCGATGAAATGGGCAGGGTGCTGTCCGATATTCAGCGTGCTTCAGGTATTTTTAATCCGCCGGAGACAGCCGGAACGCAAGCGGTGGTCACGGGCAGGGTGCCTGTGTCGACTTTCATGAACTACAGTGCCGAATTTGCATCCTTTACGCATGGACGAGGCAGTATCCGCTGCGTGTTCGGCGGCTACGACCGCTGCCATAATACGGAGGAAGTCATAGAGCGGATGGGCTACCGCAAAGGGGCAGACCCATTGTATACATCTTCCTCCATCTTTTGCGCCAAGGGGGCGGGTTACTCGGTGCCATGGGATGAGGCGGAAGCCAAGATGCACCTTGAATTAGAACCTTGAATGATATTAGGGGACTGACATGGGGATTTATGGAATTATAGGTCTTCACGGCTTGAGCAATATTACGAAATTCCGAGCGCTGACGAGCCTTAGGATCGTAGATTATACTAATCGTATTGAATACAATTCTCTGAAAGCACCAGATCCCTGCGAAGCAGGTGCTGGTGCTTTTTTGCTTTTTACCAACTTTACGAGAAGGCCATCTATTTTATGCTCCAATTACACTAACAAGTTGGTGTACATAGTCATTCTCTCAGAAAAGTCTTCCACGAACATTTCGTAATTGAGCCAGCATTTGTTTGCCATTATAGATGGAATCAATATACTTTTAATGACGACAACTCCTATGGTTAATATAAGTATAATCCGATTATTATGTTATCTATGTTAGATCGACCCTGAACCGGTTCTTGTTTTAGGTTTATCCGCTTATTGTTTAGGAAAAGACGACGAACATATCCTGTTGAAGTAGGGCATTATTTCCTCCCAACCAGAGAAGTAAATTGTTTAATGGATAATCTCAAAAAAATTGTAATCAACCGATTACACGGAATAAATAAAAACAGCAGCAGCATTAACAGTGTTAGCAGAGGCGGAATTTGTTATGATAAAAATCTGGAGGCGAATGAGATGCTGGAATTAGAGTTTACTACTATAGAGGCGTGGGATGAAGCATTGTGGGCGCGGATGGAGCGGATCTATCATGAGGCTTTTCCAACCGGCGCCAAGACAAAAGCCATTCTGCGCAGTATGCTAGACCGGGGGATTGGTTACTTACACACGGGCGTGCATCATGGAGAAGTGGTTGCGATGGCTGTTACTGGACTGGCGGGGAAGGCAGCGAACCGCATCCTGATCATCGATTACCTCGCGGTTAAACAGAAGCTTCGCGGATCGGGCATCGGGACTTGGATGCTGGAGCAGCTCAGAGCCTGGGGGTTAAAGGAACACGGGATCAAAGGTATGATTATCGAGGCGGAATCCGGCACAACGGAGGCTCATCAGGAACGCATTCAGTTTTGGCAACGCAACGGGTTCGTCCTAACTTCCTATGTTCATCAATATAGAATGGTGCCAGAGCCTTATCAAGCAATGATGCTGCCACTGGATGGAAATACGGATGTGCCTGATGATGGCGAAGCACTGTTTGGTTATATCAATGCTTTTCATAAGGCTGCTTACAAGAGGAGGTAGACCGAATTTAATCTCGAGGGACAAGCACATACTCCCATTGAAGTCGCTATATTAGCGGCTTTTTTTTCGGTACAAGACCATGTACCCGATTACCGTGTTGGACAGGAACATGTTCCTATTGCAATTAGGCGTATCTCTAATCGTTATTTTACCTGTAAATTATTGAGGTGAATTTAGATGGATTAAGAATGTATGTTCCGGTATGATTAAAATGAAAACAGCAGATGTTTTATAGTTTTGTTTCGATCGAAAAAAACAGTGAGGTGAGTAACATTACGGAACAAAGTAATATGCGAAAAGTAATCATTGAACTTTGGAATGAAGGGGATCTAGGTTTACTTCGCCAATTAAATTCGCCAAAGATGACAGCGCACCTTGGAGGTCCAGAAACTGAGGAAAAACTCGTGACTCGTCATAGGCGCTATCGTGAAATCGCTGAAAGAGGCACAGGACGAATGTTTAAGATTCTCCTATTTCCGAGTCTTGAGGTTGTTGGCAGTGTGGGCTATTGGGATCAGTCTTGGCAAGGAGAATCGATTTATGAGGTGGGATGGAGTGTTTTACCAGTATTCCAAGGCAGAGGGATCGCCACAGAAGCAACAGCAAAAGCCATAGCTTCGATCCATTCTGAAAAGAAACATGAATTCATTCATGCTTTTCCTAAAATCAGCAATCCTGCTTCTAATGCCATTTGTCGCAAGCTCGGCTTCTCCCTTATTGGTGAATGTGATTTTGAATACCCTGTTGGTACTACCATACGATGTAATGACTGGAGATTGAGGGTCGGGGACGGAGTATAAATTCCAAAAAGCCCACGTCATTGGTATAAGAGACGTGAGCTTACTACTCATGGTGCTGGAGGTGTCTTTTTCTGCAATCATTTCATTAGCTCGCTGCCTGTTTCTTAACGTTCTTTGCGCTTGGACTTATAGGCGCCCCGCTACGAAAACAGATCCAATAGATGGTCCACACCCCCAAGACGACGAACGCTAATAATGTATACAAGTTGCTATACACATATGAATCCGCGTAATCATAAAACGGATTGAGGCGAAAGGTCGCGCCTTGGTCGATGGCTTTTCCGTAAACCCCCGTTGCCACGGCGCCGGATATGAAATTTACCATCGAGAACAGTCCCATTCCGATTCCCATCTGTTCCTTGGGCAGTGTACCTGCTATCGTATTGGATACTGCAATTTGCATGAATATTTGCCCAACGTTCCCGAAAACAAGAAATAAAGCAACAAGCACGGGCGGCAAACCAGCAAAAAAAGACAGCAGTAAAAAATATGTCACGAGCAGCCCGCCGGCTAATGAAAATAACGCATTGTTTCCTCTGGAATCTGCCAGTCTACCCGCTTTTCGCCCCAAAATGGCCGCAACCGCAGCTCCAGGCACCATGGCAAACCCGATCAAATTCGGCGAAAGCCGGTGGACATCCGCCAGCAGCTGCGGAGTAAGAAAAGGTAGTGAGTAGCTTATAGCCATCACCACAAATGCAATGGTCAAGCTCAACGAAAAGCGGCTGTTTCGGAACAAGGCAGGATTGACGAACGGTGTATCCGCCTTGGAAATGCGGAAAAGGAACAACAGCAAGAATACTGCGGCAAGAACAGCCGCTCTCCAATCCGAGAACGTAATCGCCAACATAAGAGATGCTACAGTTCCCGCCAGCAAACCTCCCCCGATCCAGTCCAGCTTACCACCGTCCCCTTGTTCATCTCCGAGATATTTGCGATACAAAGGCAATGTAAAAACAAGAAGCAGCGGCAGGAAGAACAACCAGCGCCAATGGGCAAAGCTGACGAGCAGGGCGGATACGATCGGCCCAAGTGCATTCCCGATGGCCAAACCGCTCGACGTTATTCCCAGCGCCCAGCCACGTCGTTCTGCCGGAATGTATCTTGCCGGAACGATCATCGCCGAGGCAGGGATGACCGCAGCTCCAGAAGCTTGCAGGACCCGGGCTATGATCACCATCCAATAGTCCTGGGAGATTAGCCCGATCAACGAACCGATGGCGAAAAGCACAAGGCCAAAGGTCATTAGGTTTTTCAGCTTGATCAGATCGGCCAACTTGCCATAGACTACAGAGGCAATAGCATAGACCAAAAGGTAAATGGCGGATACCCAGCTCACCTGCGAATAGGACAAGCCGAATTCCTCTCCCATTTTGGGTAGCACAATATTAAACATGGTTGCGCTCATGGAGGACAGAATCAACGTGAAGGCGAGGATATACAATAGTTTTTTTACGTTCATGGAAATCACCCTTTCTTTTAGTCACTCCGTATTTTATACTGTTAAATAAATAATGAAAAATATATATTTAGTCCACTATCCATAACTTTTAGTGTATGAAAAGAAGGTGAAAACTTGGAACTGCTGCAGCTTCACTATTTCCGCATAACAGCCAGATTGGGGCACATGACCAAAGCGGCAGAGCAGCTGCATATCGCGCAGCCCGCTCTCAGTAAGACAATATCCAGGCTGGAAGAGGATTTGGGCGTGCCATTGTTCGACCGGAGCAACCGTCAAATTCGGCTTAACGACTTTGGCAAAGCATTTCTTGCAAAAGCCGAGGCAGCATTGAGCTTGCTGGAGGAAGGACGGAAGGAAATCACGGATATGGCAGGGCTGGAACGGGGAACGATCGTAATTGCAACCAATACGCTGAATCGCCTTTCGCCTGCGCTGGCTGCTTTTCGCAGCCAGTATCCGGAGGTCAACTTCCGCATTAATCAAATTGCGCCCGCAGCAACGTACAGTATCAAAGAGCTGCTAGAGGAGGGCAGCGTGGACCTCGCATTCGGGTCCCTGCCATCGCCGCAGCCAGGCATCTCTAACCTGCCCGTGCTGTGGACGGAGGTATTTCTGGCTGTCCCGCGCGGACACCGCTTTGCGTACAGGGACAGCATTTCTTTGAAAGAGGTGGCAGACGAACCGTTTATCGAATACAAAAACGGCCATCCGTTCCGCGAAGTCAACGACGGAATTATAGAACGGGCAGGCATACAGCGGAACATCGTATGCGAGGTGGAGGAGCCCGCCGCTCTAGGCCATCTTGTCCAAGCCGGTCTGGGCGTAGCGTTAATTCCCGGCTGTAAAAGCGATGAACCTCCGTCCTACCCTTTACTCCGGATTGAAGGCGTGGAAAGTAGGCGGGCGTTTTCCGTTGCATGGAATGATGCGCGTTACCTGTCCCAAGCTGCGCGCGAATTTCAGCTGTTTCTAACTGATTTTTATGGAAAATATTAAATAATGTATAATTCTTCTTAAAATTAATTTGAACTAATAAGGAGAAAAATGAGCTATGTATACCATAAGGGGGAAGGGCAAGATTATATTTCTATTGGAGTCGCTATATTTAGCGGCTCTTTATCATAGTGGATATGTTCTTCTATGAGCTAAACACACTGAAGATTTTATTTAATAATGCAAATGGGTGGAGGTTAATGACATTCACATCGTTTACATAGGATACGCAAAAACGGTTATTACTGAATGGCAGGCATAACAATCTCTTAACATTGATCGGATGCTTATGTTTACTACCAAGTTAGAGATAGAATAACAACATTTTAACGAAAATATACTTTAAACATGACAAGGATGGTCGTTAGTTATTCCTTTAAGCTGAAAAAGTGAAAACTTAAAGTTAGAGTCTAGCCGTATACGTTTTCAAAGAGATAGAAGGCACATTGAGCGTGCATCATCTCCTTCCAAATGTATTTCTATTCAGAAGTATTTTCATCAAAGTTGTAAAAGCAAAGCCGATCGGCACCAGATAACTGCGCGATATAGGCAAACCGAGCAAATCCTTAAGCGTCCGATCAGATTATAGTGAGATTAAGGAAAGAGGACTATATGAGAGAGGTATTAATGATAGTGGAATCATTATAGGTCATCCATACATATATAGAAGAGCAAATGAAGGAATGGAAGGTTTCGTTTTTTGGGGGGCGTTGCGGTTGTCAAAATATCAGGAGATTGTCATGATGGAGGGCTGTCGGGTACCGAAATCTCGCTCAAAGCCTTAAGCCTAAATGGGCGCTTTTCTGGAATTGTGAAGGTTTATTAAATTGAATAATGGGAGGATACGATGTACAATTTCTATTTTAGAGTATGGATTACATCACATTAAAAGAATAAGCAAAAAATGGGGTCAATTTTTACGTTGAGCTTGTTGTGGGTGGCGCTGTTATTGACTCTGTTTTATCAAGGAGATACGGTCCGTGTGTCGTTGTTATGGAATGCGGCCGGCATAGCCGGTATTGCTGCGGTAGTGTTCGGCGTGATGTATAACGCGCTTTGGAATCATTTGACGTTGAAACCGTTCTGGAACATCGCCATCTCCTCTACGCTGAACCTCATTGGACAGTATGGTTGTTCTCGAAGGAGATATTTGAACTCATCGCGCCGTGGTTCCCGGGAATGTGGCTCTTTTCCATCGAAGGGCCAGTCTAAGACTTTAAGATCTTAAACTGGCCGTTGCTTATTATATGGAATCAGTCTAAACTAGTTTCTTCAACTTGAGGCAATGACTTCACTTTGAGATATGTGTTGGCACATTTGCATTCTGAGCGGCAGCTTTCAAGTTAATGGCGTAGCTGCTCGCAGGAAACGTCAGCGACTGATGAAATGAACCTTGAACGCCATGTTGACTTCTAACAAATGCAGCCTGAACCCCGGCGGGTACTGGAGTAGAAGTTACGCTGCTGCCACCGCGCAACATCCTTGCCTAATCAATAAAAGCTCCATCCAGCAACTACCCCGCTCAACGTGCCTGACGGATCGGTTAACCACAGGGGACTCAAAGCTCGAATTGGCGATATATGGGGTCTTAGGGGGTCTGTGGAAACGCAATTCGTACATCGTCAATAAAAGCCGTATTGTCACCTTGAGTCGTTGTGGCTACGAACTTGATCGTATGTTTTCCGCCAGCCGTCTCGAAGGGCTCTGTGCGGAAGGTCTGGAAGTTGCCGGATTCAGGCTGATACGAACCGATGATTTGATCATCGAAATAGATGTCAAAGGACTGGGTGCCGCCAAAGCTGGTGCGTTTGGCCGCCTTGAACGACATTTGGTACGTTCCCGGCTTGAAATGGATCGACTGGCTTATCGTGCCGGAGACGCCGCCATCCGTTTTCAGATAACCTGTCTGCACACCTTGGGGCGCGGCAGTGGCCTGGAATGCACCGTTGTTATGCTGCACGCCGGAGCGGCTGTCGAACACCCATCCGTTGGTCATAGGTCCCGGTCTGGCCGAAGTGGTAGCCGGTTTTTCAAAACCGGCGTTGAAGAGCGTGACTACCGGAAGCTCATCCGGAATTTCGGGGTTAACAAAGCATCGCTTGTCTACGCCCGGAATCGGATCGCCGAGAATGGCGCTTGTACAAGCAACGCCGTTTTCCTGAATGGAATAATTAAATAATCCGTCTGCACCGTAAGCGACAACCGCTTTACCCTGAAAATAACACTCTCCACCGTTTTCGACCATGCACAGCTTATACCCGTCCGGTGCGCTGCTGATCTGTCCGATCTGATACAGGGAGGATACCGTGCCTGAGGGTTGCATACCATCTTTGAACGCTTTGGCTTTATAGAGTGCAAGTGAACCTTCGTTCAGCACAATCGGTCTGACATACAGGGAGGACTGGGCCGTAGGTTCGCTGCCGTCTGTCGTATACCGAATTTGCGCTCCGCTCGTCGCCGTCTCCAGATAGAGCACTTCGGAGCTAGGGAATATGTGCCGATCCAGGCTGAATGTTGGAACTTCGACTTTATCCGCCTGTGACGCAGGAAGGACGCGTACGAGGGCGACGCCATACGCCGATGGATCGGCCGTGCTGGTCGCGCGAACCGCAATCATCGTTTCATCCGTCACCTGTGGTGCCTGATATACGCCGCTGCTACGGTTAATGGTGCCGTTGTTTTGTCCAACGACGCTCCAAGTCACACTTCCGGTATTATCGATTACTTCTGCCCCAAGCGTGATGGAATCACCTGAGCGGACAGTAGGATTTACTTCATCCAGCTTGACTTGGGTCTCGGCAGGCCGGGTCGTGTAGATGATCACATTGTAATCTCCATCCACGTCGCGGTCTGTCAGCGAAGTTCCTCCTGGAAAGGTTGCTGCAACCGGAGGAAGAACCGCATTGGCTTCTTGAACAATATCGTTGTTGTATTCAAATTTACGGAACGTCTGGTTGACCGCAGTACTGCCAAAATCGAGCGTGATCTCTTTTTCCGTGCCGGCTTTGGCCTCTACGAGCACGGTATAATTGCCGTCGTCGCCTCTGAACGCCGCAGCGCGTACGTCGGTCGAACCGCCCGTATCCACAGCCAGAACCTCGCTGTGCTCAGGAATATAACGATTCAGCATGCCTGCGATATAAAATGTTTTGCGAGGAGTCAGCCCCAGTACCAGCGCATCCCACATCGTATATGTTCCGTTCGTTCCGCCGGTAGGATCATTGGTCCAAACCCCGTTTAACTGCCACATGAGAGCTGATTTCACGCCCATATTGGCGGTTTGAATGACCGAGTTTGCATAACCCGCATCCCAATTGCTCGCCTGATCATCTGCCCAGCCGAATTCGGTCAGATGAAGCGGCTTGTCGCCGACATACTGTTTCCGCAACGCAAAGGCATTCCCGAGTCCTTCATATGATTCCCCATATACATGGAAGCTGTATCCGTCGATGGCATCATCCGCATGTTGTTTCATGTACTCAATCCAGGCCGGAGCGCCCGTTTCTTCGGGACCCCAGATTTCGATCAGATCGCGTAGACCGTCCGCAGTCAGCCTGGCACTCGTTTTATTAACCATTTCGGCATAATAGGCTTTCTGGTCACCGGGAGCCTCAAAGTCCCAACTGCCGTTCGGTTCGTTATAAAACGTCAAATATTTCACGTTGTCGTAACCGCGGTTCAGTATCAACTCCTCCAGCAGGGCAGAGGCGGAAGCCGCATAAGCATCCAGGTCAGCAGGCGCACTTGTCCATGGATCTATCCCCGGAATGGTAAACCAGTCATGCACCGTTGATCCCACTTTCCAGCCAAAGTTCAGCTCGATTTCGGTTCCGGCAGCCTTGAAGGCGTCCAGGTATTTGTAGAAAGCTTTCATTTTGGCGCTGTCCCACGTATAGTTTCCTTTCACAGGCTCCATCCAGTCGATCTGAAACCACACTCTGGCCACCTTGGGCTGAATGGTCTGAATTCGCTTGTTGTCTACCTCCCAGTGGGCTTCCGTATACCCGTATTGCGTTTGCCCGGGCATCAGGGCCGTGGGAATGGTGTTGACGCCAACGCCGAGAAAATCATCCTGAATCACATCATTCGTATCAATCGTAATCGTGTGGCTGGTACTGTTAAGGTTCTGGTTCTGGCTCTGATTCTGATTGGCGTAAATTACGGAAGGAGCGGGAGCAAACGAAGCGAGCATGGTGGATATAAGGAGCGGAATTCCCCAGCGTGAAGCTAAACGACCGGATCTACTTTTCATCTCAGCTCTCCTTTTTCATGGTTTACCGCAAAGGTCAATCCATGAGGTGGTTTCATGTCAGTCGACTTGCGGCACTTAAAATGATAGCGTTTACAATAAAAGTCAGATTTGAATTATCCATTGAAACGGTTGAAAAAATAGCGGCTGTGGTTGAACAAAACGAAGCCGGGTTGAACGATTCTGCTCGGTAAAGGCCCTTTACGAAAACAAATGTGCATTTTATGCTTTTCATTAGAGAGTGATTCGTCAGAAACATGAATGATCGCCATAGCAACGCCCATGGAACTGTAAAACAGGGAGGGTCCAATAACATGTCCACCAATCCACAATCTGCCATCACTGCGCTTCGGGTTTCCGACAACGGTCGCTATCTGGAAACGTCGGAAGGAGTCCCTTTTTTTTGGCTCGGCGACACGGCTTGGGAACTTCTGCACCGTTTGAACCGGAAAGAGAGCGAACTGTACCTCCGTACAAGGGCCGAACAGCGTTTCACAGTCATTCAAACGGTGCTGCTGGCCGAGTTCAGCGGTACCACAACGGGCAATGCTCAAGGCAGACTGCCTTTTCATATGGACGAGAATGGTCAACCTGATCCAGCCCATCCGGATACCGATGGACCTTACTCCTATTGGGATCATGTGGACGCCATGCTGAAACTTGCAGGCAGCCTTGGGCTGTATGTTGCACTGCTCCCGACTTGGGGTGACAAGTTCAACAAGAAGTGGGGGAAAGGGCCGGAAATATTTACACCGGAAACGGCCTTTGATTACGGAAAATGGCTGGGTGAGCGATACGCTGAATATCCTCAGATTATCTGGGTACTGGGGGGAGACCGTCCACTGGAGACGAAGCGCCATTTCGACATCGTCACGTCCATGGCACAGGGGCTGAAACAAGGTGGTGCCCGGCAGCTTATGGCTTTCCATCCACCGGGATGCGATTCATCTTCCCGCCAACTTCATGATGAGTCATGGCTTGATTTCAACATGATTCAATCCGGACACGGAGAGCGGGAGATTACCAATGATAGACGTGTGCAGCAAGATTATGAGCGCAAGCCGGTGAAACCCACGCTTGATGCCGAGCCATGTTACGAGGATATTCCTGTCGGGTTCCGGGGTGAACAGGGCTATTTCGATGCGGCGGATGTGAGGAAAGCTGCGTATTACGCTTTATTTGCCGGCGCGCTGGGTCATACGTATGGACACCATTCGATATGGTCAATGTACCAAGGTCCGCATGATCTCATTGAATCGAACAGCGAAGGCGATTATTTCATTATGCCATGGCTTGAAGCACTGCATCGTCCGGGAGCAAAGCAGATGAGCCATGCGCGTGCATTGCTCGAAGGGGAGCTGGGCCCGGATTGGAGACCCAATTCGAATCTGATTCATCAGAACCGTGCAGGCGCGAATCAAGCCGTTGCTGCGCAGAATAAATATAACGCTTACATTTATCTGCCCAATGGCTTGTACGTTGACGTCGTCATGGGGTATATTGAGGGCAAGCAAGCGAATGCCATGTGGTTTTGCCCCAGAACAGGAGATACGACCAAGGTTTCTTCAGATTCAGATTCAGATTCTACAATACCGAATCAAGGCATTCAACGTTTTGCAGCCCCAACCAGCGGAAGAGGGAATGACTGGATTTTGATTTTGAAGGGGGTCTAATGCATGTATAAGGTGATGATCGTCGAGGATGAAATGCTCGTTCGCATCGGACTGAAAAATTCCGTCGAATGGAGCAAATTCGGGTTGGAGGTCACTGCCGATTTCCCGGATGGCCTGGCCGCATGGGATTATTATGAACGCGAGAAACCCGACGTGGTCATTACCGATATCAGTATGCCAAGAATGGATGGCATGGAACTGATCTCCAACATCCGCAAGCAAGACAAACATACACGCGTCGTTGTGCTGTCATGTCTCGAAGAGTTTGAGCTGGCCCGCAAAGCACTGACGCTGGACGTGTCCAGCTATATTCTGAAGCTGACCATGACCGAAGAAGAGATTGAGCAGGTGCTGACAGGAGTCAGGGAAGAGCTGGATCAGCAGCATACCCCGCCTCAACCGCAAGGCAGGACAGGGACGGCGTCTCCGGATATGGAGCTTGTGAAGGAAAAGATGTTTAAAGATTTTATGTTCTATCGCATTTTCTCAACGGAGGAATTCGCCAGGTTCGTCTCGGAGAGCGGTCTGCGCCTTTCGCCCGTTCGTCTTGTCGTGTGCGTAATGGAAGTGGACCGTTATGCCTCGCTCAAGGAACGTTTTCGGGATGAACACGGCCATTTGGTCAAGATGTCGCTGTTAAACATTTTAAGCGAGATCATGTCCGGTTATAAACGGGGAGAGGCGGTTCAGATCAACGACCGGCATTACGCGCTTGTATTGCATTTTGCCGATATGTTGTCCGAACAAGCCATCGTGCAGGAGCTTCGTCAGTTGCTCGAACATGTTCAGGATACGATTCGTCATTATTTCAACAGTACCGTTTCGTTCGGGATCAGCAGCATCAACGGAGGTTATGATTCGCTGCCGAGACAATATGCCGAAGCACAGCGCGCATTGCAGCGTAAATTCATCACCGGCCCGGGACAACATCATCAAGGAATAGGGCGTGCGGACCATTCGGGCGTGCTTGGGCGACTTGAACGGCTTCGAGGCCACACACCTATTCGGGAATTGCTTCCGTCGCTTAAACAGAAAGAATACGACGAATTCCTGGATGAGATTGAACGCGGCATGAACGAAGAGCGAAAATCAATGGAGATCACCATTTACCAGCTTGTGCAATGGATTAATACGAATGTATACGATCATAACAATGAGAAAACGCTGCTGCTCAGCATGAACGAAAAGTTGGAAACCTGTGACACGATGCCGGATATGCTTGACCAGGTCCTTATCTATATTGACACCTTGGTTGAATTGATTCGCAAACGCTTACAAATGAGTGATGAGATTACCCGCGCCATTGAGTACATCAAGCGTCATTATACCGAAAACATCAGTCTCCAGATGGTTGCAGATCATGTAGGTCTAAGCATGGGGTATCTCAGCAACCTGTTCCGGAGAGAGCTGCAGATCACTTATATTGATTATGTGAACCGTTATCGGATTGAACGTGCCAAGGACCTGCTTGCCCAAAACCAACTGCGCTCTTCCGATGTGCCGGCTCTGGTCGGCTTTTCGCCCGAATATACGTATTTTAGCAAGGTATTCAAAAAGATCACAGGTCTTAATCCGAACGAATACCGCCGCCAAACGACGCTCAAAGACAGAGGGTGCCATGAATGAGGACATCCGTCAAATCCCTGTTTGTCTCCAGACAGCTCCGAACACAGCTTATTCTGTATATTATGGTCATCAGCCTCGCCGTACTGGCGGGGGCTTCTTATTTTATTTATTCCTTTATGCAGAACATGATCAAAATCCAGAACGAACGGTTGCTCTACCAGCAATTCCAACAGCTTGACCATAACATAGGCGGCCTGGTGAAAGAGATCGATCGCTTATCCATGCTTTTTCTGCGGGATGATCACATTCAGCAGTTTTTGTACAAAATTTCGGAGAAAACGGAAGAGGAATTTCTCGAATCGAAAAACGACGTGCAGCGGGTGATCGCCGATTTCATCGACAACTACAACTATATTGACTCGATTTATATTACGGCGAACAATCTCGGGGCAGTAGGAGCAAGTCAGAAGCGGACGCTCGTTTACGATCGGGAAGCATGGCAGGAGAGCTTTTTTACTTCTGAGCCCTTCCGTCAAACGCTTGAACAGTATCCTCATCTGGTTATCCATTCCGGGATCAAGAAATCGTTCTACAATCCGTATCTGACCGGAGAAAACGATGGTTACCTGATCAGCCTGATGCGGGGCACGCGTGCCATCTATGATCCAACAACAAGCGCCACGCTGATTTTTAATATCGATGAACGGTATCTGTCATCCATCTATGCGACGGCGCTGAACAGTGAAGAAGGCGATATGTATATCGCCAGCGCTGACGGAACAATCATTTCGGCCAGTGAGGCGGATCGGGTAGGTACGCAGAGCCACTTCAAACCGGGTGCGGAACTGACGGACGGAGCTTACGGAAGCCTGGATGACGAAAAGGCCGGACGCAGCATGCAGGTTGTATATTACAAACTCCATGATGGCGGTTGGTACCTGCTGAAAGAAATTCCGCTCAGCCAGTACGCAGACCAGATTCTAGGCGTTCAACGAATGCTTGTACTGGTGTTCACGATCAGTGTGCTCGCGATATTCATAGCCTCCTACTTCTGGCTTCGCAAAATCATCAAACCGCTCAACCAATTGTCCGGCAAAATGAAAGACATGAGCCGCGGTGAACTCGGGGTTACCGTCGATCATGTTCCGAATAATGAGCTGGGCACGGTCATCCGCCGCTTTAATGAGATGTCGCTCAGCATGGTAGAACTGGTGAACAAAAACAATGAGATTCAGGAGAAAAAGAGGGAGCTGGAACTGGAGGCACTACAGTATCAGATTAATCCGCATTTCCTGTACAACACCCTGAACATGATCCGCTGGATGGCTGTCATTGTGAAGGCGGACAACATCGTAAATACGATTGTAGCACTGGGCAATATTTTGCGCCCCGTATTCTCCAGCAAAGACTCGATGTGTTCCCTGCGGGACGAACTGTCGTATCTGGACAATTATCTGAAGATCATTAACATGCGATTCAACAATAATATTACGTTTACGATGGACGTGGATGAAGAGTGGATGGATTGTCAGGTGCCGCGTTTTATTCTGCAGCCGCTGCTGGAAAATTCCATTGCTTCCGGCAGACAGAGCGAAGATTTTGCCATCCAGATCGGAATTACTGCCTCGGGCGACCATGACCGTCTGATGCTGAGCGTCACCGATTCCGGCGTCGGAATGGATGCAGAGAGCCTCTTCATGTTAAACGAAAAGCTGGCCAAGGGGGAATCGCCCAAATCCACCGTTGGCGGGAGCGGAATCGGACTGAATAACGTCAATAAACGGATTCGTTTGTATTATGGACCGGACTTCGGCATTCACTTCGTTCCGGCCGATCAGGGTGCTGAGGCCATCGTTACCTTGCCTGTACATCGATTATAGAAGAGGAGCTGCGGCTTCGAATGATCCATGCTCTCGTGAGCTTCGCCGGAAGGCAGCACATGAGGGCGTTTTTTTCATATTGGAGCCCTGTTTATTCGTTCAAGCGGAGCCTCAAAATTGTTCAAGTCGGCTCGCAGGGCAGCTTTGTTTTTTTCAAGCAGATCAGGGGATCTTTCATTCAAGGGTAATAAAGAAAGCGTTATCATATGAATAAGCCAAAACGAAAGCACACGCACAAAGGAGAAATTCATATGCAACGTACCAAGACCCTGAACGGCGCCGCAACCCAAAGGACCGGCAAGCTGAATCGCAAGGATGGCATGCAGCTCCTGCTTCTGGCCACGCCATTCATACTGTTTACGCTGGCCTTCAGCTATGTCCCTTTATTCGGATGGATCTACGCATTCTTTGATTACAAACCAGGCATACCGCTTCAACAAACCCCTTTTCTGGGGCTGGAAAATTTCCGCAACATGTTCGATGATCCACGGATGGGACCCGTGCTGGCGAACACGCTGGCACTGAGCTTGTTGTCCATTGCCACCGCCCCGGTACCGATGCTGCTTGCCATACTGATCTCGGAAGTTCGCTCCGGCTGGTTCAAACGGCTGGTGCAGACCGTCTCTACACTGCCGAATTATATCAGCTGGATCATCGTATTTTCCCTCGCATTCAGCATGTTCAGTACGGAGGGAGCCGTCAATTCCATCATGATGAAAACGGGGATCGGCAGTCCACCCGTGGATATCCTCGGTAACTATGACCGGGTATGGACGGTGCAAACGTTGCTGCTGCTGTGGAAGTCCGCAGGATGGAGCGCCATCATCTATCTGGCTGCCATCGTTGGCATAGACAGCGAACAGTACGATGCAGCCAAGGTGGATGGCGCCGGGCGCATGCGTACGATCTGGCACATTACGCTGCCAAGCATCATGCCGACCTTCATTGTGCTTCTGCTGCTCTCCGTCAGCAACCTGCTGTCCGCAGGGTTTGAGCAATATCTCGTGTTCAGCAACGTCATGATTGCAGACCGGATCGAAGTGCTTGACCTCTACGTATACCGGCTTGGACTTGTGACGGGCGACTACTCGTACTCGACGGCTGTGGGCATTTTCAAAACCGTAATCAGTGTTCTGCTGCTCTTCAGCGTCAACATTCTATCCAAGAAAGTTCGCGGTCAAGGCATCGTCTGACCCCAGGGAAAGGAGCAAAACAAATATGCGCACACAACCCACAGGACAGACGCTTCGTCCCGTCCGCCATACCGACTGGAAAGACCTTGCGTTCACCCTGTTTAATTACATCGTGCTGTCCCTGCTTGTCATCATCACCATTTATCCGTTCTATTATATTTTCATCTATTCGATCAGCGATCCCATCGAGGTTCAGAAAGGCGTATATTTCTGGCCAGCCGGCTTCTCCCTTGAAGCATACCAAGCGACGGTACAGTTGCCGGGCATCATGGACGCTGCCATTGTAAGTGTCTCCCGGACCGTGCTCGGAACGTTGATTACGGTGTTCAGCTGTTCCTTCTTTGCCTATCTCATTACCAAAGAAGAGATGCCGTTCCGCAAAATCATTTACCGTTTTGTACTGATTACCATGTACTTCAATGCAGGCTTTATCCCATGGTATCTGACCATGAAAACCTATGGATTGCAGAACAATTTCCTGCTGTACATCATTCCAAGCGCGATGTCGGGCTTTAACATCATTTTGATCAAAACGTTCATCGAACAGCTGCCCGCATCCCTGGAGGAATCGGCCAAAATCGATGGGGCCGGCTACTTCCGGATCTATCGCAGCATCATTTTCCCGCTGTCAATGCCGATCATCGCCACCATTGCCGTATTCTCCGCCGTAGGTCAGTGGAATACCTGGTTCGACAACTTTTTCCTGGTGGAAAATCCGAAGCTGCAAACGTTGCAACTGGTGCTCTACAACTTCCTGAACCAGTCCAGCAACCTGTCCAATATGACGACAGAGGAGTTGACCCGCGGAGATGTTGTCCGGACGCTCACACCGCAGTCCATTCGCATGACCATTACGATGCTTGTCACGCTGCCGATTGTACTGGTGTATCCGATGCTGCAGCGGTATTTTGTCAAAGGCATCATGATGGGAGCCGTCAAGGGTTAAGGCTGAAAAATGGTGCAACCAAACCGGATTATCCGGCAATCGCCGATAATTATAGAAGAAGAAACAGGAGGGTTATGACATGAGAACTAAAAAGTCGTTCCGCCAAGTCATCGCACTGCTCATGATGACGTCTTTGCTGCTGGCAGCTTGTACGGGCAGCGGCTCGGGAACAGGCCAGACCAGCACGGGCGAAACCGGTTCGTCAGACACGGGCTCGGACAAAGACCTCGTGACGCTGCGAGTGCTCATCATGGAAACCGGATCCAAGTGGAATACGCAGCAGAACAATGAAGTGGCCGAAGCCATTGCCGAGAAGATCGGTGTCAAAATTGAATACGTTGAAGCAGACGAAAACAAATTCAATGTATTGCTCGCTGGCGGCGATCTGCCCGACCTGGTGCGCACGGACGTGAACAAATATCAAAAACAACTGATTGAAGGGGATCTGATCGTTCCGCTCGACGATCTGCTCGCTACATCCGGCAAAGACATTACGGCGAACATCGGTACTGTGGTCGAATACAGCAAAAAGAACTGGAGCAACGGTACCGGCAACCTGTATTTCCTGCCTCCCCAAGTGCAATCCAAACCGGGCACTTCAATTGCGCCAATCACTATAGGCCCGACGATTCGTTGGGACTGGTACAAGGAGATTGGCACACCGGAAATGGCCACAATGGATGACTTGCTGGACGTTGTCGAAACAATTGTGGAGAAGCACCCGCAGACCGAAGACGGCAAAAAGGTGTACGGCGTGTCCATGTGGCAAGATTGGGGATTATGGCCTTATACGATTCCGCCAGTCATCTTTACCGAGAATGTAGGGGCTACAAGCGACCTGACTGCATCCAAAGTTGGCGGGAGCGACTTCATCAGCAACTTGACCGACGAGTCCTCCAACTTCTGGACTGCACTGGACTTCTATAACAAGGCTCAACGCAGAGGATTGCTCGATCCGGATTCCCTGACGATGAAGAACAATGACTACATGGCAAAGGCAACTGCAGGACAGATCGTTGTTGGTCCCGCCACCTGGGCGATGGGGGATTTCAATGCACAGCATGCCAATGACGGCAAAGGATATCTGGTTGTGCCTGCCGGCAAACTGGCCTGGACGGGTGCAGTCAATCCGCTCGGATGGCAGGATAAAGCCTACAGCATATCCAAAACATCAAAACATCCTGAAAAAGCGATGGAATTCCTCAATTATATTTACTCTTATGAGGGTGCACGCACCATGTATAACGGCGTAGAAGGCAAGCACTGGAAGATGGTGGACGGCAAACCGACACTCACGGACGAAACACTCGCATTGAAAGCAGCAGGCGGAGCTCCCTACGAAGCAACCGGACTTTCGCTGGATCGCAACATCATCGGTCTTGGCGGCAACATGATCAATCCCGTTGACAAGATGCCGGTCGACCTCTTTACCTCGGAGGAGGCGCTGTCCAAAGCGGCCACCCCGCTTGAGAAAGATTTTGCAGAACACTATGGCGCTTCTTACTCGGGAGAGGTATTCAAAAAATTGATCGATGAAGGCAAACTAAATACGTTCACCACCTGGATGAATGGCATGACGGACGAGGAGATCGTGCAGCGCAACACCGTTCCGGGCGTAACCCTGGACGACAAGCTGAAGAAACAGGAAGCCGAACTTAAAGAGCTGGCTGCGCGCGAAGCGGCCAAAGTTATTCTTTCCAAGGATGAACAGGCATTCGAAGCAAATAAACAGGCTGCGCTTGCGGCATTCAAAAAAGCAGGAGCAGATGAGTTTACGGCCTGGTATAACGCCGAAGTGCAGCGGCTTCGTCAAGCCCACGGGCTGTAATACGACTTCGCTCGCAACGGCAAGCGTCATGAAGAGGGGCTAAAGCTGTGAAGTTTTAGCTCCTTATTATTGAAACATACAGGGGAACGGGAGTTGATGCAGCAATGGATCACATTTTATCGACTGGCGGGTGGGATCTGCCGACGGAACGGAAAGGAAGCGCTGTTCAGACGGAAGCATTCACGTGGCGCGCCTCATGGATCTGGGGAGAAGGCGAGGACTGGCCGCGCAACGAATGGCGTTGTTTTCGCCGGGAATTCGAATTGCATCATTGGGAGTATGGAAGCGCCGAGGTAACCATCACAGCAGATGCCAGATATGTGTTATATGTCAACGGTGTACTGTGCGGAAGAGGACCCAATCGCTCTTGGCCTTCTGAACTTAACTATCACGTGCATGAAGTGGGCCATCTGCTGCATTCCGGTCGTAATACACTGGCTGTACTTGTCATCAGCTATGGTGCAGCTACGTTCGCGTATCTGCCGGGAAGGGGCGGGCTTCTCGCTCAACTGGAGTCGGTTCGCTATGAGGCTGATGGGAGTTACCTGAGAAAAGAACTTATCGTGGGTACGGATGCATCCTGGCAGACGGCTCTGCATGACGGATATGAACGAAGGTCAGCGCGCATGTCCTGTCAGCTTGGTTTTGCCGAACAGGTGGATGCGCGCCGCTGGAATGATCGTTGGCAAGGAGTCGAAACCTTGCCGATCGCAGAGCACGGCGTCTGGACTCCTGTTCGCATCATCGGCACGCCTGGCGATGCGCCATGGGAATTCCTGGTTGCAAGTGACATTCCCGAACTGACGGAGCAAGAAGTATGGCCTGTCCGAGTGGAATCATTGAAAGAAGCATCTCTTGTGCCCTGGACGCATGTGCTCGATGTACGTGAAGCGATGGAGCCGACGAGCAGGATGCACGCCAATCCGGTATCCTTTGCCGGTTATGTCGCAGCGGTCATTCGCGCAAGTAGCGAAGCCGAAGCCGTTGTCGGATTTTTCAGCGCGTTCCATGCTCTTCGCGGCATCACGCTTAACGGCTCATATTATCCTGCATCAGCTATGGAGGGAGAACGGCCGCGCCGTCTTCAGCGGGTAACGTTGCAGCAGGGAGACAATCTGCTGCTGATCGAGCTGGCAGGGCAGGATCACGGCGGCGGTCTGCACTTCGGAATCGACTGCGATGTTCCGTTTACGGTTGTATCGCCATTCGATGATGCGCAAACGGGCAAAACACCGTTTGTCCTGATGGGTCCGTTTGCCACCCTCGTGCATATCGACCACCAGCCGGATCGCGATCCAATCCGTGCATATCAGGGCTTTGGCGGCAATCAGCCTCTGGACGAGAAGGCATTTCCGGATGCCGATGTATATCTGCGATGCCGCAGTTTGGCTTCCGTCCCTGAACTTGCTCCATTCCGCGGCTGGATGAAACCATTCCCCGAGAGGCTAAGCTCGGAAGCTTCAATCTTTGCGTCCAGCATCTGGAAGAGGCAGGAACAGGCGCGTCCCGTTCCTGCGGCCTTGCAGCAGGTATGCGCCGCAAGTCGGCAGCCTGCAATCGTTCCGGCAAGCTCTGCCGGAAGGAGCACGGAGCTGATTCTGGACTTTGGCCGCGAATGGTCAGGCTATCTGCGATTCGAGGTCGATGCGGCGGCCGGCACCGTCATCGACGCGTATGGCTTCGAGTATATGGACGGCGACTGGCGACAGGATACCTTTGGCGTGGATAATACGCTTCGCTATGTATGCCGCGAAGGGAGACAACGCTACGAATCGCCGATTCGGCGCGGACTTCGTTATCTCATGCTTACCATACACGGGAATGCGAGACCCGTGCGACTGTTCGGCATTACCCTTGTGCAAAGCAACTATCCGGTGGCAGAGATCGGCCGATTTCATAGTTCAGACGCGATCCTGAATGACATTTGGGAGATCAGCAAGCATACCACCCGGCTGTGCATGGAGGATACATTTGTGGATTGTCCCACGTATGAACAGGTGTTTTGGGTTGGCGACAGCCGCAATGAAGCGCTCGTGAACTACTATGTATTCGGTGCAACGGATATCGTAAAACATTGTCTGCAGCTTGTTCCGGGATCAAGCCGGCAAACGCCGCTCTATGTGGATCAGGTGCCCAGCGGCTGGAGCAGCGTGATTCCGAATTGGACGTTTTTCTGGGTCACCGCTTGCCTTGAATATGCCCGTCATACGGGAAGCAGGAACTTTGCCGCGAAAATCTGGCCCAAGGTAAAGTTCATGCTCGATCACTATATCTCACATATCGATGCCAGAGGACTATTGATCATTGAAGCCTGGAATCTGCTGGACTGGGCACCATTGGAGCAGCCGAACGACGGGACGGTCACCCATCAAAATGCGATATTTGCGCGCACGCTGGCAGACGCGGCCCAATTGGCCGAATTGGCAGGGTGCGCAGAAGACAGCCCATACTACTGTTCCGCATCGGAAAGAGTGGCCCGCGCCATAAATCGTTATCTATGGAGTGATGATCGGCAGGCTTATATGGACTGCATCCATGCCAATGGCTCTCTTTCCAGCACCTATAGTATGCAGACGCAGGTGATGGCGCTGGTTACCGGGATTGCAGCAAATGAACGAAAGGAGAAGCTCAACGCATATTTAACATCGCCGCCTGAAGATTTTGTAACCATAGGCAGTCCGTTTATGACGTTCTTCTATTATGAGGCGCTAGTGATGAACGGCAAGACGGATCATATGCTCCGGGACATGAGAGAGAAGTTTGGGGAAATGGTGAAACATGAGGCGACCACTTGCTGGGAGATGTATCCGGGATTTGCCGAGAATCGGCCCAATCCGAAATACCTGACACGCAGTCATTGCCACGCCTGGTCGGCAGCACCAGGTTACTTTTTGGGAATATCGGTGCTCGGGGTTCGCCCGATTGCAGACGGTTGGACACGAGTTCGGGTTGCTCCCCAGCCTGGCCATCTGCAATGGGCAAAAGGAGCTGTGCCTCTTCCTGGCGACGGAAGGATCGACGTGAAATGGGAGATTCGGGAAGAGGAAGGCAGCGAGTCCACATTTCATTTGGAGGTATGTGCTCCGAAAGAAATTGCAATTGTAATGGAAGCACCTGAAGGATACCGACCAGTGCTTGTACACAGGACTTTATGAGTGCACATTTAAAGCGAAACGGATCAAGAATGGAGAGTTAGCGCGATGACACACATCTCATATTACCGTACAAATGAAAGCGAACGCTTTCTGGACGAAGTTCAGGACGAGGCCTATGCCCGTTCCTCGCTGCATGGGGATGCATGGGTGGAGATGGACAGCCGCATTCCAGTCCGCTATACGACAGATAAAGCGCACACTCCAATAGCATCCCGCCATGCCGGTGCAGAGCCATCACCTGATTTCACATATGCCAATCCCCACAACGATCGCAATTCTTCCTCCGAAGAAACATTACTTCTGTCCGGAACCTGGCGAATGAAGGGAGGCGAGGCGGCTGATCATGGAGATCCGGCGCCTGCGACGGGCTGGTTTGGGCGAAAAGCCCGGGCGAGTGAAGGCATGCGGGAACGTTGGTACGAACCGGCTCACGATCGGAGCGATTGGCTGGAAGTCAGCGTGCCCACAACGGTGCAAAAAGCGCTGGTTGATCAGGAGCTGCTGGAAGATCCCCACTGGAATACCAATACTATCGATGAACTGGAGCATCACGGCATGCCTGAAGAGACCCCCGTCTGGTTCCGCAGGACACGCGTGGAATGCAAGGAATGGTGGTTTGCTACGTCATTTGAACTGCCTGAAGAATGGGTGGGGCGCCGACTTTCCTTGCAGTTCGACGGGATCGACTATTCGGGCACCGTATTTCTCAACGGCGCATCGCTGGGACATCATCGGGGCATGTTTGGCGGCCCCATTCATGACATTACAGAATTGGTTCGATGTGATAAACCCAATGTGGTTGTCGTTCGGCTGGACCCTGCACCTCGAAGCTGGAACGGCCTGATGAAGCCAAGTCCGGGCTTTGGCTGGCATTATGGACACCTCATTTCAATCGGCATCTGGAAGGATGTACGGGTGGTGGCCGAACCGGATATAGCTTTGCTTGATCCGTATGTTGTAACCCTGTCCCACACCTCGGATGAAGCTGTGCTTCACTTGGAGTTTACGGCTGAGAGCAGTCTCGTTGAGCCAGTGGAATTATCCATCAAAGGTTATATCCGATCGAAGAAATCGAAAATGGATGTTGATTCATTTGACCCCGATAACCAAACATGCTGCCAAAGGGATACCCATTTTACTTATTCCATTGAAGTGCCATATGGTCGCAGCAAATTCAGTACCGTGATCAGACTGACCGATCCCGAGGTTTGGTGGCCGGCGGGTTACGGTGAACAGCCTCTCTATGAGCTTGTGTTATCTGGATCAAATTTTGAGCCCATTAAAGTTGGGAAAGCTCACACGTCTTTTGGCATCCGCACGCTTGAAATGCGCCCTATGACCGATGCAGCTCCGGAAACGGAATATCGCTGGCAGTTTGTCATCAATGGCGAGCCAATGTTCATCAAAGGCGCTAACTGGTGTTGGCCTGATGCCATGCTCGACCAGCAGAAAGGGCAGTATGAACGACTGCTGGAGCTCGCGCGCAGGGGCAATGTGCAGATGCTCCGGGCATGGGGCGGCGGGTTGGTGGAAAGTGACGAATTTTATAATCTGTGTGATGAAAAAGGCATTATGGTCTATCAGGAATTCCCGCTCTGCTGGGGTCCGCCCGATTCACCGCTGACTGACCTCGGCGTCATCGACCGGCAGACCGTGCTTTCGGTGAAACGGCTGAGGAACCATCCTTCCTTGATCATGTGGGGCGGCGGCAACGAAAACGGCAATCATGGCGGTGCAGATGAAGGACTCTTTCTGGTTGGAAAAAGATGCCGCGGATACGATCCGTCCCGACCGTTCCATCGAACCGATCCATGGGGCGGCAGCGTGCATAATTGGAACGTATATCACGGGGGTGAACCCTTGGATGAGGCAACGTTAGCGACGCCTTCGGTGTTTTACGGCGAATTCGGCATTCCAAGTCAGACCAATGTTTCAAGCTGTCTCCGCTATATGCCGGAGGAAGAACTGGCGTCATTTCCTCCAACCGAAGACAGCAGGGGCTGGAAAGCGCATTTTCACCAGTTCGGTCTGAAGGATGTCATTAAAGTCATGCGTTACGCCGCATACGGACCGATCCGCGACTGGCAGGACTACATCAACTACTCCCAGACCGCTCAAGGTGATGCGATCCGGCTGACCGCTGATGTACAGAGGGCAGGAACAGGGAGAGACAAGAGCGGCTTTTGGTACTACAAATTCACGGATTGTTTTCCCGGACATTCGTGGGCGGTGGTCGATTTTTACGGTACACCGAAGCTGTCCTATTATCGTGCCAAACAGGCTTCACGTCCGCAAAATGCTTTTATCACCTGCGCCAAATCGGATGCGTGGCAGCCAGATGAAACGTTCCGCGCAGCACTGCATGTCGTGAACGATTCGCGTAACGTCCTTATAAATGCAGCTATCCAAGTCTCGATGTACGACAGCCAATTAACCGAGATGACAACGTGGAATTATCCGGCGCTAACCTTGAAGCCCGGGCTGGCGAGCTGCATCGATCAGCTGGAAGTAACTTTGCCGGAAGAATCAGCAATTCGGCCGTTCTTGATTGCCGTCATGCTTCATGAAAGCAATGGAATGCTCGTGTCCGATCAGTGGTATTGGTTCAATGCCCAGCCGAAGACCCCAGAGCTGATAACTTTTGAGAGGGAGCATCGGCATCAAGCAAACGAATATCCGGGCGATCAGGCCAAGCAGGCGTTTGCATTGTACGCCGAACTCTCCGATGCACCGCTGCGTGAACTTCCGCGCACCACGCTTGAATGGTCTGTTGAGACCCAAGACAAGAACGATTTCATTGCCATTCGAAACATGGGAAACGTGCCTGCGATTCGGGTGATGATTCACCATTTTCCCGACGAGTGGGGTTGTTATCTGGATGACAACGATTTTGGACTGCTTGCGGGAGAAGAGAGACGCATCCCGTTTGAAATCGGTCCTGAGGTGATGCTGGACGGAATTACTGTAAGTGCTTGGAATGCGTTTGAGACATCCCGGAGCGGCGTGCCCATCATAAGCAAATCGTGCTGACTGACAGGAAGGAGCAATAACATGACATCCATGAAGACCATGGTGGAAATGAAGGAGAAATCAGGATCTGACGAATGGTATGCCAAGTGGATTACGCGCCCCGTAGTCCAGCCTCATGACTGGTTTTCATATCAGGCAGAGGTCATTCTCAGCGTGGAAGAAGGTGGTGCCGTATTTCTGTTCGGTTATCGTGATGAAGGCAATCACTGCGGTATTGAACTGCATGAGCATGAAGAAGACATACAGCAGACGCTCGTTTACATTTATCGCGTTGAAGAAGACGTACGCCAGGCTTTGGGGAAGATTGTTTTACCTGCGTTGCACAAACTTCCTCCACGTCTTTCGCTCAAGATACGTACGGAAGCCGGGGAATGGCAAGTATCCATAGATGAACATTACACGCATCGCTGCATGGCAGCGGATTATGAAGGAACGATTGCATTCCGGACGACAGACGGGCAAAAGGCAACCTTCCGTGATCTGAAGCTCAGCGGGAGTGATGGCCGCGTGCTGTACTCCAACCGCTTTTATGATCCGAAGACGACTCATTTTACCACAGGCACGATTAGCCCTTCGGGGAATGGGCTCGTGCTTGAGGAAAACATGCTGTCGATCTGTGAGGCACCCCTTCCTGTTGACAGCCCTCAGTTTCGCAAAACATTTGAATTGCCGTCATCTGCACTCGAAGCCAGACTGCGCATCTATTCGGTAGGTTGGTATGAGCTTTGCATCAACGGGAACCGGGCGGACAACCGTGTTCTGGCTCCAGCCAATTCGCCGTATTCCCGCAGAATGCTCTATGACACCTATGACGTGACCCATCTGCTTCAAGAAGGAGAAAACGTACTCGGCGTGTGGCTCGGGAATGGTTACCATTTCAATTATTCGCGGTGGGGATGGAAATGGAATCGGGATAAAGCCTTTATCCTGCAATTGGACCTCCGGTTTGAGGATGGCGGCACGCGCACTATCATGACGGACGAATCTTGGTCATTCGCGTCAAGCCCGATTCTTTCCAACGATATCTATGACGGGGAGTCCTATGATGCACGACAGGAGCACATCGGTTGGGATCAACCGGGATTTCTTAAAAACGGGGATTGGTCGAGGGCTGTAACTGCCGAACCGCCTGTCGGCAAGCTTGAAGCGAACACCCAACCTCCTGTTGTGCCTCGCAACCCGGTTGAGCCCATCGCTGTCTTTCGGCCACGTCCGGGCGTGGGCGTATACGATTTTGGTCAAAACATGGCAGGGTGGGTTCGCATTCAGGTAACCGGTCCTGAAGGCAGTCAAGTGCGGCTGAGATACAGCGAGCTGGTCGATGAACAAGGCAGCATCGATCCCTGGACGAATCGAAATGCCAAAGCAACCGACACGTACATTCTCCGCGGGGAGCCGGAAGAACGTTATGAACCTCGGTTCACTTATCACGGCTTCCGTTATGTGGAAGTCAGCGGTGAAACAGATCATCTCTCCATTCAGGCTATTCCCATTCATGCAGATGTCGAGCCGGCCGGCAGTTTTGAATGTTCGGATGAAGGCATCAATCAGCTCTACAGCAATATTCGTTGGTCGTACCTCAACAATCTGGTCAGCATACCCACGGATTGCTGTCAGCGTGATGAGCGCACGCCTTGTCTCATGGATTCCGCTGTCGTTGAGGAAGCCGGCATGCACCATTTCCATATGCAGAATTACTACCGCAAATGGCTCGGAGATATTGAAGAAAGCATGACCAACCCGGACTGGAGCGGGGACAAAGTCTTCCTTCCTTGGCGTCTCTATCAGCATTACAACGATCTGGATACTTTACGCCAGAGTTATCCGTCCATGAAAGCATATATTGACCATCTGCATCAGGTATGGCCAGACCATCAGGTGAAGGATGGCTTTGGGGACTGGTGCCCTCCCAATGATGATGGTTGGGAAAACTACTTTCACGAAGTCGAACTGGTGAATACAAGTATTTACTACAAAATCACGTCCATTGTCGCCGAAACGGCGGTGATCCTGGGCATGAGCGCAGATCATGAACATTATTCGGGGCTGGCTCGGGATATCCACCAGACCTTTCATCGCCATTGGAACTTGGGGAACGGTGTTTACGGCAGCGGTTCCCAGACCGCTCAGCTTCTGCCGCTCGCGTTTGGCATGGTGCCGGTCAAAGAGCGGACCTCAGCCGCAGAGCGGCTTGTGGAAGCTATCTGGGAACACGGCGGTCATCTTCATACAGGCATCTATGGCACAAGATATTTGATTGACGTACTGGCGGACTACGGGTACATCGATGTTGCCTATGAGCTTCTGAGCAAGAAGGAATATCCCGGCTTCGGATACCAGATTGAGCGCGGAGCCACGACGCTCTGGGAGCAATGGAGCGAGAAAGGTGGCATGCATTCCCATGACCACGCCATGTTCGGGGGCATCAGCGTTTCTTTTTACACGCGACTGGCTGGCATTAGGCCCGACTCGCCAGGTTATGAAAAAATATGGATCGAGCCGATCATCCCCTCAAAGTTGGAACGGGTGAGCGCTTCGCTAAGGACGGCACATGGAACCATTGCGGTAGCATGGAAGAAAGACGAGGCAGGTCTGCATATGGAGGTGACGATCCCTGAAGGAACCACAGCCACGCTTGTTGTGCCTCCTGATATAGTAAATGCCGCGAAACTGCGCCGTTCTCACAAATTGAACCCGGGACGACACGTCTTCTCCATCCCAATCGGTACGATCCGATAAAATATGCAGAAAAGGGGAAATACAGATGACGGATATGACGCATCGTTATGAAAACGGATTTCCAAAGATCGGCATTCGCCCGATCGTGGATCGCCGCAAGCTTGTAAAGGCTGCGCTAGCTGGCAGCACGATGGAACTGGCGCATGAAGCTGCTGCTGCGATTACCTCCGTTCTCCGGAACCCGGACGGCTCCCCAGTGCAGGTTGTCATCTTTGATACATGCATCTCCGGAATGAGCGAAGCAGCCCGCTGTGCCGAGCAATTCAGGAAGGAAGGCGTCGGCGTCCTGGTCACGGTAGCAAACGGTTGGTGTTATCCGCTTGAAACGATGGAAACGGATCCAACCCTGCCGCACGCCGTCTGGGGATTCAATGGCACCGAACGGCCCGGTGCGGTCTACCTGGCTGCGCTGCATGCGGCGCATAACCAGAAAGGCCTGCCCATTTTCAAAATCTACGGCAGGCATATTCAGGACCGGGAGGAACGCAATCTGCCAGAGGATGTTAGGGATCAACTGATCCGGTTCACCCGTGCGGGTCTGGCTGTTGCACTGCTGCGAGGAAAATCCTATCTGTCGATCGGCTCCGTCTCCATGGGCATCGCAGGTTGTGTTGTAGACGAAGATTTCTACCAGCGTTATCTGGGCATGCGCAACGCCTATGTGGACATGACTGAGGTTGCGCGCAGGCTGGAGAAACATATTTATGACGAGCAGGAATTCCACTCAGCTATGGCTTGGGCCGAGCTTCATTGCAAAGAAGGACCTGATCCCAATCCGGAATCGGTTCAAATCGATCCAGAGAGCAAAAAGGAAAACTGGAAAACTTCCATCCGCATGACGTTGATCGTGCGTGATCTGATGATTGGCAATCCCAAACTGGCCGAGTTGGGATATGAAGAGGAGGCGTATGGTTATAACGCCATTGCTTCCGGGTTCCAGGGACAGCGTGAATGGACCGATCACCTTCCCAGTGCGGATGTGCTGGAAGCGATTCTGTGCAGTTCATTCGACTGGAATGGCATTCGCGAACCCTATATGGTCGCCACCGAGAACGACAATCTGAACGCCATCACCATGTTGTTCAATCACTATTTGTCGCATACCGCCCAGATTTTTGCCGATGTTCGCGCGTTTTGGAGTCCGGAAGCCGTGAAACGAGTGACAGACTGGCAGCCGGATGGCTTGGCTGCGGCAGGGTTCATGCATCTGATCAATTCGGGACCGGCGGCGCTTGATGGAACGGGGGAGCAGCTTCGCGACGGTCAGCCCGCGATGAAGCCTCACTGGGAGATTGAAGAACAGGAGGTCCAGGCTTGCCTAAATGCTGTAAGCTGGCGACCAACCTATATGGACCAATTTGCAGGCGGAGGCTATTCTACCGACTTTACAACGCGAGGGGGAATGCCCGTCACGATGGCACGCATTAACCTCATAGCAGGGCTGGGGCCGGTGCTTCAGCTTGCGGAAGGGTATACTTTGGAGTTGCCGGAGGAAGTACATCAACGACTGGATCTGCGAACGACGCCAACGTGGCCGACGACATGGTTTGTTCCGAAACGGGTAGCAGGTGATCCGATATTCGATGACGTCTACAGCATGATGGAAGCCTGGGGTTCGAACCATTGTGCTGTAAGCTATGGCCACATCGGAGCCGACTTGATTACGCTTGCGAGCATATTGCGCATTCCGGTTAACATGCACAATGTTGAAGTAAAAGCGCATTTTCCGGCCTAGCGCCTGGTCAGCATTTGGCACGAAAGATCCGGAAGCTGCAGACTACCGTGCTTGTGCTGCATATGGCCCGTTGTATGGCTGAGCTGAGAGGATGGCAGGATTGGAAATCGTTTGTGACTATGGACAAGTAATCATTTATGACTCGGAGGTTGCAGGCCAATGATGACCCATTTACAGCCTAAAGGGATTGGCAACATGGAAAAGTTCGACTTGCTTCCTGTGCTAAAAGACGGCGTGCAGGTTCACTATGAAGGAAGCATCGACAAGCAGGGACGCAATGCGGACTGGGACTGGTGGCTTTATAAGGACGGGAAGGAGTGGGTGATTTTTGATTATTGCGGTCCAGGATGCATCTATAATTTCGTCCAACACCGTTATCCCGATAGTCCGGAACCTACCTTTTCTTTTTATTTTGACGGCGAGGATACGCCCCGATTTGTGATCAAGGCCTCCGAATTCGGGAGTAAATTTCCTTTCGTAACTCCACTGGCAGACGCTTATATTGGGCCCGAGGACAATGGACGCGGACCTATTCGCGTAGTCCGAAGTTATGTCCCTATGCCCTTCAAGAAATCATGCAGAATTACCTCGGATATTCAACTGAAAGGAGCAGCCAAAGGAGATGGCGGTTGGGGTCATGTCATTTATCATTCCTATAGTGACTCTGATCAAGTGGTTACGTTCACGGGAAAAGAAAACTATGCCCCGCTGATCGAAATGTGGTCTCGGGTTGGTGAAGATCCCAAAACGGCCGTGGAATGCAAGTCTCGATATTACGAAATGTTGACCGTTAAAGCAGGGGAGAAGCTAACCATTCTGGAAGAGGTCGGGCAAGGCAGTATCGCCTCCATAAGCGCTGCATTCAATCCCCACTCCTTTTCATCCGAAGACCTGCAGCACCTTTGGATCAAAGCAAGCTGGGATAAACATGAACAACCGGATATTTGGTGCCCCATAGGTGTATTCTTCGGCAACGAGCTTGGATTTAATCCTGTCGGCGTACTGTCGCACGGAAGAAGAGGGGACGGATTGTTCTATAACTATTTCTCCATGCCGTACTGGGAGCATGCGGTGATTGAACTGGTGAACAAAGGGAACCGTGACGTATGGTTATCCGAATTAAACATTGAATTTACAGAAGAGCGGAACGCTGTTTATGAGAAGGGCCGAACCGGTTATTTTCGCACATCAAAATATTATGAACGCCAGGCAACAGCAGGATCGGACAGCATCATCGGTCAACTCAAGGGAAGAGGACACATGGTAGCTGGTCATGTAACAGGTTTTACCCATAAACCGGGCACGATCAGCTGTGAGGGCGATGTCCGTGTGCATATTGACGGCAATGCGACACCACAAGTTGAAAGCGACGGTTCCGAGAGCTGGATATGTTATGGTTGGGGGTTTCCCACGCCGCCTGAATGTAATCCATCGAGCGCCTATGACGGAATTCCTGACAACCCGTGGTCCATGGTCAGAATGTGCAGCGGTGACTGGTATCCGTTTCAGACGGAGCTCGTATTTGGTATCGAAGCAGGCGAGCATAACAACCAGTATCTCGAACATTCAGGCATTCTGTTCTACTATGGTGTGGACGATCCGGGAATGGTTCTGACGGACGAAATGGATATTGGCGACCCCTCATCTGAGAGGAACCATGATTACAAAACAGAAGGCAGCCGCGGTTACTACACTCTGGATTCAGCTTATGAAGGGGATCAAGACGATATCATTATTCGCGATAGTGGGCATGAAACAGACGGTTATAGTGAATTCACAATCCGCATCAGGGAGGACAACAGCGGCGTAAGGCTGCGGCGGCGATGCGATCAGATCACAGGGAGACAACGGGCTTTCGTTCATGTAGATGGGGTGAAAGTAACAGAAAGAACGTGGTACACTGCGGACCGAAATCCCTACAAACGATGGTTGGATGATGAGTTTGTGATCCCTGCATCTTATACCAGAGGCAAGAGGGAGCTGCATATTCGAATCGAATTTATTCAGGACGGAGAGGCCAGAGCATGGAACGAATTCCGTTATTGGGTATATACGATGAACTAGAGGAACGGTGCTGATGATTGATAAGGTATCGGGACAGTTGTGGGCAAGTTTATGTTTTTGTCATTTAAGCAACAATATTCCTGTCCCCGGACAGCCTGATCTGTCGAGGGACAAGAACATATTCCCATTGAAGTCGCTATTTTGGCGGCTTTTTTGTTCTATAAGTACAAGTTATTGTCCCAATCCAAGGACAATAACTTGTACCGATGTTCATAGTCAATTCCCTGTTCATGAAGCTGTTCTCACGTGCTGTGGCGGGCCGCCGGCGCTGCTAAGTGAGTTGGATCGGTGCGGGACCCCGTGCGCGTTGGGGCCGTTCAGGGCCGTTCAATGCCCTCGAAGATGCGCAGGACCTCGGCCGCATGGGCGGTGGGGTCGAATGGTGGGTTGCCAATCCCATGTGTGATAGGTTCCGTGGTCACGGAGCTCCAAAGCCGATCGTGCTTGCCTGCGGCAAAGTCGAGGAGAGCGTCGCGGACGAAGGTGTCCCGGATGGCTTGCTCGTCGCTATGTCGGGGGCGTTGCTGGCCGACGATGCCGTACATCTCCGTGCCGTGTACGGCTGGCGCACCCTCGACAGGGCCAACGGCGAGCAGGTGGGCGTTGCCGCCTGCAGCGGCGTGGGCGAGTGCCGCACGGGCGGCGGGCAGGGTATAGAGGTAGTCGGTCAAGAGCGCCCCGCGTACTTCGACAGGAGTTCGTCCGTTGACGTCGTAGGCGGCGACGATGCGCCGAGCACGGCTTCGAGGGATCCGCGACTTCGTTACCAATTCGTCAACGAGGTTGTCGATGCTGCCCGGGTCGAACTGCTCGGTCGCGTTGATAACCCACCAGTCCCCCTCGTTCGTCGCCGTGCTAAAGAGAATGTCGACGTCGCGGTGACGCCCGGATTCGAGTACACGCAGCGGCGTGTCTGCGAGAATGGCCCCGGTCTGAGAGTGGTCGTTCACGATGCCAATCGTCGTGTTGTCGATGCCGTTTCGGTCGCCGATGTCACGTGGGCTAATCTTAACGAGCGTCTCGGCGAGGAGCTTCCCATCCAGGGTGAGCAGTTGTTCGGGTTCGTCCGCGATGCCGAGTTCGGTGAGAAACTTGATCGCTAGTTCTTCTGCCCACCAGGCCGGAACGATCCGGGATGCGCCGCCGGAGAACGCAGCGAGGCGCTGGTAGAGGCCGTCGGCCGCCGGAGCTGCAAGGAGCGCTATCGAGGAGAACGCGCCGGCGCTGTGACCGGTGACGGTGACGTTCTGAGGGTCGCCACCGAAGCGAGAGATGTTCTCCTGCACCCATCTGAGCGCGGTGATGATGTCCTGCAGGCCGAGGTTAGTGGCATCCGCGAACGCGCCGCCGTATTGGGAGAGCGAGAGCCAACCGAACGGGCCGAGCCGGTAGTTTAGGGACACCCCGATGGCCCGGCCGGTCGCGGCGAGACCTGAGGCGTTCGAAGTGGTCTGGGTGTTCGCGCCGCGTTCGAAGCCGCCACCGTAGATGTAGACGACTACGGGGAGCGGTTCGTCGCCAGCGTTTTCGGGTGCCCAGACGTTGAGGTTCAGGCAGTCCTCGCTGAATCCGTTGTCGGCCTCCAACCAGCTATTGTCGCCCGGTTGGAGCGGGGCGGGTCCCTTTTGGTCGTATGGCAGATCCGGGTTGAACGGCAGCAAAATGGGTCGGCGGAAGCGTTCTGCACTAGCGTAGGGGATGCCTAGCCAGGAGCGGACCGCTTGACCGGCGGTATTAGTGTTGTTCGTGTGATGATTCTTTCCGTTGAGAGTATGGTCAGGTGTCATTTGTATTTCTCCTTTCATAGGTGAAGCGGTATGATCATTTTAGGCCATTGTTTATAATAAGAAAAGGTGAAATCAAGACTTGATATGACATATTTGGGACATGTCAGTCAAACCCATCTGCCTTAGAGTGATTAAGGATGCTGTGTTGGTGTGTACACGTCCAACATGAGAGAAGATATCTTGAATGCCGCAGCTACCGAGTATACCCACCTGAATACAGTGATCCCGCCTGAAATCCCAGGGATTTCGCAAAAAGCAGTGGATCACATTCCTCTTGCTGTTCCATTAGCTTTAACATAATTTGGGCACATGCCCGGGCATCGTCGAGTGCGTTATGGTGATTTAGGCGAATTCCGAAATGGTTGGAGATGATGTTTAATTTATGGGAGGATAGCTCTTGTAGCAGTTTTTTCCCAATTCTGTACGTACATAAATATTGTATCTCAGGATAGCTTTTTTCAGCGGCATCTAAGCAATACCTCAGCACGCTTATATCAAAAACAGCATTATGTGCAATGATAATTTCTCCGGATATTAGTGGTTCAATGGTTGTCCATAGTTCTCCAAATACAGGTTGCTTGTCAACCATGGAGGGTGTAATACCGTGGATGGCCATATTCATTCGATTAAACGGCTGTTGTGGATCAATTAGCCATTCATATTCACCAGTTACAATCCCATCTCTAACTTGAACTAAACCCAGAGAGCACGCACTCGATCGGTTCAAGTTTGCGGTTTCAAAATCAATTGCTGTAAAATTCAACGGTTCATTCTCCTTTATCTTCCTATCCCTTAAAAGAAGGATAGGCCCCGCCTATTCAAGCACTTTTCCTTTTAAGGGATAAACCTTATCGGAAGAAATGAATATCATTTCCTCCGGAAAAAACTTTTTAAAATACTTTTCCACTCTAAGATGAATATCCATTTGATACCATCCGGACAACTCGTTCTCTTTAAACAAAAATGGCATGCCTAAGCGCTCGGAACGTTTCCCCCTTGTTCCATCTCCAATGTTAAGTGTGTCGATGTAGATCCGATCAACGATGGACTCCAGTGTTTTAGGAAAATCGGGTGTGAATGGAAGAACAGGCGAAATGGAAGCTTGGGTAGCGATGCCTACGTTATTCACTTCTTTTAATGCCTTCAAGCGTAACTTAATACCTGGAGCATGGGGAGCGAACAATCGTTTCATATCTTCCCGATCTGTTTCTATAGTCATAGAGACAAGGACCTCGCATTTTTGATTTAGTTCAAGTAATAAATGAAGATCCCTTACGACAAGAGGACTTCGTGTTTGGATCTGAAGGAAATCCGGAGGGTATTTGATCATTTCCTCTAAAATAGAGCGTGTTAGCTCCGTCTTCCGTTCCAGTGGTTGATAGGGATCTGTTGCAGTAGACATAAAAAGATGAATGGACTTATTTCTCCGGCGGAGATTGACCATCTCATTCCGATATTTGTCGGCCGCATTTGTTTTGATGCTTACCCATTCTCCCCATGGAGTATCACTGTACCTTTGAATAGGCAATTCCCTAACGTAGCAATACCTGCATCCAAAAGCACAACCACTATAAGGATTTAATGAATGTGTGAAACCAACACTTGAATCTCCTTTCATTTCAGTTAAGATTTTTTTTGCTGTTATGCTGTTAACCTGCATGTTAGCCTCCCATATTTCGGATGCTGATACTAAATTAAAGAGCGATCAGATCAATCCAAGTAACGCGAACTGACTGCCTGTTTTGTTTCGTCCCAATATTATGGTATGATCATTTTAGGTCATTTATCAGATTTGATGAAGGCAAAAACGGGAAATTTAATGATACTTTACAGACATTTCGCTTCGTCAAATACTCTTAAAGGAGGTTCGTGTAATCGTTCATTCATTCAAACAGGAAAATAATATAAGACCTCTTAAATATAAACCCGTGTTTTCTTACCCCTACGATCTGGAGATTTTTAGTGTATCTTCTCTCAAAGAGCGAACACCAGAGGAACGTATGAAAATCACTTATCGTTATGAATTTTATATGCTCATTTGTGTCACGGAAGGAATGTGTACTCAATGGGTCGATTTTGAACCCATCGCTTGTAAGGAAGGAACACTGATAATAGTAACACCAGGACAAGTCCATAATTTTGGACATGATGAAAACTGGGACGGATGGGTCATTCTATTCCGTGAAGAATTCCTTCTTCCTGCTTCACTTACGTTGAATGAACTGAATTTAACGTTTGATATCGGAAGAACGCCTAATAGTTTGACTTTAAATAATACAGAGCTGCATCGGGCAAACACTTTAATCGAGCAAATGGTTCAAGACTCTTTAATTCAAGTAGCCAAAGAGGATGTTCATATGTTGTTACGGTTTCAGCTTTATGCATTCGTAGCATGGCTCAACATTATTCATAAACAAAAAAATATCCCTACTCCTTCTCAGGTCTCACCAAAGTTTTTAAAATTTCAAGAATTAGTGGAGAAAAATTTTGCCAAGTTAAATCATGTTAGTGACTATGCCGCCCTTTTAAATTGCACAGAAAAAACGTTAACACGGGTTACGGTCGCAGCTGTTGGAATAAGTGCTAAAGCTTTCATATCCGCTCGAATTAGTCTCGAAGCTAAACGTTTATTAATGCATACAGATTACTTGATTAGCGACATTGCAGAAATGCTTAATTTTCAAGAAACCACTCACTTTAGTAAATTTTTCAAACGGGAAACTGGCTATACGCCTGTAGAATTCCGAAAGCAGAACCTTTAAATGGAGTGATACTGTGATACAAGGAACATTATTTGATAATGAACATGATCGACCGTTGGCTAATCGTGTGCGTCCTCAATCGTTGGAAGACTTTATCGGACAAAAACATTTACTTGGCCCTGGAAAAGTTCTGCAGGATATGATCAAAAATGATCAAGTGTCTTCTATGATATTTTGGGGCCCTCCAGGTGTTGGCAAAACAACACTAGCTAAACAATCAAACCAAGTCTAAATTTATTGATTTTAGTGCTGTAACCAGCGGTATTAAAGATATCCGGAATGTAATGAAGGAAGCTGAGGGAAACAGGCAATTAGGGGAGAAAACCCTTCTATTCATCGATGAAATTCATCGCTTTAATAAGGCACAACAGGATGCTTTTCTTCCGTATGTGGAAAAAGGAAGCATTATTCTCATCGGCGCGACAACCGAAAATCCATCGTTTGAAGTTAACTCGGCTTTGTTATCCCGCAGCAAAGTTTTTGTCCTTCATCAATTAAGCAGTGAAGATATTGTTGAATTATTAAAAAAAGCGATTTTGGATCCTAGAGGATACGGAGATCAAAAGATCGGTTTTGAAGAGGGCGTACTATCTGCTATCGCGGAATATTCAAACGGCGATGCCAGAGTGGCATTAAACACCTTAGAAATGGCTGTGCTAAATGGAGAGAAACAAGCTGAAGCTATTGAAATCAGCAAAGAAGGGCTGCTTCAAATTATTCATCGAAAATCATTATTGTATGACAAAGATGGAGAAGAACACTACAATATCATTTCAGCATTGCATAAATCCATGCGAAATAGTGATGTAAATGCATCTATTTATTGGTTGTCTCGAATGTTGGAATCAGGGGAAGATCCTTTATTTATTGCTCGTAGGCTCGTTAGGTTTGCAAGTGAGGACGTGGGTTTGGCAGACAATAGGGCTTTGGAAATCGCTGTTTCTGTGTTTCAAGCATGTCAATTCATAGGGATGCCAGAGTGCGATGTACATCTAACACAAGCCGTTATCTATCTGACCCTGGCTCCCAAATCAAATTCTGCTTACTTGGCTTACCGTTATGCGAAAAAAGATGCCCTACATTCCATGAGTGAACCTGTTCCTTTGCAACTTCGAAACGCTCCAACGAAGCTTATGAAGGAGCTGAACTATGGTAAAGGGTATCAGTACGCCCATGACACGGAAGAAAAGCTAACAACGATGCAGACTATGCCAGATTCCCTGATCGGACGCGAATATTACCATCCGACAACACAGGGGTCTGAATTTAAAATTAAACAAAGGATGGAAGAAATTACAGCATGGCACAAGAAGAAAAACACCAATCATGAATAGGCTTTACAGATAGGAGGATACCACAATGAAATTAGAAGAAATCGTAGAATACTGTTTATCTTATCCAGCCTCATATGAGGATCATCCCTTTGGAGAAGGATGGACAGCCATACGCCACAAAGGGAACGAGAAGATCTTTGCGTTAATATTTGAAAAAGATGGTCATCTTTGCGTTAACTTGAAATGTGATCCCGATCGATCTGATTTCCTTCGAAACGCATTCGAAGAAGTTAAGCCCGGATATCATATGAGTAAAGAACATTGGAATACGATCATCTTAGATGGAAACCTTCCGGAGGATGATCTTCATGATATGGTAAAACATAGTTTTGACCTAACGAAACCCAAACGTAAAGTGAAATAACTTATGTGACCTTTCTGCAGTGTTACGCAACAACGATTTGGATCTGAGAGATCGCGCAGCACGCTTAAAGCAGGGTACTTTGTATTTGTACTTAAAAACTCATTAAGCACCGTAATACATGAAGATGTTCACATTGTAGCGGGACAACTGACACGATAAAAGGTAAAACATAAGTGGTTAGGTATAAAGAAAAATGTCGTATGAAGTGATTGCTAACTGAATAAATGTGTGATACTATGATCCAGTAAACGTTTACATCAATAAAGAATTGAATATTAGCAGTATTTGGCTGTTACTGGTAAAGCAGGCATGACCAAAATGATTTTGCATTTTCCTTATGTGAGTAGGGGAAGGCATATCGTTTTGGTCTTTTTTTATATCCAAATTCAGAAATGAGGCTAAGGTATGGATTATCGCAAGTTGGGACAAGAGATTACGGAATTGGTTGGAAAGAAGGATAATATCGCTCGGCTTACGCACTGCGCAACCCGACTTCGGTTCGAGCTGCACGATATCTCCAAAGCGGAGACAGAAAAACTCAAAGCTCTTCCAGGTGTCATTACCGTTGTGAACAATGGTGGACAATACCAGGTTGTCGTGGGCAATGAAGTCCAGCAGGTCTACCGAGTTATCACTCAGCAGATGGGTTCGGCAACTCGAAGTGCGGAGTCCAAATCAGATTCCGGCCAAAATAACGGACCAAAGCAGAAACAGAGCTGGATTTCCAGATTCATCAGCGTCATCTCGACGACATTTACTCCAGTAATACCGGCAATTATTGGCGCGGGTATGATCAAAGCGATATTAGCCGTACTTGTGCTGACAGGCCTCGTAACTACAGAAAGCCAAAACTATTATATCCTTAACACCATTGCGGATGCGGCGTTTTATTTCATGCCTATTCTACTGGCTTATGGAGCTTCCATTAAGTTCGAAACAAGTCCAATTCTGGCGATGACAGTTGCCGGTGTTTTGTTACACCCGGGATGGAGCGCCTTGATGGCGGAAGGAAAAGACGTGTTTTTCATCGGTGTTCCAGTTCGACTAACCGATTACGCAGGCTCCGTGCTGCCAATTATTATTGTCGTTTGGCTCATGTCTTATATTGAACGTTTCGCGGATCGAGTATCGCCCTCAATGATCAAATTTTTCACGAAACCGATGATTGTGCTATTGATCACAGCACCTCTTGCATTGGTGGCGATCGGGCCTTTCGGGACGTACCTGAATGATCTGGTTGCGATGGGTGCAGAAGCGATTAATGCCAGAGCCAGTTGGCTGATCCCTTTGTTAATGGGAACTTTGCAGCCGTTCTTGATCGTGACAGGCACTGCATGGGCAATGACGCCGATTGCAACTAGCCAACTGACCAAAAATGGATATGAAATGATCAACGGTCCGGGGATGCTCGCGTCCAATATTGCTCAAGGTGGGGCCACGCTTGCTGTAGCATTAAAAACAAAAAACAAAAAACTGAAACAGCTCGCTGCTTCATCCGGTTTCACCGCTGTGCTGGGAATTACGGAACCATCGTTGTACGGTGTAACGCTGAAACTGAAAAAAACCTTGATTGCCGCAATGATTGGTGGTGGTGTAGCAGGGATATACGCCGGTCTGACCGGATTAGTGCGTTATGCCTTCGTTTCTCCGGGACTTGCCGCGTTGCCTGCCTTCATAGGCAGCAATCCGATGAACATCGTTCATGCTATTGTGACTTGTCTGATCGCTTTTATCGTTACCTTTGCTCTGACATGGATCATTGGTTTTGAGGATCCAGTAGACGATGAAGAAGGAAATACCAACATTAACGATGACAAGACGCTTTCCCAAGAGCCTGTTAAAGACAACAATCCAGGCACGCAGTCTGCTGCAACAAATGCAAATGTACCCGGCCAAAATGAATTACGCCCACTTACGATCGCCAGCCCGATGCAAGGGGAATTAGTCCATCTGGACCGAGTACCAGACGATGTGTTCTCTTTGGGATTACTGGGTAAAGGTGCTGCAATTATTCCTGCCAAAGGAGAATTGTATGCACCGATCACAGGGGAAGTTACGGCCTTCATGGACTCCAAACACGCGGTCAAATTAAATGGTTATGATGGAGAAGAGGTGCTCATTCATATTGGAGTGGATACCGTCAACCTGAAGGGGAGACATTTCGACTCTTCCATTAAAGTGGGGGACCGGGTAAAACGGGGTGACTTGTTGATCAGCTTTGATATCGATGCCATCAAGGCAGAAGGGTATGAAGTCATAACCCCGATCATTATCGCCAATTCGGATCGTTTCCCGGACATTAAGCTGGAGAAGCAGAGTCCTGTGGAGGTTGGAGCGACTATTATCCACCTTTCGTAACAACCTTAATACGGCTCGTCATATATCTTGATCAACATTAAAATGAAGGAGTGCTTGAGATGTTATATCAACACATCAAACCATTCCCCAATGAATTTCTGTGGGGAGGCTCTACCTCGGCCTATCAAGTGGAGGGAGCCTGGAACGAAGATGGCAAAGGTCTGTCCGTAATCGATATGTGTGATCATCCGGCTGGAACCGCCGATTTCACGGTTGCGAGCGATCACTATCACCGATTCAGAGAAGACGTGAAGCTTTTTGCAGAGCTGGGCCTCAAAGCATATCGTTTTTCAATTGCATGGACTCGAATATTGCCTTCAGGCACAGGAGCAGTTAATGAGAAGGGGCTCGATTTTTATCACCAATTGATTGACGAATTGCTGCTCCACGGTATTGAACCCATTGTGACCATGTACCATTTCGACTTACCCTACGAGCTTGAGAAAACCGGAGGATGGAACAACCGGGAAACGATCGATGCCTTTGTCGA
The DNA here is from genome assembly GCF_037969725.1 of Paenibacillus sp. FSL W8-0426. Lineage (NCBI taxonomy): Bacteria > Bacillati > Bacillota > Bacilli > Caryophanales > Paenibacillaceae > Paenibacillus > Paenibacillus sp. FSL W8-0426. Next base: position 3,560,897 of record NZ_CP150203.1, on the reverse strand, counting down.
GTACGGGCGTATCTTGTTTACGCATTACGGGCATAAAGTGAAATATTGGTTGACCATTAATGAGCAAAATACGATGATTCTCCATCCAGGTGCCATTGGTACACCGAAGGGCGGCCGTATGCCCTCCACTAAGGAACAGTACCAGCAAAATCATCACATGTTTGTGGCTCAAGGCAGAACGATGCGACTATTTCATGCCATGCTCCCGCAAGGCAAGATCGGTCCTGCATTAAACATGACTTCCATGTATCAGGCAACCTCCAGACCAGCAGATGCAATCGCTGCACATAACTGGGAGACGATTCGCGGATGGGGTTTTCTCGACTTATCGGTGTGGGGACGGTATAATCCATTATTCTGGAGTTATTTGCAGGAACGTGGCATCGAGCCGGTTATTGAGCAGGGCGACATGGAAGATATCCAGTCTGGCCGCCCTGATCTCGTAGCAATCAATTATTATTCGACGGCAACCATTGCCGCCAGTACGGGCGATGCGTCGGATGTTACAGCTCGTGCGGGCGATCAGCAAATTATGCTTGGCGAGCAGGGAGTCTACCGGGCCGCAGAGAATCCTTATACGGAAAAAACGAAATATGGCTGGGTCATTGACCCGGTTGGCCTAAGGCTAACATTGCGTAAGGTATGTGAACGATATGGTCTCCCGATTCTAATTACGGAAAATGGTATAGGAGCTCCAGATGTACTGGAGGCAGATTACACCATTAATGATACGTACCGGATTGATTTTATCGAGAAACACCTGGAACAGATCAGACTGGCTCTAACGGATGGGGTAGATGTGATTGGTTATTGCCCTTGGTCCGTTATTGACGTGGTAAGCACCCATCAAGGTTATGGGAAACGTTACGGCATGATCTATGTAAACCGTGGTGAACAGGATCTGAAAGACTTGAAGCGCTTGAAGAAGAAAAGCTTCTCGTGGTATCAGGAGGTCATTAAACAGAATGGCAGATGTATCGGTAATTCGGATCAGGCGGTCACGAAAGAATAAAGGATCGTGATGAATGCATGAAAGTAATCAAAATATTGAATAACAGCTTGCTTCTGACCAAAGATGAACAGGGACAAGAAATGATTGTCATGGGAAAAGGCTTGGCATTCAAAGGCAAAGTCGGCGAGCGACTGGATGAGGAGCACATCCAGAAACGATTCATTCTGCAAAATAATCCGTCTGCCCAGGCTTACGTACGAACTATCGAAAACATGCCAGAAAAACATGTGAATGTCATAAACAAATTGATTACCAATGCGAAAGAAAAGCTGTCTCTTGACGATCAAATCTTCTTTACGCTTATGGATCACTTGTCGTTTGCCATTGAACGATGGAAAAAAGGTGTATCATTACAGAATCGCATGTTATGGGAGATCCAGAGGTTTCATCCTGTCGAATTCGAACTGGGGGTTGAAGCCGTTCAGATGCTGAATCTGGAACTGGGTATTGAACTGCCGGAAGAAGAAGCAGGGAATATTGCTTTTCATTTCGTGAATGCCCAAACACATGAGCAGAATATGGAGCGCACGATGCAATCCGTTAAGATGTTAAAAGATATTTTTAACATTATCCAATACACCTTTGATATGCAATTGAACAAAAACTCCATCCATTATGTGAGACTCGTTACACATTTGCAATTTTTCATCCAGCGTTTACAAGAAGGGCGTCTGGGCAATTCGGCGAAAGATTTTATATTTCAACATATGGTGAAGGAGCATCCGCTTGAATACAAATGCGCGGAGATGATCAAAACCTACGTTCAAAACATGCTGGATATTTCCATATCGAACGAGGAGTTATTATATTTGATGATTCACATTGCTCGAATTGTACAGGAGGAGCAATGTGACGAGGGAGGATTATAAAACAAAGTTTATATTCTTTACTTAGGCAAGCGATTTTTTGAATAGCAGACAGGAAAAACGATGGCCGTTTTCTCGTATTCTACCGGGAAACGGTCTTTTATTTTTGCGCGAAATTCTACATTTAAGCGAGTCAGGAGGCAATGAAATGAAGCAGTGCTATAACCTTGTTAAATGGATGGTTATTCGTATGTTGGTCGTAAGCATCTGTGCGGTTATAGGTTACGTTCCCGGCAGAGCGGCCGTGGATGATTCAGTTATCCAAACCCTGCCAGCAAAAGGAGAAACATGAAACGCTTTCTATCATTTTTAACCATGTCGATCCTTTTTGAAAGCTTGACAAGGTCAAAACATTTATATATAACTAAATCAGTTATAACCATTATGGTTATATATAAAAATAAAAACTGGAGGTTAACATGAAAATCATAAATCATTTTATACCCGTTTTTACCGAGCAATTGGAATCAACCGTTGCATATTATGAATCTCTTGCAAACCGATCTATGGATCGTACGTGGAATATTCCCGAGGCTGGCTTATCTTTAGTCACAGTATATCCTTACGTCATTGTATCTGGAAGTCCGGAGGCCTTGGAGCCTGCTAGATCACTCCGTGCAGTGGTGTATGTTGATTCCATGAACGAATTGAAGATAGAATTAAAAAAACAAAATACCCTTATCGTAAGAGATCAGCATGGTCCTATTGGTCCAAGCGTTTTTGTTCGACATCCTGATGGTAGTTTTATTGAATATGTTGAGCCTTCGCAAGCTTCTGTTTGACTTGGCGCAAATCAAAAAAATGTAAAATAAAGCTACTCCTCTAATGGAGTAGCTTTATTTTACATTTGCCTTTATCCGTAGTTGCTCTACAATCTGAGCTAAGGTAACAGAAGCTAGTTCATGTTCCATAGCCTTCTGTGCATTAGAGAGTTGGGGTAATAGAATGGATTCAATGTTCATTCCTACAGAACAATTTGGGTCAGTATCCTTGTGAATTTTGAAAAGCTGATTTCCATCCACAGATTCGACTGCTTGGAAGATATTCAGTAGGGTTAATTTTTCAGGAGATATCAGAAGAGAGGCCCCCGCAACTCCTGGTTTTGTTTCAATATAACCTGCTTTTTTGAGCTGGGCCATAATCCTTCTAATGACTACAGGGTTACTATTGATGCTGCGGGCAATTCGATCGCCTGTACTATATAGAGGGTCCAGCGAGATCATGGACAGAATATGGACTGCCATCGAAAAGCGACTACTTATTTGTTTCAATCTACTCACCTTCTTTGCTAAATAGTATAGTTTCATTTAAAGGACAGGTCAATCGACGGCATCATCAGCAGGTAAACGTGTAGGTCAAAGATCACCTCCGAACATATTATGATTCCCATCAGATAAGAAATTAGCACGAAAAAAAGAACACGATCTTTCATTCAAGCTAACGGGAATCTTTACTTCAATGTAGTGTAGGAACCGGTTTAGATGAAGCTGACTGGGAATGGAGTTTCACTAGCTGCCTCTAGAAACAAGAATTCAGGAACGTACGTTCTTTACATGTGCAATATGTGAGGGTATAATCACAACGTAACGGAAACGGAGAACTGCTTGATTAAACAATGAAGATTTTTCTTCATTTAAGCAAGTTATACATAGTTAATTGGAGGAGTCTGTATGCCATATTGTAAAGTTAAGAATGCCAGTATATATTACGAGGAAATGGGTACAGGCAAACCGATAATAATGATCCACGGTTTTTCGCCAGACCATCGATTAATGAGTGGATGTATGGAACCGATATTTGAAAAGATCCCCGGTTGGCGTCGCATTTATCTTGACCTGCCTGGAATGGGGCAAACAAAGGATTACGATCAAATATGTAATTCAGATGATATGCTGGAAGCAGTTATACATTTTATTGAAACTCTCATCCCAAATCAGGATTATCTCATAGCAGGCGAATCATACGGCGGATATATTACAAGAGGAATAATTAATAAACATAAAGATCGTATTGGTGGCGCTGCACTGATTTGTCCATTAATTATTCCCGATCACAAAAGAAGGAAAGTCCCCGAGCATTTGGTTGTTCATCGTGATCGCGAGTTTTTGGACACCTTAAGTGAAGAGCAAATAAGTGATTTTAGCGCAAATCAAGTCGTTCTCAATGAGTATAATTGGAAAAGGTATTCTGAGGAGATCATTGCCGGTTGTAAGATCGCTGACTACGATTTTCTTAGTAAGCTTCAAAGAAACTATGGATTTTCCAAAAATATCGATGAATTAGTTTTCGATAAACCAACCGTATTTACTCTTGGGCGACAAGATGCAGTCGTTGGTTACAAAGATGCTTTTAGAATTTTAGACAATTATCCTAGAGCAACCTTTGCTGTTCTAGACCGAGCAGGCCATAATCTTCAGATTGAACAGCCTCTGTTATTTGAGTCTCTTATGTGTGAGTGGCTTGAAAGAGTAACAGAGCATGGATTTTAGTTTTATGTTAACCTATTAAACTAACGGGAACGTTATCTGGTTGCCAAAGTCGATGGGAAAAAAGTGAATCTCCCAGACGTACCTTCAGAGAAGAAATCTCTCATGGGAGGTATGGAGAACAATCAATTATGGGATTCTGCCAAGACGATTAATTTCCTCAAAGAGGTACAGTCCACTTCGACTTTGGTAAAGTGAAGCTGACTCAGGCTTTCCATAGCTCCAGTTATGTTAACCCGGAGACCCGAACCATTATCTATACGGGAATGCCTACCGGAATTCTGTTCACCGCCGAAGGCAAAACAATATACCATGCAGGTGACACGGGCCTTTTTTACGACATGAAAGTGATTGGGGAACGCAATGACATTGACCTGGCTTTTCTCCCGATTGGCGACAACCATACGATGGGCCCGGAAGACGCGGCCGTAGCCACAGATTGGCTTCAAGCCAAACAAGTTGTGCCGATCCACTTCAATACGTTTCCGTACATTCAACAAGACCCCTATTACTTCGCCTCGCTCCTTGAGGATGGAGTAGGGGTCGTCCTTGATCCGGGAGAAGCTATCCATCTGTCATCCTAAACATCGATAAGACACCGGAGGGAAACATTTCACAGCCGTCGCTCTGTATGCTTGGGATGCTATCGGACAAGAATATAGTCCGGTTGAAGTCGCTATAATTATAGCGGCTTTTTTATGTTATCGGTACAACTTTTTGTTCCGAGTGCTGCAGGCGAACATGATGATCCGAACAGTGCTGATGGCATGGGGAATGCTAGCACCTTAAGGAGTTTGTAGCTATGGAACTATAGCGGTCAGGAGAGCCTAACCTCGGCAAGTGCTTCCGTACGGAGTCAGCTTATTACGTTTGCCACGGAAGAATACCGTTTGAATTCGGGTAAATCGAATGATGTAAAGGAATAAGCAAAAGAAATAATGGCTGCACAAGAAGTTACCGAGCAGCAAAAAATACAAACAAGGATTCAGTAGCGATTGCTTCCGGGGAGGGGGAAGCAATCGCTATGTTTATTTGCGGATTTTTTATTTTTTGTCCTTCACATGTGTACAAAAAATAAAAAAGATGCTACATTGAAATTAGTCTAAACCCTTTTATAAAAAGGTTTTTAGCAGAATTTCATGTCTCCTGTACGAGTACAAACGTATATCAAGGAGGGAATCGAATGTCAAGTCGAGCATTGGACCAATTTTTAAGTTCGAACATCGAAAATCTAAAGACTAAAGGTCTATATAACGTCATCGATACGCTGCAGGGTGCAAATGGTCCTGTTATTCGTATCGACGGAAAGTCCCTAATCAATTTGTCTTCTAATAACTATTTGGGACTGGCAACAGATGACCGCCTGATTGATGCTTCAGTTAAGGCGGCGCAGACATATGGGGCAGGCGCAGGGGCTGTGAGAACAATTAATGGTACGATGGATCTTCATATTGAGCTTGAAGAAAAACTGGCCCGTTTCAAAAAAACGGAAGCCGTTATCGTGTATCAATCGGGATTTAATTGTAATATGGCTGCTATATCCGCGGTAATGGACCAGCATGATGCGATTTTATCCGATGAGCTGAACCACGCTTCAATTATTGATGGGTGCCGCCTGTCGAGAGCCAAGGTGATTCGCTTTAAGCATTCGGATATGAATGATTTAAGACAGCAGGCGAAAGAGGCCAAGGAATCCGGTCAGTACCATAAAATTATGGTCATCACCGACGGGGTTTTCTCCATGGATGGTGATATAGCAAAGCTGCCCGAAATCGTGAAAATAGCAGAAGAATTCGATCTGATTACTTATGTGGATGATGCCCACGGTTCGGGCGTTCTCGGAGCAGGTGCGGGAACCGTAAAGCATTTTGGATTGTCCGACCGCATTGACTTTCAAATTGGTACTCTTTCCAAGGCGATCGGCGTTGTCGGCGGTTATGTGGCGGGTAAAAAACAACTGATCGAATGGTTGAAGCTAAGAAGCCGTCCGTTTCTGTTCTCGACATCGCTACCTCCGGCTGCAATCGCTTCTTGTAGCGCTTCTATCGACATTTTGATGAATGACAAAGAGCTGATCGAGAAGCTGTGGGGGAACGGCAATCATTTGAAAAATGGCTTGAGCCGGCTTGGATATGATGTAGGCCAAAGCGAAACGCCGATTACACCTTGTATCATTGGCGATGAAGTAACCACCCAACAGTTCAGCAAACGGCTCTATGAAGAAGGCGTTTACGCCAAGGGAATCCTGTTTCCGACAGTTCCGAAAGGAACCGGTAGAATACGCAACATGCCGACAGCTGCCCATACCAAGGAGATGCTTGACCAGGTGATCTCCGTTTATGAGAAAGTTGGTAAGGAAATGAAGCTGATTTAGATGCATTCGCGGGAGTATATTTCGGGAGGAATGTCTTATGAACAAGATATTGGTGACCGGAGCACTGGGCCAAATCGGTTCTGAGTTAGTTGTTAAATTGCGTGAGATTTATGGTGCGGATCACGTCGTTGCTACGGATCTCCGGTCATCAGCCCACGAAATTACCCGATCCGGACCATTCGAGCTGCTGGACGTGACGAATGATAAGGCGATGTTCGAAATCGCCAAGCGGTACGAAGTTGATACCGTCATTCATTTGGCTGCGCTGCTGTCGGCTACCGCAGAGGAGAAACCCCTGCTTGCCTGGAATTTGAATATGGGCGGATTGATGAATGCACTTGAAATATCCAGAGAGCTCGGCTGCAGATTGTTCACTCCAAGCTCCATTGGATCTTTTGGCCATACGACTCCGAAATACAATACCCCGCAGGATACGATTCAGAGGCCCAATACGATGTACGGCGTGAGCAAAGTGTCCGGCGAACTGCTTTGTGATTATTATTTTCACAAGTACGGCCTGGATACTAGAGGGCTACGATTCCCAGGTTTAATATCTTATATGACGCCTCCCGGCGGAGGAACGACGGATTACGCGGTGGAAATTTATTACGCAGCCGTGACGGCTGGCCGGTATACATCTTATATCGCCAAAGACTCAAGCATGGACATGATGTATATGCCGGATGCCCTGAATGCTATCATTGATTTAATGGAAGCGGATTCTTCCCGGTTGATTCACCGAAACTCATTTAATGTCACCGCAATGAGCGTGGATCCGGAGGCGATCGCTGCAGCGATTCGGGAGGAGTTTCCCGGCTTTATCCTCGATTATGACGTTGATCCTAAGAGACAGGCGATAGCCGATAGCTGGCCGCATTCCATTGATGCGACGGCAGCGAAAACAGAATGGGGATTTCATGCACGCTACGACTTGAAGGCCATGACGAAGGATATGCTTTCACAGCTAAGCGAGAGACAAATGCTTCGCAAAGCTTAAAGTTATTATGAATTCGCTGTGCAAAACGAGTAGAAGTACAAAAGAAGCTGCATCAAGAGGAGGTTTGGCATTACCCGGACCTTTTGTTGCAGCTTCTTTTTTCATCCTCCATTTCCGTGAGGAGAAATAGTAGGGGCTGGAAGAATGTCGAGGGACAAGGACATATTCCCATTGAAGTCGCTGAACTTGACGGTTAAGCTGTCGGGTGAAATATAGCTTAATGATGCCCCGAAGACAGCCGACCACAAAGATCGGCTGCCTTCGTTGCGATAACGAGCCGATTAATTCAATCTTAACATAACATACTTGTTAAGTTTGTTCTCGGTTTAAGTTCTGGTTATACATTTCCTTGAACAGTAAAATCTAAATGTAACGTAAGAAATTCGCTTTAGGGGTGCAAACATGAAGATTGGTTCGATCATCAGAAAACTAAGGTTGAAAAGTGGTATTACCCAAGAGCAACTGTCCAATGCTCTAGCCGTTTCGGTTCAGACAATTTCAAGATGGGAGACATCCGCTAATTATCCTGACTTGGAAATGCTGCCCTTAATTGCAAGGTATTTCCGAGTTACAACAGACTATTTGTTAGGAATAGAAGGAGGAAATAATAACATGAAATTGCTTAAAACCGTTGAAACATTTGAAGTTCCTAGCCGGGAAGAAGCTGAATCGTTGGTAAAAAAATTCTCAAGCGAAAAATTCCCTGTATTGCTGGGTCATAGAATTACGGAAAATGATGATGGGGCGATTATTCTTGAGGTAGAAAAGAAGTTTGGCGTTAACCTTGAAGATATGCCATGGAAAGCTAACCAGGGTTAGCCCGATTGCCGATTTGATGTATATCTAAACATTGATCACATGCACTTAAAACTTCATTAAGTACAACAATACATGAAAATGTTCACATTGTTATGGACAACTGACACGATGAGAGGTTAAACACGGGTGGTCATGTATTAATAAAGGTGAAACATCAACTGAATCTGAGCAATACATCGTGCAGAACAATAAGCTCTGGTTAAAAGATGAGTACGCAAAATACCAGTAAACAAAGGATACATGCACCTAGCTTCCGGCACGTAAATAAGAAAGCCGAACCCTGTTCAAAAGACGGGTTCGGCTTTTGCTTATTCCCTACGACAGTTCAAAGCAAATAAACTAGTAGACTGCAGAATAATGTTTTATACCGAGTAAATAAAGTTATAGACTGATACGCCGGTTTGCGCAGCAGTTCCGCCATCCTAGTCCTCTCCGGATACGCGGGGCGCGGAGATCGGCAGCTGTCTACGACGGCTAACAGTTGCGGCGTTAAGCTCCCTCGGGCGAGTCCAATCCGGCACCTCCGAACAGGTTGAAATATTTAAAATTCATGTTGGCATCGAGCATTTATTTTTTAGGATACAGAAAGTAACATAGAAAATAAAGCGCTTACGAAATTCAGTTTCTAGCCTTAAACGGATTCAGGATTACAACCTTGGGAAGGGGATTGCACATGAAGAAAATGCAGGTATGGTTAGGGGTATGTCCTCTTGTTGTAGTGATGGCTCTGAGTGGCTGCAGTGGTATCGATTACCATGTGGGTGCCTTTCAGCGCTGCTTTATCTCAGGTCTCACGGTTGGCGGGGTGAAAGGTTAAAAGAAAATCCCTCTATTGACGAAATGGAGGTCGCAAGCTTCTGTCTTATTTTTATTGCCTCTGCGTCGAACTAGAAGGTGGGGCATTCTATCATCATCTGAAGGGGTGCTAAACGATGTAAGTTCCACGTATGTGGAATAACGGTTATAGGATTCGATATCTTAACAAACGACTTAGAGATTCTACTTTAGACGAAAGCATGAACGTCATTTTTCGATTGATCGGTCAAAGGTATTTCGTGTAAGAAACTATACTTACCGGTTTTAAGAGAATTAAACCCCTAATGGATATGATCACATGTATACAGGAGGTTATAATGACAATGATTTCGAAGAAGTGGAAGCCGCTTATGATCGCGCTGCTCCTGGCTATTCCAAGTCTGCCGCTACAGGTTAGTGCTTTGCCTAAGGCTGCGGCGGCTGCAGTCAAGACCGCTATCTCCAATGCCAGCCTGTCGGCCAAAGTCGGCGACTTAGGCCAGATTGAAGAGCTCTATATCAACAACAATCCTACGAATAAACAGGGGGAGCCGATCAATTTCGTTCTGCCTAACACTACATCGCCGCAGAATGGTACCCAGCACCAATGGATGGGGGAAATGATCTTCTCCTACCGTACGGGTGCCAATGAACAATTCCCTGACAACAGGGACGGCTTTGTAGAAGTGGATACCAATAAAACATTGGCTGCCGGGGGATCTACACAATATTCAACGATTAATCCGGATAACCCCTACATCAACAAGACAGCATCAGCAGACGGCAAGAAGGTAGAAGTCAACTTTATTGGACAGAATCTGGACTCTACAGACCAGCGGGTAATGAAGGGCTTCGATGTGAAATCCGTTTTTGATATGGAGACCGATGACGGTTCAATGCTTTGGGAGATTACGCTGAAGAACAAGAGCAATCAGTATATCGAATTCGGGGATATCGGCTTGCCCATGCCCTGGAACAACAAATACCAGACCTTATCCGATACCTATGATGACCGTGTGACGGTGCATAATTTCGCAGGTGCTGACAGTGGATATTCTTATGCCATCCGCACCAGTGGTGAGGGAAACTTCATGCTCTTCACTCCGGTGCCGGAAAGCGGCGCTCGAATCGAGTATGTGGATTATTGGATGCATGAGGCAGGAGAGCGGCGTGCTGCAGACACCTTTAGAAACTGGACAGGAGACAGTGGCGGCTGGTATCCGGGGCTGAACGTGCTCTATATCCACTCCAAAGAAATCCAGAAAACGGGACGCGGATACTTTACGGATGCTTCCAGCCTCGTCCTAGGCCCGGATGAGTCCAAGACGTATAAGTTCAAATTTTCAGCAGTCCGTGGAGGCGACAATACGCCGCAGGAGAGCGCCCAAAGCCCTAATAACAGTTCGACTTCAATGGAAGACCGTGAAGCCAATCTCCGGTCCATCCTGTATAAATCAGGCATGATTGATGCCGTAGCGGTGCCGGGCTTCCAGACAGCCATCAATATGCCTGTCAAGCTGGACCTGCACTATGACGACAGTATCGTTGATGTACAATCCATCGATATTCAAAATGTGGCAGAGAATGATCCGTTTGACGAAGCGCATATTCCGGATATCAAACCTGGGAAGAGCAGAAAGGAAATGGTTGACAACTCGCGGGCCGGACGTGGACTGCCTGACGGAAACCCCGGTTACAACGAGTCGGTTGAGTTTGTGGAGACCAAGATCGTAAATGGTGAACAGCATCATATCTATTCACTTCAGTTTGATTCGATCGGCAACAACAGCGTGCGTATCGAATATAAGCTGAAGGACGGCAACGAATGGGTAGATAAATTCACTCAATTTGAGTTCAATGTTCTGGCCGAGCTGGATGCAATCTCGGATGCGCATTCCGAATTCATGGTTGAGCAAACACAGGATAACAACCCGGAAAGTCCAACTTACGGGAACTATTTCGACTGGTATCTTTCAAGCGGCATGGATCTCAACACAAACCACTGGGGAGATGACTGGAGCCATGACAACATTAATTTCATGACGATGAAGAACTATCTGGCTCCCAACCCCGATGAAATTCGATCTATCGAGACATACCTGATCGACTTCATGTGGGAACGATACATGAAGAATACGCAGGATAGCTATATCGTTGCGAACTGGCTGAAAGATTCTGGAGCGTACACCGACAAGGATAAGCCTTATACACGTACGTTCTCCGAAATCATGGAAGCTACCGGATTTTTCAACATGTACCGGATTCAGAAGGCTTATCCTAATCTGATCGAGTACCGGGAATCACCTCAGTTTTATCTGGAGAAAGCTTATAACATCTACTATAAGCGCGTTTCCACCGGAGCCATCGGATTCTACGGCGAGCAGCAAATTCCGGATATGATTGAAGCACTGAAGGAAGAGGGGATGCAGACCGAGTCAGCCAATCTGCAGAAGAAGTTCGCCCTCGACAAGGGACGGAATATGACTAGAGCCACTTATCCTTACGGCTCGGAATTTGAATATGACAATACTGGTGAAGAAGGGGCTTATGCATCAGCGAAGGCTCTGCGCACGTACTATCCAGCAGACTCTCTTACAGGTGCAGCTGAGAAAAGTATGGAAATGGCCGATTGGAAAACACGTGCCATGCGCGGGATTCAGCCTACCTGGTTCCATTATTCCGTGCCCGTCTTCCGCGGCGGTGAAGGCTGGTGGAATTTTCAATATACGGCGTCTTTAGCAGGATACATTATGGATGACTGGCTTAGGTATGAGAATGATGGCAGATCAGTGGAGCAGAAGGCAATTGCACAGCAGCGCAATTATGCCGCGAAGATTTCGAACTTTAACGCCGTCAATATGGGACAGATTTCGGCTAATTCCGTTGGCAGCACCTCTTGGAGATATTCGATGTATAAAGGAGGCACAGGCACGAAGGACGTATACGATGGTGGCTCACGCGTCATGAGTAACGGCTGGAATGATTTTTCAGGCGAATCGGAAGAAGGCCTCTATGGTTCCCTTCTCAGCATCAGCTCCGATATTGTGACTGATCCCGTATTTGGGCTGTTCGGTTATGGAGCGCTGGTGACTGACGAAGGAGACAGCTACAACATTACGCCGAAAGACGGCTTCGGCAAGCGGATCAATCTGATCGATGAGAAAATCTATTTGGAGCTGGAAAGCGATAAAATAGAAAGCGCGCAAATTCAAAAAGATGGTAACGGTTTTACACTTCAGCTCCTGAATCCATCAGGGAAAGAGCATACTTCACGGATTTTGTTCGATGGAGTGGGGATGGAGAACGGATACTATACCATGAAGCTGAATGGTGCAGCTGCCGGACAGTTCTATGTTCAGAACAATGAAGGCGTTGCCATGTTTCAGATGGGTAGCGTGCAGCGTGCTGAATTGATCATTGAAAAGTCAGCTGGCGGTGAAAATGAAGCTCCGCAAATTATTGCAGAGCTGGCGACACAACATCCACAGGCGTTGATTCCATTTATGCTGAATGGGATTGTAACCGATGATGGCGCGCCTGAAGGGACTCTGTCTTACCAATGGGAAGTGGTCAGCGCCCCGGATGGCGGCAAGCTCACCTTTACTCATCCGAAAGCAAGCATTACACAGGCTACGGGTACCAAAGAAGGCTCTTATACGGTTATGCTTAGCGCAAGTGATGGACAACTGACGGGCTCTAACCAAGTAAACTTCGAGCTGGCCTTACCGCCGGAGAAACAACCTCCAGCAATTGGCCAAGTGTCTGCGGTTCAGGATGTTGGCAATAACAGTATCGTGGTATTGTCCGGGGAGGCCATTCCCGATCCTGTGCATAGCGAGGAAGAAGAACCCCAGTTGAAGTACTCATGGGCCATTAAGCAAAAGCCCGAAGGTTCAGCGGACATTTCCTTTGTGGATGGTGACAAAACAGCGGCCTATGCACGTGTAAGCAAGGCAGGTACCTACACGTTTACCTTCAGTGCGGCAGACGGAGACAAGAAGGCCAGCAAGGATGTAACGATAGAGATCAAGGAAGATACCGTTGACGTTTACCGGGCACTTAGCGTTGTTACCAAGAAGGATATTGAACCAGAACTTCCTGGACAAATCTATATTTTATCAGAGGACGGGTATCTGGAGCAGGAAATCACTTGGGATGCCATTGATCCAAGCAGCTATGCTAGTGCAGGCCAATTCGAAGCCAAAGGAAACGTCGTTGGCAGTGCTTTGGAGGTTCGGGCTACCGTCCATGTCGTGAATACTGAGCTGCAAAATGCGGCGCTGACAGCCAAGGCTTCCGCCAGCTTCTCTGGTGGCGACGGTTATCCGGAAGCGATGAATAACGGCATTGAACCTAAAAGCTCGGCAGATTTCTCTCCGAACCGAGGTGCCCCCAACAGTGCATGGCATAACTGGGGTAGAGAAGGAGATCCGGCATGGGTGACGTATGAATGGGATCAGCCATTCCTGGCCTCATCCATGGATGTATATGTATTTCAAGACAACGGCGGGAACTTCCGTCCGAAGGATATGCAGCTTATGCTTCGCGGCGAAGATGGAAAATGGTACACCCCGCGGGACATAAAGGGATTGGGCAATGAACTTAATAAATACAATACGACTACCTTTGAGCCCGCCTATATTACAGGTGTTCGTATGGACATGAAGCCTTCCGTTAATGGCAGCGGTATTCTGGAATGGAAGGTATACGGCTATACCGGAGCGGTAGATAAGTCAGAACTGATCAAGGTCTATAACTATGTAAATACATTAAATGCTTCAAACCTTGCAGATCCTGGCCTTGCGCCAATCGAAGCGTCGAAGACAGATGCTTCTGCTGTGATCAAGAATATGAATGCCACAGACGAAGAAGTTACCCTGGCGCTTGAGAAGCTGCTGATGGATTTGCGTCTGCTCAGTCCGAGAGACGGCAATATGGCCTTCCTCGCAAATGCTTCTTCCAGCTATACCTCTCCTTGGGAGAGTCTGGCAGCAGTAAACGACGGAAAGAAAGATGGCAACAACATTTCGCATTGGGGAACCTGGGGTCATGAAGGCGCAGAGGAGTGGGTGCAATATGAATGGCCGCAGGGTGCATCTATCCGGAGTTCGAATCTGGTGCTGTGGTCAGATGCCGGCGGAATCAAGCCGCCTACCCAAATTGTATATTCCTATATCCCGGCGGATAGCGCAACTGATGAATGGGTAACTGCGGGAACGGTTACGGAGGGAATCAAAGTGGTTGAACATACTCCGGCGGAATCCTCCAATCCGTACACGTTTGATCCGGTGATGAATGTAAAGGCACTGCGGGTAACCCTGACCAAGCAATCACAGGCAGGCGATAACGGTGTTGGCCTATGGGAATGGGAAGTTCTCCAGGCCGGATCCAGTCCTGATCGTGAGGCTCCAGTAACACCGGTCGGGGTGGCCCCGTCCGTTCTCCATGGAGATGACGGCAAATTGATCGGTGTGACAACAGAAATGGAGTATAAGAAGGAAGGCGAAGAAGAATATACAGCAATTGCAGGAATTGAGGTCACAGGTCTCACCGCCGGTAAATATTATGTCCGGTATATGAAGACTGGTTCGCTGAGCGCCAGCCCGGATAAGGAAGTCGTTATACCGGAAGGGCAGACACAGGAGCAGGCTGCACCCGATGCGAGTGGGTGGGTGATCTCACACGCCAATTCGGATACCGGTATAAAAGGCATAATTGAGGGTTTGGATGATACGATGGAATACCGGAAGCTGGGCGAAGAGGACTACACGCCTGTTACAGGTTCGAGTATTAGCGATCTGGAGCCCGGCAGTTATCAGATCCGGTATGCAGCCACAGACATCCTAAAGGCAAGCCCGCCGGTAACCGTGGACATTCGCAATGAAGCCAAGGCAGACAGAGAGGCACCAACAGCGGAAGGACTCGTCATTACACCGCCTACAGCGGCAGGCGGAAATGATGGCAGAATTGAAAATGTGACTGTTGATATGGAGTACCGAAAGGCGGATCAAGGTGGTTACATGCCGGCTAGTGGAACCAGCATTGAAGGACTGGAGGCTGGCAGCTACGAGCTCCGGTACGCCGGAACGGATTTGAGCAATCCAAGTCCTGCGATCCTGATCGTTGTGCCTGACGGAACCAAGCAGGAGCAAAATCCCCCGTCCAATGCAGAGGTCAAGACTGTAAATGTCAGTGCATCTGGGGCCAAGGACGGCAAGATCACTGGTGTAAGTCCTGGAATGGAATACCGGCAAGTGGGTGGGGACGCTGGCAGCTGGAATGCGATCACAGGCACAGAGGTTACAGGTCTTGGTAACGGAGTCTACGAAGTAAGATATAAAGAAACGGCAACTCATTATGCGAGCCAATCCCTTACTGTCGTTATCAGCAATCCAGTCATCAATCCGAAGCCTACGGAAACACAGCCGTCAACGGATGCACCTGTGTCAGTCATCGCACCTTCACCGACTCCTGAAAGCATAAAAGTCGAAGGGAATTGGATTAAGATTGTGGCACCAAAGACGGATACCAAAACCGGTAAAGCTAAAGGAGCACCCATCCGGCAGGAAGACCTTAATAAGGCTCTGGAGCATGTAAAGGCGAATAGCAGTAATGTTAAAACGCTCATAGTGGAAATACCGAAAGCAGAGGGAGCAAATGCCTATGCGGTTGAGCTTCCTGCCGCTGCACTAACCGCAGAGCATGCCAACATCAAGATCGAGATTAACACGGAATTTGGAACCGTTACCGTACCTTCTAATATGCTGAAGTATACATCAGGTGCCAAGAGTGTAGAACTGTCACTAGGTCGGCTAGATACAGTAAAGCTTCATTCAGATGTAAAATCAGTGACAGCCAGCAGACCTGTTATTGTATTCGCTGTCCAATTAGATGGAGTAGAAACGGTAGCCCTGAATGCACCGGCTGAAATCAGAGTGCTTTATGCTCCTGATGTTGAAGAATTGGCCAATTCCAAATACCTTACAGTTTCGTACTTGGCTGCAAACAGTACGATTGTTCAGCTGCTGAATGGCAAATACGACAGTGCTCTACAAGCCATGGTTTTTCCAGCGGCAAACACAGGTGAATATGCAGTTGTTTATACGAAGAAGTTCTTCAATGATGTCATCAAGGATTCGTGGTACGCACCAGCGGTTGAAACCATGGCGTCCAAAGGATTCATCGACGGGACATCGGCAACAAGCTTTAGTCCCGGACAAAAGGTCACAAGAGGTGAGTATCTAGCTTGGTTGGTAAGGACACTGGATCTCAAAGCAGAGTTCAACACCACCTTCAGTGATATAAAGCGAACAGACCTCTACTATGAGGAAATCGGAATCGCGAAAGCACTCGGGATCGCCCTGGGCTCGAACGGCAGCTTCTATTCGGAAACGGACATTGCTAGACAAGATTTGGCTGTGCTGACCATGCGGGCTTTGCGGGCAGTGGGCAAAACCGAGCAGACCCGTACAGCTGAGGATCTCAATAGATTTACAGATGCGGCAAATGTAGCAAAGTACGCAATCGATGACATGGATGCAATGGTCAAAATGGGTTTCATAAACGGGCGAAGCAATGTCATCTTGAGTCCTGACGGAACGACAACCAGAGCAGAAGCAGCTCAGGTTCTGTATAAGATTTTCTTGCAGCTATAATCAAAGAAACCGACCTTGATCCTGTTTTGTGCAGGACCAAGGTCGTCTTAAATTAGGAGAAGATTACATTATTAATCCGTCATTAACATGATAAACGGGTGTCGAGGGACAAGAATAATGTGGCATTTCTGATTAAATGTTTATCTAAACATTAGCAATTTGAAAAATCATACCTCATGCCAAAAGCGAATTACCATGAAATCTAGCTAAATAGACGGTTTATAACTTTTTTGAGCTGAGGATAAGTGTACATTGTACCATTGATCAGTCAAAAAACTAATTTTACCGAGATATCATTTAAGCTAACGGGCTGATGCTCACCATCCATCCCAGATGACTTTACTTTCAGAGGGGATTTGGCGTTTAGATGCATATGTTGCAGACAGACGGCGCGGGAAAGCGGATCATTACCGTGTTTCGGTATCTAACAATATTTTGTCACGGACGAATTTTCTTGTTCCTAAGCGGCCGGAAAAAGGCGCGGATATCCTCGGCCAACGCCTCGGGTTCTTCCAAGGCGGTAAAATGGCCTCCGCGGGGCATCGGAGTCCAGCGGGTAATATTCAGGCTGCGGGAAGCCCAAGCCTTGGGAGGCAGCAGAATATCTGCCGGGAACAAGGCCAGCCCCGTCGGGACTTCTATACGGGCCAGCGGCGGCAATGTATTTGCATTTTCATAATACATCCGGGCTGATGAGCCTGCCGTGTTGGTAACCCAATAAATCATAATATGGGTAATCAGTTCATCCGAACTAAACGTGTTCAGGAGGTCGCCGCCGCAATCGCTCCAGGCCCGGAATTTCTCCATGAGCCAGGCCGCTAAACCTGCCGGAGAATCGGAAAGGCCGTATGCGAGCGTCTGCGGACGTGTCGATTGCAGCGTCATATAACCGCCTTCTTTGGCTATCCATTCTGCGGCGTTTTTCCTGTATTGGCGCTCTTCTTCGGAAAGTTTGTCCGGCTCCGGCGCAGCCATAAGATCCCGGATGATGCCGATATCCGTCAGGTGTATGCCAACTAACTGTCCGGGGTGGCTGGAAGCCAGATAGCGGGTTACGCCCGAGCCGATATCGCCGCCGGCGGCACCAAACCGGTCATAACCTAATTCCTCCGTCATGAGTTTAGCCCACATTTCGGCGACTCGAAAATTGTTTACGCCGGCATGCGCGGGACGGCCGGAGAAACCGAAGCCGGGTAACGAAGGGACGATGACATCAAAAGCATCCGCAGGGTCTCCTCCATAGCTGGCCGGATCGGTCAGCAGTGGGATGATTTTTTGATAACGCAGATAGCTGTCCGGCCACCCGTGGGTGAGAATTAAAGGCAAAGGTTCGGAACCTTTCCCGCGTTCATGGACGAAATGTACATCGATTCCGTCGATTTGACAGCGGTACTGGGACAGCCGGTTAAGGACCGATTCCTGGGCGCGCCAGTCATAATGGTCCTTCCAATACGAGATGAGCGATTTTAAAGCCTGCAGATTCGTCCCCCGTTCCCAATGGGAATTGGCGTTTTCCAGCTGATCCGGATAGCGGACACGGTGCAGCCTGTCTTGCAGGTCATCAAGGACTTCATCAGAGACATGAATGTGAAATCGTTCAACAGCCATAACGCTGCTCCTCCTTTTTCCTGTGGATTCACAACGCCATTATATCCTTCGTGCCGGCATGATACACTGTTATAAATGAAGCATTTAACTATACAATTTGATAGGTGGATGACCAAGATGCCTCAAATAGACCGATACAAAAACCGGACAGTGAACATAGAATTTGCTCCAGTAGAGAATTTTACGGAACTGCCTTATCCTGAGCGGCTTACGCTGATTTTTATTACGTCCGGAAGCCTTCAAGGTACTCTCAACGAGCGACCTGTATCGATAAGCGCCCCCGGAATTCTTTGTCTGGCAGACGGGGATAAGGTGGAGATAACGGAAAAATGCAGCATTGCTGCCCAATCATTCAGCTTTCATCTGGACTTTTTGAACTCGACTGTTCTTTCTGAAACAAAGTCGTTTCCGGCAGTGCCAAGGATTCATACAGGCCTTTCCCTATTTCAACGAGAGCAGGGTTGTTATGGTGCACCCCGTATAACCGAAACGGCTTATCCGCTGCTATTTGAATGGTTTTTTGTGCTGGGCACGGAGGTTCAAGCTCAAAGCGACTCCCTTTGGGTGTGCAGGATCAAAAGATACCTGATCCAGATTTTAGGCCTGCTCGAGGAATTGAATCAGCAGAGGGAGCACTCGCCCGTCGATGCCGTGCTGGATTACATCCATACGCATTACTCGCGAAAGATTGCCTTGCAGGAACTAACGGATTGCGCCCATTTGAACCGTGTATCGCTGAATAAACGGTTTCAGGAAAGGTGCGGAAATACGGCGATGGGTTACCTGATTGCCTATCGGTTAAAGGTTTCGCGTGACCTTCTGACCCATACCGATATGAGCCTGATTGAAATTGCCCGTGCCACGGGGTTTGAGTATGATACTTATTTCATCAAACAGTTTACGGCCAAGCTGGGGATGTCTCCGACCACCTACCGGCTGACCTCCCGCAAGCTGGCAGGAGCTTTATAGACGAATGCCCTTAGGATCCCGGTGCCCAAAGCTTAGGAAGATGCAAGAATTCAGGGATAAGTAACAGCCGTCATCTTTTGTGGGAAGGATTCATTCTCGGAGCGTTTGATAACATACGGAAGAAGCATCCCAGGTCAATGGACCCTTTGGGATACTCCTTCCGTATGGGATTACGCTCTTGTTCCACCGTCCACCGGCAGAACTACGCCTGTTACGTAAGAGGCGCGATCGCTCAATAACCAGGCAGCCGCTTGTGCGATCTCATGAGGATCGGCAGGACGCCTAAGAGGCGTCACAGAGTTGCTTTTTTCGATTATATCTGGAACTTGTGCAACTAACCCCTCGATCATCTCAGTCATGGTGGTGCCAGGTGCAACAGCGTTTACGCGGATACCTGAAGGTCCGTATTCAATGGCAGCCGTCTCGGTCAGACTATTAACAGCCCGTTTGGCGGCTCCGTAGACAGACAACCCCGGATTACCTCTGAAGCTGCCGACGCTGCTGTTATTGACAATGGCACCGGTACCTGCAGTATCGATCATTGCCTTGATTTCCGCTTTCATTGCCACCCAGATTCCTTTATAATTTACAGCTTGAAGAAGGTCGAAATCCTCTTCTGAGACCTCTGTTAAGGGCGAAAGGGGAGCCCCGATTCCAGCATTATTGAATGCTATATCCAGGCGACCGTGACGCTCAACGGTCGTTTGAACCGCCCGTTCGATGCTGGCGGAATCGGTTAGATCGGCTACAATGTAATTGGCTGATCTTGCATCAAGAAATTGAGTCATGGAGTCCACCTCTAGGAGAATCGAGAATTAAGGAATGTAATTAATAGTAAACAAACGAACAAAAAGTGATACACTAAATTCACGGGTTCTGATGTTTTTACTGAAAAACAGTGTAGGATGATGATATGAGAAAGATATTATCTTTTATGGATTGGGGTATTTTTGCTCTTCGTTTATACCATTACATTTTGCTTTCATCACGGCTGATTACAGAAAGTGACCTGTCAAACCGAACATGGTTAAATGTCATTTGGCTAATGGCAGCACTTATCGTTCCAATGATATTCTGGTTTCCTCAACGGCGGACGAACAAGGTCTGGTTTTGTATCGCGGAGCTAATGCTGGGTGGTTCTTATTATGTGAACTCGGTTATTCATCCGGAACTGACTTCCAAAGCAGACTACCTGCTGCCGAGTCTAATAATGGGGTACTTATTGACCAAGAAGACATTCTGGGTCATTCCCGTAATTCTGTTCATTCCTTTTATCTTCCAGTCTTATTTAAAGGTACCTTGGGAACAAGCCATTAGTAGCGGGACAGATAATGTATTATTCTGCTTCATCGGCATGTGGGCCAGCTTCGTGGCCAAAGCGTACCACCAGAAAAATGAACTTGTGGTCGAAGTAGAGCAGCAAAATAAGCTGTTAACCCACTACGCTGCTGAAATTGAGAAAATGACTCTGCTTGAAGAACGCAATCGTATGTCCAAGGAACTTCATGATACCCTGGGGCATTCCTTTATCTCAATCATTATGAGTCTTGATGCTTCCATCGCCCTTATGGACCGTAAGCCTGCAGAGGTCAAGGAACGGTTAATTCGCTTAAGAGCACTGGCTGAACAAAATCTGGACGAAATGAGAAGTATTGTTCATGAGATTGGAGAAGAAGAGGAAGAGTCTGATCTTGTACGGCAGGTTGAGGCCTATGTGGCCAATTTTCGGGAACATACAGGAATTCTCTTGACGTTAAATGTACTAGGAACAGAGAAGCACACGCATTTTGAAGTACGACAGGCAATTCTGCGAGTCATCCAGGAGTCCATTACGAACGCACTAAAACATGGAAAAGCGTCTCAACTGTATTTGGAGCTTCAATTTTCTGAATTCGTTCTGTACCTGGTTGTTCGAAATAATGGGAAACCGATTGACAAATTGGAATATGGCTTCGGGTTGACTTCAATGAAACATCGCGTTGAGCGGTTGGGGGGCAACCTGTTCGTATCATCAGAGATGGGAGATGAAACGATCACCGAAGTCAGATGCGAGATACCCCTAAAAGGAGTGGGGCTGCATGGGGAAAATTAAAGTATTACTTGCGGATGATCAGGAATTAATTTTGGAGAGCCTATATATCGTATTGTCTATGGAAGATGATATAGAAATCGTTGGATTAGCTAAAAATGGGGAAGAAGCAGTCCAAGGCTGTCATCAGTTTCAGCCCGATATGGTATTGATGGATATCAATATGCCAGTCATGAATGGCGTTGACGCAACAGCTCTGATCAAAGAGCGAATGCCTATCATCAAAGTGATGATGCTGACCTCCTATCAGGAAGTGGAGTATGTCATGGCGGCTTTAAGCCATGGAGCAGAAGGTTATCTTCTTAAGGCCATCCATCCCAGGGATCTGGCTGCAGGTATACGGGTGGTTCATGCGGGCGGGACGTTAATCTCGCAGGAGATGGCGAGTAAAATGATCAAAAGTATGAATACGGGATCCGCTATTAAAAATAATGAATACGGGCTTAGCAGCCGTGAAATTGAAATATTGCAAAAGCTGGCTTCTGGCATGCGCAATCGAGATATTGCAGAGGCTTTGTTTCTTAGCGAAGGAACGGTTAAGAATTACATTTCAACGATTTACTCAAAACTTAATGTTAAGGGAAGACAAGAGGCAGCCCGTAAAGCCAGAGACTCGGGAATCATGAAATACTAAGACAACCTACCTAAGAAGCCGGCAACGTATATAGTTGCCGGCTTCTTAGGGGTATAGTCACATGACTTTAATATGACAAAAGAGCACTGTCACTTTATGACTTTTTCACCCTATACTCATAACTATGATCAAGCCATAGAGGAGATGATTTAAGACATGAAGAAAAGATCTGCACAAAAAGAACATTCGCAGATGGATGAGAAATTAAGCAAATGGAGATTATTTTGGCGCTTTCCAATAGTCTGGATGGTTGCGGGGGCTATCAGCATAATTCTTGTTGATGCATTCATCCGGCCGCTAGGGGAGCAAGTACCGGGCTTGCTTTCTCTTCTTTTGACACTAACGATGAGCTTTCTGGCCATCATAGTCTATATGCTCACCATGAAATATTTGGCCCGTCGATCCATTCCTGAGTTATCAAAAAAGGGCGCAGGGTTTGAAGCTATTATGGGAGCACTAACCGGGGTTATCTTTATTGCCTTATCCACGATTATTATTGTTTCATTGGGAGGTTACTCCTTTCAATGGGCGAATAACGCAGATACGGTTACTAATCTAATCGCTTCTATTGAAGCCGCTTTAGGCGCAGCCATTGTCGAAGAACTTATCTTTCGTGGACTAATGTTTCAAGCCATGAATAAATTGCTGGGAAATTGGGCCGCACTCGCTGTGACTTCTCTATTCTTTGGAATCGCCCATCTTGGGAATGCAGGAGCAACATTATGGAGTGCGTTCGCCATAACCTTAGAAGCAGGTGTTCTGCTTGGAGCCGCATTTATGTGGCGACGGAATCTGTGGTTTGCCATGGGACTGCACTTTTCTTGGAATGCACTTGAAGGTTTGCTTGGTATTCCTGTTTCTGGACACACTACAGCCGGTCTGTTAATTGTGAAAATGCAAGGTCCTTATCTTCTCACTGGAGGTGATTTTGGGCTTGAGGGGTCTGTAGTTCCGGTTATCATCAGCCTGCTGATTGCCATTCCCATGCTGTATGCCGCTAATCGAAATCGCAATCATATGCTTCAAAAGGTATAAGGCTAGGTAGTAGAGAGAATGTTCCTGAACACTATGATACCCTTGTTGTTTCAGACCGGATTCCAACCCGCCGTATATAAAAAATACTCTGCAATTGCGAGAGGATGTCTTTCTTGGTAGGATGGTCCAGGCTCAGGAACAAAGTGCCACCCAATAAGTTGCCAGCTGCCGGCTGCGACTTTAGGTGATAATGAAGATGTATTAAACTAACGGAAAACGTTAGCCCAGTAAAACCCTTGAGGCAGTCGACCATAGTGATCGGCTGCTTCGTATTGATTTATTGGTCTGCAGGAGTGGAAAGAGGAAGTAAACGTTAATGTTGTTAAGGTACAAGAACGTTTTCCCATTGAAGTCGCTAGCCTCTTTTGAACTAAAAATGGCCGGTTTCCTGGATGCTAAGGATACCGGCCTCGTATTACTTTTTACCAATCTCGATATTTACGCGTACATCCTCTTAGTTGAATGGATAATTACTTTGAAGGTGTTTCAGTTTTGTGCTCAATAACTTGTAATACTTTTAGTTCAACAGCTTTTAACATTTGTTCATTTGAACGATTGCTTTTTGGAACATCGCCATTTTTTTCACCTTGAATCTGTCCGTCAGCCTGCGTTTTTGCAATGACGTCAATCACTTGTTGTTTTGATACATTTCTAGATGCTGCAATCTCCACAACAGATTTACCCTTTTCTAATTCTTGTTTTAATTCTGCTGGGCTGATTTTAAGTAAAGCAAACAGTTTTTCATCATTTAGATAGGCATCGGCAAAATAATCTGGTTTACCATTTGTAGAGAAGAAACCTTCTACCTTGTTTGAAGGTGTAGTCTCAACTCCGATCAGAGAAACACTGATGGAATTGCCCTGAACAAATGCCTGGTAGAACGGTGTTGTTGATCCCTTAGTGCTGTAATTCAATATAAACGTTTTTTGATTCGAGTTCTCCATTTGCTCCATAGAAAACTCGTACTTTTCGATGTTACCATACAATTTATCAATGAGAAAATCTACCTTCGACCTGATTTCCTGATCGGTTAAAGCAGTGAGCGGCTTCTCCTTAGGCTCCCAATTCTCTTGAATCACGTGTTCAATCGCACCGGTAATGCCGTTTGTATGAAGTGTAATCTTTTTGCCGGTTCCTCCCTTCTCCTGTAGGATGATGCTTGTTTGAACACCTTGAACGTTGCTTGCATCGATGATCTCAAACGCTTTTGTTTCGGGAAATGCGCTATACAGCTTCTCAAGTGCTGCTTTGCCAATCTCATCCGCTTTGACTTGCTCAGCAGTCAATGGTGTTCTGGTAAACATATCAATCAAGGTAGGTGCCGCAAATGCTGCACTTGGAATCAAAATAGCAACAGCAACAATTCCACCAATCAATCGTTTTTTCATGGGTCTTCCGCTCCTTTTTTGTTGCAAATATTGAGAATAGGATTGTTCTATTCGATTGGAAATGGCCGGTGGGCACTCCACCGTTTCGGCTTCTTTGTGCAGATGTTCACGGATTTTGCGTTCAATAGTCATTGATTTTTTCCATCCTTTCTGGAGGGAGATTCCATATGTTTTTTCGAAGCGCCTGCAGGCCAGCATGATATCTCGACTTGACTGTACCCAATGGAATATCGAGCAAAGTCGCGGTTTCCTCGAGCGTATAGTCATGAAAAAAGCGGAGGATAATCACCGTTCGCTGTTTGTCGGTCAGTTTCTTAATGGCCTGCGATATCATGTCGTTCGTCCCATCCATCAACACCGCGGGTTGATCCCAATGAGGCTCTTCCCGAGAGAAGGAACGGATCCGTTCAAAAATTCGGAATCTCCGCCAGCTCTTGACCCGAAGTCTCTGCACTTGACGGATCACCAAGCCGTGCAACCAGAAGTGGAAAGGTCTACTCGTATCGTAGTTGGCAAGTGAGGTCCACATTTGCATATAAATCTCATTCATGACATCTTCCCGATCCTGCTGATGATCCACCAGAAAGGTGACGGTCCGATAGACGTCCTGATAAGTGGCATCATATATCGTATGAAACGCCTGTTGATCACCATCTTTCATCCTTTTGAGTAATTGATACATATCACTTTCCATTCAGAGGGCCCTCCTGTAAGCAGCTTACACCCT
The DNA here is from genome assembly GCF_037969725.1 of Paenibacillus sp. FSL W8-0426. Lineage (NCBI taxonomy): Bacteria > Bacillati > Bacillota > Bacilli > Caryophanales > Paenibacillaceae > Paenibacillus > Paenibacillus sp. FSL W8-0426. Next base: position 3,535,443 of record NZ_CP150203.1, on the reverse strand, counting down.
ATATTGTCTCTCTATCGGAAAAAGGTTCGGTTTTCTTTTTGTTTTTTTGTAAGCTCATCGGTAATTAGTGTGAGGTTTATGGCTTGAATAAACAAGCCGCAAGGTATGGAAGAAAAGAAAATAAGCCTCTAACCCATGAGAGAAGTTTATTTTCATTATTATTCATGTCTTCGGATTCAGGCTGAACATGAATGATGCATAATAATCAGTCTCGAACGAAAGGGCCAGTATGAACTTATCATAAAGCACTTCGAGCTAGGAGAGGATGGCCGACACACACCAGATAACTTGAAGGATTTGTTGAAGCTTTTCCTTAGACTTCGCGAAATCATTGTGGTTGTCGTTATGCATAGGAGCTGGGATTTAAAAGGAGGATACTCATTGAGCTAACGGGAAACTGTAGCTTAATAAAGTCAAGAAAGCAGCCGATCCAAGTGATCGGCTGCTTTGGTTTAACAAACGGGCAGGTTAGTTTAGTCATAACCGTACTTTCCAAAAAAAGTGTGTGGTAAACTATTCGAAACAAGATACTTTTGGAGGTGAAAAACTGTGAGAGACTCTGTAGTTACACAAGCAGAACGAATTGTAAGCGATGTACTTCTTGAAAAAGTAAAAACATCATACCAGGTCATAGGGAAAGGCTTCGTAAATCAGGTTTTCGTAGTCGAAACAGAGAGTCGTAAAGTCGTTGTTCGCATGAACGACTCAGGTACATATCCAAGCTATGTGAAAGAAAAATGGTGTATTGAACAAGCTGCGGCAATTGGCATTCCCGGACCTGAGGTGTTGTCTATTGGCATAATTGATAGAACTGCATATATGATTCAAGCTTTCGTTGATGGAGACAACGGGGTAGATAGTACGGTTTTTAAGTCCGATATTTGGAGGCAGCTTGGCCAATATGCCAAACTTATTCATTCGATCCCAGTGAAGGGATATGGGGAAAATCTGATAGATCCAGTCCATGGTGAGTTTCATTCACCCTCGCATGCAGGGTCGGACGGCAGTTGGCTAGGATATGTGCAATATAATATCAATAGTTTGACGGAGTATGATCGATTGATTGAGCTTGGAGTAATCAATCCAATGAAATCGCAGAGAGTGCGAAAACTGTTTGAGAATTTGAAAAAAGAAACGTTCCGCTTCGGTTTAATTCATGGAGATATTTCATTGAAGAATACGATCGTCAATCAGACTGGACAAGTAATATTATTGGATTGGGGTAATGCAGAAGTAAGAACGGTGCCGCATGGAGAAATTATTTGGCTGATGCGGTGCCATATCCTAGACGGAAATCCGAATATAGAAGAATTCAAAGCATTTCTAGACGGGTACGGAATAAGTGAAGAAAACCTGACTGATATGAGACATTTGCTGCTATTAAGCGCGTTTGATAACCTCAGATGGGCCATTGATCGAAATCCGGACCTGATCGAATCCTATGCTGCGTTCGCTAAAAAAGTTGTTGATATGATTATGGACTAGCGGAGATTGAGCAATGTTTTTGTATCTCAGTTAAACAAGATGAAGAAAATGATTGAACTAACGGGGAACAATAGCTCAAGTTCAAACGACGGCAGACGGTCTCAGAACGATCGGTTGCCGTCGTGAAATAATATGGGTACAATTAAAGCGCGAAATAATTAGTAAGGGATGATCGAAATGGTTAATACATCAACTACCGAACTAAAGATGACACGTTATTTTCATGTTAATGCAGATAAATTGTTTGATGCATGGTTGAACTCAGAAATGATTAAAAAATGGCTTTTTACTTTGGAAACAACAAATAAAGTGACAAAGAACGAACCTCACGTCGGTGGGACATGGGAAATTGTTGATCATCGCGGTGGTAAAGATTACAGAGCGATTGGTGAGTACCTAGAAATTGATCCACCAACTAAATTAGTTTTCACATTTAGGATGCCTCAGTTTAATGACTTAGAGGATAGAATTACTGTAGAGATTAAACCCCATGAAAAGGGTTGCGAGATGACCTTTACACAGGTGATTATCGTTCCTCATGAAGAAGGTTGGACTTCAGAAGATATCAAAAAAGCTCTTACAGAATACCATGATGGTTCTGAACAAGGATGGGATTTAATGTTTGAGGGGTTAAAACAATTAGTTGAAACAGGTAAATTAAATGATCCATCTTAAACTGTTAGCATGAGAGGGTTATAGCTTAATGATGACCAGAAGGCAGTTGGCTACAAAAATCGACTGCCTTCGTTGCGCTAGCTGGCAGGATTGTTTAAGAAGGCTACCGCATTGGACAATAACATGTTCCTATTGCCGATTAGACGTGTATCTAATCGGCATCTTGCCCTTTAATTCATTAAACTAACGGACAGGATAGTTTAATGATTGGGTTTATAAGGCTGTACTAGATAGTACAATGTATAGTGTACTGTTGAGCTATGAGACCATAACAAAACCACCTTTTCGCAGGTGGTTTTGTTATGATCAAATCAAATCATAGTATCAAAATTTAGCATAGCCTAGATTTTAAATATTGCACCCACATCCCGTGCAGCTCAGCTTCCGAAAAACAGGTAATTATCTGGATAAACTTATTGAGCGAGTAAAAAATGAAATAATTATTGCTTCTCACTTGTGTATGCGATATATTGCATATAAGAATAATTATAATGAGGATGAAAAACAATGCCAATTCCTAAAGATTTTTCCTTACCCGTCCGTATGTCCGCAAAAGAAAGAGCGTTTTCACAGATTCAACGATGGATTATTGATGGAACACTGCAACCAGGTGAAAAACTTATTGATGCGGAAATGGCTGAATCGCTTGGAGTCAGCCGGACACCGATTCGGGAGGCATTTCAGTTACTCGAAGTTCAAGGCCTCGTGTCTATGCACCCAGGAAAAGAAACAAGAGTAACAAATATTGAGAAAAACGATATTTTTAAGATGTATTCAACCATGGCTGCTCTTCAGGCCTTGGCTGCTGAAATCACCGCCAAAATTATTGTTCCAGAACAGATCGAGAAACTAAGATCTATAAATTTGGAATTTGCAAGTTCCATTAAAAATGGACAAGTCTATCAGGCTATGGAGGTGGATGAGCAATTTCATAATTATATCGTGGAGCTCTCAGATAATCCTTATGTGGCCACATTTAATGCCTCTCTCCAGATTCACATTAGGCGATTTAAATATGTGTTTTTAAAACAACCTATTACGGCTACACTAGCTTCAGTCGAAGAGCATGATTTGATTATTAAAGCTTTTGAAGGCAAAAATAGTGATGATGCTCACGTACTAATGAAACAAAATTTTATTCGACCGATGCAGGAACTGAACGAAATACTTTGAAATGAGGGGTAAGGGACATGGAGAATAAAAAAGATCTTCGTATTCGAAGCAAGGTGATCAGTGAAGGTGCTAACCGGGTACCGAACAGAGCCATGCTGCGTGCAGTTGGTTTTCAGGATGATGATTTTAAAAAGCCAATGATTGGAATAGCGAGTACGTGGAGTGAGGTAACACCTTGTAATATGCACATCAATGATTTAGCGACGCAAGCCAAGATGGGAGCACGCGATCATGGCGGTGCTCCATTAATTTTTAATACGATTACCGTTTCTGATGGGATCTCAATGGGGCATGGAGGGATGTTGTTCTCGCTGCCAAGTAGGGAAGCTATAGCTGATTCGATTGAAATTGTGACTGGAGCGGAGCGTTTTGACGGCATTGTTGCAATCGGTGGTTGTGACAAGAATACGCCTGCATGTTTGATGGCTATTGGACGGATGAACATTCCTTCCGTTTATGTCTACGGAGGAACCATTCAACCTGGTAATCTCGACGGTAAAAAAGTGGATATCGTTTCAGCTTTTGAAGCAGTTGGTCAATATCAAGATGGAAAAATGACAGATGAACAGCTGCATAAGGTCGAATGTAGTGTTTGCCCGGGTCCAGGGGCTTGCGGGGGCATGTATACCGCTAATACGATGGCCGCAGCTGCAGAAGCAATGGGTATGTGTTTGCCTGGTTCTTCTTCGACATCAGCGATCTCAGCGGATAAAGCATTGGAATGCGAAGCAGCCGGTAAGCAGGTCATCTCACTTCTTGAACAGGAAATCTACCCAAGAGACATTATGACGAAGAAAGCATTTGAGAATGCGATCACCGTTGTTATGGCTCTAGGGGGATCAACCAACGCATTTCTCCATCTGCTAGCTATTGCGCACTCCGTAGAAGTGGATTTAACCTTGGATGATTTTGAGCGAATTCGCTTGCGTGTTCCTCATCTGGCAGATCTGAAGCCAAGTGGCCAATATGTGATGCAGGATTTGAATGATATTGGCGGTGTTTCAGGGGTAATGAAGCTATTGCTCGCTGAGGGATTACTTCATGGGGATTGCCTCACGGTAACTGGTAAAACGTTGGCGGAGAATTTAGCGGAAGCTGCTCCACTTCAGAATAATCAAGAGATTATACGACCACTCGATAATCCGCTTAAGCCAGATGGACCACTGGTTGTGCTTCGAGGAAACCTCGCTCCTGAAGGCGCTGTTGCCAAAATGTCAGGCATGAAGATACAGCAGTTTTCCGGCCCGACAAAGGTGTACGATAGCGAAGATGAAGCGACAGAAGCGATCATGAACGATGAAATTCAAGAAGGGGACGTATTGGTCATACGCTATTGTGGTCCGAAGGGTGGACCAGGTATGCCTGAGATGCTTTCCGTTACAGCACTAATTGTAGGAAAAGGTCTCGGTGGGAAAGTTGCTCTCATAACAGATGGTAGATTCTCTGGTGGTTCGCATGGATTTGTAGTCGGCCATGTATCACCTGAAGCACAAGTAGGCGGGCCGATCTCTTTGCTCCAAAATGGAGATATTATTACCATTAACAGTGACATTCAGGAAATTAAGGTTGAGGTGTCAGAAGAAGAGTTAGCCGCTCGAGCGCAAGCGTGGGTACAACCTCCACTGAAAGTAAAATCCGGTGTACTCGGCAAATATGCCAAATTAGTTTCCTCTGCTTCAAAAGGTGCAGTAACAGATTTGATGGAATAGACAATTTTAAACCCCCGTTAGTTTCATCATTTGAAAATTAACGGTTTTTTTGTAATACATACTTTTTGGGGCTCACTACGGAGACGGGGTAAAAGATTCTACTGGCAACTATTACACAACCAATTATCCTGAACAAATACAGCAAAGAAAGTTATTCAAATGCGGAAACAGAAGCTCTTGCAGATTACGGTATCAGTACGTGGAAGGATTTATTCCCTTTTGAGGAAGAGTACCTGTTAAGAGTGGGGAGCTGCCTATAAATACCGATTCCTTCGGATAGCGGTGATTACAATGTCATTTTCAGAAAACACAGGATATGATCCACAAACGGATTGCCGAAGCAATCACGGCCTCGCCGAGCGCATTTGATGACATCTATGATGGGATGCTTGATGAGATTGATCAGGCGATAGTCGAATCAGTTTTAGAGTTGGAATAAAATATGTTAGAAATACTACTCCCCCTTGATTTAGCGGAACGAAAGTTCCATAAAAGAGAAGTTAAATCCAAAGAAACCACTCCATTTTCAGGAGTGGTTTTTGTATATATTGTGGTCGAACTGTACTTTGTGTTTGGATACATTGTCACATCCCACGGAGGGAAGAGGTCTTCGTGAATGGAGAAGACTCCCCGAAGCTGAGAAAGAACAGTGTCAGAAGTGTCGATACTTACAGCGAACATGCTTTTGACGGCACTTTCGCTTTTTCACTATTCTTGGTAATGATGTTTCCCAGCGTTGACCTGTAATAACATAAAGACAACCGATGGGCGTGTTGTTGTGGCGAGAAACTAGAGCGAACTGCCATCCTTTTCACAACAGCTCCGCCATTCATCTGGACCATTCATGACCGTTATGCTCGGAGATTTATTAGTATTCGCGTAGAAATTCGCGTTGCAAGGGGCACGACCAAATTGGTAGTGAGTCTTAAAATAACTGGGCAGACAATCATGAACAACATCGCTGGTAAAACCAATCAATATGCCCAATTCATCTATCGCCGCAACGTTTGTCGTGTCATGGGAAGATGAGCTGCACGGGAATGACGGCGTTCTTAGGAGAATAAACATCTTCCATTTGTTCACGTAACAGCTTTACGGCTGTTCGTGCCATTTCCTGTTCATCCTGCTGCACATAAGCTACGCCTGAAAGATGTGGATTATCGAAAGATAGCAAATCGATATTTGAGTGATCGTTCAGACGACTTATAGCAGCCGATGTAAGACGTGCAGTTTCTTCAGTCAAGGAGAAGACTGCCGAAATTCCACTGTGGTCCTGCAAGAAGTCGCATACATAGTCCAATGCTTGCTCTCCGCGTAGAATGTCGAGAGGGATGTGACACCACAAGCTCTTGTCAATCGAGATGCCTTGATCTGTGTACGCCTGCTCGAAGCCGAGCGTGCGATCCTCGACGGCTGTATTGGCATTTTCAGGTGAGATGAGCGCAATCTGCTGATGACCCTTGGATAGCAAATGGGAGACCGCCTTGTACGCACCGCCGTAATTGTCGGATGTAATGGTGTACGTCTCAATGTTGCGCAGATAACGGTCGATGAACACGCACGGGAATTTATCTAGCGACAGACGCAGTAATGATTCGTTGTACTTCTCATCTTCGGTTGGAAAAACGATCAGGCCCTTCACACCGAGCTCCGTTAGTGTATGAATGACGTTTGATTCGATAGAGGAGGACTCGCGCGTGATGCTTAGTACCATGCTGAGACCGGCTTCTTGCAGGAAGTGTTCCGTGTAGTCAACGAGCTTCTGAATGACACGGGTTCTCATCGTCGGAATGATGAAGCCGATGAGCGGCATGGAGGACGCGCTGCGTGAGTATGGTGGAGAATTGATGCTAGAAACAACAAGACTAGAAGAGACGAATGAGCCTTTGCCTTGTACGCGTATAATTAATCCTTCGTCAGCTAGTAGGGTTAGGGCGTTCCTGACGGTAATTTTACTTACTCTGAATTCGTCCATTAGTTCTTGCTCAGAAGGAATGCGGTCCGTTGGCCGAAGCTGCCCTGATTTAATTTTCTGTATAATATCTTCTCGAATTTGTTTGTAGAGCGCCAGCTTTTTCAAAAAGTTGCATCTCCCCATAAACTTTATGATTTTATAATCAATTGGTTATATAAAGCATATTTCATCTATATTATAATACGGCATGTAAAGCGCTTACAATATGGAATCTGAAAAATTGTTGCGAAGGGGTCTTTTCTTTGAACGGTTAGAATTATGTTAAGGATGGTGGTGCCAAGGTAGATTGAACCCGCTTAAATTAACAGAACTAACTAGTCAGCCGACTTTTCAAATGCATAACAAAAAAAGAGAGGATGACGAACAAATGAAAAAACGCAGTGCTTTAATCTCCATCGTTACACTCCTTATTATGTCACTTGTTTTTACAGCATGTGGTACTCCTTCTGATTCAAAAACGGAAACACAGCAGTTAGGCGCTAATGCCGGTGAGAATGCAACAGAATTATCATTTTGGACATTTGTAGATTTGCACGGCAAGCATTTGGATAAAATGCTGGGGTTATGGAACCAACAGAACCCAGACAAACAGATTAAGTTGAATGTAACGGTTATGCCTTACGATGATATGCACAACAAGCTCTTATTGGCAGTTACAAGCGGAAAAGGTGCTCCTGATATCGCGGATATTGAGCTTGGTCAATTTCCTAAATTCTTGGAAGGTGACAACGTTCCACTGGAATCTTTGAATGATGTATTTGCACCATACAAAGACGTTGTTGTTCCTTCACGTGTCGAGATTTACTCCAAAGCCGACCAGGTTTATGGCTTTGATTATCACGTAGGTGCTACGCTTGCTTTCTACAACACTGAAATTCTCGAACAAGCAGGTGTTGACTACAAGACAATCAAAACCTGGGAAGATTACAAACAAGCAGGTATCAAGGTTTATGAAAAAACTGGCAAGTACTTAGGTACTGCTGATACATCAGCAACGTGGCAAGCTTCGCTGCTGCTAGCTCAGCAAAACGCTGATTTTACAGATGAAAATGGTAATCCAAAAGTGAACTCGCCTGAAATGATTAAAGCGTATGAAATGTTAGTCGATCTGCAGAAGAACAATGTTATTCATACGATCCCTGGTGGGCAACCCGACACAGAAGAAGCAAAAGGCGAATACAACAAAGGAAACTACGCAAGCGCATTGATGCCTGAGTGGTACATGTCCCGCTTTGTAAACGAAATGAAGGATCTGAAAGGTAAGTATGCCATTGCTCCATTGCCTGTATTTGAAGAAGGCAATCCTCGTTCTGTTGGCTTAGGCGGTACTGGCACAGTTGTTACTAAGAATGGTAAAGACGTTCAGTTGGCAAAAGAATTTGTAGCCTTTGCTAAGCTTTCGAAAGAAGCTACTACTGAAATCTGGAATACACTTGGATTCGATCCAATCAACATGGAAGTATGGAAAGATGATGCAGTAACGAAAAACCCTGATAATGAATACGTCCAATACTTTAAAACAAATGCGTTTGATACTTTGAATGAAATCAAAGACGAAATTCAAGCGATCAAATCCGTTAAGGCTTCACCGACGATCGGCAATGTCTTCAATACGGTTACTTTGAATGCGATCTTTGAAGATGGCCAAGACGTGAAGGAAGCGCTGGATGAAGCACAAGAAGCAATTGAACAAGAATTGAAATAAATATAATAAGTAAATGATTTGATTAAACCTGTCGGCAGGCATAGTGGCCGGCAGGTTTAACCATAGTCAAGGGAGATTGAGAATATGATAAAGAAATTTGTATACTCTCAAAAAGTTGCGCCTTATGTTTTTGTTTTGCCATTTATACTCGTATTTTTGATCTTCTGGTTTTATCCGCTTCTAAATTCATTCGTCATGAGCTTTCAAGATAAGATGTTGGGACAGGATCCTAAATGGATTGGTGAAGCGAATTATTCGAAATTGCTTACAGATAAAGTGTTTTTGACGGCTATTAAAAATAGCGTTGTGTACATGTTAGGAACCTTAGTGCTGTTAATTCCCTTTCCCATGTTATTCGCCGTTATGATCAACAGTAAGTTAATGATGGGAAGAGAGTTTTTTAAATCTTCGTTCTTTCTCCCTGCATTGACATCTGTCGCAGTTGCGGGTACCATTTTCCGCCTTACATTCGGTGAAATGGAAGGTTCATTAATGAACAGTTTCCTGGGTCTATTTGGTGTAGAGCCTATTAAATTCTTGAAAGACGGAGAATGGAGCATGGCAGCACTGTTAATCCTCGCATGTTGGAGATGGACAGGTGTTAATATGCTTTACTATCTATCCGGTTTGAAAAGCATTGACAATGAATATTATGAGGCTGCTTCAATTGACGGAGCATCTGCCTGGCAGAAGTTTAGAACGATCACAATGCCATTATTGAAGCCGACCACGGTATATGTTACGACAATTAGTGTTTATGCAGGTTTAGCCATGTTTACCGAGAGCCTGATGATGTTTAACGGTAACAATTCACCCAAAAATATTGGCTTAACCATTGTCGGATATCTATATAGACAGGGGATTGAGAAAAATAAGCTGGGTTACGCAGCTGCAGTTGGTATCATTCTGTTAATCATTGCTATGGTTATCAATTTAACGCAGTTGAAATTTAGTGGAATGTTCAAAAAGGAGGAGGATTAAAGTGGGCAAAAGTCAGACGATGAATAATTTAATTTCCAGAATAGTTATTATTTGTTTGTTCATTATACTATTCGTTATAATTATGATTCCATTCTATGCAGTGGCCCTATCTTCCTTTAAACCAGGTGAATCATTAATTCGATATGGTCTTAACCTAAGTTTGGATTTTAGTATTATGAGTTTTGACAATTTCATCTATCTGTTTACTGGAGAACATGATTACTTTGTATGGTTTTGGAACAGCATGACTTTAACAATCGTTCAAGTAGTTCTAACACTTTTTGTAAGCGCATTTGTTGGATATGGTTTTGCAGCATATGATTTTAAAGGTAAGAACTTCCTCTTTATATGTGTTTTGCTCATTATGATGGTGCCTTTCGAAATACTGCTGGTTCCTTTGTACAGCCTAATTAATGATTTGAAAATGGTGAATAGCTATTCAGCAATCATTCTGCCGGGTATAGCCAATGCCGCAACCATATTTTTCTTCAGGCAATATCTAAGAAGCATACCCAAAGAAATTATTCAATCTGGGCGGGTTGATGGCGCAAACGAGTATGCGATTTATTTCAGACTAATTATGCCGATTATGAAGCCATCCTTTGCGGCAATGGCCATTCTGAATGGTATGAATAGCTGGAATAATCTGTTGTGGCCATTCATGGTGCTCGGAGATCAGAGTAAATTTACACTTCCAATCGGTTTGAAAACGTTGTTAACTCCTTATGGCAATAATTATGACCTTTTGATCGTGGGCTCCTTCTTCTCCATCCTTCCAATTTTCATCCTGTTTATTGCTTTCCAGAAATATTTCATAGACGGTATGACTGCAGGTGCTGTTAAAGGGTAGTAAATATTATGATGAAGCAGGTGATAAGATGGAATTCCAACAAAGAGTGTTAAACGACATTCAACCATTAATCGAGCAGAGAGCAGATCCTTTTATGTACCGACATTCGGACGGTTATTATTACTTCGTAGCATCCGTTCCGGAGTATGATCGGATTGAAATCCGTAGAGCTGAGAACCTTGAGGGGCTTGTTACATCAACTCCTGTAGTGATCTGGAGAAAGCGCGAGACGGGTATCCTTAGTGCCAATATTTGGGCGCCTGAACTGCATTTTATTGATGACAAATGGTACGTATATTTCGCTGCCGCACACACGACGGATACGAATGAAGGCTTGTTCGACCATCGGATGTACGTGCTAGAGAATGAAAGTGCCAATCCGCTTGAAGGCAGTTGGACGGAAAGAGGGCAGGTTCGTACCGCGTGGGAAAGCTTCTCCCTCGATGCCACTACCTTTGAGCATAATGGCAGCCGTTATTACGTATGGGCACAAAAGGATCCGAATATCGAAGGTAACTCTAATCTGTATATATCTAAAATGAGCAATCCGTGGACGCTGACTGGACCGCAAACGATGATTTCGATGCCGGAATATGACTGGGAGATCATTGGTTATAAAGTGAACGAAGGCGCGGCATTTCTTCGCAAGGGTAATCGGGTATTCCTCTCTTACTCGGCTAGCGCCACAGATTTCAATTATTGCATGGGCCTGCTTGAAGCCGATGCGGATGCTGATTTGCTCGATGCCGCCTCATGGCGCAAGTCGCAAGCAGCGGTTTTCTCGACAGATGAGAGCATCTCTATGTATGGTCCCGGTCATAATTCCTTCACGGTGTCAGAGACGGGCGAAATGACGCTATTTGTGTTCCACGCAAGAACATACAAGAACATTATAGGAGATCCGCTATACGATCCGAATCGCCATACATTTGTGACAGAGCTTTTGTGGACGGCTGACGGCAGACCCGATTTCCGCGGCTCTGTTGCAGCACTTGCACGTTCTGTACAGTGAACGAGTGTCCGAACAAGGTTGGTTGATGGATTTGAGTTCGTTTATCCAACTCGCCAAAGAGAGACAGTAAGAACATCGAAGGCACCCTACTGGGTGCCTTCGATTTCGCTCTACAGATAATACGCCGAACCGTACCATAAGTAGTGGTAAGTTGCCTTAAAACTTGCCGCTCCAGTTATTCCGGAGAATCATATCATAAATAAGTGATTTCTTGAAAAATATATAAGAAGAGGCCGCTCATTTGAAAGCACTCGTATTTAATAAATTGGGGTGACCGGAAGTACAAGAATATCTTGATATTTCGGATCCGGTTATCGGGCCTGAAGAAACATGAGTAAGGATGAAAGCAATTGGACTGACCCTGGGGCGTTGGTCATTTGCTTCTCCAAATTTCAAAGCTCTTCGGTCGGTGGTAGGGTCATTGACCTTGCGGCGCTGTCGAGGGACAAGAACATGGTCCCATTGAAGTCGCTATTATAGCGGCCTTTTTATTTTATCGGTACAATTTCGTGTCCTGTATTTAGACCCACCGAACCCATGAACTACCGGTTTTCCCAAACTGGAACTGCGCTATGAAGCTTTACCGAAAGTAACCGGTAGGTTGTTGACACGGCGAAGCTACCCGAAAGGGGGGCAAAGGATTGACAATGAGGTCGTACGCATGCCATAATACCGATTGACCGGTCGGTTAGTTGATTAACATGGAGGTAGCGTTTTGAGCGATTTATCGGAACAAGCCAGAGAAAGCAGAGAGAAAATATTGAGGGCGGCCAAGGAGCTTTTTTCGACGAAAGGCTTTGACGGCACTTCTGTAAGGGAAATTTCAGAAAAATCCAACGTCAAGAAAGCGCTCATTTTTTATTATTTCAAAAATAAAGAAGAGATTTTGCAGAGTCTTCTGGACACGTTCATTCTCGAAATGAAGCAAGAGGCAATCAAGCGGCTGTCCGAGGAACGATACGACATGCAACAACAAGGAAAATTAACATTCCAGCTCGACAAGTTCAAGTATTCCCATTCAGACAACGAAGCGATCGATCGGCATATGGATGCCGCCATCCGTCAGTCCCTGGATTTCTTTTTGAATAGAAAAGCGATATTGCGCATCTTGTTCGACGAGTCGTTGAAAAAAGGAAGCCACAGCTCCATCCTATTCCGAATTACCGACCTGCTCCGCGACCAAGAAGAGGAAGGCATACCGAACACATTGGGGCAACACGGATATCCTTTGCAAATCGACAACAAGTCATTGGTGGAGCGGTTTTTCACAGGGCTTATGCCGATGCTTAGTTTTGTTGTTTATTTTGATGAATGGAAAGCCCACTACAAAATGTCGGATGAAGAATGCAAAGATGCATTCGTCCAAAGCTATAAAACGACTTATGGGAATCATTATCGGTAGGAGCCAATATTTTTTTTGAATTATATTGACCGTACGGTTAGTCAGTGTAATGCATATCCTGCGAGGAGGAAGATTTGTATGAATGCAATCGAGGTTAATAACTTGACCAAACGATACGGCGCTGCCCGAGGAATTGAAGATGTAAGCTTCGACGTGAAGGAAGGCGAAATTTTCGGTTTTATCGGACCGAACGGAGCCGGAAAATCGACCACGATTCGAACGTTACTGTCGCTCATCTATCCTACAAGCGGGAGAGCAGAAATTTTCGGAAGAGACTTCATCAAGCAAAGCGTGGAAATCAAAAAGGAAATCGGATACTTGCCCTCGGAAGTTTTTTATTACGACAAGATGAAAGTCATCGATCTTTTGAAGTATTCGGCCAGCTTTTACAAGAAGGACTGCGGCAAACGGATGATGGAGCTGGCAGAAATCATGGACCTCGATCTGAATAGGAAAATCGATGATCTGTCTTACGGGAACCGCAAGAAAGTAGGCATCGTACAGGGGCTGCAGCACCAACCGAAGCTTATCATCCTCGACGAGCCGACCGGAGGCTTGGATCCGCTGATGCAGCAACGATTTTTCGATCTTCTTGCGGAGGAAAACCGAAAAGGGACGACGATTTTGTTTTCTTCGCATATTCTAAGCGAGGTTCAAAAAATGTGCGACCGCGTTGCCATTATCAAGGAAGGGAAAATCATCAGCCTCGAAAAGATAAGCACGCTGCGGGCAAACAGCTATAAAAGAATTCAAGCCGAACTAACGGACCAAGCCGATCCGAAGCTTTTCTCGATAGACGGCGTAAGCAATGCGGTAGCGCAGGGGAAACAGCTCAGCTTCCTTTACAAGGGGGATATCAATTCGATTCTTCGCAAGCTTTCGGAAGTTCCGCTATCGAATCTTCTGATCGAAGAGCCTAGTCTTGAGGAAATTTTCATGCATTACTACGGGAAGGAAAGTGAGAAGCGGTGAATATGTTTGCGCGCGAATTGAAAGCGAACACCCGATTTACGATTTTATGGACCTTCGCCTTATCGGCCTGGATTGTTCTGATTTCCTTGTTCTACCCGGCGTTTTCCGAGAATGCCGCCATCATAGAGAAAGCTTTGGAAAGTTATCCGGAAGCGGTTCGAAGCTTGTTGGGGCTTTCCCAGGATAGCTTGTCTAGCTATATGGGGTTTTATACGTTCGTATTTAAGGGCGTGGTCGAGCTGGGAGCGGTGCAGGCGATGATCTTGGGCGCTACCGTTTTGTTTAAAGAAAGAAGCGGAAAAACGGCGGATTTTCTGTTTACCAAGCCGGTTTCCCGCAAGCAGATCATGACGTCAAAGCTCGGCGCGGCAACGGTTTGTCTGACTTTCACTACATTCGTCTGCTTTGCGGTTACGATCATGACGGCCATCATTATTTCCGGAGACGCCGTCAACATGATAATTTTTTTTATGATCGACATGTCTTTATGGTTTGTCCAGTTGATCTTTATGTCCTTGGGCTTGCTAATTGCGGTCGTATTCCCCAACATGAAATCAGCGACAGGGATCGCTGTAGGCAGTTTGCTGTTAAGCGTAATCGTATATAACGCACTCAAGCCCGTCATGGGCGGCTATAACGTAAGATACTTGATTCCGTTCCACTATTTCGACAGCGAATGGATCGTTCGTTACGGATCGTACGAAGCGCCTTTTGTGCTGACCGCCATATTGCTGATCACGGCAAGCGTTGCCGCCGGCTATGCCGTTTACGATAAGAAAGACATTCATGCTGCTTGAGGAGGAATCGTTACATGAATATGTATCTGAGAGAAATGAAAGCCTATCGAAAATCGCTCATCATTTGGTGCATCGGCGTGTTTTATATCGTTGCGGCCAGCATGTGGAAATTTGGCACGGAATATAGCGGGAACCAGTCCCTCAACGAGCTTGTAACCCAGCTTCCAGCGGCAGTGAAGGTGCTGCTCGGGTTGCGGGGCGCTTTCGACCTGTCGACCACCGCTGGATATTACGGTTTATGCTACTACTATCTAGTCGTGATGGCAACGATTCATGCCGCGATGATTGGAGCTGGCGTAATCGCTAAAGAAGAGAGCGACAAAACGACGGAATTTCTGATCGTCAAGCCGGTTTCCAGAAGCCGGATCTTAACGGCGAAGCTGTCGGCCGGCTTTTCCAATGTTTTGGCGTTAAATATCATGACGGGCATTTCATCGATTCTCATGGTCGGATATTTTAACGATGGGGAGACTTTTGCCAGAGAAATTATGAACCTTATGGCGGGCATGCTCATGCTACAGTCGATCTTTATGGTGACGGGTGCGGGCATAGCGGCGATGGGCAGAAACCCCAAATCCGCTTCTCCACTGGCCATTGTCGCATTATTGATTTCGTTGATGATGGCCAAGATGATCGACATGAATCCCAATTTGGATGGGTTGAAATATTTCACTCCCATTAAATATTTCGAAGCGGAGCAGTTGCTTTTTCAAGGCGGGTTCAGCTCGATTTTCGTGCTGCTGTCCACAATAATCGTCGCTTTGTTGCTCAGAATGACATATGTTTCGTACAGAAAGAGAGATTTGAAGGTGTAGCGGAAGCGGGTTAGGAATCTGCCGGGCGAGCTCGAACAAGGAATAGCACGTCCGTTGCTGCCGATCGTTTAATTAACATCATCGTTAAACAAACGAAGAATGATTGGTCAATTTGGCTACTATTGGATGCAAAAGGGAGACAGCGCACCTAAGGTACAGGTTAGGAACAGCTTCAGCAGGTTGTTCAGGCACTGAAAGAATGGATGAAATTTCAATACAAAAATAAAAAAGGACCGTAAGTGTTCATCTTCCATCGATGAATGCTTTCGGTCCTTTTATGTTTATCTTGTACCTTTATGCCCTGGCAGCATCTTTATAAAAATATCTAATGAACGACGGTATCGGTTTCCGCCTCTCTTTGTTAACGGTTCCGCCGCGTGCCAGAGCGAAGAAGATGAGCAGGGCAAAAATTGAGCCAACGTTGGCTGGAATTATTCGGGTTTATTACAAGTTATGTTGGGCTCAGTGGAATAAACCTCATCTTCCAGTTGGTGGAGGAATCTAAAGTGTCTGTGCTAAGATGAGGGTAAATTATGATTCAAGCTGGGGAACAAGGCTAAAAGGGGTGCACATTGAAGAAAATACTTGTCATTGACGATGAAGTCGCAATCAGAGATTTAATTGAGCTCGTACTGAGAAGAGAAAACTACGTCGTTCAAACGGCTGAGGACGGTAAAATAGCCCTGCAGCTGCTGGATGATTTTGGGCCGGACCTGGTGGTGCTTGACTTGATGCTGCCTGACTGCTCCGGATATGACCTGTGCAAGGAAATCACCGGGAAACGTGCCGTTCCTGTGATCATGCTCTCTGCCAAAAATGAGGTAATCGACAAGGTGCTCGGACTAGAGCTAGGGGCGGAAGATTATATGACCAAACCCTTTGACAATCGTGAATTGCTTGCTCGAATCAAGGTGATTCTGAGAAGAAACGAGAGCAAGGAAGAATCAAGTGAAGGAGCAGAAGTGAAATCTACACGCATCATTCATGAAGATCTGACATTTGATCTGGAAAGCCGAAGGGTGCTGAAAAACGGTGTACCCGTGTCTTTAACGGCCAAAGAGTTTAAAATCTTGGAAACGTTACTCAAAAGGCCAGAGAAAATCTTTACCCGGGATGAGCTGCTGCAGATCGGCTGGGGATATGACTTTATGGGAGACAGTCGCAGTGTGGATATGACCATCATGCGATTACGGAAGAAGCTGGAGGATAATGCGGACGAACCGAAGTATGTCAGGACGATCTATGGATTTGGCTATCAACTTGGAGGTGGCGAGGGCTGAAGTATGCAACCCGGTTACTGCTGAATTATTTATTTTTCTCCGTGCTGTCCTTTGGCATCATCATTTTTGCGGTGAATAAAGCCATCGATTATTACAGCTTCATTACCATTGAAAAACAGATGATGGAGAAGGCGGATCTGTCCGAGCTGTCCTTCCGTGAGGTGTTGAATCAGCATAGATCATCGATAGGAGAGCCACAGACCACAGAAATTGTCAGACTTGCTCTGGAGAAGCTGAAAGCTTCAGGCAGGGAAGTGCGTATCTATGATAGCTCCAAGCAGCTGCTGGGTTTGGCTGTGGATGGCATCATCATTAATGATGGAAAACCTCTTATTTTTGAAAAGAATATTGAGAAAGCGCTGAACGGCAGTTATGCCTACACCGTAACGGAAGATCATTTGCTTTATTTTGCGACACCCATTCAGAATCAATATTACGAAAACGCTTATGTGTATGAGTTCGTGGAGGACATTTCGTACTTTTATGCAATCATGGATCAAATCCGTTATGTCCTGTTTGCGGGTGCAGGCGGATTTATTGTACTGATTACGTTATCCAGTCTGTGGATTGCCCGCAGCACAACCAAGCCGATTAAACTGCTGCTTGGCGCAGTGCAAAGTTTCTCTAGACAAGAGTTTCGAAGAGTTCATCTTAACCGGAAGGACGAGCTGGGCATGCTGGCAGATGGGCTGGATTCCATGGGGCGGCAGCTTCATGATTACATTCAGTACCAGAAACAATTTGTCTCCAACGTATCTCACGAGTTAAAAACACCCTTGGCAGCCATTCGTGGTTTCTCTCAATACTTGTTTGAAGGAGAGAATGAGAACAAGGAACTGCAAAAAATCTATGGTCATCTGCTGCAGGAATCGGATCGGTTGACACGATTGATTAATGAACTGTTGCTGCTATCCCGCTTTGACAAGGCTGGTTCTAACGAACTGGAAGCTCGGAAAACGGAAATGAACGAACTGATTCAGCAAGTGGCAATGAATATGGAAGCGAAGGCTAAGGATAAAGGGATCAAGATTATGTTCAGGGAGGCGGAAGCGGAACCGGAGGATAAGCTTCTGACGAGAGTCCACGCCAACGTGAATCCAATGCTGATGTCCCATGCGATCGCCAACCTTGTGGACAATGCCATCAAATATTCAAGCAGTCCATCGCTAATCGAATTGAAGCTTACACATACGCCAAGCGAGGTAGTTATACGGATACGTGATCAAGGAATCGGTATCGCGGGCGATGAGCTGGAGAGAGTGCAGGAACGCTTTTACCGGGCGAAAAATGCAAGCACAGCGAACGGTTCAGGTCTTGGACTTTCGATTTGCAAAGAGATTGTAGATCGGTTTAATGGATATATCGACATGGAAAGTCAAATCGGGGAAGGAACGACCGTTACGATTGTGTTACCCCGTGCGTAAACATGCGCGTAAATAGTTAACGTTACAAGAGTGATACAATTCTGTTATGAGACTAACAAATGCTTTTTTTATAATCACTTCATAAAGAAGAAATCACACATTTATGGAGGGATCATGATGAAATGGATAAACAAAGCTACAGCTGTTATCCTGCTGAGTATTTTACTAACGATAGCACTGACGGGCTGTCAGTCCAATGGTGCCAAGTCTCCAGAAGCGGCGCAGAACTCGGCTGAAAAAAACACGCCCGACGAATATGCCAAAGACGAAGGGGCATCAAATTCCACTGCGCCTGCTTCAGAAAATTCGGAAGGACAGGATGCTGAAGCTATTAAGGAAGGTTCGATGGAGAAGGAAGGCAATGTGGTGCTGAAAGAGCTTGCTTTTGTCTATAATGAGCACACCATTGCGATTTCGGATACAGCGAATGAAGATCAGATGGAACAGATGCTGGGCAAACCGGATAACCTGAAATCTCATACGTACAGTGCCGACGATGGAACAAACATGGATACGTTAATCGGTTTTACAGAAAAGGTTTATACGTATCCTGGTCTGGAGATTAAAACAATTAGTATACCGGAGGGGAAGCAAGACTCCATCTTTCATATCGAAATTACAGATCCTAAGTACGCGACAGTGCGAAACATTAAAGCAGGAGATAGCCTGGATACACTCAAAAATGCCTACCCTGAGGGGAAACTGCTTGGTGATGGAGCCCCTGATGAGGAGGATGACTTCCGTTACGAGCCATCCAATTATGTGGATGTGATGTCGTTTCATATCAAGGATGCCAAGGTGGAGAGCATTCAGATCTACAGCCTTCTGGACTAATATTTAGTGATCGATGTTGATACCTGCCCGGGAGAGGGGTAGGTATTTTCTCGTTTGGTATCGAGCTGTTGCCATACACAACTTTTTTCCAAGTGATGCACATAATGTCCTTATCAGCATGAACTAATGTCAGGGGACAAGAACATGGTCCTATTGGAAGTCGCTATTTTAGCGGCTTTGTTTATTTTATCGGTACAAGTTCGTGTCACAAGCCAAGGACAAGAACTTGTACCGATTTCCGATTAGATGGATATCTAACATTGAGTACATGCACTTTAAATGACAACTATTAAGTACGATCATATATGTGGACAACTGACACGATGTACGTATTTCCAAACTTGATGGCAACATATATTTTCTCTTTAAGAAAGGAATACGGCTCATGCAGACGCTTGGAGTCCGCTCAAGAATTCGGCGTAAGCATCGCTGTAAATACGGTTCTTCAACCGAAGGGCGTGTTGCCAAAAACCTGTTCAAGCGCGACTTTAAAGCTAACATGAGTCAGCGAAAATAAAATCAACTGGAGTTACAGACCTTTGTGCACGCCTTTAGCAATACAAAAGACGTGACAAGACTGATCATTCACAGCGATCAGGGATTCCGGTAAGACGGAAGGGCTCTATCCTTTTGATATCCAAAATATGGACGAGGCACAGAGGCGAATTGAAACCTATAGCTAGCTTTACAACCAATATCAACACAACGAAAACTAAATAAACTGCCTCCGGTAGCGTTCTGGAAGCAGTTTATAGCCTACCTATATAGGTTGAACTAGACATTATACGATAAAACGGAGAGGGCAGAAAGAATCTGGAGAAGCGGAGCGTTCGCCTGAAAGCTTTCTGAAGGAAAGCTGCGTCGGAAGCATAGGCCTATCACCGGATTTTCCCGTTTAAAAAGGGGATTAAAAAAATCTGGGGATAATAGCAATCGGAAGATGATTCTGACCACGTAGTGACTCCGTGTAAAAATCATTGGTTCAATTTATATAGGGTATTTTTTCAATGTCTATTAAATGGGGGCTTGACCATGGCTCGGGTACGGTTAATTTGATCATGAGTATCTATAGGTTTACTACTAACAACAATATTTTGACAGGTTTTAATATATTTCAACATAAATTAGAATATTTTTGAGCGAATTGAATAACAAATGTACACTAATTCAAACAAAGTGCATAAATTGCAAAAGACAAAAACAGGAGGCAACAATGTCTGATACAAAAATTTATGATTGGTTACAGGGTATGTTTAACTATTATGCAGAAAAGTTTACTGGAGATAAAAGAAACGATGATTTTAGTTTAAGGGTTTTGCTTGCTATTACAAATCACAAACTAGAGGGCCGAATAAATATAGCGGACCTACTGAAAATGAATAACTCTCAAATGCTGACAAAACAATTTATCGCAAGTTTAATGTTTTCGCAACATGAAATAAAAAATACTTTTCAAAGACATCTAGGCGTAATGCAGGAAATTTTCCGCGAATTTGATAAACGAGGTTTACATGATTATCCGATACTCATTAAAGGTTTCTCTGTATTCGGTCTAACAAGAAATAACATTAATTTGAGAAGAAGCGCTGATATTGATCTGATCTATTCAGATCCCCAAATGCTCGAATATATTCTTATAGAGCTGAATTTCCAAAAAGATGAATTTCCTAGCGAGCATGAGTATTGTCGAATGATTAGAGAAGATGCTGCCATTGAAATTCATAAATATGTGTCGATTATTGATTATTCAGAGGATATAAACCAAAAAAAAATCAAGGCATATGAAAATAATAGAAAAATTTTTTTTGAGTACCCAACACTAAAAAAGAATCAAATTTATTATGATGATCTCATTCAAGGAGCACAATTATGTGACCATCTAGGAGGAGTAATTGTACCTGACATACACTATCAAATATTCATTCTCTGTACTCATGTATTCAGAAATTTTGTTAATTCTCAATTCCTCTTTGCTTCACATATTATTATTGCAGAACTTTTTGATATTGTTGATCTTTTGAATCACGAATCATTTCATTTAAAACAATTTAATAAGATTATTGAAGAGAAAGAAGGTCTCACTTCTGTAAGGTTTGTAGGCTACTTAATAGATCAAATGTTTGGAATAAAGGATGTAAACAGAATCTTAGAGTATGGTGCAGATTCTTTAACTGGTGAGGTGTTTCCTAAAATACTTCAATTTTCTGGAGCCATGTACATACCATCCAAGTCAGAAGAATATATATATTATGGTATCGAGGAGTTTGTTAACCATTTAGGAACTGAACCCATTATTTTAAATCAAGGCGGTTCTGAAGTGAGAATTCAAAATATTAATAAATTCAATTCTCATAGTGTTCGACTTATAGATTATTTATCAGTGAAAGTTGAAGAAAAAAAGCTTAACTTGATTATTAAATTTAACGACATAATGCCTGGTCAAAATTGTGATGTATTTGAGATTTTTATTGAAGACAAAAGATGTTGTTTTATAGTTGAAGATCATGAACTTAGAGATGAGGAGAAACCAGAAGGATGTTCTTGGACTTTGAATCAAAAGGAATATATACTAAATATTAAAATTTCAGACCCTCTATTCATTCCTAATAAAAATTGTATAGAACTAGCATTTGTTTTGGGTGCGACTAGATGGGGAACAGGTCCATTAACAACCTTAATACCATTCAGATTGTTAGTTGATCATCCTTTTAGTAGAGCCCCTCATAGTAATAATAGATAAGAGGTGAAATTTTGCTACTAAAACTAGAAGTATTGTTATTGTATTTTTACTTTAAGTTTTCTATTAAACGAGATGGGTATGCAGCAATTGAAAAATATATATCTGAAGTTCAGCAAACAATCAAAATGAACCATCGAAGAATGGATACGAGCCTCATGCGAATTGAAAGGGAAATTGAAAGTATCGTAAGTAAATTAGAAAGAAATAATCCTTGTATATTTAAAAGCATAGTAGCATACAAAATGTTGAAAAAGCGAAGATATCCTGTTGTTATCAAAACCGGTATAAAATTTCCGCCATTTGCTGCGCACGCTTGGGTGGAAGTGTATGGTGAAAGGTTTGTTTACGGAGAGGAAAAAACTTCTAAATATTGTGAAATGAAAACGTACTCATAATTAATAATTTGAGGAGCCCTTCATATATGACTTTCAGGAGAAAATGGATTAATGTGTTGTCTTTTTTCAAGTTTGTTAACGGATATAAGAGTAGGCTGGTCCTGATCCTTATTTTGTTAAGCATTGGGGTGCCCATTTTAGAAGTTTGGATTCTAGATGTAACGAGGGATGTCATTAATCATTTTAATAATTCTGCAGATCGAACAGAGATACTGAGATATATAAAGGTACTGCTTTTATTAATTATAGTCTCGGCTACTGCTAATTGGTTTTTTGCTATAATTATGGGTTGGAACAATTCTAATAATGAGGAAAAGTCGAAAATTCTTGTAATGGATTATTTTGTGAGACATAAGCTAAGTGACTATGATACAGCGGAATTCCAACAAAAGTCCAGTTTAATAAGATATGGCTTGAGTAATTGCGTTGAAAATTTTTTTGTCATTGTTAATGGAGCGATTTCTAGCTTTATTAAAGTTATAGCTTTACTAGCGACGATTTCACTAATCAATAATATTATGCTCACTTTAGTTTTGGTTGTCTTTATTATCCCAATCTCGATTATTAGAGGTTATATCAATCGAACTTCACTTTTGCTAGACTGGCACAATTCCTATAACGCAATAAAGTCAGGGTATTATAAAGGCTTATTACTCAACACAAGTTTAGCTCCTGAAATTATAATGAATGGTTCTTCACGATTTATGTTTAACAAATGGAACCAACATATGTCCATCATTAATGAGCGAGATTACAGGACAGGTATTAAACGATATAAATCGAGTCTATTACTTGGCGTCTTATTGGCTGTAATTATTTCTATTTACATTACAAATGTAACTTTAACAGAAGCTATCACTACAAACCCTGGAGATTTATTTTTGGTGGTAACAGGAGCAATTATAATTATTTTAAGCAGCGAACAAATATTCTCACAAATACAAATGATAGGGTTTCAATGTGACCAATATATGATGTACAAGGATTATATTGTGAACTCTTCCGATAACGACAATATACAAAACAGCAGCATAGCAAGTAATCATGTAACCGAAGAAAATTCAAATGATTTACAAATAAAAAACTTATCTTATTCTTACCCTAAAGGAAATGATATGGTTCTTCAGGATATCACTTTAACGTTCTCAGAGGGGGAGAAAATAGCGGTTGTTGGACCAAATGGTGCAGGAAAATCTACACTATATCACTGTCTAATGGGCCTATTAGAACCTGTATCAGGATCGGTTCGAATCAAAGGTCATGTACCTCACCGGCTTAGTCCAGA
Source organism: Paenibacillus sp. FSL W8-0426 (assembly GCF_037969725.1). Taxonomy (NCBI): domain Bacteria; kingdom Bacillati; phylum Bacillota; class Bacilli; order Caryophanales; family Paenibacillaceae; genus Paenibacillus; species Paenibacillus sp. FSL W8-0426. The sequence goes on along the minus strand of NZ_CP150203.1, from coordinate 3,511,934 downwards.
AAAAAGGGCATTACTCTTCTCTCCTGTCTTCCAGAGTACACATTTATATAAGGGAATCACTATTATGGAGAATGTAGATCTAGGCCGAGAAGTTGATCTTTCCACGTTTAATCGTTTTTACACAGATTCTGAAAATAATCCGAATCAATTATATGGAGGACATCTTGGAGGAGTTGAACTTTCAGGTGGGCAGATACAGAAGCTGGGTATACTTAAGGGTATTTTAGGGAATGGCATATTAATTTTGGATGAGCCAACTGCTGCATTAGATCCAATAGCTGAACAAGAAATTGTTTCTAAATTGCTTCACCATTCAAAAGATCGTACGGTTATTTTAACAACCCACAGGATGGGCATTACACTTCAGTTTGATCGAGTCATCGTTTTAAATAATGGGGAAGTTGTACAGGATGGTTCTCCAAAAGAATTATTAGAGCAAGAGGGCTTATTTAAAGACATGTTTGAGTCACAAGGACAGATATATCGGACTTTAAGTGAGGTGGACTAATGAAAAATCCTTCGAACACATTTTTTTCAAACAAAATTAGAACTTCAATTTTCCAAAAAAAAGGATTAATCATTCACACCTTCCTGGTAGCAGTTATAGACTCGCTAATACCTGTTGTACAGGTTAGCTTATTGGGATATTTAGTGATGCAGATGCTTAGTGGTACTGATGCAGAGATGATGTTTGTTTTGATCCTTTATTTATTCACTTTTTTTGCACAACACATCGCAGCTTATTTTAAGAACAGAGCTCAGTTGAAGTTGAAACTGGATTTTGCGCAAATCATTGAAGAAGATGTAATTAAAAAGGTAAACGAAACTTCGCTAAACAACCGTTTAGAACCAAAATTTCATGATAGTCTCGCAACAGTACAAAATGCGCTTTCACCAGGACAAATAAGCAATATGATCGTGTTGATGATCGAGAGCCTTATTGTTGTCTTAACGGTGACATTTATAATGGTTAACTTAATCACGGTAAATTTTATAGCACCACTTATCATCCTTATGCTTTTGGTTATCATCTTCCCTCTCCAGATTAAAGCGAATAACAATTACCGCGATCGTGTATTATTCGGCTACGCCAGGGAGCAAAATACGATTAATACACTAGAAAACGACATATTTTCAAGACAGGGATTTATTGAAATGAGCATAATGGGTTATCACAAATGGGTCAAAAAAATCTGGCTTCACAAATTTCGTGCATTAAGAAGAGTAAAATTGAGAGAAAGCATGAAGCTGGAGACGCTAAATCATTTGTTAAGTACGACTTGGCATTTGAGTCCACCTTTGGTCGCAATTATTGTTATTATGAATGATCAAATTAGTATAAGTCAGTTTGTTATTTTATTCGGTTCTATGTATTATCTCATCCCGAGAGTTTTCAGTGCAGCTGAATTATTTACAAGGTTGCAGGAAAGCCTGGGATTATTTCGTAAAGTGTCAGCATTTATGGAGGAAGATAGCCCGAGGGCAAAACATGTGTTTTACCCAGCTACTGAGCCTCAATATGTCCAGTGCAATGATGTTTCTTATGCATATCCCAACCAAACCAACACTTTAATCAATGTAAATCTTAAATTTAGTAAAGGTGATGTAATATGTATTGTTGGGGAAAATGGGTCTGGGAAATCTACGTTAGTTAAATTGATATTAGCACTTCTTGATCCTTCAGAAGGGAATATTAAATTCGATGAGCAGTGTAAAGTGCCGAAAGGTAGTGCGTTCTTTCAAAACTTCATTAAATTGAATGAAACCATTAGGGACAATGTTGCCATCGGTAAAGAAGGCACCTCAACAGATGAACAAATTTGCAGGGCATTAAAGGATGCACAGGGCGAATTCGCATTGAAATTAGGAATAGATACTTCGCTTGACGTAGAGCTGGATGGGATTAATATATCCGGGGGTCAATGGCAGAGGCTTGGACTAGCGAGAACTTTTCTTATGGCTTTAGCCTGTTGATTGTTTGATGTCGAGGGACAAGAACATATTCCCATTAAAGTCGCTAATATAGCGGCTTTACGTTACAAATGTTTACTCGCTACATATGTACAAAATACGAGTTTTGTGAAATAGTTATAAAAAATTGATTTTGTTTGGTTTGGCTTGGTTGATTGTTTTTTGAATAATCCGTTCCTTTCCTTTTTCTTCGAAGTTCGATTGAGATTAATGCTTGCCATAAAGAAAACCTGAATCAATGTTTCACTCGGTGTGCATACATTTTGGTAAAAATACTTTTTCGATGTATTCTGGATGCCAAAATTTTCATCCAACGATCACCAAGAAATAATTCTTCATAGTTTTCCCGATTATATGGATAAATGTACCTTTCTATAAATATTACCCCCGAGAAATTTTTCATTCTATATGGATAAATATGATAATCGTTGTTGTGATATCTCTTGATGCTGTTGTCTAAATAGTCGTGCTAAAATTCTAACCAATCTTCTGTGTTGGGTCCAAGAATACTTCCCACTAATTTAGAAATCGCTTGCAAAAAAGGAATCAATCTGGCTATAACCTATATGTTTTCTCCAAAGTACACTCGGTCCGCAGCAGCTTCTTTATTGCCGAGGACTTCCGCAACAAATTACGAAAATCCTCGGCTTTGCACATCCTTATTTCATCCGATAAATCCAGGCTGCCTAAAACTCAATATAATGAAGCAGACGCACCGGACTCCATGTCTTCCTTCCCCTGTTTGTTCCAAAGCTCCTTAAACATTTCGCAATCGCGAATCAATTCGTCGAAACGGCCTTCCGCGACAATTGAGCCTTGATCCATGACGACAATCTTATCGACGTTTTGAACAAAGTTTAACCGATGAGCTATGATGAGGATCGTTTTGCCGCGGAACTCCCTCAGCATCAGGTCCATCATGCGCTGCTCCGTAATATTGTCAAGTGCGGATACCGGTTCATCCAGAATCAACACGTTTCGGCGTTGAAACAGCACACGGGCAAATGCCAATCGCTGGCGTTCCCCGCCGGACAGCTTCAGTCCTTTTTCGCCGACCAGCGTATTTAATCCGTCCGGCAGCTTCCGGACTTTTTCCTTTAGATCTACTTTATCCAAAATGGCATAAAGTTCCTCGTCCGTGGCAGGGTGATCGAAAGCGATATTGCCTCGAATCGTTGCATCGAAGATCGGGGAGTCCTGAGACAAATACGAAATATGGCCATAATAGCTGTTCAGGTTTACATCATCGATATCGATGCCGTCCAGCAGGAGCTCGCCTTCTTTCTTTTTCAGCAGACCGATGATCAGTTTGATCATGGTGGATTTTCCCCCTCCGCTCAAACCAACGAGCGCCACGGAAGTTCCTGAAGGAATGGTAAGCGAAACATCATGCAATATGCGGGTGCTCCCATAGTCAAAGGAAACGTTTTTGAATTCGATTTCTCCCTCCAATACGTGTACTTCACGACCGCTATTCAGATTTCGATCCTCCGTCGCCTCAATGAAATCCTGAAACCTGCGATAGGTCACCCGATTCAAGCGATAGTCCACAAACAGCACGTTGAAAATGGCGATCGGCGAATAGATTTTCTCAATGAACATGAACAATGCAACAATCACGCCGATGGAAGATTCACCTTGAATGACGCTCTGGATGCCTACAATCAGAATAATCATTTTAATGATCGTGACGAACAATTCAAAAATCGTGAAAAAAGCTTCATGGATCATGCGCATGCTCGCGCTTTGTTGAATCATTCGACGAGCCGAAGCGCTTAGCTTGGCCAGCTCTGTTTCATACCTTTTATTTGTGCGGAACACCACAAGCTCCATGAATCCGCGTATGGAATGACGGGACATGGACTCCTGCTGACGAAGAACGGCCTCTTTCATGCGGTACAACAATTTCAGGATCAGGTTGGTCACGATAAAAATGACGACATAACCTGCAGCAATCGCCAACATAATCCGTGCGTCATAAAAGCTGATAAACAACAAGCTGAACAATAAGGTCGGCAGCAGCTCATGCAACGTTTTCAGAAAAAAACCGTATATGATTTCATTACCGGCTTCCGCCCCGTTTTCGATCACTTTGATCATCTGGCCGGTCCCCAGGTTCTGATAAGCCTGATAGTCCATTCGCGAGATTTTGGACAACGCCATAATCTTCAGTTTTTCGGTAATGCTTTTGGACAGATGCACGCTTGGATATTCATCGACGTAATTCAGGATGACCATCCCGCCAAGCAAAAGCCCGTAGATCCAGATGTGATCCATAATTTCGTCAAAATGCCGAACCTGAACCGCCAAATCCAGCACCTTCTGGAAGTATACAATCCCCAAGCTGCTGAGGAACTGAATACCGCAACCGATCCCTATATAGATAAGTATCCACCATTTCAACTGACGCAGACACGTTTTTAACACAATACTCATACCCCTTATCTTTTGAAAATAGAAAAAGCCAGCACACCCGTGACCGATGGCAAACAAAGAGAACGTTCTTATACAAACGTCTCCTGTTTCCACCCGTTGTCGGTGTCCTGACTTTCACTCAATGAATGCCTGGCACCGTTCAAAGCTCCAGTTCGTGGATCAAAAGGGCAGACCACCCCCTTGATAGCCGGTACGCGTTTTGACCCGGCCCGAGAACTAGTTACTTCGAACGATACGGAATGACATCCACTTCACCTCAATTCAATAGATAAATCCCATTATATCCCTCTCGCTAGCGCAATTCAATGCATTTCACGCAAATCCTCTCCCGATATGACCAATCACCCACCATTAGCAGCCTGGATGTTCCATACATCACTTCATCACGGGTTGATTACGCTGATTACGTTCGTCCACTGCCACAGGTTTATGCCAAACCCAATACTCCAACAAGGCATACACCAGCCCTGCGATCGCAAAAAGCCAGCGTGACGTACTCTGGTTCAAATCATATCCGGTAACAAAATAATCGCTGTACAACTGATGGAAGATCCATCCGCCTCCCCATCCGCCAATCCCCGTGTAAATCATGGCTCTTACTGCAACAATTGGAATCCATCTACGCATGACCCAAGAAAACGGAAACGCCACCAGCATGTAAAATGCCGCCACATAATGACCGAAGGCAAACAGCATTAAAAGAAAATACATGTTCCCTGCATTCATTAAGCCATAGTATTCCGTGGTCCCGATTTTCATGCCCTCAATGGCTTCCAGCGCAAAGGCAGCTCCGAATGCAGCAATCATGAAACACAAACCTTGCAGCAGAAAACGCCGAACGATACTCCCTGCCATTTTTGAAATCACCTCAAATGAATAAACGCCCACGGCCCGAAAATAGTTACGTCCCTACGTACCGTTACATGGTTAAAATGTACGACGGCGACATGGGGGCTAACGTTCACCTGTTCACTTCTTCCACCGGTGCGCGGTGCGGTATCGATGAAGTCCGAGCAAATCGGCGGGAGCGACGATGTTCTGACCATACCAAAAAGCCATATGTTCATATGGCTTCACGGATTTTGATTTTATGGATGATACAGCGTCGGTTCAGGCGCGTGAAAAGCTCTCCAAAACGAGCCCTCGGTATCAATGATCTCACGGATCTGCGCGAATGGAATCGTGAAGGTCGGGAATCCCGCCGCATATGGGGCAATTTCGTAAGGCGCAAAATAAACATGGAGCGCGTCCGCAGTAACAAAAAACGGCTGATCGGGACGGATGCCCTTATACGTATCGGGAAACACATACGAATATTGCGGATCATTTTTAATCTGTTCACCAACGATGTCGCTGAGTACCTTGACATAATCGCTGTCGGGTTTAAATAGATCCTTCAGTTCATACATTTCCCCGGTATCGAGATTGATGATGGCGTAGACCATGGTCGGCATGCCATGAGCGGCGCCAAACGGATAATTGTAACCGGTAAGCTGCAGCTGCAGGAGCTTATATTGATAAAAGGTGATGTCGAAATCGCCCGTATAACTATAATCAAGCTTCTGGTCAGAAGGAATCGGTTTTATCCCGGACATCGCTTTGAGTTTGGTATTGACGTCCTTTTCAACGGCAGGACTCGAAAAGCCTTCGACCTGCGGGTAATACACAAAGTAGTCCGGATTCGGATTGAACTGCCGCTCCACGACGCGAAACGGCGGACGAAGCGGAACGACGGTATTTTGCTTCCAAATGGTCTGCCCTGCCCTGTTCACATAAGACAAGCGTTGCTGGACGAACACCCGGATGAGATCAGGCTCCAATACCTCCAGCGTTCCGGCTCCTTCAACACGTGGATATCCCTCGGCCGGCTGGCCGTTCAGTTGGATCAGAAAGGTATGTTTGCCGTCGGTTACGGAAGCAAGCCCATGCTTATAATCCTCCACGCCCGTATACACAAACTTGGTTAGCCTGCGGCCATCCGCATTTGCAATCGCATAAACGGAGCCAAGAAACGGTTCTTCCGCCTTGATCGCTTTGCCCAGCGCAAGCCGGTGTTCACCCAAATCCCGAATGTCGTTATACGAAGGCTGGACGATATATACCCCCTGCGGGTCAATGACGCCATACTTCCAATTGGAATCTTCTGCAATGCTTACGATGGCACGCCCGTTTTTAAAAGGAAATGCCGTATTGAATTTGGGCTCGATGCGGATGCGCCCCTGTTCGTCGATGTAACCGTAAGGACCGGACAATTCCTGCTGAAACGAAAGCAGCCCTTCTCCAAGCGGTCCGACATAGGCGTATGGATACACGGCCAATTTTTGTCCACGTTGATCGATCAGGGCGTATTCCCGTTCTTTCGTCTGAACGACAGCTTTACCTTGCTGGAAATCACCCGCAGCCATAAATTGGGCCGGAATGGCGACTTGACCGGATGCATCCAGATAACCGTAACGAATCTCGCTCGTATTCGCTTGGCCTTGAATGGATTCGTAAAATACAGCCCGGCCATCCTGCAAATCGCCGATATACGGATAGGCTCTGGAAGTGAGCACGCGTCCTTGTTCATCGATCATGTTAAAGCCTTGGGCGTCAATGGCATTTGCCCGGCCTTCCGAAAAAGGATAGATCGAATCATAAACCGGTTGAACAACAAACCGCCCCTGAAGATCGATTATTCCGGCTTTGCCACGACTCTCAACGACGGCCAACCCGTTGGGTTGGAAAGCCTCCGCCTGATCGAGCACGGGTTCCAAGCGGATACGTCCGTCAGCGTCCATATATCCCCACTTGGTACCGTTGGTCGTCCGGACCGAAACGGGATACAGCCACGTCAATGCACGCTCATGGTGGCCATGATGGCCAAGCGCTTGTTTAATCTGTTGCTCCAGTGCCAGAAGCGCCGCTCTCGAAGGATAAGGCTGATCGAAGCTAAGGGCCTTTTGTACCGAAATAAGCGCTGCATGCCATAACCCCGCCCGATACTGCGCTTCCGCCAAATAACTCCAATAGAACGGATAATCCGGATGCTGGCGTACCAACTGTTCATAATATTGGACCACTTTTGGAAAGTAATACGGGTAGATGTCCGGGGCCGATACCCAGTGCTGGTGATCCCAGCGAACGACATCTACTCGGTATGCCTCTCCGGTATCATGCACCCATAATGCGATTTCGGCTTTTCCATCTCTTCCGTGTTGGCCAGGCATATCCATAATTTCAGCCATGCTGTAGACCATGTCCTCTGGCGCGAGATCCGTCAGTCCGGATTCGGTCCATTCATAGACGGACAATTTGGACCAGATCGCTCCGATCTGCCATCCTACGATCAAGTTGTTTCGTGCCGTGGAAGTAACTTGTGCGGCTGTAAGAAGCGTAACGCCATAGCCCATGCCTTTCGTCAAGGACATTTTAACCCACTTGCCTGCGATAAACGTCAATACAAGCAGCATCAGCTGCCCGTCCTGCTCATATACGGCCGCAATTTCCGGCGAGCCGTCCCCGGTAAGGTCTGCCGCATAGACAGCCGGGTGTTTGACCGGTTTCTCGATCGTGACCATCGTGGCTCCTGCCGGGAGCTGTTCATTCACAATTTGAATCAATAGCGGTTCGCTCATGGACATGCCTGTTTCCTCCCTTATGTCCGCGTACGCCTATCGTATGCGGGATAAGCCAGGATATGACATTTGCTGTTTAATTTTCTCGCAGCGTTTCCTCTTTTTTAATCGTGCAGCGGAACGGATATTCCGTTCAAAATAAGCTCCCTAACGTGGCTCACGGGGATCGTTTCGGTTGAGATCCATTTGACGATTTCCTGATCCAACTGCACAAACCCTGAATCGGCCTCAATGGTTGTTCCGTCCTGTATAACAATTCGCAGATCGAGGTGCTCCGAATCGATTTCAGATAAATCCCCTGTAAGCGTCACGCCTAACTCAGAGACTTCCACGTTCAAGGGCCCTGAATTTGAATGAGTAGAGGCATGCTGGAGCGCTGCCTTTTTCTTGACGGTGCTCTGCTTCAAATCAAACGTGGTCTTCCACGTTCCCTTCACGAATGCATCGTAACTGGTGAACTTTCCTTTCAAATGAAGGTGCTGGAGCTCGCGAATATCCGGAATATCGAAAATATACTCCTCAAAATCCCCACCCATTCGAACGCCGTCTTTTTCATATGAGCCATAGCTGATGGAAGACAAGGGAATATCCTGCTCCTGTCCCTGGTCGTCCACAAAGTAAAAATAGCCATGATTATAGGTGCCCATTTCAGCATCTGGATTGATCTGAATATGCAGTTTGCCATTAACCATTCCTACGTTGGAAATATACATCCACTCCAGGCCCGGCACGGGAATATGCATTTGATCTGGCTTAAGTACAGGGATCGTGGATTGACTCGTGATTTCATCATACTGCGGTCCTCCCCCTCCGCTAATCCAATCTTTCATTGGATCCAAGGTGATAATGGAGTCTTCTGTTTGTTGTTCCAACAATGCGGACCAGTTCAAATCCACGTCAATATCTTCATTCGTTTGTGCACCAGTCAGGAAAGAACTGATCTTAACCGTAATTCGGTCTTTGAGATGTTCCCCTTGGACCAGGAATCGAACAATGGCTTTTTTCGTTGTTTCATCGTAATGGACCAGCTGTGCATTGTGTGCCCGGCCACCAGTCACACTGAAATCATAGACATCGAGCGTATCGGTTACGCGATGGCCTGTTAGATCTGTAAGGGCGACATATATTTCAGCCGTATCTCCGTCGCGAACCGCACCCAGTATATCCATGCGGATGCCTTGATCCTCGCTGGAACGGTTTACGGGAGACAAGATGTCCAAACGGCTTTTGTCCAGGAAATGCAGAACGGCTGACAGATCAACGATGTTCATGGCCGCCGCGGCTCCAGTAAGTACGCCGATCGAAAGGATCGCGACGATGGGGATAGATACGGCTTTACGCATTCGCGTTCGGCGGAGGGTCGGCTCTTGTTGTTCATGGGTCTTGTCGGGTAACAATCCGGCCTCATCGGTTTTTTCATAAAACCTTCGTTTGATGTTTGCCAGGTTACGTGCGGTGAATGGTTGATTCGGATTGGACATGAAAATCACACCTCCTTTATTTTCGATTTTCCCACCAAGTGCGGAGTCGCTGTTTTGAACGGTATAGCTTGTTATGTACCTGTCTAAGCTGCAAAGACATGGATTCCGATATTTCGCCGGGCTTCTGATCGTCATATAATCGGCGTTTCATAATTTCCCGGTCGGGTTCCGGAAAAAGGTCTATCATTTGTTCCAGTTCTTCCCGATTTTCTTGACGGATGACTTGAGTAAGCACGTCCGGGCTGGACTGAAAATGAATTTGTTCCTCGTATTTGGCTTCTTTGGCCCGCATCAACTTGCGATAACGATCAATCGCTTTGCGTTTGGCCACCATCGCCAAGTAATTTTTCAATGAACTTCTCTCCGGGTCATAGGCGTGCGGGTTTTGCCAAAACGCAAAAAAAGTGTCTGCCACACACTCTTCAACTTCTTCTTCAGGTGCTAACCGCAAAATGGACCGTACCACGTTCCACAGCAGACCAGCGTATTCGTTCATCAGACTTTCCATCACATTTGCATCACGCCTGACGATGGCATCCCGTATGTTCTGATCTGTCATCGTAAGCCTCCTTTCTTATAGGGTTAAATGCTCAAACCGAATTCACTTTATATACGAATGAAACCTCGAATTTACTTAATGCCAACAAAAAAAGATTTACAGAGGATTCCTCCCCTGCAAATCTTTGATCCTGCCTATTTGTACGAGGATGGCTCTTGCAATCCAAGTCTCACATATTGGGTGATGCGGCAATACAGATCCAGGAGCTGAACCTCATCGCCATCACCCAGCGCCATTTTCCTCCCCTGATCCACGAGGTGACCCACTAACTCTTGCAGGAAAGACGCCTCAAAGCGCTTTACCTGTTCAAGAATCGCTTCCAGTACGTCAACATCCTTCATGCTGAATTGGGTCAGTCCCCGCAGCAGCATTTCTTCACCCCAGCTTTGGATTCGTTCCAATATGGCATTATATTCTTGCAAACCGTCCCATCCTTCCATAACCGGCATCCAGCTTCAGGTTGATCACCTGCTGCCCTTTCAGAAAACTGATGGGACGCAAGCGTCCGGCCTCGACACGCATAAATACGAGGAAATGTTCCAGCTTGGCGATGCCGTGCCCCGACTCCAGACGCTGGATCATCGTGCTCCAATCCTTGTCGTAAGGAAACGACAGATCGAGCAGTTCTCCGGTGTCGCTCTCTACCGTAAGCGTCAGCTCTTGCTTCTGTTTGTCATAGGCTTGATCGAAAATACGGGTGACTTTTACCAGAGCAAGCTGCTCCTGAGGCATGGAGAACAGTTGACACGATCTTGGCCCTCCACTATTCGAAAGGGCAGAAAACTCTTGTGTAAAGGGGCCAAAATCCATGTCTTCTACCGGCCTGCGTGTCAACAGTTTCAGCTTGGCTCCCTCTCCGGAGGAGAGTCTGCGATCTTCGTTGACCTTAATCCCGTGGAAACACAGCTCTTCGCCTGCAAATTGTCGGTAGCTTACGTTGGGCAGCCACGGAATCGTCGAACGGTAATGATCGTCGAACTGGAATTGCTGTTGGTCGTAATATACGGCGCGAACGTCGCTGAAGGTATAGATTTGCTGGTCCTGCAGCCCGTAAAAATAGTACGTGATCCCCCGATAACCCGACTGCGTCTCCCAAGCATCTGCCCCAAGTCCATATAGATGCAGATCAGGGACTGTATAATACTTGCTGCGAAAGCTGCCGATCAGCTGGCTTTGCTGCATGGTGGATACCTGTTTCTGTTCCAATACCTGCAGAGCAAGGTACAGCTTCGTGACCCGATCAAGCATGGTTGGCATGGAGAAACGAATATGCCTGGTCAGAAAAAGCTGCAGCTCCCCCTGGATTCCTCGCAAACTGCGTTCGATATCCGGCAGATTGCCGCTGTGGGCTGTGATCGCCAACGTTTCGAGCTGGGCCATGTACGATTCTGGCAAGCGGGCTAACCCTACCCGTAACATTTCCGCTAACATGCGACGACACTCTTTGACCGTCTCCAGCGAGAATTTAGCTTCATATGCCTTTCCGCCAAGCGTGTCCGCATCGTGAAGTCCGTGCTTCTTCCGATAACGAAGCAATGCTTCCAGTTTGGCCATATTCCCGGCAGCCTGTTTCACCTTGCATAGCGCTTTGCTTAAACCAGGTTCTTCCGTGAAAGAGACTTCGATGTTTTGCCGAACAAGCCGCACCGTGAGCAAGGAGTCATGAATGACTTCAATGTCTTCGGGATAACTCAGACGGAACATGACTTCTTCCAGGGCAGAGGCACTGTACGATCGGATCAATGCAAGCAAGTCGGCGTGCAGCATCCATTCGAACCGGGATCGCGACCGGGCTTCCGGGGCAACAGCGTTCTCTCGATCAGCCCCGTCAGTCGCCACATGAGTCTTAACCGATCCGGATTCCGCCTCCGTCAAGGCCTGTTCAGGATTAACGTCATGTGCTTTATCGGCAGGCACCTCGGCTGCGGCATGCGTCTGTTGGTAAAACAAAATGGAGATCAACACATGTTTGCACAAATGATCCGAAGGGCATGAGCAGTTCCAGTGATCCAAGGTGCTTTCCAAGGTGCACGTGATGCCGTCGCCCAGATGGCACGTTACGGCTGTCTCTCCCCATTCGTACTGCACGCTCACGCCTTGGGCAATGTCCTTCAAGGAACGCTTGTACAATCCTTTATTGGCATGGCGGATCAAATAATCTTCGGTACACAGCTCGACGAATGCCTGAAATTTCCGTTCAAATGACGTCACGTAATCAGCGCCCCGATGCTCTCAAGATGTCATACAACGTTTCACTAAACACGCGCCCCGGGACCTTGCCCAGAGAAATCGCTTTGTGGTCGCTGTAATAATATTGTTTCTGGTTCCCTGGGTTAAAGAAAATCAGGGATTCGAGCGTAATGTCTTCCATTCCTTCATAATACGTAATGCTTGTACCGCTGAATCGCAGCTCTGCAACAAGCTCGCCGTATTCTTTGTAAAATTCGTTAAACCAGCCGCCATCCATGGCAGGCCCCTTGATCCAGCCGTATTTCTCCAAAGCTTTCGGAAACGCCGTTGGTGAAAGGTCTGACTCCGGCAGACGATCATATTCGCTCTTCGCCTGATCTTCCTCGTCCACAACATGAATCTCGCGTTCAAGCTGGGCGAACGGCTGGCTGATCTCGTAATCCTCCAGCTGCGTCTTCCATGCGGCAATGTCGGATGCCTCCAATTCAAGCGGATGAACCAGACCAACCATGAAGGCAGGGTCCAATTCATATTCGTCTTCATCCACCGTATTAAACGTGCCGTCTTCCATATAGCGGAAGGTTGCTGCAAGTTCATTGTCCTCATACACGCCCCAAATTAAGCCTACCGCAAACTTTTGCATGATCACGTTATCGACGAACAGGTTTTTCCACTCCTCCGCCGTCCACAGACGCTGCTTGGACAACGATTCCTCCAAACGTTGAGACTGTATGGTGACCATGGCTTTAAGGTCTTTCTTCAATTGGGCAAAGCTGGCTTTCGCCTTGGCAGCAAGTTCCGGATCGTCTTTTTGCGCAGGCGCGGGCAGCGATTTGACCGATTTTCCGGTTTCTTCATTCCATACCGCAAGCTGCAAATCGCTGTTCACCTTGATCAAGAAGGTGCGTTCGCCATAACTGAGCCGCTGCGTCCCTTTTTCGTCAAAACCGAGTGAAGTAACCAGCCGATCCTCCAGCTGCTCCGTCGTCAGTCCCATATTTTCGGCGGCCAGCAGCAACGCTTCCTCTGCGGAACCCTTGACCTGGCGATTTTTCACGGTACGTTTGATCGAATCGATCGCCATTAGAGCGGCAGGAGCCTTCAAATAAGCCAATACTCTGACCGCATCGGCGGCAATCGCTCCCCGGCTCGACTCGGTCCATTCCTTGATTTGACGCTTGAAAATGGCAACGAGCTGCAAATCGCCGAACAGCACGGACAGATACATTACCCATTTCTCTTTGGCAGGCGCCCCTTCCTGAATCCAAAGCTGCAGCAATTCAACGGCGAAACGGGAGAGCGATTCCTCGGTGGCATAGGTACGTACTTCATTCAAGCTTTCATTCGGGGCGGCCGTATAGTCCATGGACTGAAGCAGTACATATTTTTTGATTCGTTCATCGAGCGGCGTTCCTTCGTGATCCATAAGATCAGGCAGATCCTTCAACGACAGCCAGTTCAAACGGGATACTTTTTTGGCATCGGCTTGGTCTGCCAGTGCGGCATGGGCGTGTACCGGACTCAAATCGGCGGCATCCAGCAGAATTTGAATCAATGCTCTCCACTCTGCGGATTTCTCGCTTTGTAGAAGCGTTTGATAGGCCGTTTTGGGATCAGGCAGCCCGCGAATGGCGTTCAACACCATTTCCTTGATGCCGGCCTTTTTCTCCGCACGATAGATGTGAATGTACAGCTCCGCATCCGGCGTGCGGTTGAAGCGTGACGTGGCGAGCGCATTGGCTTTTTTGGACGAATCCTGCAGTCCCAATCGAAGCGCCTGCGACAACTGCTCGACCGAAAGCTCTTGATCTTCCGCAAACGCAATTTCCAGCGCAAGCTGGCGCGTTTCTGCAGGCAGGTTTTTGTACTGTTTGAATGCAGCATCCAGATGGTTTCCGATGATCCGGGTATATTCATCCTGAGGCATCGATCGGTAGCTGTATTCACGAATGCCGTTCAATTGAAGCAAACTCGAAAGCAGGTTTTCATCGTCCACGTCCGGATCGTTGCTGTACGCATCAAGCAGCTTCTCTCCGCTGAACGCATAGGAGGAGTAGAGATCGGACAAAGCCTCCAACGTCCCGGTTTGGGGACGGGAAATCAGGATGGCAAACCGCCGCATCGCTTCGGAACGTACCGGCAGGAACGTAATTGCAATCAGGTTGGCAATACGTTTGGCATCCCGATTCAAATGGGTGAACAACCCGCGATTCAAGTTATCTTTCCAATAATCCTCGAGCGAGGTTTCCCCTTTCAAATATCGGGACATGTTCAGGCCGTGCCGGCCTCCGTCCGTTGGATGGGCGAGTGCGGCGAAGACGGCTTCTTCGATCGTTCCCGATCCGGACGGTAGCGAAATGTCATGCTTTTCAAGCACGTAGTGAATATATAATTTGAAATAAGCAGAGCGCGAGAGCGCATACGTGCGCTTTGCCCGCTCAGCGTCGGCCAACACGGCGGCTTCCAGCGACTGCCACGGCACAAAATAACTGTACAGATCCGTGCGCAGCTGCTCGATCAGCTGATAAGGCTCGTCCGTCGGGACCAATCCGCTCAGCAGCTCATCCACGTTTTTCGCGCGGTAATCCATCGCGAGCAGGTATTGACGCACCTCCAAAGGATAGATTTCGTGCAGTTCTCGCATCGACTCAAGCAAGACGAGGCTCAGCTCGTCTTGGTGCTCTAGAAATGCGTTCTTTCCCCCTTTGATGTTGATCACGTATAGCAAAGCGCTGCTGATCAGCAGCATCGTGGAATGGAAATCGCCGGCAGATACCCGATCTTTTTCCCGCAAAACCGTATCCGCATACTTTTCATCGATGAGTTGCTTGCGTTTGGATTCAAGGTATTCATGATCCAGCTCATACCATGATCGATTGTCCTTCGTCTGCATGTAGCCGACCACGAGCGGTTCGCACATCCGGTGCAAAAGCGTACGAAGCTCGGAAACATTTCCCGCGAAGACCGCTTGGAACAGTTCCGGCAAACCTTGATGGAACAGCTGAACCTGTGCGCCGTGCTGTGCATCGCCATTCAGGCCGGCATAGGCACGGAGCAAAAGAAGCGCGTTTACGATGTCATAACAGCTGTTGGATCGATTGGCTTTCTTTTGTTTCAGATGTGTCTGGATCGCTCCCAGCCTGCTTTTCAACTCATCCACGATTTCGCGCTCGCCCGCAAATGCACGAATTTTGTCCAGACGGGCAATAACAGGCCCCATCCGATCTTTGCCTTTGGTCTTGCCTCCCAATCCGTACGCGTTGGCATCGTCGCCAAGACAAACGGAAAAGGCATCCTGTCTCCACGAATTTCGGGAGTATCGGGACTCCAGATGAATGAGAATGGAGCCGGCACGGAAAAACACGTCTCCCGCATCCTTTTTGCCAATTTTCATGAGCGTTTCCATGCTGTAATAGGCATAGTGGCTCGATTTGCCCAACATATCCGGAAATTCGTCGGTATTGCCCATAATATAGTCATAGATGGAGCCGCTTCGATCCGTTTGTATCGAGTATTCCCGCGAACACTCGGTGGCGAATTTTTCGATCAAGGCCTCCACTGCACGATCTGCGGTTAACATCATACATGCCTCCTTTTAAATGTGTAGCTCTGGTTCATCCAAACAAATTTATACAAAAATTGCGTCCTTTCAGCTGATGATCTCTCCGATCCAATCTGCCAGCTCGTTCGGCGTAATGGCGGCAACGTGCGCTCCCATATTGGCGAGTGTCTGTGCGGCATGTTTGTTGTAGACGGAATCTCCGTTGAAATCAAGCGCCGTCAGCACCAGCAGCTTGCAGCCCGAATCCAGAATATCTTTGCAAGCTTTATACATGTGCTGGATCGGATAACCTTCCTCCAGATCGCTGACGAGGATGTAAATCGTTTTTCCGGGGTTATCGATCAACGTTTCACCATAACGCAGTGCTTTGGCAATATGCGTGCCCCCGCCAAGCTGCACGTTCATTAACAGATCCACCGGATCGTCGAGCCGGTCGCTGAGATCAACAACTTGGGTATCGAAAATGAACAGTTTGGTGCGCAGCGCATTGAGCCGGTAAAAAATGCTCGCCATCACTGAACTGTAGATTACCGAATCCAGCATGCTGCCGCTTTCGTCCACGCCGATGATCACGTTCCACTTATTGTGCGGTTGAATATTGCCGTCGAAATACAGCCGGTCTATGATGAACCTTCGATTGACGCGATCGACGTTTTTCAGGTTTTTGGTCACCGTTCGCTTGAAGTTCAGATTGCGCAGCGAGCGAACCGGGCTATGTGCATATCGCGAGCGTTTGCCCATAATGCTGGCGCGCGTTTGCGACTCCAGTTTTCTGCGCAAGTCTTCCACGACTTGCCGCACGATCTCTTTGGCGCTTTTCAGCACCTCGCCCTTCATGCGGCCTTTGAACTGCATAATGTTTTTGAGCAAGCCCATATTGGGTTCAAGCGACTCAAGCAATTTTTTGTCCGTCAACAGTTCGGTGAGTCCGTAACGATCCAATGCCTGTTTTTCCAAAATCTCGACCGTCTGTTTCGGAAACAGCTTCCGAACCTTATGCAGCCATTTGGGTACCGTCAGATTGGAAGGACCTCGGCCCCCTTCTTGCCGATAGCCCTGATCTTCCCCGTATTCGCGGCTGTATAAATAGTCCAGTATTTCATCCACTTCGTTATATTGGAAATGCTGCTCGTCAAACCCGTCAGCCTGGCATAAACCTTCGCTCGCCGATTCTCCGAGGATCAATCGCCAGCGATTGAGCGCTTCCGATGAACTGCGTTTCGCCGACTCGCCAGCGGCTTCATGCATATTCAGATCAGTTTCCATGCCTCAAACTCCTTTCGGATGGCTTCATCCCAAGCCTTTGCCTGTACCAGCACTCTTTCGTCCATAGCGGGAAGGGAAAGATCGTCCACCCGAACTTGGAAGAGGCCGGCTACCCGTTCCGCAATCAACGCAACTTCCATCGGCGTAAAAAACGTAAAGGCCAGGCGCAATTCGGGAACCATGCCGATAAAATCCTCCGTAGGCAGCTGCGCCACCAAATAGTTCAATTCCTGCAACAGCTCATCTTCATACAGGAATGCATCGCGCGAAATCGCAAAAACACCTTGCAAATACAGCGCGGTTTGCAGCATTTGCTCCGGTGTACCGCGAATATAAGACCGAGCGCGCTGGGCAATTTCCTGCTTTGGCCTGTCGCCGAGCCCGGAGGATATGGCAACGCAGACCCCTTCCAATTGAGGGGGAAGTCCCTGATCCATAAGCAGATCGTTCAAGTAGGAACGGAACGTTTCGTCCTCGAATGGCTGTTCGGCCGAGTCCGCCAGCATCGATAACAGCTTCAATCCCTGAATGATGGCAGCGTGCTCGTCCTGGTTCGTATGGGCTAGCTGCGGCAGCTTGTCCACCGCATTTCGATATGCCTCCACCACCAGCAATCGCAGCCCGTCATCATTTGCAATTCCGAGCAAGTGGCGATGCTGACGAATCCGGTTCAGCGTGTGCAGGCTGTCGCATAAAGAAAGGAAATGGCCGTCTTTGCGCAAAGCGGCGCGTACCTGACTGTATAACCGTTCGGCGGTATCCTGCAGCCCCATCAACAGGGCACGCAGCATGCGCTGGGCAAGCTCTCCGCTGTGATGATCAGGAATACCCTGCATCTCTTCTTCCATTTTGCGGGCTGCCGCCTCGCGAAGGGTGCCTCCATACAGCGAGCTTTCAATCAAACGGGCTTCAACGCGTGATGAATACGCATAGACCCACGTTTCACGAACCAGGTTCATATCGCGCCGGGCTACCCAATCCGGACCGGATTGCCGCTCCGCGAAATGCGGCACCAAGTATGTAACGCATTGAAAGAGCTGGCTTAATCGGCGATGTTCCGTTTTCGCATACAGATCCAACACCTTTTTATGCTGGCCCGTCGTTCCGATCTGGAGTTTTAGCTCTTTGCACCAAGCTTTAAAGTCTTCAACGATTGGAACGCTGAAAGGATTCGGTGCCACAGTGCCGATGGCATCTCCGGTCAGCAATTGCTGCAGTTCTTTCATAGGCTGTTCCGTCGCGAGCGTAAGCTCGCCCTTGATAAAGGCGGACAACGCCGCGTCCATGAGCTCATAGACCCCGCCTTCCGTTTTGCCTCGCAGCGCCGCCAGGTCCTGAATCATGCGATACGCTTCAATGGCGTCGCTTGTGGACACATGTTCATCGCGACTCCGCAGTTTGCGCGTCAGTTTGGCCAGCAAATCGACGGCGACTCGTTCGTATGGGCGGTTTTTCTTTCGCTGCAAATGTTCCCAGATCCATTCATAATAGCTGACGAAAGGCATGCCGCTGGCATAACCGTTCAACCGATCCGCCTCTGCATAGGTATAAACCATTGGGTAAATCTGATGCGATACGGGAGCTGTCTGAGGTAACGTATCTTGATGTGATGCTCCGCCGCCCGGTGCGGTTGCCGTCTCTATAAGCAAGCCATAGGTATGAAATCCTCCCGTAATCACCAGCACACGTTCATATGCGCCGGCGGCTTCCGCGATGTGCTCGCGCATCCGGGCTTCCCTTGCCAAATCGCCGGATGCCAGCAGCTGGCTCGGCGTATAGCACATTCTAGAACATGTGCAGTACGTAAATACGTCCAGCACAAATTCGCGCGTCGTTTTGGCCAAACCGCCGATCTCGAACACTTTCTCCCAAAGCTCGTCAAAGCTGCGGCAATTCGCCTTTTGACACAAGCGCTGAATGAACTCCGATCCGGCGAGCAATGTTTCATCCTGGCCCGACACTTCCCTTCGCTCCGATGTTTGTGTTCCGGCCAGGTGGTGGTAGTCCAGATCGATGAAACGGGCCGGGATGCCGCGCTTGGCTGCCTCCCTGATGGCCACGTACTCCGGAGAATAACGCAGCATCGGATAATAGCAAGCATCTCTGCCGTCTTCATTTTCGTACGTATAATACAGGCTGACCGGAGGAACTGTTGCTTCGTCTGCCAGGACGCCAAGCAGCGGGTTTCCGCTTTCCGGGCCTTCGATCAGGATCATATCCGGCTTATACAGATCAATCAGCTTCAATAAATGGTAGGAACAAGCAGGACTGTGATGCCTCACTGGAAAATACAAGGTTCCGCCGTCCGTATTGAACACGCTGGTCTCAAACAGACGCAGCAGCTCATCCATGTCCAAGCCGGACGCGGCGTTTACCCGATCCATTTTTTTTCCTCATAATACTGCTTCCAAATGCCTTCATCTTTGGAACGCTCCTTGACCACCTTGGAAAAATACGTTTTGAGCACGGACAAGTCCTTGTCGTTTTCCTTGGCGATCGTACCCAGCATGTTCTGCACCAGCCGGTCGAGCGCAATGTCCTTCCCTTCATAATAATGGGATGTCATCGCGCTCTGCACATAAACGGATACCGCTTCGGCCGTGCTCATGGAAGCCTGCGGCGTGTCCAGCTTGTACCCTTCGCGGCTCATGCCCGTGCGAAGCTCCATGAAGGTCGTCGCGAGCAGTTCCACCACGTCGGTATTGATTTCTGCCTCGATGCCGCTATGCATCAGCAGGCTGCGTGCCTGGGATTCGATGATTTTGGCTTCCATCTTCACGCTGTTGATCGGCTTGATCGTTTCAAAGTTGAATCGGCGCTTCAGCGCGCCGCTCATTTCGTTAACGCCTTTGTCCCGGATGTTCGCGGTGGCGATCACGTTGAAGCCCGGTTTGGCGAACAATACTCCGCCATCCAGTTCGGGAATGCTCATGACCTTGTCGCTGAGTATGCTGATCAGGCTATCCTGCGCTTCCGAAGGACAACGCGTAATTTCCTCGAAACGGGTCAGGATGCCTTTTTTCATTCCGTTATACAACGGGGATGGCACGAGCGCGGCTTCCGAAGGTCCTTTATCAAGCAGCATCGCGTAGTTCCACGAGTACTTGATCATGTCCTCCGTCGTGCCGGCCGTACCTTGAATGGTGTTCAGGCTGGTACCTGAAATGGCTGCGGTCAACAGCTCGCTCAGCATCGTTTTGGCCGTTCCCGGTTCCCCGACCAGCATGAGCCCCCGGTTTCCCGCCAGCGTCACCACGGCCCGCTCGATCAGCACGTCGTTGCCGTAAAATTTTCGCGTAATCGGCACCTGCTTGCCGTCCAGCACCGCCGGCTCGTCGCGCCCAATGATGAAGTCCCGCACATGCACAGGCGATAACAGCCAATTTGGAGGCCGCTTGCCCTTGTCTTCTTCCCGCAGTGCACGCAGCTGCTCCTCGTACAATGTTTCGGCCGGTGGTTTAATCATTTCCATCGTGAAGCTTTCTCCTCTCACATAACAGATCGTATGTTCTTATTGATGTTATATTAACATACTCCTTTTCAGCCTACAGGCATAAACGCCAAAAATGGTTGAAATGTCCTTCTTATCAGCATCTATACTAAGCCCTTGGACACAGATCCGCGTATAAATACGTAACAGAATTGTCCCTGTCCAGACCAATCCGGGATCATTCGTAGCAACATTTGCATATTGCCCAAGCATCTGGAAAAATAGAGTTGTATCCAAACGAGCAAAGAGAGGGGATATTCATTTGAGCAATCAGCCTGGTTCGAATTATTCCGATTTCTTCACGCCCGAATTCACCCGGAATCCGTATCCCGTTTATGCAAAAATGAGACAACAGGAACCCGTTTTTCGCATCTTGTTCCCCGATGGGCAATACGTCTGGCTTATCACGCAATATGAAGATGCGGTACAAGTGCTTAAAGATCCGCGATTCAGCAAGGACGTGGTCAAACGATACGGGGCGGAACACGCAACCATGATGACGAATAACATGCTGTTCGCCGACCCGCCCGACCATCGACGCCTGCGAGGACTCGTGCAAAAGGCATTTACGCCTAAACTCATTGCGGACATGCGCGATCACATCCAGGACATTGCCGACGACTTGCTCAACAATCTGTCATCCACGGAACGCGTGGACTTGATCGACGAATATGCATTCCCGCTGCCGATTATCGTCATTAGCGAAATTTTGGGCGTACCCTTGGAGGATCAGGACAAATTCCGGGTCTGGTCCAATGCCATCATTGACGCAAACAGCGCCGAGCATGCGGATACGTTTCAGGAGCATAGCGAGGCATTCAGGGCTTATTTGACCGAATGGTTCGCCAAAGTACGGAAGGAGCCAGGAAAGGATCTGATCAGCCAGCTTGTAGCGGCAGAGGAAGCGGGCGAGAAACTGTCCGAAGAAGAGCTGCTTGGCGTTGTCGCCCTGCTCATCATTGCCGGCCACGAAACCACCGTAAACCTGATCGGCAACGGCGTTCTTGCTTTGCTGGAACATCCGGAGCAGCGCGATCTGTTGATCAAGCAGCCGGAGTTGATCCATCAAGCCGTCGAAGAAATGCTGCGTTATAATGGCCCCGTGGAATTCAGCACAACGCGTTGGGCCTTGGAAGATATTGAATTTCGCGGACAACATATTGCCAAAGGAGAGATTGTCATCGTTGCGCTGGATTCGGCCAATCGGGACGAAGCACGCTTCAGCGATGCAGACCTGTTCGATATCACGCGCGAGAAGAGCCCGCATTTGGCTTTCGGAACAGGCATTCACCTTTGTCTCGGAGCGCCGCTCGCCCGCCTGGAAGGGGAAATCGCCATTGCAACCTTGTTGAAACGATTTCCGCACATGCGTCTTGCATCCGACGTGGATTCGCTGGAATGGCGGGCAGGTCTGATTGTAAGAGGGGTAAAGGCCCTCCCTATTCAACTAAGCTAGAAACAGAAACCGATCTTTCAACAACAAACCCGGAGCCGGCAGCGTTGTCTGTGGATCAACAAGCGCTTGAGCACAGGCTGATCGAACTTATTCGCGCTGGCAACACAATCAGGGCTATCAAGGAATTGCGCGAGGCAGGAAGGCTGTCGCTCAAGGATGCCAAGGATGTTGTTGAAGCTCTTGAACGAAACTAAATAGTATCACCCCTACTCCCTGCGGAAATCCTTACGCTCTTGGCATGCATCCTTGCTGTCTAAGACGAATTTTCAGCAGGGAGTTTACATTTTCATCGTTCCATGCTATCTTATTTCTATATTCCTAGAAATAAGAAATAAAGATGAAGGGACTAACCATAATGGTGAATAACCCGATTGATATGGAACAAGCCGTGAAAATTCATAAAGCGTTGGGTGAGCAAACACGGTACAAAATCGTTCAGATCTTGTCCGGTGAAAGCAATCTTTGTCCTGCCGATCTGGAGAACCGCCTTGTCACGGTGGCCCTTTCCACCTTGTCTCATCATTTGAAGCAGCTGTCCGATTGCGGCTTGCTTACATCCCAAAAAAAAGGAACCTATATCTACTACAGCCTGAATACAGACACCGTACAGCGGTATGCTCCCTATCTGTTAAACAGCTAAAAATTTTGATCGTTATTTCTATAAAACTAGAAATATCGAAAATAGGGCTGTTCGGATGAACATCAGCATGTTAGCTCACTCAATGCATTCAATGGATGGTATAACGGTTTTTCTTTGTCTTTATTTCTATATTTCTAATAATATCAAAAAACTATTATCGAAAGAGGTTGATCTTGATGTCTAAACAGCTGAAAATCGTTGTTCTCGCTTTGGTCAGTTTTCTTGTCGGCACTTCCGAGTATATCATTGCCGGCATTCTGGATCGCATCGCCGCCACGATGCACATCTCACTGATTGCTGCCGGTCAGCTGATTACCGTATTTTCACTCGTTTACGCCCTCGGTACTCCAGTGATCATCGCCCTGACTTCCCGCTTCGATCGGCGAAAATTGCTGCTTTATTTCCTCGGTCTTTTCGTCATCGCCAATGTGCTAGCCTTCCTGCTGCCAGGATACGAATGGTTTATTGCTGCCCGTATTCTGATGGCGCTTGGCGCCGGAGTGGTTGTCGTTACCGCGCTAACCGTCGCTTCCAAAATCGCCCCTGAGGGTAAACAGGCCAGTGCCATTGCTACGGTCATTACCGGCTTCACCGCTTCCCTGATCGTGGGTGTGCCTTTGGGAAGGCTCGTTGCCGCCTCATGGGATTGGAAACTCGTTTTTGCAGGGATTGCGTTCCTTGGCCTATTATCCATGCTGGTTATTGCATCAACCATTCCGCCATTGGAAGCCGAAGCTCATGTTCCATTGAAAAAACAGTTGTCCCTCTTGAAGCAGCCCCGAATCGGCTTGGCCCTGCTTGTGACCTTTTTCTGGCTGGGCGGTTATTCGATCACCTATACGTACATTTCGCCGTATCTGATCGAAATCTCCGGCATGAGTGAAGCCCTGTTAAGCACCACCTTGCTTGCCTTCGGCATTGCAAGTCTGATCGGCTCGAAGGCAGGAGGTTACAGTGCAGACCGTCAAGGCGTAAAACGCACGCTGCTTGTGGGAATGGCTCTGCATGTGTTTAGCCTTGCGATGTTAAACTGGACATCCCACTCTTCATTCGCCATCGTAGCCGTACTTATTTTGTGGTCTTTTGCGGCCTGGTCGTCCGGTCCGACTCAACAATATCATCTCGTTACGATGGCTCCTGAATCCTCCAGCATCATGCTCAGTCTGAACAGCTCCGTTATGCAGCTCTCCATGGCTGCAGGTGCCGGTATTGGGGGGATTGCCGTCAGCGCCATATCGTTATCGTCCATCACCTGGATCGGTGCAGCCGGAGTCGCCATTGCTTTTGTGGTGGTTGGGGTCTCCTATCGATCCGCACACAGGAAAGTAACTTCAAATGCTTCAAGTGCCGCATAAGGAACAATAATCACTTGGTAATAAGAAAAAGAGAGGCTCTGTCACATACAGCGCCTCTCTTTCTTTGTTCATCCATTATTGTGCCGTTACGGCACCATCAATGGGATATACAGCACCGTTGATGTACGGAGCTTCGTCTCCAAGCAGGAAAGCAACCAGGTTCGCGATTTCTTCCGGCTTGCCGAGGCGTCCCGAAGGGATGCTGTCAACGGTAGCCTTGAACACCTCCGGGTTGTCCTTGCCGAATTGCACAACCATTGGCGTTTCGATCGTTCCCGGCGCAATGGCGTTTACGCGAATTTGATCTTTGCCGTATTCGATAGCCGCCGTACGTGTCAGACCAACCACGCCATGTTTCGTCGCCGCATAAGGAGCCACGGCGGGTACGCCGACTACGCCTGCCGTTGAGGCGGTGTTGACGATCGAACCGCCGCCCGTTTTGAGCATTTCGGTAATGACATATTTCAATCCGTAAAATACGCTTCTCAAGTTAATGTCGATGATTTTGTCAAACTGTTCAATCGTGTGCTCGATCAATTTGACGCCTGGGCCCGCGATTCCGGCATTGTTAAAGAACATGTCGATGCGTCCGAACTCATCGATCGTTTTTTTTACGTAGTTTTCCACGTCCGCAGCCTTGCTTACGTCTGCCTGGACGAAAATGGCTTTTCCGCCAAGTTCCTTGATTTGTTTAACCGTTTCCTGACCTGTCTCTTCTACGAGATCAACGACAACGATGGATGCTCCCTTTTCCGCCAGCTTCAACGCGGCAGCTTGTCCCAAACCGCTTCCTGCTCCAGTAATGATAGCTACTTTTCCGGTGTGACTCATGTTGATCTCCTCCATGTCTGTACGTTTTTCGTCATCGGATGGTTAAGTCGATTTGAAGCAGCTCAAACATAACCTATGTAAGATAAAAAAGTATCCTTCCTGACTTACTTATTGTAAATGACTTACGACAAAAAAATCAAATTATATTTATATTGGTACATATAATATCGTTTCATAAGTATATAAAAATGGTGCAAAGAAGAGAGCGTCCAAAACAGGACATGTTTTGAACCCGCTCTCCCTACGCATCCGATAAACGCTGCAGATGATGCACAGCATAACGCGCCTGGAATTTCCCTCCAAGCCGTTAGCGCAGCAAATTCGTTTTGGCCAGCTCGATGAGCTCATCCCCACGCCCGTTAAGTACAGCCTTCATCATCCACAGCGTGAAGCCTTCCGCTTGTTTGATGCTGATTTTTGGTGGCAAGGACAGCTCTTGCCGGTTGACGACTGCGTCAATCAGGACAGGGCCGTCATGCTGCAGCGCCTGCTGGATCGCTCCTTCGACATCGGCCGGATCTTCTACTCGAATGCCTTTGATGCCCATAGCTTCCGCCACCGTCGCAAAGTTGGGATTGACGAGCTCGGTGCCTGATTCCAAAAAACCGGCCGCCTTCATTTCAAGTTCAACGAAACTAAGCGCTCCATTATTGTAAACCACAACCTTCACCGGCAGATTGTGCTGTTTCAGGGTAAGCAGGTCACCCATCAGCATGGCTAATCCGCCGTCGCCGGACAAAGAAATGACCTGCCGGCCAGGATCGGCTACTTGCGCCCCAATGCCCTGAGGCAGTGCGTTGGCCATCGTGCCATGATTGAACGAGCCGAGCAGACGGCGATTTTGGCTCATTTTCAAGTAACGTGCCGCCCATACGGTAGGCGTGCCTACGTCGCACGTAAAAATGGCATTCTCCGCGGCTGCGTCGCTGATCGCTTGCGTAAGGTATTGCGGATGGATCGGCTTTTTGCCGGGTTTGCCCACGGCCAACTCATCCAAGTCTTTACGCACCTTTTCGAAATGTTCCACACTTTTGCGCAGATGTTTGTCGCTGTGCTCTTGTGTCAAATAGGGCAGCAATGCTTCGATGGTAGCCTTCACGTCCCCGCACACCCCATAATCCAGCTTGGTTCTTCGGCCAAGGTGCGAAGCTTGAATGTCCACCTGCAGAACGATGGCCTCCTCGGGATAAAACTGCCGATACGGGAAATCTGTGCCCAACATCAGCAATATATCGCAATCCATCATCGCATGATATCCGGATGAATATCCGATCAATCCGGTCAATCCCACTGAATACGGATTGTCATACTCCAGATGCTCCTTGCCCCGGAGCGCGATGACCATCGGCGATTTCAACCTGTCGCACAGCTGCATCAGCTGCTCATGTGCACCAGCGCATCCGGCCCCGCAGAGTAGCGTTATCTTTCGGTCGCTATTCAAGTACTCTGCGAGTTTTTGCAGTTCGGGAACGGAAGGGTGAACGACGGGTTTGGGGGTTTGGAATACATGCTCGGGTACGGGAAGATTGGCCGCCTCCAGAGCAGCAACATCGCCCGGCAACACAATAACCGAAACGCCCGAACGCGCCACCGCGGTCTGCATGGCCATCGTAATCGAACGCGGCATCTGCTTGGCCGTGGTGACGACCTCGCAATAATGGCTGCATTCCTGAAACAAATATTCCGGATGCGTGGATTGAAAATATTCGCTTCCAATCTCGTCGCTCGGAATATGTGCCGCAATGGCCAGAACGGGAACGCGATTCCGGTGACAGTCGTACAAACCGTTAATTAAATGCATATTCCCCGGGCCGCTGCTTCCGGCGCAAACGGCAATGCTCCCGGCAACGGCCGCATCCGCTCCGGCGGCAAACGCCGCGACTTCCTCGTGACGCACGTGGATCCATTCGATTTCACCCGAACGGCGAATGGAATCGAGGATCGCGTTCAACGAGTCTCCAACAATACCATAAATACGTTTAACGCCTGCGTTTAGCAAGGCTTTAATGACAACATCCGCTACTGTCTTCTTCATGGACAATCTCCTTTATTCGCTGAATATGAGTTATGCTTCCACCTCGCCGATATACCTATTCGCATACCCGAAATCATTCAACCCGAACCAGATGACGCAAAAATCCGCCTGTCGCAGAGACAGGCGGATACATATGCGGATACATATATGGAACAGTTGCCCACACGGGCAGCGCACCATGATGAACATATTTCAAATCAAACACAAACTTCGCCATTAAATGGCTGGCATGACATTGCCGCCGCTCACCGGGATGTACGCCCCGGTAATGAACGAAGACAGATCGGAAGCCAAGAAAGCGACGGCATTGGCAATTTCCTGATCCTCGCCTCTGCGTTTCAAGGGAACTTGATCGGCGTAAGCCTGATCGTAACCAGGTTCTGCGGCGCGGTCGCGATCGCTGATGGTCCATCCCGGAGCGACTTGATTGACCGTAATCTGATGCTCCCCCACTTCGCGCGCAAGCACGCGATACAGACCATCCATGCCGCGTTTGCCTGCAGTGTATGCGGACTGCGTGGCAAAATTTTGCATGGCGCATTCCGTGTTGATACCGATGAAACGTCCGCTCCCGGCTTCCTTCATGTGCGGAATGAACGCTTTGGCCAAGTACACGCTCTGCATTACGCAAGACTCGAACTGACTCATGTAATCCTGCGGAGATTGTTCAAGCACCGTCGTCCACGCATACTGAATCACCGCATTGGCAACGACGATATCGACCGGGCCCAAACCCGCCAGGATCTCATCGCGAATCCGAAGAGACGTTTCTTCTTTCGTGATATCCCCTTGCACGGTTAAGGCTTTGCGGCCGGCGGCCTCGATCTGCTGCCGAAGTTCTTCGGCCTGGGCCTGATTGTTTATGTAATGAAGCGCGATATCCGCGCCGCAATCAGCCAGTGTACGAGCAATAACACGTCCCAACTGACCGGTGGAGCCTGTGACAAGCGCGATTTTGCCCGTAAGATCCAAACGCATTGCAGCACCTCCTTTTTCACGTCATATTGTTTCTGGATCCGAGTTCAAAACACCCACAGTAAAGGGCACTATATAGAAAACGGTTTCGTTTTAGAAATAAATGATTGCTGCAAACCGCTATTATTGATGTTGAATCAGATCGATTTCCTGGAAACGACTGACTTCCTTCAGCCAACGCTCTTCCACATATTTGCGATGCGCTGGATGATCATTATAGCTGTCGTAAGCAGCCTGATCGGCGAATACCATGGAGAATCCGTAGTCGAATTCGTTTTTGGCGCTAATTTGCTTCAATACCTGAAATTGCTCCACACCCGGAATGACCTCGAGCACATTTTTGCTTTCCTGCAAGAAGGCTTCTGCCTCAGCCGTCCCCTTGCCTGCGTACAACGAAAACGTTACCATATGCGTGATGCTCATCTCTAAACTCCTCCTCCAATGTATATATAACGATCTACTTAATAGTACCTCCGAACAGTGTGTAAGCGCAATCTTTATATTTACATCTATTTCCCACTTATTCCCATTTAAACAACAAAAAAAGCCTGGGGCAGTGCCCAAGGCTTCCGTATGAACGTCCAACAACATTTAGTTTTTGAGATTGTATTTACGGTTGAAGCGATCCACGCGACCGCCCACGTCAACCACTCTTTGTTTGCCTGTAAAGAACGGGTGTGATGCGGAACTGGTGTCCACGCGAATGACGGGATACGTGTTTCCGTCCTCCCATTCCATCGTTTCGTTCGAATGTTTGGTGGAAGAACTGAGGAACTTGTAATCGGCACTGGCGTCATAGAAAATAACGATCTGCGTTTTTGGATGGATATCTGCTTTTGGCATATCTATCTTCACTCCTTGTGATATGAGTAAGTGTTCCCTTGAATTGAACCAAATTCGATTATACTCCATTTTACATCAAAAATCAACAATATCTGGAATTTGATGCATGCTGGTTGCAAGCTCTGCAGTGAGTCCAGTCTATGAGCGGCCCTTCTCCAATACGTCCAGGATGTATTCCAGCGCCTCCAGCTCGTCTCTCCCTCTGGTCTGCAATCGGACCACGCTGCCGTGACGAATCGGAAGCATGGCCATGCCGAGCAAGCTTTTGACATCCACCCGATGCTCGTGATCAGTGGTTACGAATGACAAGGAGATGTCCGAGGCAAAACGCGATGCTTGAGATGAAACCGCGATCAGGTCATCCCGGTCAAAATCGGAGTGAATCGTAAATTCATGTGTTCTCACGACGCTCAGTTCCTTTCAGCAAAAGTTGCGATAATCCATTGTATGCCTATCGTTGCATATTGAATTCTTTCAGCATTATACCACGATATGACAGGTTGTCTAATCCTTGCCGGAAAAAAAGCCCGCAATGGCCATCGAAAAAACCATAACAACGGCCAGCTCCAACTGCTGATAGACTCATGAAATGCAAAAGAAGCCCCGGATACAGGGCTTCCTTCATCTCTTTATCGACCGTTTGGATATACCATGACTTTCAGGCTTCCGCTCTTGTTGTGCAGCGCCCGCTCCATCGCTTGCTGCGTCTCTTCAAGGTCGTATCTGTCCGTAATGAGCGACATCACGTCGTGCTGTCCCGAAGCAAGGAACTCGATTCCGGCCGGATACGTGTTGGCATAACGGAAAATGCCGTAGAGGTCAACCTCGTTATCCGCAATGAACGGCACGTTCAACGCGATCTCGTCCTGGGCGGGCAGCCCGACGATCGCAAGTTTGCCTCCGCGACGAAGCGAGTACAAGGCGGATTGCAGCGCTTTCGGGTTCCCCGCCGTTTCCCAAGCAGTATCCACGCCGATCCCGTTCGTCAATTCACGAATGGCTTGAACCGCATCCTCCTTACGAACATTGATGGCATGCGTCGCTCCCAGACGGAGGGCAGCCTCCAAACGCACCTCTTCCAGATCCGTCACGATAATGCGGTCCACGCCGAAGGATTTCGCTGCAGCCACGGCCATCAGGCCGACAGGGCCCATGCCCATGATGGCCAGCGTCGTTCCCGGAGCCAGCTTGCTGCGGCGGGCCGCATGAATGCCGACGGAAAACGGCTCGTTCATGGCGGCTTCCTCGAAGCTGAGGTGATCCGGGATCGGGAACACCATGTCCTCCCGAATCGTCATGTACTGCACGAATGCGCCATCCACCGGCGGCGTCGCCAGAAATTGCACATCCGGGCAGAGATTGTAGCGCCCCTCTTTGCACGCTGGACAACGTCCACATGTGACGCCCGGCTCGATGGCTACCCGATCTCCTTCTTTCAGTCGCGTAACGTCTGCGCCGACGGCGGCGATGATGCCCGCGCATTCATGTCCCAGAATGATCGGCTTTTCAACGACGAACCTGCCGATTCGCCCATGCTCGAAGTAATGCACGTCTGAACCGCACACGCCCACTGCCATTACTTTGACAAGCACTTCGTCGGGTGCCGGTTCAGGCACCGGCTGCTCCTCGATGCGGATCGAACCCGGCTCTGTCATGACCGCGGCTTTCATCGTTTCGGGAATCTCTTGATGTCGCATGGTACTCCTCCTTCTGCCTTTTCTTCATTAATATATAGTTCTTCCCCATCGATCCTCGATCCCGCTTTTGCGGTAGAAGTACGTATTGATCATGTCGCGCCATTCCTTTGCATGTTCGGCCTGGCCTTCCTGCAGCGCAGCCACTTTGTTGAATATGGTCGGATCGATCTTGCCCTCAAGCCGCTTCCAATCGTTCAACAATGCTGCTGCCTGATCGGCCCCGTCGAAATGGGTGTCGTAAATATGCTGTATAACCGTTTTGCCGGAGTGCAGCACATGCGTGTAAGGAACATGGTGGAAAAAGAGCAGCAGTTCGTCCGGGCAGGTTTCCAGCGATTCGTATCTGTCCGCATTCGCGGCATGGTACTGCGAAGCATAACCCGTACCGCTTTTCGCCGTCCGATCCACGCCGATGCCATGGCAATCCGCGAAATGATACGTGCCCCATTTGGAATACTCGTAACCGTCTACGTTCGGACCGTAATGGTGTTCCGGATTAACCATCCAGCCTACGCCAAGCGGTGCGGTGTAGCTTTCGTAGATGTCCAGCGAACGGAGCAGCATGCCTGTAATGATAGCTACGATTTCGTCGTCGCTGCCGAACGTCAGCCTCACCCATTCGTCCGCAATCTGTTCGGCGGACAATTCCGGGTTCCATGCGAGACGTCCATACCCGTACAAATTGGCCTGGGCCAACGGATGTCCCGTCCAGCAAGCATCCGCGCCGATATTGGAAACCGCCGCAAAGCCGTTTAGGGACCTGCCATACAACGAACCGTCGGCGATGCGTTTCACTTGCGAACCCTCGCCTTTGGCATGTGTGTCAAAATCCAGAACTTCTTTCCATTGCGGGATCAAATAACAGAGGTGACGCTGCTGGCCCGTATATTCCTGCGTAATTTGGAATTCAAGCACCTGATTTGTATGCTCCATCGCCCCGAACAACGGCGATACCGGTTCGCGGACCTGAAAGTCCATCGGGCCGTTTTTGATCTGCAAAACGACGTTGTCGGCAAACCGTCCATCGAGCGGTTTGAAATGATCGTATGCTGCACGCGCGCGGTCGGTCGAACGG
This sequence comes from Paenibacillus sp. FSL W8-0426, assembly GCF_037969725.1. Classification (NCBI taxonomy): domain Bacteria; kingdom Bacillati; phylum Bacillota; class Bacilli; order Caryophanales; family Paenibacillaceae; genus Paenibacillus; species Paenibacillus sp. FSL W8-0426. The sequence continues at coordinate 3,480,455 of NZ_CP150203.1, read as the reverse complement.
TCTCTCCAGTCCTGTTTGCAGTTGTACACGAAGCAGCGCCAGATCACGATCCCCCCGAACGGCTGAAGCGCTTCGGCCAGCATGTTGGCTCCGTCGGCATGATCACGGTTATACGTGAAAGGTCCAGGACGGTTTTCGGAATCCGCCTTGATCAGGTATCCGCCGAAGTCCGGAATGGCCGCATAGACCTTGGCGGTCTGCGATTTCCACCACTCCCGCACTTCTTCATCGAGCGGATCTGCCGTATGCAGTCCGCCGATCTCGATGGGGCTTGCATAATTGGCGCTCAGGAACAGCTTGATTCCGTAATCCCTGAATTCCGCGGCTACCCGTGCCACGTCGCCAAGGAATGGTTCCGTCAGGAACAGGCTTTCCCTTTGGTGCACGTTGACGTTATTAATCGCGATCGCGTTCAGCCCTGTCGATGCAAGAAGACGTGCATAATCGCGAATCCGAGCGGTGTCGGATAGGATCTCCCCGTTTTCATAGAAGATAGACCTGCCTGCATACCCTCGCTCTATGCTTCCGTCCACATTATCCCACTGGTTGAGCATGCGCAGCAGGTTGCGCGGCTGCTCGGCAATCTGGCCGATCACCTCCGCGGAGGCCCCATCCGGACGCCCTATGCGAAGCACAAGCTCTCTTAATACATGGAATGAACCGTACAAAACGCCTTGGGGAGTTTCCGAACCGATGTAAAGATGTCCGCGGTCCGCATCTTCGCGAATGACGTAACCTTCGCCATGAACCGAAGCGCGCTCGGCATCGGTAAACGTATTCCGAAGGGTTGCGCTGCCCGCCCAGGTACCGATCCATATCCCTGCCGTTGATGCGTGAACATCTCCGGCAGCCGTCGTTTCAGGTTTGCTGCCATACAGCTTTTCCAGTCCGATCGTCAGCTCTGCAGCAGCTGTTTTGACAACCGGATGAGCTTCTTCAGTAATCACCTGGCGAGCCCAGAGCGGTGCCTTGGCCGATCCAGCCCCGTTTTTTCCCGGGACTCCTGCGAGATATCCCAGCCAAGCGTCATATTGCGGTCCGGCCAGCCCGGATTGTACGATTGAACTCATTGTGCCGCCTCCTTGGTTGCATAGATCTGTGTCAGTCGGTTGCCCTTGCCTTCGAGCAGCCATAGTATCGATGTTACGCCGCGCGGGTAATATTTGCTGCCGACCGCTACGCCGGACAGAATCTGATCGCTCCAGCACCAATAGGATTCTGCCGGATGCAGCAGCCAATCGACATGTGCGGCATCCGCCGCTTTTCCTGTTTCGTCCCACTCCACGCCCAGCAGCTCTCTGGCGATGAACTGGGAAAGGTAGATTTTGCTCAGCCACGAATTGTTGCTCGTCGAGGACAGCTTCCAGCCGCCGTCCGCGAACAGGCAGGTGCCTGGAACAAGAACCGTCTTCAAGTGCGTACGCAGCGCCTGCAAATAAGCGCCGAAGCGGCCGTTTGCGTCCAATGCGCCCTCGCAGCCTGTGAAATACGGGAATACGAGCCCTTCGATCGCCGGAATGATGCGCGAATCGTTATTTTCCGCAATGACGGCCGGAATGTAGCCGCCATCCGTCAATTGCGCGGCGATGCTGGCCGCGCAGCGATCAGCTTGACGACCTGCTTGGTACGACAAGTCGTTCAGCTTTTCCGCAGCGAACAACTTCTCGAGCGCTACATACACCGCCCAGCATTTGCCCGCCAGATAGATGTTGTTTCGGGATTGTCCCAGCGACACGTCCAGGCTGTCGTAGGTCGTAATCTCTGCTCCGCCTTTGGTGCGGGTGCTGTCCAGGCCCATCAACCCGTTTCGTTGATTTTCCTCCGGATGATCACGGTTGACCATGCTCTGGAAGCAGTCTTGGATGACAGGCAGCATGTTCTGCACAAAATCCCGATCCCGAGTCTGCTCGATGTACACCGTCGCGCAGCAGAGCCAGTTGACCAACTCCTCATGGCTCATCTGCGAGAAGCAGTCATCGATGCCGACCAGTTCGTATGCCGAATGTCCGGGTCTCGAAAATACGTTGGCTACGCCGATGTCGTGCGTAAACGTGATTCCTCCCGGATGCGCTTTTTCCTCTCCCGGGAATCGGACCTCATCGGTATAGCTGTACCGCTTCACGAACCACTCCAGTTCATTGCGTACCGTCCACGGATTCATGGCCAACTCGAAATACAGCTGGTCCGCGGTCAAATCGAGCGTGTTCATCATGCGATATTCGCCTTCGTTGACGACCCAGAGCGGTTCTCCATCTGCATCGAGCAGCTGCGTGCTTGCATAATAACTGTGGACGGAATGCGCCAGCATGAACGACTGATCCTCGGACAATGCGGAAACGCCCAAGAGCCGATCCGCTTCCTCGCACGAAGCTGCCAGTTCATCGAAGCGATTCAGCGCGTATGTTCCCGCCTCCTGGATGTTTGCGAAATACCGGGTATACCAATAGGTCGTGTCCATGCCGGAAGTAGCAATGCCTCCGCGATAGAAGCTTACCGCAAAACGGTAAGTGCGCTGTTCTCCTGCGGGAACTTCCATAAGCAAAGCGGCTGTGCCGCCAAGGCCGAAGGCCAGATTTTCCACGTGTTTTTCAAGCAAAATCTTCTCCAGCGTAAAACCGAGCGCGGGCCAAAGTCCGCTATCCTTCGAAAGGATCGCCGTATGGCGCCCTTGGCCAATGCCCGTCACGGAACCGCCTTCTGGCCCGCCAATCATACGCATCGCGGAATATGGATCGCTGCCCTGGTAACCGAAGAACGCTCTGCGCGTTTGCTGTCCCTGGCGGTTGTCCAATACAAGCTCGACCAGCACGGCTGGCACCAAGGCATCTTTCAGCGCTTGTTCATCCCCTTCAACCGGGTGAGGCACCGGACGTACCGGCGAATAAATGCGGAAAGTCAGATCGCCTGCGGTCCATGTATCCGTGCCGATCGTCAGTTTACGGCTGATGTCCTCGTCGCGAAACGCGGAGACTAACGGTTTGGCCGCTTCGGCCGCCGACGCGTCAGTGTGATCCGGCTTTTCTACGTCATAACGGGCACTTTCGTCTTCGGTTGCTGCAAAAAAGGGCAAAGCCTCGTAATGTTCGCCGTCCCGTGCCTGAAGGCCGATGTAAATGTTTTCGTCGGCAGGCTTGCCCAATTCGAGTCCAAGACCGCCTTTGGCTCCTTTATATCCAAGCGTAAAGCTTGCAAAAGCGCCGATCGGCGCATGGTGGGCATTATAGAAAATCGATTTGGATGTGCTCATGGGATGCGACCCCTCTCAAATGATTTGCATGCGTTTTCATAGCCCCATCCTATCATGGCATTTCCGGCCAGACCATGGTCAAATCAAGCAGATATTTACCCAAATCGGGCTTATGGTTTATAATCGTACTAAAGCGGTTACATGCTTTGGCGCATGAAGAAATGTTTCAGTACACCGCGGGAAGGTTACGCCGAATCAAGCTTGCATCTTGGCTATGCATCCGAAAAAAGGAGGTCCCACATGTCTTCCACCTATTTGCCTCCCCAGCTTGGGGAAAGCGTGCACGAAGTGTTCTATCCCGACGTGCAAACGACGGTAAACCTGTTTGCCATCCATCTTCGCAGCGTCGGTTCCGATTGGGACTATCCTGCCCATGAACACCCGCAATACGAGCTTAACTATGTGACCGAAGGCGAGCAGCACATGGTCATCGAAGGTCAATTGTACAGGCAAAAAGCCGGAGAACTGCTTCTGATCCCTCCGGGCAGCGTTCATTCCAGCCATAGCCCTGACGGAAAAGGCTTCACCTATTTTTGCATGCATTTCGATATCGATGATCAGCTGTTTCTCTCCCTGCTTGCCCGCATCAGACAAGTCCTGTTTGGCGCCGACAGCGTCGTTACCCAAAACATCGAACCCGTGCTGCGCAAACTGATGAACTCGGCCACTGCCCCGTCGGCCAGCACCATGGTGCAGCGCATGCAATTGCAATCGGCCGTGTTCGAGCTGTTCGGCCACCTCTGGGAAGCCGTTTCCCAGGAGGTTGCGCATACGTATGCCGACGGTTACGACCGGATCGAGCTTGCCCATCAGATCCGTAATCGTTTGCAGGGGCTGGTGAGCCAGCAGTTCAAACAGGGACATGAATCGGCCAGTCACTATGGCATCGACGACATTGCAGCAGAACTCGGGATCAGCACGTCCCATTGCAACCGCGTATTCAAGCAGGTATTCGGCCAATCCCCACGCGCCATGCTGTCCGAGATGGTTCTGCATGAAGCGAAAATTTTGCTCGGAAATCCGGCATTGTCCATTCAAAATATCGCCGTCATGCTGGGTTACAAAGACATCGCCCACTTCAGCCGTCAGTTCAAACGCTGGTCGGGAATATCCCCATCCCGGTACAGGCAGGATCCTCCTGGTTCGGAATAAGTCTTTGGGCGCAGCACTTCGTTTCCGTCGATTCTCGCCGCGATATGGCAAAGTGTTGACCCCGCCGGGTGAGAGCACTAAAAAACCGAGTTCGTTTGATCCGAAACCCGTATGGCTTATTTCAACAGCCGTTTGATCGTTTGTAACTTGCCGGCATAAGGCGGGTACAAGATCGGCAGATTCAGCCGCGTGCTTTTTCGGAGTATGCTTTTCATATGCGAAAAGGTTTCGAAGCTGTATCGCCCGTGGTATCCGCCGATTCCGGAATTCCCTACCCCGCCAAAAGGCAGCCGCGGATTGGCCACATGGGTAATCGTATCGTTGATACATCCTCCGCCAAAGGACACTTCCTGCAGCACCTTCTTCTGAACCTGCTTATCGGAAGTGAACAGATACAAAGCCAATGGTTTGGGAAGTTTCAAAATGCCTGCGATGGCTTCGTCAATATCATGATAACTGATAATCGGGAGGATCGGGCCGAAAATTTCGTCTTCCATACTCGCTGCTTCCCAAGACTCCACGTCCAGCAGCGTAGGCGAGATGAAGCGATCTGCCTCGTCCGTTTGTCCTCCAAAAATCAGGTTTGCCTTATCCCGCTCGATCATATGGCTCAACCGCTTGAAATGGGCTTCATTGACGATCCGGCCATAATCCCGATTATGCCGAACGTCCGAGCCGTAGAAGCTGTGCACGGCCGCCTTCATTTCCTCGATCAACGTTTGCTTCACCCGCTCATGGACGAGCAGATAATCCGGTGCGATGCACGTTTGACCTGTGTTGAGCAGCTTGCCCCACATAATGCGCTGCGCGGCGACTTTGAGGTCGGCATGTTCGTCCACGATGACCGGGCTTTTGCCGCCCAGCTCCAGCGTAACCGGAATGAGGTTTTTGGCAGCGGCCTCCATGACGATTTTGCCGACGGGCACACTCCCCGTAAAAAAAATATAATCAAATTTCGCGTGAATGAGAGCCGTCGTCGTATCTTTGGCTCCTTCAATGACCTGGACGTACCCGGGCTCGAATACCGATGTGATGATGTCCCGCACGACGGCCGAAACGGCCGGCGTATGTTCGGATGCCTTCAGCACAGCCGTATTGCCAGCCGCAATGGCACCCACGAGCGGCTCGATCAGCAACTGGAACGGATAGTTGAACGGCCCGATGATGAGAACCGATCCGTAAGGCTCGGGAATGATATAGCTTTTGGAACCGATGAGGGCCAGCTGCGTTTTGACCTTTTTCGGTTTGGCCCAGCGTTTCACGTTCCGAATCGTGTGCGAGATGCTGTCGAGCATAAAACCGATCTCGGTCGTGTATGATTCGAATTCGCTTTTGCCGAGATCCTGATACAGCGCTTCGGTCAACGGTTTCTCGTATTTTCGAATCGCATCCTTAAGCCAAATAAGACGTTCAATGCGAGCTTCCGGCGAACGGGTGGAGCCCGAGCGGTAAAATTGCTGCTGCAGCTCCAAAATTTCCTCTACTTCCGGGCTGGTTATTTCACGTATTTTTGTCATATGATCTGCTCCTCCCTATAAACACTCTTCTTCCAATGCCGCCACCAATTCCTTCAGTAATTGAACCGATGCCTGCAATGAAGCGGAATAATAGCGTTGGGTTCCCTGCTGCTCCACCGAAATCAAGTCTTTGTCCAGCAGCAGCTTGAGGTGGTGGGATATAGCCGGGCGCGAGAGGCTGGATTGCTCCGTAATTTCATTGACGGTCATTCTCCCCTTCTCTGTCAGCAGCATCAGGATGGATTGGCGATGTGAGTCGCTGAGCACCTGAAACAAAGGCATGCAGGATTGAAAAATGGATAGTGCTTTTTGTCCCATCGGGTTTCCTTCCTTCTTTCTCTATAAAGTTGATATGTTTAAACATTTAAACCATTATAGCTATTTTACTTCTTTCCTTGACGATCCACAAGAGTTAAGACCATTCATGAGAGAGAGTTCACATTTTTGGGAGATCCGTCATCAAATTTTTCCTTAAAAGCGCTTCCAACATTCAAACTTGTATGGTAGTATGGTAATTGAGCGTTGTATTCTTTCCTATATAAAATGATGAGGTGAACGTCATGAGAATGGTTTTTCGCTGGTTTGGCGAAGGCAACGATACGGTATCGCTGGATGACATCCGTCAGATCCCGGGCGTTGAAGGCATTGTATGGGCACTGCACGATGTGCCTGCAGGCGAAGAATGGCCCATGGAGAGCATTTTGGCAATCAAGAAGGCGGCGGATCGGGCCGGACTACATATGGATGTCGTTGAAAGCGTTAACGTCCATGAAGATATCAAACTCGGTCTCCCCACCCGGGACAAATATATCGAAAACTACAAAAAAACGATGGAAAAGCTTGCGCAGGTTGGCGTCAAAGTCATCTGTTATAATTTCATGCCGATCTTCGACTGGCTGCGTACCGACATGTATAAGGAGATGGAGGACGGCTCCACCGCCCTTTTCTACGAAAAAAACAAACTCGAAGACATGGACCCGTTCGAACTGGTCCGCCGCATTACGGAAAACTCCGAATTGACGATGCCGGGCTGGGAGCCTGAGCGTCTCCAGTACTTGACAAGCGCGTTCGAAGCGTATAAAAACGTCTCGGAAGATGATATGTGGCAGAACGCAAAGTACTTTTTGGACGAGATCATCCCTGTCGCGGAGCAGCTAGGCATCAAGATGGCCATCCACCCGGACGATCCGCCATGGTCGATCTTCGGCCTGCCGAAAATCATTACGACCCAGGACAACATTCGCAAATATTTGAATTTGCATGATAGTCCATCCAACTGCGTTACATTGTGCAGCGGCTCGCTCGGAGCGAATCCGGCCAACGATATCATCGGCATGATCCATGAGTTCAAGGATCGGATTCCTTTTGCCCACATCCGCAATGTAAAAGTGTACGAGAATGGCGATTTCATCGAAACGTCGCATCGGACCCAGGACGGAAGCGTGGACATCGTGGGCATCGTGGAAGCCTACCATGACACCGGATTTACGGGGTACGCCCGTCCGGACCATGGACGCCATTTATGGGGAGAGAAATGCAGACCAGGGTATGGCCTTTATGATCGCGCGCTGGGCATTATGTATCTGTGGGGCGCCTGGGATTCCCTGCAAAGGAGGGCAAAAGCATGAACGAACTCATTCGCGAGACCTCGTCGAGACTGCAAGGAAAAACGGCGGTCATTACGGGCGGTGCCGGCGTACTGTGCCGCGCGATGGCCGAGGAACTGGCCAGACATGGTGCTCAAGTCGCGATACTTAACCGCACGGTATCAAAAGGTGAAGAAGTGGCTGCTGCCATTACGGCCACAGGCGGCAAAGCCATTGCCGTTGCTTGCGACGTCACGCAGCCGGATAGCGTCCAGGCCGCCGCGGATGCGGTGCTTGAACGGCTTGGGCCATGCGACATTCTCATTAACGGTGCCGGCGGCAATCATGCCAGCGCCAATACAACGAATGAAATTTTTCGGCTCGAAGACCTGCACCAGGAAAACATCACAACTTTTTTTGACGTAAGCGTAAGCGGATTTCGACAAGTGATGGACTTGAATTTTGTCGGCTCGCTGATTCCTACGCAAATCTTTGCCAGACAAATGATCGAACGCAGCGTACCGGCAACGGTCATCAACATTTCATCGATGAGCGCCCCTTCCCCGATGACCAAGGTGCCTGCCTACAGCGCGGCCAAAGCGGCGATCAACAATTTCACGCAATGGCTGGCCGTTCATCTGGCCGAATCCGGCATTCGGGTAAATGCGATCGCTCCCGGCTTTTTCCTGACGGAGCAAAATCGCAATCTGCTGTTGAATCCGGATGGTTCGCCGACCGAACGCTCCAGCAAAATCATTTCCCATACGCCGATGCGTCGTTTCGGCAAACCGGAAGATCTGCTCGGCACGCTGATGTGGCTTGCCGACGAACGCCAATCCGGATTTGTAACAGGGACCGTCATTCCCGTTGACGGCGGCTTTATGGCCTACTCCGGCGTATAAGACCTAAGATCTTGCGGTCGTCGGAGCACCTTTTTGCCAAATCCATGCACGATGAACGGAATCATTCGTTATGCTCTCACGTTTCAGTCGAAGTCCGGAATTTACATTCCGGGCTTCTTTTTTTGTGGAATAAGATGTTAAGAGACGGGAAAAGCTGGTATACAAAGGACGGTGATTTCTCGATGATGGAAGAAACATGGGTGGTCGCAGTACGCTCGGTTATCGCTTTTCTGACCCTCATGATTTACACGCGGGTGCTGGGCAAACAGCAAATGGGCAACCTGACGTACTTTGATTACATAAACGGCATTACGATCGGTTCGATTGCGGGAACGTTCGCCACGGACCTTTCCTCCAAAGCATGGATTCATTTCGTCGCGCTGACCATTTTTACGTTGGTTACGATTATTTTTCAATATGTGACCTTGAAAAATCGTACCGTGTCCAAATGGTTTGACTCCGATCCTACGCTGGTGATCCAGAGCGGCAAAATTTTGGAACAAAACATGCATAAAATGCGCGTGAAATTCGATGAACTGACGATGATGCTGCGGCAAAAAGACGTGTTCGACATTACGACGGTCGACTATGGCATTCTTGAACCGGACGGCAGTCTCTCCGTTGTCCTGAAGCCGGAGAACCAACCGGTGACGGCCAAGGATATGCACATGAAGACAAGCCCGAACAAGCTCATGACAGAGCTGATCATTGACGGTGTACTGATCAAACAAAATCTCGAAGAACGAAACAAGGACATTCATTGGCTCACCGAGCAGCTTAAAAAGAAAAAAATAACGATCCAAGACATCGCCTTTGCCGCCATTTTGCCCAATGATAAACTGTACATCGACCTTTTCGAAGACAAAATCACGGAGAAAACGGACATGGGCGACTACGAAGGGCCGTTCTAACGGAAAGATTACACTGCAGGAGGGGATACGATGAAAGCACGATTGTGGCTGCTCTATGTGGTTCCCATCGTTCTGATTCTCATCTTTTGCGCCGTCATGGCTACGGGAACGATTCTCAAAAAACCGTGGGGCGAGAATGATCGCTTGGTTGAATCGGTGCAATCGCTGGAGAAACAAGTTGAAGCCAAACAGTGGACCCAAGCCAAGTCAGAAATCGAATATGCCCTGAAGGCGTGGGACCGAATCGTGGATCGCATCCAGTTCAGCGTGGAGCGTGAAACGATTTATGACATTCTGGGCACGCTTGCCCGCATGAAGGGCGGCGTCGCCGCAAAAGACGATAAGGCGATTATGGAGGAAATTTATTATTTTTATGTCCTGTGGGAAAATTTGGGCGATTGATTTTCACGAGAAAAGCGCTCCCTTTCAAGGGGGCGCTTTTTGGACTGCGGTGGAAGATTACTACTCCCTGCCCGCAGGATTTGCTCTTTTCCCATTCAACTATGCACTGCGTTGTCGTACTCTGCGAGAGCGGGCCCCGGATGCGGCGTTTTTGCCAAAAAAGGAAGTCAACGCTCCTTTGGCACACCATAGCGCAAACAAGGCAAAAAGTGTGCCCCAAAACAATGCAGGCATAAAGGTCTGGCCGGCCAGATTGGTTGCGTCTCCCGCAGCGGAAGGATGCGTCCAGGACATCCAACCCACGTACATGGCGCTAACTACGGATTCTTCCAACGTAAGAAACGCCAGCAAAAGATAATAGAACTTGGCGAATTTGGCGCCAAAAATCATGATGACCGCATTCAGCGCGATAAAACCCGTTAGCCATAACATGCCGAATTCTCCCCGGACATACAGCAGAAGCGAGACGGCAGCGACCGCGGTCATGATCCCGAGTCCCCACATGTGCCGTCCTTTTCGATAAAGAACAAACAACAGCCAGGCAAACAGCGACGCGCACATATAACCGGCCAGAGAAACCAGGATCGACCTGCCGGGCGTAAGCATCGAGGAATACGTAACGCCGCTATGGTCGGCATACAACTCAATGCGCAGCACTTTGCCGGATAATAGCAGCGTAACAAGCGCGTGGCCGAACTCGTGGATCATCGTATCCAAATTGCGGAACAACGATGAAAACGGAATAAAACGTGTAAGAAACGCCGAGCCCAGCAAAAACAATATCGTCTTGAGCCATTTGTTCAAATGTGGTGCCACCCCTGCTTTCCATTCAATCATATTCGCGAAAATACGGACGAAGCCGACTATTCGTTTCGGATTTCGAACCGCGCAGCGCAATGCTGCATCCACCAGCAGAAACTGCGGTTATGGCCGATAAAGAAGGATGACAGGTCATAACGGCCGGTGAGCTGATCCAGTGTGACAAGCAGCCTATTTCGCATACGGTTCATCGCAAACTCTACGAATTGGTCAGCCGCCCCATTCTGTACCAGTGTAACATATGCATACAAGGAATGGTCCACAGGTTCATCGAGGGGGCTTACTCCTGCACAAGAATATTCGGTCAGCATTCCCTTTTGAGACATCAGATCCAAGGCAGAAACCAACTCGAAATCCACTTCGATCCCATTCCATAACGTCGTTCGTTTGGGAGAAACGGTTGTTTTATCGCGTTCCGTCCACTGGAGAAGCTCTTGCCTGCGCCTTTTCCAGAGGTGAGCGGGTTGGTTGCTGAACAGCACTTCCTGTTCCGCCGAGGGCGGAAGGATCGTTGCTGCTTCCACCGCACGGGAACGGTTATGTAATGTTGAAGCTGAATCGCTGTCATCCTGAGAATCGGCATTCGAACGGGTCGTTAAACGGGCATCTTCATCCATATCCAAACCTCCTATTACTAAAACGCCCATTGGGCTGTATGCAAAAACAAGAACATGCTTGTGCGCCTCAAGATCGTTTCTTCTGGAACTACACGGTATAGCCAATCCAAAAATAACGAAAGAGCACATTGCTGTGCTCTCAAAAGTTCTGGGAGGGTGCTACCCCCCTGTTACTTGGCTACATATATTGTACACTTGTTATGTACAAGCTAGCAAACCGGTTTATCTCGTTTCGCGGTGAATCGTCATTTTTTTCAGGCGGGGGGAATACTTTTTCATTTCCAGCCGCTCCGGGTGATTGCGTTTGTTCTTGGTGGTGGTATAGTTGCGGTCCCCGCACTCGGTGCAGGCTAAGGTTACGATGACTCTCATGGGTGATGCCTCCTTCGTCTTCTTAAATCGTAATAATTACTATTTAATCATAGTAGCTGAATTGTTTTCTGTTGTCAATGCCACGTCGGAAACGGATCCTTCAAATCCCTCCAATTCCGCTGCATCTCTTCATCCGTCAGCAGCGTTTCGTCCAGTGTCCGTTCAATCTCCGAACGGTCCATGTCAATGCCGATGAACACAAGCTTGGTTACCCGGTCCCCCCACGTCTCATCCCAATCCGGAATGTTCGGCAGCGTATCGCCAAAATGCAAATGACGTTCCTCCTCACTCATCGCGCCGACCCACAATCCTGCCGGAGCCAGCTGCTTCGATGTACCGGCATGGCTAAAGGAAACGGCCATATGGTTGCGCGTCGCAAGCCACATCAGCCCTTTCGAACGAACGATGCTGTCCGGCCACTTGGCAATCCATCGAAGCAGGCGTTCGGGATGGAAAGGACGTTTGCGATGATATACGAACGAGTGAATGCCATACTCCTCCGTCTCGGGCGTATGCTCTTCCTTCATCAATTCCCGGATCCAGCCCGCAGACTGACTTGCCTTTTCGAAGTCGAAACGCCCCGTGTTCAAAATTTCATGCGGATCAATTCGCCCATTCGTCGTTCGGATCAGTTTGGCTGTCGGCTGCATCGCGCGGAGCGCCTTCTCCAGCTTGAGCAATTCCTCTTCCGTCACCAAATCACATTTGTTCAAGACCAATACATCGCAAAACTCGACCTGATCGGTCAACAGGTGCACGATCCCCCGCGTATCTCCTTCACCGGCTTCCTGGCCGCGATCCATCA